>NZ_JBVJSQ010000012.1:0-321468 GCF_055606485.1 Streptomyces sp. NPDC037083 | reverse complement strand
CCCGCCCAGCTTGCCGACGTCCTCACCCATGATCAGGACCTTCGGGTCCGCCTCCAGGGCATGACGCAGCGACTCGTTGATCGCCTTGGCCAGGGCCAGGTTCTTGGTGGTCACGCTCTCCGCCATGTCAGTTTCCCCCCGTACCCGCGGCGAAGCCGCTCTCGGACTCCGTCACGAACGACGCCTGGTACGCGGCGAACTGGGCCCGCTCCTCGTCGACCAGCGCGTGTCCGTCCGCGTACACGTTCTCGAAGATGGCGAAGCGGTCCGGGTCCGGCATGGCGCGGACCGCTTCGCGCACTCGCCTGCCCAACGCCTCGCTCTCCGCCTCGAGTTCCGCGAAGAATCCCTCGTCCGTGTGGTTTGACGCCTCCAGGTGGCGGCGCAGGCGCAGGATCGGGTCCTTCGCCTCCCAGGCCTCGCGCTCCTCGTCGGCCCGGTACTTCGTCGGGTCGTCGGAGGTGGTGTGGGCGCCCATGCGGTACGTGTACGCCTCGACGAGGGTGGGGCCCTCGCCGTTGCGGGCCCGCTCCAGCGCCCACCGGGTGACCGCCAGGCAGGCCAGGACGTCGTTGCCGTCCACGCGCACGCCCGGGAAGCCGTAACCCTGCGCGCGCTGGTAGAGCGGGACGCGGGTCTGCTTCTCGGTGGGCTCGGAGATCGCCCACTGGTTGTTCTGGCAGAAGAACACCACCGGCGCGTTGTAGACCGCGGAGAAGGTGAAGGACTCCGCCACGTCGCCCTGACTGGAGGCGCCGTCGCCGAAGTACGCGATGACCGCGCTGTCCGCGCCGTCCTTGGCCACGCCCATCGCGTACCCGGTCGCGTGCAGCGTCTGGGAGCCGATGACGATGGTGTAGAGGTGGAAGTTGTTGCTGTTGGGGTCCCAGCCGCCGTTGTTCACACCACGGAACATGCCGAGCAGGTTGGTCGGGTCGACCCCGCGGCACCAGGCGACGCCGTGCTCGCGGTAGGTCGGGAAGACGTAGTCGTCGTCGCGCAGGGCCCGGCCGGAGCCGATCTGGGCGGCCTCCTGGCCGAGCAGCGAGGCCCACAGGCCGAGTTCGCCCTGGCGCTGCAGGGCGGTCGCCTCGGCGTCGAAACGGCGGGTGAGCACCATGTCGCGGTAGAGGCCGCGGAGGTCTTCGGGCGTGACACCGGAGACGTACTTGGCGTATTCGGCGTTCTTGGCGTTCTTGACCCGCTTGCCCTCCGGCGTCAGCAGCTGCACGAGCTCGGGCTCGGCGCTCTTGCGGGCGGTGGCGCGGGTGGTGCGCTCGGCGCCGGTGGTGCCGGCCTTGCTTCCGGCGCTGCGTCGCGGCTTGCGCGCGGCAGTGCTCTCCACGGTCACGTGTGCTCCTCCGTCGGTCCGGCCCCCGGGGTCGCCGGGTGACTGGGGGTCCCCCAGCCCTTTGAGGGCCTGGGGGAGCGGCTCACCTGTTTCCGACACCCGTGCACGGGGTGGGTGCCACTCGGTCGGACCAGGCGTGACAGGTGCCCCGGCGAGCGCCCTGCGTTCAACACGTTACCCAGTGCTCCACATTTCTGTGAAACCCCTCCTGACCTGCGTTTTTGCTTGGATTTCCAAGTAAATCGGCAAAGTCGGGAGAGAGCCTGGTCACAGCCTTGCAGGAGGCCGGAGCAACGGCACGTTATCCCGGCCACCCAGGCCACGGGAAGAGGCCTGGGCAGCGACCTCGGGCGGGTCGGCGAGGCGACACGGCGGCGGACGCGCCCCGGCGCGTTCCGGCCACCCGGCTCAATGGGGTCCCCCCGACGCGGGCGTGGCGGGTCTGCGGGCGACCTGAAGCGACCGCCTGTGACACCTGTTGACCTTCCGTGACTTTCTGTGACAACGCCCAGCTCACGGGCGCGGGGAGTGCCCTAGCATCGGGCGCGTGCCGCGCTCCTGTGTACCACCGCCCGTGCCCCATGCGCCCCCTTTGGGCGCTCTGTCCGTCGGTACGCCGCCGGCTCCGCGCTCGCCTGCGAGCCCGTCGAGGAAGGGCTGCTGAACCGCGGCTACCGGCTGCGCACCACCCACGGCCGCTACTTCCTCAAGCACCACTTCGATCCGGACACCGCCGACCCCGCCTCCATCGCCCGCCAGCACCGGGCCACCGAGCGGCTGGCCGATCTGGGCGTCCCGGTGGCCCCTCCGCTGCCCGGCCACGACGGCCGCACGGTCGCCGTCGTGGGCGGCCACGCCTACGCCCTCCACCCGTGGATCGAGGGCCGGCACCGCCACGGCGCCCAGCTCACCCCGGTCCAGTGCGGCCGCCTGGGAGCGCTGCTGGGGGTGGTGCACGCCAGCCTGGAGCACGTGATGCGGGCGCACGGAGGGCACGGTCCCCAGGGGCGCGGAGATCGGGTGCCTCCGGCGCACGAACCGGAGCGCACCACCCCCGCCAGGCGCGCGGCCCGCGCCGAGCGCCCTCCTTACCCGCGGAGCACCGCTCCCGCCGGACCACCCGGGTCTCCCGGACCGCGACCGCGTGGGCCTTACGGGCCGCCTGGGTCTTCCGGGCCACCCGGCCCCGTCGAACCCGTCGAATCCGCCGGGCCCGTCGGATCCGCCGGGCCTGGCGGATCCGGAGCGACCGCCGCGAGCCCCGACCCCGCCGACACCTTCGTCCTGATCGACGATCTCCTCGCGCGCGTGCGCCGCCACCGCCCCGCGGACCCGTTCGACGAGCTCGCCCGCCATCGCCTCCTGGAGCGGCGCACGCTCCTGGAACGGCATGCGGACCGGCGTCCCCCGCCGGGCGGCCCGGTGGGCTGGGTGCACGGGGACTTCCACCCGTTCAACCTGCTCTACCGAGGGGACGCCCCCGCCGCCATCGTCGACTGGGACCGGCTCGGTGTGCAGCCGCGCGCTGAGGAGGCCGTCCGGGCGGCCGCGATCTTCTTCGTCCGGCCCGACGGCACGCTCGACCTGCCGAAGGCGAGGGAGTACGCACGCGCGTACCGGCGCGTGACCGCGGCCACGCCCTGCGAGCTCGCGGCGGCCGTGCACCGCGTGTGGTGGGAGCGCCTGAACGACTTCTGGATGCTGCGCTGGCACTACGAGCGCGGCGACACCCGCGCCGACTCCCAGTTCCCGGCGGCCTCGGCCCTGGCCGTGTGGTGGACCCGGGAGTACGACGCGGTGTGCGGGGCGTTCACAGACTGACCCCGGAGCCTTCGGACGGTGGGCTCGGGGCCTTCGGACGATGGGCTCGGGGCCTTCGGACGATGGGCTCGGGGCCTACGGACGGTGGACCCGAGGCCGGAGAGGGCGATCCGGGGCCCCTGGCCCCCTCACCGCCTGACCCCCCATGAACGCGCACGCGCACGTGGACTCTCCTGAACGCGCACGCGCGCGTGGGGCCCTGTCACGGGCCCACGCGCGCGTGGTGAGGAGAGAGAGCGGTGGCTCCGGTCAGTCAGCCACCGAGGCCGCCGCCGAGGCTGGTGTTGCCCGGGTCGGTCCCGCCCGTCTCGTCGCCCGTGGCCGGGTCGCTCGGCTGGGTCTCCGGGTCGCTGGGCTCGTCCGACGGCTGGGTCTGCGTCTCCTCGTCGGTCGGCTCGCCCGTGGCCGACGGGGACGGCGTAGAGGACGGGGAGTACGACGGCTTGTAGGACGGGGAGTAGTTCTGGTCGGGGTCCGAGCCGGTGTTGTCGTCCGAGGAGTCGTCGCTGGACGTGCCGGTCGCCTCGTCGCTCGGCGACTCGCTGGACGTGTCGTCCGAAGCGGACGCCGAGGCGGACGGCGGCTTGGAGGTCTCACCGCCGCCGGTGCCGTCGCCCTTGCCGTTCAGCGCGAGCGCGACGCCCGCGGCGATGGCGATCACCGCGAAGACGGCCAGGATCCACAGCTTGCCGCGGCCGCTGCCCCTGTTGCCGTGCCCCTCGAAGCCGCCGTCGTCACCGCCGCCGTACCCGGCCGGCAGGATCGGCTGCGGGATCTGCGAGGTGTTGCTGGAACCGTCGGCGCCGTGCGGCAGCACGGTCGTGGTGCTCGCGAAGCCCCCGGCGGGTGTGCCGGCGCCGCCGGGCGCGCTCACCGGGCCGGTGTTCCAGGTGCCGGTGTGACCGCCCTGGTCGTACAGCATCTGCAGCCCGTACTGGACGAGGCCGCGCATCTCCTCCGCCGTCTGGAAACGGTCGTCGGGGTCCTTGGCGAGGGAGCGCATGACGAGACCGTCGAGCTCTGGCGGGCACTCGCCGTTCGAGGTCTGCGACGGCGGCACCGGGATGTCCTGGACATGCTGGTAGACCACGGACAGCGGGGTCTCGCCGGTGAAGGGGGGCCGCAGCGCGAGCAGTTCGTACAGCAGACAGCCCGTGGCGTACAGGTCGGAGCGGTGGTCGACGGCCTTGCCGAGCGCCTGCTCCGGGGAGAGGTACTGCGGGGTTCCCATGACCATGCCGGTCTGCGTCATCGTCGTGGACGCGCCGTGCAGGGCGCGCGCGATGCCGAAGTCCATCACCTTGACGGCGCCGTTGTGCGTGATGATCACGTTGGCGGGCTTGATGTCGCGGTGCACGATGCCGTGCTGGTGCGAGTAGGCCAGCGCCTCCAGGACACCGGAGGTGATGATCAGGGCCTGCTCGGGACCCGGCGCCTCGGCGTTGAGGAGAAGGTCGCGGATCGTGCGCCCCTCGACGATCTCCATCACGATGTACGGCACGCTCTGGCCGCCCACGAAGTCCTCGCCGGAGTCGTACACGGCGACGATCGCGTGGTGGTTGAGGCCGGCCACCGACTGGGCCTCGCGCGTGAAGCGGGCCTTGGACACGGGGTCCTCGGCGAGGTCGGCGCGCAGCAGTTTGACCGCGACGGTGCGGCCGAGACGTACGTCCTCGGCCGCGAACACCTCGGCCATGCCGCCCCGGCCGAGTCTGCGGGTCAGCCGGTAACGGCCGTCCCCGACCAGCCCTCCGTTGCCCCAGTTCTCCGGCGCATCTGACATACCGCCGCCAGTCGCCTCGGGGTCGGACGGGCCCTGAGCGCGCTGCTGTGCCATCAGTCCTCGCCGTCGTTTCTGCCCGCGGTGCGCGCGGTGTTGTCACGGTCTCCGTCGGCCACGCTACAGCCTCTGCGCAAGCCGCTGGTCCGGGACGATCCCCGGAACGATCCCCGGGGCGGACCCGGGCGCCGGTCTGGGACGGACCGGTCATCAAACCTGTACTCCCTGCCGGCGTGCAAATTCTGTGTACCGGCCGTACGGCACCTGTAACGCTTCCGCGACGCTTCTTTCTCGTAGGGTCACGGAACGGGCACCGAACTTGACGTGTCAGTGCCCTGCGGCAGACTTGGCCGGGAATAGCTCTTTCGATCAACAACAGTCGATGGCGCCAGAAGGCCTACGGGGGACGCAGAAGATGAGCCAGGACGGCGCGCAGGGCCGGTACGCGGGGCGGGCGCTCGCCGGCGGCCGCTATCAGCTGCGCGACTTGCTCGGCGAGGGCGGCATGGCCTCGGTCCACCTCGCCTACGACGCCGTGCTCGACCGTCAGGTCGCGGTGAAGACGCTGCACACCGAACTCGGCCGCGAGCAGGCCTTCCGCGAGCGTTTCCGCCGCGAGGCCCAGGCCGTGGCCAAGCTCACGCACACCAACATCGTCTCCGTCTTCGACACGGGCGAGGACGAGGTCGAGGGCCTGACGACGCCCTACATCGTCATGGAGTACATCGAGGGCCGCCCGCTCGGCTCGGTGCTCGACGAGGACGTGCGCCAGCAGGGCGCGATGCCCGCCGACAAGGCGCTGAAGATCACCGCGGACGTGCTGGCCGCCCTGGAGATCAGCCACGAGATGGGGCTGGTCCACCGCGACATCAAGCCGGGCAACGTGATGATGACCAAGCGCGGCGTGGTCAAGGTGATGGACTTCGGCATCGCGCGCGCCATGCAGTCCGGGGTCACGTCGATGACGCAGACCGGCATGGTCGTGGGCACCCCGCAGTACCTCTCGCCCGAACAGGCCCTGGGGCGCGGGGTGGACGCCCGCTCCGACCTGTACTCGGTCGGCATCATGCTGTTCCAACTGGTCACCGGGCGGCTGCCGTTCGAGGCCGATTCACCGCTTGCGATCGCGTACGCGCACGTGCAGGAGGAGCCGGTGGCTCCCTCCTCGATCAACCGGGCGCTGCCGCCGGCCGTCGACGCGCTCGTCGCCCGTGCGCTGAAGAAGAACCCGAACGAGCGTTTTCCGACCGCCGTCGCCATGCGTGACGAGTGCCTGCGCGTCGCCGCGTCCTTCCAGCCGGCCCCGCCGAGCATCGTCCCGGGCGCGCAGACGTCCAGCGGCGCGGGCGTCGGCTCCGCGGTGTTCCCGCCGGTCGGCCAGAGCACCCCGCCGCCGCAGGGGAACGTCCAGACGCCCTACCAGCCCGCGCCGACCCCGAACCCGTACGGTGCTCCGACGCCGGCCTCGTCCTACGGCTACCCGCAGCAGGGCGGCTACCAGACGCCTGCTCCCGCGTACAACCACCAGCAGGCGCCGCACACCGCGCCCGCGTACAACCTCAGCCCGCAGCCGTCGACCACGGTGTCCTCGGGCGGCGGGCGCAGGAACAGCAGGACCGTGTTCATCGGGTCGGCCGTCGTGGCCGTTGTGGCGGTCGGCTGTCTGATCGCCGGTCTCACGATGAGCGGCGGCAGCGACGACGACGCCAAGGGCGGCGGGACCAGTTCCTCGCCCGCGGCGACGAAGGCGGCGGACTACCGCGCCCCGGACACCACCAAGACGATCGAGTCGACCGAGTGCTCCGAACCGCAGGAGTCGTACAACGACCCCGACAAGATCCAGGTGCCGAACTTCAAGTTCAAGTACATCGGCTCGGTCAAGGAGTGCTTCCAGGCCGCCGGCTGGCCGTACAAGATCACGAAGGTCAACGAGAACACCTACGGCGACGGGGCGGTCATGGACCAGTTCCCCTCCGCCGGCACGGACGTCGACCCGAAGGACATGCCCGAGATCGAGCTCAAGGTCTCCACCGGCAACCCGGCGTAGGGATCGCCCCGCGAGCTGTCCGACCTCGTGTGGACCACATGTGAGAGGGCCCGGCGTCCGACGCCGGGCCCTTGACGTGTACTGCGTACGGGTTACAGGTACGGGCCGCCCGTGCGGCCGCCCGCGGCGCGCGGATCGTCCGGCCCCTCGTGGCTCACGCCCGGCGGCAGCGCGCGGCGCATCTGCTCCAGCTGTGCCCGCGCGGCCATCTGCTGGGCGAAGAGCGTGGTCTGGATGCCGTGGAAGAGGCCCTCCAGCCAGCCGACCAACTGCGCCTGCGCGATGCGCAGTTCCGCGTCGCTCGGCGTCGACTCCTCGTTGAAGGGCAGGGACAGCCGCTCCAGTTCCTCGACCAGCTCCGGCGCCAGACCGTCCTCCAGCTCCTTCACGGAGCTCGAGTGGATCTCCTTGAGCCGGGCCCGGCTGGCCTCGTCCAGGGGAGCCGCGCGCACCTCCTCCAGCAGCTGCTTGATCATGCTGCCGATCCGCATGACCTTCGCCGGCTGCTCGACCTGCTCCGTCACCGGGATCTCGCGGGAGTCCTCGTCGGCGTCGATGCCGCCGAGCGCCATGCCGTCCTGACCTACGACCAGGATTTTCTGGGCGTTCTCCGGCGACCTTTCGTTCCTCGGCATCTCCATGCCGCCATTCTCTCGCACGTCCCCACCTCATCACCGTGGTGCCCCCCAGGAAAGGTGATCCACCGTTTCCGTTCGGCGGAGTCCGGAATGCGGTGGAAATTCCCGGATGCCAGGCTTAGTGCGTGTTTTCTTGTCGACTGGGCACCGGGAGGGGGTCACGGACGTGACTCCATGGCAACGGGCGTTGTATGCGGTGCGGCCGGCCGCGGCGGCCTTGGCGGGTGCGCTCGTGCTGGCGTACGGGAGCACGGCGTCGTACGCGGCCGTTGCCGTGCCGACGCACGGACGTGTGCCGACGTACGAAGCCTCCTCGGCACACGAGAGCTCCTCGCCGCCCGGACATGGCTCGGCCCCCGGGCACGGCTCGGCGCACGAACGGGTCCCGACGCACGCGCCTGTCCCGACGCACGAACGCGTGTCGACGCGCGCCGCGACGGCGTCCGCCGCAGCCGCGACCTCCCCCTCCCGCTCGCACTCCGCCTCTTCCGAGCCCGACCGGGCCGGCAGCCGGGCGGGCGAGGGACGGCAGCGGCCGGGGCGGGCGGACGCCGAGGACGAAGCCGCGCAGGACACGGGCCGCGAGGACGCCTCGGAGGAGGATCCGGACGAGGCGGACGGCGACACGGAGGCCGACGACGGAGACGTCTCCGACGACACCGCCGCGACCGCGCCGCCGGAGGCCTCCGCCCCCGTGACCTCGGCGCCGTCACAGGACTCCGTGCGCCAGGCGGCCACGGGCGAGCGGGCCGACGGCCCCGTGCTGCAGATCCTGCCGCTGGGCAGCGGCCTCGTCCTCATCGGCCTCGGCATCGCCCTCGCGATCGCCGCCCTCCGACTGCGCCGCACCTAGAACCCGGCCCCGGCTGGAGGGCCATGGCCGGGCCGCCGGGCCGGCCCGGTGCCTAGGACGCGACCAGCAGTACCTTGCCGACGTGGCTGCTGTCCTCCACGAGCCGGTGGGCGGCGGCTGCGTCGCTCATCGGGAGTTCGCGGTCGACGACGGGGTGGACCCGGCCGGCGGCGATCAGCGGCCAGACGTGCTCGCGTACCGCCGCCACGATGGCGGCCTTCTCCGCCAGGGGACGGGCACGCAGCGAGGTGGCGCTGATGGCCGCGCGCTTGCCGAGGAGCGCGCCGATGTTCAGCTCCGCCTTGACGCCGCCCTGCATGCCGATGATCGCGAGGCGGCCGTTGACGGCGAGAGCCTGGACGTTGCGGTCCAGGTACTTCGCGCCCATGTTGTCGAGGATGACGCCGGCGCCGGCGCCGGCGGTCGCCTGCTTCAGCTCGGCGACGAAGTCCTGCTCGCGGTAGTTGATCAGAATGTCGGCGCCCAGCTCGGCGCACCGGTCCAGCTTCTCCTTGGTGCCCGCGGTGACGGCGACCCTCGCGCCGGCCGCCTTGGCCAACTGGATCGCCATGGTGCCGATGCCGCTGGAACCGCCGTGCACGAGCAGCGTCTCGCCGGGTCGGAGGTGGGCGATCATGAAGACGTTCGACCAGACGGTGCTGGTCACCTCGGGGAGTGCGGCGACCTGCCGGAGGTCGAGGCCCTCCGGGACGGGCAGCAGCTGGCCGGCCGGCACGGCGACCTTCTCGGCGTAGCCGCCGCCCGCGAGCAGCGCGCACACCTCGTCGCCGACCTTCCAGCCGGAGTCGCCGGAGACGCCGGGGCCGATCGCGACGATCCGGCCGGAGCACTCGAGGCCGGGGTGACGGGAGGCGCCGGGCGGCGGATTGTAGAAGCCCTGCCGCTGCAGGATGTCGGCGCGGTTGACGGCGCTGGCCACCACCTCGACCAGGACCTCGCCCTCGCCGGGCGCGGGATCGGGGACCTCGTCCCAGACCAGCGCCTCGGGACCACCAGGTTCGGGAATCGTGATCGCATACATGAGGGGGACGCTACTCCTCGCCCCCCGGACGGAAGCTGCTGGGGAAAGCCGCGTGCGATCGCCGAGGGGGTCAGGCGGGCGGGAGGGGCGGGACACCGGGCATGCCGGGCGTCCCGAGGGTGGCGGGTGCCCTTTCCGGCCCCACCCGCACGATCGTGACCAGCCGGTCCGTCGGCTGCAGCGCCCCGATCGCCGGGTCGTCGTAGTCGAGGATCCGGTGACCGCGCACGACGCTCACCACCAGGTCGGCCGTCTCGCGCGGGCCGCGGCCCGTCTCGGCCTTGGTGACGGGCCGTTCGACCAGGTCGAGCCCGTCGCCCTGCTGGATGAGATCCTCCATGACCCGGCCCGCCGCCGGGCTGAGCACGGACAGACCGAGCAGCCGGCCGGCCGCTCCGGCGCTGGTGATGACCTCGTCGGCGCCCGACTGCTTGAGCAGCGGCGCGTTCTCCTCCTCGCGGACCGCCGCCACGATCTTCGCCCCGGGATTGAGCTGGCGCGCCGTCAGCGCCACCAGGACGGCCGTGTCGTCGCGCTGGGTCGCGATGACGATCCGTTCTGCCCGGTGCACCTCGGCCCGGCGCAGCACGTCACTGCGCGTCGCGTCACCCATCACGCCCTCGTAGCCCTCGGCCGTCGCCGCGTCGATCACCTTCGCGCTCGGGTCGATCACCACGACCTGCTCCTTGCGCAGGCCCGCCGCACACGCCGTCCGGATCGCGGACCGGCCCTTCGTGCCGAAGCCGACGACGACAGTGTGGTCGCGCAAGGGGACCTCCGGGATCATGGACAGCTGCGGGCTCGACGACACGTGTTGGTTCATGACGGGCACGAACCCGCCGGGAACCATGGTGCCCACTGAACAGATCACCACCCCAGGGGGCTCGCGATGAAGGACCACGAACGACAGCCCGGCGGCACGGCCAGGCTCTCACTGTTCAGGTCCCTCTGGTACCGCTCGCGCACCGAAGCCCGGGACGACGCCGAGGCGGGGCGCTCCATCACGATGCCCGTGCGCGTCGGTGTGCCCCCGCTCCAGCAGGTGCTGCGACGCCTCGCCCTGGGCCTGCTGGTACTCGCCGTCACCACGCTGATCGTCTACGCCGACCGCGACGGCTACAACGACAACTCGGACGGCTCCGTCGGCCTCCTCGACGCGGCGTACTACGCCACCGTCACCCTTTCCACCACCGGCTACGGCGACATCACCCCGGTCAGCGACACGGCCCGGCTCGTCAACATCCTCGTCATCACGCCGCTGCGCGTGCTGTTCCTGATCATCCTGGTCGGCACCACCCTGGAAGTGCTCACCGAACGCACCCGCCAGCAGGTCCGCATCCACCGCTGGCGCGCCCGCACCCGCGATCACATCGTGGTCGTCGGCTACGGCACCAAGGGCCGCCACGCGGTGCAGACCCTCGTCGGGCAGGGCATCGGCAAGGACCGGATCGTGGTCGTGGACGCCCAGCGCAAGTCCTCGCTCACCGCAGGCGACGACGGACTGGTGGCGGTGACGGGGGACGCCACCCGCTCGGAGACGCTCATCAAGGCCGAGGTCCAGAACGCCTCCCGGGTGATCGTCGCGCCCCAACGTGACGACACCGCCGCTCTGGTCACCCTCACCGCCCGCCAGCTGAACCGACGCGCCACCATCGTCGTCGCCGCCCGGGAGGACGAGAACGTGCCGCTGCTCAAGCAGAGCGGCGCGGACACCGTGATCACCAGCTCCAGCTCCGCCGGGCGGCTGCTCGGCGTGTCGATGGTCAGCCCGACGGTGGCCAGATCGCTGGAGAGCCTGATGACCCTGGGCAACGGCCTGGACCTCATCGAGCGGCCGATCACCCCGGCGGAAGCGGGCAAGGCGCCCCGCGCGTGCGCGGACCTCGTCGTGGCCGTCCTGCGGGACAGGGAACTGCTGGACTACACCGACCCGCGGCTCACCCATCTGCAGCACGGGGACCGCGTGATCACGGTCCGTCGAGCCGTTCCGGCCTCCGAGAAGGCATGACGTTGTTTCACGTGAAACGCCCCCGAATGGCTGCTCTTCCACCGGTCTTCGCCTGTTTCACGTGAAACAGGTGAGGCTCACCGGGCAGAGCGTCCGGGGGCGGTGTTTCACGTGAAACAGGCGTCGATCCCGGCCGTCGCCCAGGGCAGGTCGAGCAGCTCGGCCTCCTGACCCGCCCGTGCGCCACCCGGCGGCACGACGGCAAGGGCGTCCGCCGCTGCGATGCCCCGCAACATGGCCGGACCGTTGTAGTGCAGCGGCACGGCGTGATCGCCCCGCAGAACGACCGGGATGAGGCGGGTGTCGTGCGGATGTCCGTGCACCGCCTCCCGCAGGGGCAGCGTGTACGGCTCGGGCGCAGAGCGGGCGGCGAGGGTGCGCAGCAGCGGCTCGGCGAGCGTGAGCAGGCCGGAGACGGCCGCGAGGGGGTTGCCGGGCAGACCGACGAGGTGCCGGCCGTCCTTGATGCGGGCCAGCAGCATGGGGTGCCCGGGTCGCACGCTGACGCCGTCGACGAGGAGTTCGGCGTCGATGCGGCGCAAGGTGGGGTGCACATGGTCGACGGGGCCCGACGCCGTGCCCCCGGTGGTGACGATCAGGTCCGCGCCGGACGAGGTGATGGCCTTGTACAGGGCCTTCGCATCGTCGCGGAGTCTGCGGACGGTGACGACCTCGGCGCCCAGCGCACGCAGCCACGGGGGCAGCATCGGGCCGAGCGCGTCCCGGATGAGGCCGTCGTGCGGGCGACCCTCGGTGAGCAGTTCGTCGCCCAGGACGAGCACCTCGACCCGGGGCCGGGGCACGACGGCCAGCGAGTCGTACCCGGCGGCCGCGGCGAGCCCGAGGACCGCCGGGGTCACCACGGCTCCGGCGAGCAGCAGCTGATCGCCCGAGCGGCACTCCTGACCGCGCGGGCGGATGTCCTGGCCGTGCTGCATCTCGCGGGTCGGGTGCAGTCGGCTGTTGTCGTCGATGCGGCCGTGCTCGCTGCGCAGGACGGCGGTGGTGTCCGGGGGGATCCGGGCGCCGGTGGCGATCCGGACGGCCTCGCCGTCGGCGAGCGGAGCCGGTGCGGAGCTCCCGGCGAACACGCCCTCTTCCCGTACGCGCCAGGGCCCGGGACCCGCGACGGCCCAACCGTCCATCGCCGAGGTGTCGAAGGAGGGCAGGTCGGTGAGAGCGGTCAGGGGGGCGGCCAGGACGAGGCCGAGGGCGTCACCGAGGGTGACGGACACGGGGGCGCGGCGGGCGGCGCCGGTCCGGGCCGCATGGGCCGCGATCGTCCGGGCCTCGGGCCAGGCAGTGGCCCGGTGACGATGCTCCGCGGCGGCGGCCCGGTGACCGGCCTGCGGGGCCTCGGCGGAGGGGCCGTCGCCCTCGCGCCGGGCGGGGCGGTGGTCGCCGGTCGGGCGGGCGGGGCCGTTGCCGTCCTTCACGAGGGCGAGCGCCTCCTCGACGTCGAGGTCCTCGGCGTCGAGGCCCTGCCGGGCGCCGTGCGGGGTCATCCGGCGTCCGGCCCTGAGCCGCCGGGCTCGGCGGCCTTGTCCTGTGCGGCCTCTTCCGCCCAGCGCACCGCCAGCGCGGCGGCCTTGCGGGCGGCCTCGGCGACGGCCTCGGGGCCTCCCCGGGCCTGCGCGGCCGCGTAGCCGACCAGGAACGTGGTCAGCGGGGCGGCCGGCCGCGCCACACCATGGGCGGCGTCCCGGGCGAGGTCGAGGAGGACACCGGTGTCGACGTCGAGGTCGACGCCCAGTTCGTCCTTGACTGCGGAAATCCATTCATCCAACACGTGGCCATGCTCCCTGATACGTGCCCTGGCGGTGGCGATGTCGTCCCAGGTGTCGCAGTCGAAGGAGCCGACCGGATCGGGGACGCGGGCGAGGTCGAGACCGGCGGTCAGCCGGCGCAGGGGCAGCCCCGTGAGGCCTCCCCGGGCGGCGGTGAGCACCGCCAGTTCACGGCGCAGCGCCGCTGTGCGGTACGCGGCGACGAGCGGTTGATCACGGCCGTCGGCGTCGGTGAGCAGCACGCCCTCGGCGCGGCCGGAGCGCAGGGCGCTCAGCAGCCGCCGGACGGTGTCCGTCGCCAGGAACGGCAGGTCGGCGGAGAGGACCAGCACGTCGTCCGCCGCGGTACGGCGCAGCCCTGCGTCGAGCGCGGCGACGGGGCCCCCGCCAGGCGGGTCCTCGCGCGCCCAGCGCACGGCACGGACCGTGGGGCGGGGGTCGGCGACGACGACGGTGGCGCGGGCGTCGGCGCAGGCGCCGAGGACCCTGTCCAGCAGCGCCCGGCCGCCCACCCGCACGCCCGGTTTGTCGGCCCCGCCGAGCCGACGGGCGCCGCCGCCTGCGAGCACGACGGCGTCGTAGGCGGCAGGCTCGTTCGCGGTCATCCCCCGAGTATGCGGTCCGTCCGCGCGTTGCGGGCCCCCGGATCATGTGATCCGCGGGGTTACGGGGTCACGTGATCCGCGGGTTCGCGGGGTCACGGGTCACGTGATCCGCCGGTTCACGGGGGCACGGAGGCACGGGGCACGTGATCCGCAGGTCCGGGGTCGCCGCAGGTTCGCGGGCTCGCGTGGCTCACGGGTTCACTGCGGCCCGCCCGCGATCACAGAGTGCGCAACAGCACCGCCGGCTGCTCCACGCAGTCCGCGACGTAGCGCAGGAACCCTCCCGCCGTGCCGCCGTCGCACACCCGGTGGTCGAAGGTGAGCGAGAGCTGGACGACCTGGCGCACGGCCAGCTCGCCCTCGTGCACCCACGGCTTGGGGACGATGCGGCCCACGCCGAGCATGGCCGCCTCGGGGTGGTTGATGATCGGCGTGGAGCCGTCGACGCCGAACACTCCGTAGTTGTTCAGCGTGAAGGTGCCGCCGGTCAGCTCCCCGGGGGTGAGGCGTCCTTGGCGGCCGGCCTCGGTGAGGCGGGCGAACTCCGCGGTGAGCCCCTCGGCATCGCGGGCGTGCGCGTCGCGGACGACGGGCACGACGAGTCCCCGCTCGGTCTGCGCGGCGAAGCCGAGGTGGACGTGGTCGAACCGGACGACCTCCCGGGCCTCCATGTCGACGGTGGAGTTGAGCTCCGGGTAACGGCCCAGGGCCGCGGTGCAGATCCGGGCCATGAGGGCGAGGAGGGAGATCTTCGGCCCGCCGGCCGCGTTCATGGCGGCACGGGCCCGCATCAGCTCCGTCGCGTCGGCGTCGACCCAGCAGGTCGCGTCGGGGATCTCGCGCCGGCTGCGGGAGAGCTTGTCGGCGACGGCGCCCCGGACGCCCTTGAGGGGGATACGGCTGCCGTCCACCGCGGTGGAGGCGGACGCGGGCGTGGGCGAAGCCGCAGGCGCCGGCGTGGGCTGCGGAGCGGCCGATGCCCGCAGCGCGTTCTCCACGTCCGCGCGCAGGATCAGCCCCTCGGGGCCGGAACCGGCGAGCTGCCGCAGGTCCAGGCCGTTCTCCCGCGCCAGGCGGCGGACCAGCGGGGAGATCACGGGGACGGGTGCGTCCAGGGCCGCCGGGGCAGCCGAGCCGGCAGTGGCCGTCGGCACGTCCGGCCCGGTCGCGTTCGCGGCGGCCGGAGCGGCCGGTGCCGCCGGAGCGGCCGACGTGGCCGGTGCGACCGACGCCGGACGGGCGGGCCGCACGCGCCTGCGCCGCGCGGGCGCCTCCGACGTGCCGTATCCCACGAGCACGTTGCCCGAACCGCCGGCCTCGCCGTCGGAGGACGGCGCGCCGACCGCGACCGTGATCAGCGGGGAGCCGACGGGCAGTTCCGTGCCCTCCTCGCCGAAGCGGGCGGTGACCACGCCGCCGTAGGGGCAGGGCACCTCCACCATCGCCTTGGCCGTCTCGACCTCGACGACCGGCTGGTCGACGGCGACCACGTCACCGACCTGGACCAGCCAGCGGACGATCTCCGCCTCGGTGAGTCCCTCACCGAGGTCGGGCAGCTTGAACTCCAGCACCTGTGCCATCAGTTCCCGGCCTCCCACTGCAGCCGCGCCACGGCGTCGAGGATGCGGTCGACGCCGGGCAGGTGGTGACGCTCCAGCATCGGCGGCGGATACGGCAGGTCGAACCCGGCCACGCGCAGCACCGGCGCCTCCAGGTGGTGGAAGCAGCGCTCGGTGACCCGGGCCGCGATCTCTCCGCCCGGGCCGCCGAAGGAGCCCGACTCGTGGACGACGACCGCGCGGCCGGTGCGCCGTACCGACGCGGCGACCGTCTCGTCGTCGAAGGGCACCAGGGAGCGCAGGTCGACCACTTCGAGGTCCCAGCCCTCGGTGCGCGCCGCCTCGGCGGCTTCGAGGCAGACCGGCACCGACGGCCCGTACGTGATCAGCGTGGCACTGCGGCCCGGGCGCCGCACCACCGCGCGGCCGATGGGCTCGACGGCCGTCGGCTCCTCGGGGTTCCAGGCGTCCTTGGACCAGTACAGGCGCTTGGGTTCGAGGAAGACGACCGGGTCGTCGGACGCGATGGCGGCGCGCAGCAGGCCGTAGGCGTCGGGGACTGTGGCCGGCGTGACGACGTGCAGGCCCGGGGTCGCCATGTAGTAGGCCTCGGAGGAGTCGCTGTGGTGCTCCACGCCGCCGATGCCGCCGCCGTAGGGGACGCGGACGGTGATCGGCAGGGGCATCCGGCCGCGGGTGCGGTTGCGCATGCGTGCGACATGGCTGATGAGCTGCTCGAACGCCGGATAGGCGAACGCGTCGAACTGCATCTCCACGACCGGCCGCAGACCGTACATGGCCATGCCGACCGCGGTGCCGAGGATGCCGGCCTCGGCGAGCGGGGTGTCCGTGCAGCGGTCCTCGCCGAACTCCTTCGCGAGGCCGTCGGTGACCCGGAAGACACCGCCGAGGGTGCCCACGTCCTCGCCCAGGACGTGCACGGACGGGTCGGCGGCCATCGCATCCCTGAGGGCGCGTGTGAGAGCCTGCGCCATGGTGGCGGGTTTGAGGGCGACCGTGGTCATCAGTGCGCGCCTTCCTGCTCGGCCTCGAGCTCGGCCCGCAACAGGTCGCCCTGTTCGCGCAGTTGGGGGGTGGGCTCCGCGTACACGTGGGAGAACAGGTCCATCGGGTCGAGGACGGGGTCCTGGTTCATCCGGGCGCGCAGATCGGCGGCCATCGCCTCGGCGGCGTCGCGGGCGGAGGTCTTCGCGTCCTCGTCGAGCAGCCCGCGCGCGGTCAGTTCGCGTTCCAGGAGCTGGATCGGGTCGTGCTCCCGCCAGGTCTCGACCTCGGCGTCGCCGCGGTAGCGGGTGGCGTCGTCGGCGTTGGTGTGCGCCTCGATGCGGTAGGTGACGGCCTCGACGAGCGTCGGGCCGCCGCCCTCACGCGCGCGGCGCACGGCGTCGGCCAGCACCTCGTGCACGGCGGCCGCGTCGTTGCCGTCGACCAGCCGGCCCGGCATGCCGTACCCGACGGCCTTGTGGGCCAGCGAGGGGGCGGCGGTCTGCTTGGCAAGCGGGACGGAGATCGCGAAGCCGTTGTTCTGCACGAGGAAGACGACCGGCGCCTGCCAGACGGCGGCGAAGTTCAGCGCCTCGTGGAAGTCGCCCTCGCTGGTGCCGCCGTCGCCGACCATGGCGAGCGCGACCACGTCGTCGCCCTTGAGCCGGGCGGCGTGCGCGAGGCCCACGGCGTGCGGGAGCTGGGTGGCGAGCGGGGTGCACAGCGGCGCGACCCGGTGCTCGTAGGGGTCGTAGCCGGTGTGCCAGTCGCCGCGCAGCAGGGTGAGAGCCTCGACCGGGTCCACGCCGCGTGCGACGACGGCGAGCGTGTCGCGGTAGCTGGGGAAGAGCCAGTCGCGCTCCTGCAGGACGAGCGCGGCGGCCACCTCGCAGGCCTCCTGGCCGGTGCTGGAGGGATAGACGGCGAGTCTGCCCTGCTTGGTGAGTGCGGTGGCCTGGACGTTGTAACGGCGGCCGCGCACCAGCTGGGCGTACAGCCGGCGCAGCAGCTCCGGGTCGGCCTGCGCGGCCTTTTCGGTGCCGAGAACGCGGTACGGCTCCGCGTCGGGCAGCAGCGGCGCGGGGTCGGTACGGGGCTGCCAGGCCGGCGGCGGTGTCGGGCGGTATGCGCCCCGCTGCTCCATGACCGTCATGACGGCACCTCCTCGTGGGAGTGGCTACGGGAGGCGCATCGGCTGTGATGCGCCTCACCTACCGATTGTTCGGTCGTCGGCACATTTTGGCTACAGGGCCCCTCAGGCTGTGGACAAACGGTTCTCCACAGCCTGAGATGGACGCAGTACGTCCATGCTGGGAAGGCGGGGGGACATGGCACCTGAACAAATGGCCGAAGAGGCGGAGCACGGTGCCGCCTCCGCGCCGAGCGGTCCCGCCCGGACCGGGCCGCCGCCGCCGAGCTCACCCGCGCCCTCGGCCGCCGCCCAGGCGCCGCCTCCGCGCCCCCTCGACGCCATCGATCAGGACATCCTGCAGATGCTCCAGGCGGACGGCCGCGCCTCGATACGGTCGGTCGCCGAACGGGTCCACGTCTCGCGCGCCAACGCCTACGCGCGGATCAACCGGCTCATCGACGACGGGGTCATCCGCGGCTTCGGCGCCCGGGTGAACCACGAACGCGCGGGGCAGGGCACGAGCGCCTACATCACCCTGAAGATCGTGCAGAACTCCTGGCGGACGGTGCGCGAGCAGCTCAGACTGCTGCCCGGCGCCTCCCACATCGCCCTCGTCGGAGGCGACTTCGACGTCCTGCTGCTGGTGCACACGCCCGACAACAGGGCGCTGCGCGAGGTGGTGCTGACCCGGCTCCAGGAGATCCCCGAGGTGCTCAGCACCCGCACGCTGCTGGTGTTCGAGGAGGAGGACCTGGAGCCCCAGGGCTGAGTCCGTCCTACGGGGCCGGGGTCGGGGCCGGGGCCGTCCGCAGCCCCTCGAAGACCAGCCGCACCACCGCGTCGGCCACCTCGCTCTCGACCATCCCCCGGCCGCCCGGCCGGTACCACTCGACGATCGAGTTGATCATTCCGAAGACCAGGCGCGTGGCGAGCCGCACCTCCATGTCGCCGCGGACGTCCCCGTCGGCGGCGGCCGCCCGCAGCAGCTCGGCGACCCGGTGGTCGAAGTCGCGGCGCCGCTCCAGGGCCCACCGCTCGGTGTCGGTGTTGCCGCGCACCCGCAGCAGCAGCGTGACGTACGGCAGTTCGCCGATGAGGACCTCGACCATGCGGCGCACCACGTACTCCAGACGGTGCGAGGCCTGCCCCACGCGCGCGTGCTCCTCGTCGAGGATCCCGAAGAGGCCGTCGAGGGCCCGGCTGACGGCCCGCCGCAGCAGTTCCTCCTTGCCGGCGACGTGGTGGTAGATCGACGACTTGGAGATGCCGGCCGCCCTGGAGAGGTGCTCCATGGAGGTGCCGTCGTAGCCGCGCTCGTTGAAGACCTGGACGGCGACGGACAGCAGCGTCTCGGGGGTGTAGGTGTCGCGCTTTGCGGTGGTCACGAGGCGCCCTCCCGCTTCTCGGTGGCGTAGGAGTGCCGGTAGAGCGCGAGGGACGGCGCGTAGCGGCCGGACGGGTCCCGGCCGTGCAGGTCGTCCAGGAGGGAGTAGGCCCACATACGGCCGAGCCTGCGGCTCCATTCGAAGGGGCCGAGGGGGTAGTTCACGCCGAGCCGCATCGCGGTGTCGATGTCCTCCTCGGTGGCCACGCCCTTGGCCACGGCGTCGTGCGCGAGGTCGACGATCCGGGCGACCGTCCGGGCGACGATCATGCCGGGGACGTCGCCGATGACGCTGACGTCCTTGCCGAGCGCCTGGAACAGGCCGATCGCCTCGGACATGGTCTGCGCGGCCGTGTCCTGCGAGGCGGACAGCGCGATGCGGGTGGCCTTGCGGTAGTCCAGGGCGAGGTCGAAGTAGACGACGTCGCGGAACTCCACCGAGGTCTGGCCGTCGGCGAGGGCCAGCTGGCCGCCGCTGGGCAGCACCAGGCGGGTGCCGTGGTCCTCGTCGTCCTCGCGGACCTGGATGCCCGCCTCGCGGATCAGCGCGAGCAGCTCCGAGGCGGGGCCCAGGTCGCCCTCGGCGACGACGTAGGCGGGCTGCTGGTGCTTCTCGGCGGTGTGCGGCTCGGCCCGCTCGGCGTCGGGCTGGTAGTCGTACCAGCCCTGGCCGCTCTTGCGGCCGAGCCTGCCCGACTCGACCAGGCGGCGCTGGGCGAGCGACGGCGTGAAGCGCACGTCCTGGAAGAAGGACTGCCACACGGAGTGCGTGACCGACTCGTTGACGTCCTGCCCGATCAGGTCGGTCAGCTCGAACGCGCCCATCCTGAAGCCGCCCGACTCGCGCAGGATCGCGTCGATGGTGGCCGGGTCGGCGCCCTGGGCCTCGTAGACGGCGAACGCCTCGGCGTAGAAGGGCCGCGCGATGCGGTTCACGATGAAGCCGGGGGTGTCGGCGCAGGCGACCGGCGTCTTGCCCCAGGAGCGGGCGGTCTCGTACGCGCGCGTGGCCGAGGTGACGTCGGTGGCGTGCCCCGAGACGACCTCGACCAGCGGCAGCAGCGGCGCCGGGTTGAAGAAGTGCAGGCCCACGAAGCGGCCCGGGTTGCTCAGGGCCCCGGCGATGGCGGTCACCGAGAGGGAGGAGGTGTTGGTGGCGAGCAGACAGTCCTCGCCGACGACCTCCTCCAGCTGCCGGAACAGCTCCTGCTTGACGTCCAGGCGTTCGACGACGGCCTCGACGACCAGGGAGCAGTCGGCGAGGTCGGCGAGGCCCTGGGCGGCGTGCAGACGGGCGCGCGCCTCGTCCCGGTCCCCGGCGGCGAGGCGGTCCTTCTCGACGAGCCGGTCGAGGCGGGCGCCGATCGCGGCGGCCGCTTCACCGGCGCGGCCGGGGACGGCGTCGTACAGCCACACGGTATGGCCCGCGACCAACGCGACCTGGGCGATGCCCTGGCCCATGGTGCCGGTGCCGACGACGGCCACGGGGCTGCTGAGGTCGAGTGCTGTCATGTGCGCGATCCTCCCGCACGGGGTTTTCCACAGATGCGGCAGGCCCCCTTGTCCCGACCGATCGTTCGGTTACTCTAGCCGTGACTGGCTGATCCTGCCCAGGTTTCCGCCAGGTCATGAGCTCGACGGAGAGTTCTCAAGACGAGGAGTTGGTCCCGCATGGCCGCCGCCGAACTGACCGCGCACGCTCTGATCGCTCAGCACCGGCCCACCCTCGACCAGGCCCTGGAAGCGATCCGCACCCGCGCGTACTGGTCCCCGCACCCCGAACACCCCAAGGCCTACGGGGAGAACGGCAGCCTGGACGCGGCGGCCGGCAAGGCCGCCTTCGACGCCGTCCTGAACAGCCGCCTCGACCTCGGCCAGCCCGGCACCGACGACTGGGTGGGCGGCGAGGTGTCGCCGTACGGCGTCGAACTGGGCGTCACGTACCCCCACGCGGACGTGGACGAGCTGCTGCCCGCCATGCAGGCCGGACAGCGCGCCTGGCGGGACGCCGGCGCGGAGGTCCGCGCGGTGGTCTGCCTGGAGATCCTCAAGCGCATCAGCGACCGGACGCACGAGTTCGCCCACGCGGTCATGCACACCTCCGGCCAGGCCTTCATGATGGCGTTCCAGGCGGGCGGACCGCACGCGCAGGACCGCGGCCTGGAGGCCGTGGCGTACGCGTACGCGGAGCAGGTCCGCACCCCCGGCACGGCGGAGTGGAGCAAGCCCCAGGGCAAGCGCGACCCGCTGGCGCTGACCAAGAGCTTCACGCCGGTCCCGCGTGGCGTCGCCCTGCTCATCGGCTGCAACACCTTCCCGACGTGGAACGGCTACCCGGGCCTGTTCGCCTCCCTGGCGACCGGCAACGCGGTCCTGGTCAAGCCCCACCCGCGCGCGGTGCTGCCGCTCGCGCTGACCGTGGGCGTCGCGCGCGAGGTGCTCGCAGCGGCCGGCTTCGACCCGAACCTGGTGGCGCTGGCCGCCGAGCGCCCCGGCGAGGGCATCGCCAAGACGCTGGCCACCCGGCCCGAGATCAGGATCGTCGACTACACCGGCTCCACCGCCTTCGGCGACTGGCTGGAGGCCAACGCCCGCCAGGCGCAGGTCTACACGGAGAAGGCCGGCGTCAACACGGTGATCGTGCACTCCACCGCGAACTACAAGGGCATGCTCGCCAACCTGGCGTTCTCGCTGTCCCTGTACAGCGGCCAGATGTGCACCACCCCGCAGAACCTGCTGGTCCCCCGCGACGGCATCCGCACCGACGACGGCCACAAGACCTTCGACGAGGTCGTCGCCGACCTCGCCCGCGCGGTCGACGGGCTCCTCGGCGACGACGCGCGCGCGAACGCGCTGCTCGGCGCGATCGTCAACCCGGACGTCAAGGCCCGTCTCGAGGCCGCGGCGGGCCTCGGCGAGGTCGCCCTCGCCTCCCGCGAGGTGAGCAACCCCGAGTTCCCGGACGCGGTCGTGCGCACCCCTGTGATCGTCAAGCTGGACGGAGCCAAGCCGGACGACGAGGCCGCCTACATGAGCGAGTGCTTCGGGCCCGTCTCCTTCGCCGTCGCCGTCGACTCGGCCGCCGACGCGGTCGCCCTGCTGCGGCGCACGGTGCGCGAGAAGGGCGCGATGACGGTCGGCGCGTACACCACGGACGCCGAGGTCGAACAGGCGATCCAGGAGGTCTGCCTGGAGGAGGCGGCCCAGCTGTCCCTCAACCTCACCGGCGGGGTCTACGTCAACCAGACGGCCGCGTTCTCCGACTTCCACGGCTCGGGCGGCAACCCGGCGGCCAACGCGGCCCTCACCGACGGCGCGTTCGTCGCCAACCGCTTCCGGGTGGTGGAGGTCCGCAGGGACGCCTGAGGGGCCGCGGTACGAACCGCAAAGCTCTAAGGAGCGTGAGGTGCGCCCCCGGTGGCGCTCCAGTGGTACAGCGTCATGGCCACACTGGTCGCGAGGTTGTAGCTGGAGACCTGGGGGCGCATCGGCAGGGCGAGGAGCTGGTCGGCCCGCGCGCGCAGCTCGGCCGAGAGCCCGCTGCGTTCCGAGCCGAACGCGAGGAGGGCGTCGTCCGGAAGCCCGACGCCCCGGATGTCGTCGCCCTCCGGATCGAGCGCGAACACCGGTCCGGCCGGCAGCTCCTCGACGGTCAGCCGCTCCACGGCGGTCGCGAAGTGCAGCCCCGCCCCGCCGCGCAGCACGGTCGGATGCCAGGGGTCGAGTGTGCCGGTGGTGACCACCCCGGTCGCCCCGAACCCGGCCGCCAGCCGGATCACCGCCCCCGCGTTGCCCAGGTTGCGCGGGTTGTCGAGGACCACGACGGGAGTGGTGCGGGGCGTGTGCCGCAGCCTCTCCAGATTGGCCTCACGGGTGGGCCGTACCGCCAGGGCGGCGACCGCCGTGGGGTGCGGTCGCGGCACCAGGGAGGCGTACGTCGTCTCCGGGACCTCCGTCAGCAGCCCGTCCAGCGTCTCGCGCACGTCGGGGGCGAGTTCCGTGGCGAGGGCGAGCGCCGCCCGCCGGTCGACGGCGACCGCCACCGGGACCTCGGCGCCGAAACGCACGGCGTGCTTGAGGGCGTGGAATCCGTCGAGCAGGACGGCGGCGTCGGCGAGCCTGTGCCACCGGCCGAGCGGATCGCAGCCGGCGCTCAGGTGGTCGGTCATGCCGTGAACCCTACGCGCGTGTGCTCGGGGCTCTCCGTGCTCTCCTCACTCCGCGGCTCCGGCGCCGCCCGGTGCTCGCCGCCGGAGAACAGCCGCCCCCGCGCGCGTGTCGCCCAGCGGCCGAGCAGAAGCAGGAACGAGGTGGGCAGGAAGACGGCGTCCGTCGCGATCATCGCCAGCGAGAAGAACGGCAGCCCCAGCACGACGGCGATCACCGCGTGCTCGGTCATCATCACCGCCAGCAGGACGTTCTTCACCCGCCGGTTGAAGAGGGTGAACGGGAAGGCGACCTGCACGACGACCGTCCCGTAGGTCACGAGCATGACCATCGTGCCGCTGGCGGCCAGCAGGTCGGCGAGCATCGGCCAGGGCGAGAAGTAGTCCAGGTGCAGCGGGTAGTACACGGCCGTGCCGTCCTGCCAGCGCGAGCCCTGGATCTTGTACCAGCCGGCCGTCGCGTAGATCAGACAGGCCTCGGCCATGATCACGACCAGGGCGCCGTTGTGCAGGACGTTGCCGATCACGTCGAGCAGGATCCGCGGCTCGGCCGACTTCCTCAGCCGCCCGACGGCCCACCACAGCCCCTGCGCGGCCCACGCCGCCCACAGCAGCGCCGGAATGGTCCACTCGCTGTGGAAGCGGCCCGCCACGGTCACCGTGACCAGCACGAACCCGGACACGGCCCACAGGACGGGACCGACCCGGTCCGTGACCCGCTCCCCACGCGCGCGTGCCTCCCGCTCACGCCGAGCCCGGCGCGCGTCCAGCGACCACACCTGGCCGCAGCGCATGAAGACCAGGTAGACCGACATCAGGTGCAGGACGTTGTCGCCGCCGTCGCCCACGAAGACGCTGCGGTTCTGCAGCGACAGCACCCCGGCCATGAACAGCACCGACATCGCGCGGGTCCGCCAGCCGAGCAGCAGCAACGCGCTGGAGAGCAGCGCGAGGGCGTACACGGCCTCGAACCAGCCCCGCCCGTCGGACCACATCAGGGCCGTGAACGCCCCGTTGGAGTCGATCAGCTGCCGGGCCAACTCCCAGTCCCAGGGGCCGTCGGGACCGTACAGCTCCAGGCGGTGGGGGAACTCGCGCAACAGGAACAGCAGCCAGGTGACGCTGAAGCCGATCCGGACCACCGCGCTCTGGTACGGCCCGAGCGCCGACTCGGTGACACGGGCGATGGCTGCGGACACCGACAGGGACAACCGGTTCACCTCGCGCCCCCTTCGGTCTCGCCGTCCGGCACCGACCACCAGGACAGCTCGCGGTACACGGGGGTCATCGACACCTTCTCGGTGCTCCACTTCGGCGGGGTGACGTTGGTGGTCTGCGAGCGGATCTGGATCCGTTCGACGACACCGCCGCCGGCGCCCGCCCCGCCGCGCTCCAGACGCAGCACCACGATGCGGCGCAGATACGTCTCGGAGAGGGCGCCGCGTATGCCGACAGGGCGGTTGTCGTTGCCGTGCGTGGCGGTGAAGAAGTCCCAGGCGCGGCGCAGCTCGTTCTGCTGGGTGTGGCTCGGCAGCAGGTTGCCGTCGATGGCCCGGCCGTCCTGCGCGGACAGGTCGTACCAGCCGGTGGTCCGGGACCCTCCGTCCGCGGTGCGGACCTGGGCGCGGACCTGGACGGCGATGTTCTGCTGCAGCGGGTTGGGCGCGAACAGCTTCCAGTTCTGTTCGAACTCCGGGTAGATCCAGTCGTCGATCGCCTTGCCGTGCGTCTTCGTGACGGTGTTCGACGGCGCGACGTGCAGGAACACCATCGCGACCTGCACGCAGACGGCGATCGCGACGGCGGCGAGCGCCAGCGCGGCGCCGACCTGGTAGCGGAGCGACAGGGCCGCCACACCGGTGCGTGCCTCGTCCTGACGCGGCCCGGCCGGGGAACCGCCGACGGAACCGGTGGCCTCGGCGGGACCCGTGGCCTCGGCAAGCTCTGTGGCCTCGGCGGGACCCGTGGCCTCGGCAAGCTCTGTGGCCTCGGCGGGACCGCTGGGCTCGGCACGCGGGCCCGGTTCAGGGCTCGGGAGTTCGGATCGCGGGCCCGGCAGCGCGCCGTCGGGAAGGGCGTCCTCGACGGGCGGCGCCTTAGCCTCCCCCGATCCGCTGCGCCCCTGTGGAGCGCCAGAGCCTCCGTCGTACGCGTCCATTCCGCCCCGTCCCCCGATCCCGGTCGTTTTCGCGCTGCGTCACGCAATCGCGAACGGTACTCAGCATCACCCGTTCGGCGCAGCCCTCCGCCCGTGACGGCTGGGACGGGCCGGGGTCGAGGCGGTCGTCCACAGCCGACGCCCGCAGGTTATCCACAGCGGTTGACACCTTACGACGGCCGTCCCACCATGTAATCGCACGGACCGAACGATCGGTCGGGAGAAGGCTCGGGCAGAGCCGAGGTCACGGCATCGAGCCGGGGCCCTAGGTCGAGGGGGACCGCATGGCGACAGCAGCCGCGCACCAGACGGCCCACACACACGGGCACGCCGGGCAGGACGGCGGCACCGGCGCCGACGAGGCGTATCAGCGCGCCTTCGACGCCACCGTGGCCGCCGACGAACGCATCGAGCCCCGCGACTGGATGCCCGACGCCTACCGCGCGACACTGGTGCGCCAGATCGCCCAGCATGCGCACTCCGAGATCATCGGCATGCAGCCGGAGGCCAACTGGATCACCCGCGCGCCGTCCCTGCGCCGCAAGGCCATCCTCATGGCGAAGGTCCAGGACGAGGCGGGCCACGGGCTCTACCTCTACAGCGCGGCCGAGACCCTCGGCGCCGGGCGCGACGAACTGCTCGACAAGCTCCACACCGGCCGCCAGAAGTACTCCTCGATCTTCAACTACCCCACCCTGACCTGGGCGGACGTCGGTGCGATCGGCTGGCTGGTGGACGGCGCCGCGATCACCAACCAGGTACCCCTGTGCCGCTGCTCCTACGGCCCGTACGCACGCGCGATGGTCCGCGTCTGCAAGGAGGAGTCCTTCCACCAGCGCCAGGGCTACGAACTCCTGCTGGCTCTCAGCCGCGGCACCCCGGAGCAGCACGCGATGGCGCAGGACGCGGTGGACCGCTGGTGGTGGCCGTCCCTCATGATGTTCGGCCCGCCCGACGACGAGTCCGCGCACTCCGCACAGTCGATGGCCTGGAAGATCAAGCGCCACTCGAACGACGAACTGCGCCGGCGCTTCGTCGACATCTGCGTCCCGCAGGCGGAGTCCCTCGGTCTCTCGCTCCCCGACCCCGACCTCAAGTGGAACGAGGAGCAGGGCCACTACGACTTCGGCCCCATCGACTGGACCGAGTTCAAGGAGGTCCTCAAGGGCAACGGGCCGTGCAACGAACAGCGCATATCGCAACGCAGGCGCGCGCACGACGAGGGCGCGTGGGTACGGGAGGCGGCCGCGGCCTACGCGGTCAAGCACAGCCCCAGGACGGAAGTGGAGCAGGCATGACGAACACCGACTGGCCCCTGTGGGAGGTCTTCGTGCGCTCCCGGCGCGGACTGTCCCACACCCACGCCGGAAGCCTGCACGCGCCGGACGCCGAGTTCGCCCTGCGCAACGCCCGTGACCTGTACACCCGGCGCGGCGAGGGTGTCTCCATCTGGGTCGTGCCGTCCTCGGCGGTCACGGCCTCCTCGCCGGACGAGAAGGACCCCTTCTTCGAACCGTCCGCCGACAAGCCCTACCGCCATCCGACGTTCTACGAGATCCCGGAGGGGGTGAAGCACCTGTGACCACGACAGCGCACACGAACACCGCCGCCGTCGCGCTGGGCGACGACGCCCTGGTGCTCTCCCACCGTCTGGGGGAGTGGATGGGCCACGCACCCGTGCTGGAGGAGGAGGTCGCCCTCGCCAACATCGCGCTCGACCTGCTCGGCCAGGCCCGGATCCTGCTGTCGATGGCGGGCGACGAGGACGAGTTGGCGTACCTGCGCGAGGAACGCGCCTTCCGCAACGTCCAGTTGGTGGAGCAGCCCAACGGCGACTTCGCCCACACCATCGCCCGCCAGCTGTACTTCTCGACCTACCAGCACCTGCTGTACGACCGACTGGCGTCCGGCGAGGGCCCGTTCGCGGGGCTCGCGGCGAAGGCGGTCAAGGAGGTCGCCTACCACCGCGACCACGCCGAGCAGTGGACGCTGCGGCTGGGCGACGGCACCGAGGTGAGCCACGAGCGGATGCAGCGGGCCTGCACGGCACTGTGGCAGTTCACCGCCGAGATGTTCCGTCCCCTGGACGGCCTCGACGTCGACCCGGCCGGCATGGAGGCCGCCTGGCTGGAGTCGGTGGGAAGCATTCTGGGGCGGGCCGGCCTGGCGATGCCCGAGGGGCCGCGCACCGGAGCCTGGCGCGCCGGCGCGGGCCGCGAGGGCCTGCACACCGAGTCGTTCGGCCGGATGCTCGCCGAGATGCAGCACCTGCACCGCAGCCACCCGGGGGCGACATGGTGACGCCCACCGCGCTGGAGGCGGAACTGTTCGCGGTCGCCGGCTCGGTGCCCGACCCCGAACTGCCCGTGCTGACCCTCCAGGAACTCGGCGTGCTGCGCGCGGTGCGCCTGCGCCACGCGGACGCCGTCGACGTGGAGCTGACGCCCACCTACACCGGCTGCCCCGCGGTGGAGGCGATGTCCCTGGACATCGAACGGGCGCTGCACGAGCACGGCGTGCGGGAAGTCACCGTGCGCACGGTGCTCACACCGGCCTGGTCCACCGACGACATCTCCGACGAAGGCCGCCGCAAACTGCGGGAGTTCGGCATAGCGCCGCCCCGAGCCGTGCGCGCCGCCCCGGGACCGGTGCCGCTGGAACTCGGACCGACCCGCGCCGGAGCCGGGGCCGGGGCCGGGTCGGGCGCCCAGTCCCCCGCCCCGGTCCCCGACCAGGCATCGGACCCGATCCGGTGCCCGCACTGCGGCTCCGCCGACACCGAACTGCTGAGCCGCTTCTCCTCCACCGCCTGCAAGGCGCTGCGGCGCTGCCTGGACTGCCGTGAACCCTTCGACCACTTCAAGGAGCTGTGATGGCGCGCTTCCACCCGCTCCAGGTGGCCGCGGTGGACCGCCTCACGGACGACTCCGTCGCCCTCACCCTCGCGGTCCCCGAGAGCCTGCGCGAGGAGTACCGGCACGCTCCCGGACAGCACCTCGCCCTGCGCCTCCCGCCCGGGAAGGCCGGCGGCGTCGAGGGAGTCGGCCGTGTCGAGGTGACCGGCGGTGTCGAGGTGACCGGCGGGACCGTCGGGAGCGAAGTGCGGCGGACGTACTCGATCTGCTCCCCGGCGCCCGATCCCGCGGGACAGGGGCCCCGCACGCTGCGGGTGGGGGTGCGCCTGGTCGACGGGGGAGCCTTCTCGACGTACGTCCTGAAGGAGATCGTCGTCGGGGACGTGCTGGACGTGATGACCCCGGCCGGCCGGTTCACCCTCGACCCCGCGCCCGGCCTGTACGCGGCGATCGTCGGCGGCAGCGGCATCACACCCGTGCTGTCGATCGTCTCGACGCTGCTGGCCCGTGAGCCCTCGGCCCGTTTCTGTCTCCTGCGCAGCGACCGGACGGCCGCCTCGACGATGTTCCTCGAGGAGGTCGCCGATCTGAAGGACCGCTTTCCCGAGCGCCTTCAGCTCGTCACCGTGCTCTCCCGAGAGGAACAGCAGGCGGGACTGCCCTCCGGGCGGCTGGACCGGGAGCGGCTGACCGGACTGCTGCCCTCGCTGCTGCCGGTGGCAGACGTGGCCGGATGGTTCCTGTGCGGGCCGTTCGGGCTGGTCCAGGGCGCGGAGCAGGCACTGCGCGAGATCGGAGTGGCGCGGTCCCGGATCCACGAGGAGATCTTCCACGTGGACGCCGCGGCGCCGGCGACGCGTACGGCGGCCCCCGCCCACAGCACCGTGACCGCCCGGCTCGACGGCCGGGGCGGAAGCTGGCCGGTGCGGGACGGGGAGTCGGTCCTGGACACGGTCCTGCGCAACCGGCCCGACGCTCCCTACGCCTGCAAGGGCGGGGTGTGCGGGACCTGCCGGGCCTTCCTGGTCTCCGGCGAGGTGCGCATGGACCGCAACTTCGCACTGGAGCCGGAGGAGACGGAGTCGGGATACGTACTGGCCTGCCAGTCGCATCCGCTGACGGAGGCGGTGGAGGTGGACTTCGACCGGTAGCCGACCGCCCGTTCCCTTCTTCTAGAACCTGTTCTATCTTGACGCTCCGTCAGATCAGCTGACCCGTCGGGAGGACAGGCCGTGGACTTCACCTTCACCGAGGAGCAGCAGGCCGCGGCCGAGGCGGCACGGGGTGTGCTCGCCGCAGTCGCCCCCGACGGCGTGCCGAGCCCCGCGCTCACCAGGGGCGCCGTGGCCGACCACTTCGACCGCGCGCTGTGGGACAGGCTCGCGGCGGCGGACCTGCTGAGCCTGCTGCTCGCCGAGGAGTCCGGCGGAGCAGGCCTGGACGCGGTCGCGCTCTGCCTGGTGCTGCGCGAGTCCGCGAAGGTCCTGGCACGGGTGCCGCTGCTGGAGAACAGCGCGGCCGCGGCCGCCGTACAGGCCTACGGTGGACCCGAGTTGAGGTCCGCCCTGCTCGCCCGGGCCGGGCGGGGCGAGATCGTCCTGACCGTCGCCGCCAACGGTCGCACCGGCCACGACCCGGCCGAACTCGCCGTGACCGCACGGCAGGACGACGGGCGCGACGCCAACACCACCGGCTCGGCGACCGGAACCGCGACCGGCACCGGCACCAGTACGGACGGCTCGCGCGCCGCGGGCGGCACAGGCGGCACAGGCGGGGCGCCGAGTGACGACTGGGTGCTGGACGGTGTCCAGACGGCCGTGCCGTGGGCGTACGACGCCGACTTCGTCGTCGTACCGGCGCGCACCGGCGACGACCGGAGCATCCTCGCCGTCGTGCCGCGCGGACACGCGGGAGTCGTGCTCGCCGAGCAGATCTCCACCACCGGCGAACGGCTCGGCGAACTACGCCTCGAGTCGGCGCGGATCTCCGCCCGGGACGTCATCACCGCCGACGGCGCATGGGAGTGGCTGCGCGCCCTGCTGGCCACGGGGACATGTGCGCTGGCGTTCGGGCTGGGCGAGCGCGTACTGGGGATGACCGGCGACTACACGAGCAAACGCGAGCAGTTCGGGCACCCCATCGCCAGTTTCCAGGCCGTCGCCGTGCAGACCGCCGACCGCTACATCGACCTGCGCGCGATGGAGGTCACCCTGTGGCAGGCCGCGTGGCGGATCGCCTCCGGTGCGCCGGGAGCGCTGCCGGCGTCCGGCGACGTCGCCGTGGCCAAGATCTGGGCCTCCGAGGGCGTCCGGCGGATCGTGCAGACCGCGCAGCATCTGCACGGCGGCTTCGGAGCCGACGTCGACTACCCGCTGCACCGCTACCACGCCTGGGCCAAGTACTTGGAACTGTCGCTGGGCCCCGCCGCGGCACACGAGGAGGCCCTGGGCGACCTGCTCGCCGCCCACCCCCTCGGCTGACCCACGCCGAGCCGCCCCCGGGCCTCCGCTGCACGGGCTCTGCGGAACCCAGAGAACTCGGAGAACCGGGAGAGCCGGAAGGACCGGAAGGACCTGGGAACCCGGAGAACCCAGTGGACCTAGAGGACGGAGCCCGGCTTGCCCTCGTCGGTGACGACCGGACGGCCCGTCGCGGCCCAGATCTGCATACCGCCGTCGACGTTCACGGCGTCGATGCCCTGCTGCACGAGGTACATCGTGACCTGGGCCGAACGCCCGCCGGAGCGGCAGATCACGTGGATGCGCCCGTCCTGCGGAGCGGCCTCGGTCAGCTCGCCGTAGCGGGCCACGAACTCACTGATGGGAAGGTGCATGGCCCCTTCGGCGTGACCCGTCCGCCACTCGTCGTCCTCGCGGACGTCCAGCAGGAAGTCGCCGTCCTTGAGGTCTCCGACCTCGACCGTGGGCACACCAGCTCCGAAACTCATGCCCCCGACGCTACCCGACCAGGACCAGGACGCGGCGGGCCCACCGGGCCCCTAGCCCACCAGCTCGTCCAGCTCCGCCTCGCGGGCGGCGACGTCGGCGAGGAGCTTGTCGGCGATCTCGTCCAGGAGGCGGTCGGGGTCGTCCGGCGCCATCCGGAGCATCGAGCCGATGGCGCTGTCCTCCAGCTCCCGGGCCACCAGGGTGAGCATCTCCTTGCGCTGGGCGAGCCACTCCAGGCGGGCGTAGAGCTCCTCGCTGGGGCTCGGGGTGCGCTCGGCGGGCACCGGACCGGCCGCCCACTCCTCGGCCAGCTCGCGCAACAGTGCCGCGTCACCCCGCGCGTAGGCCGCGTTGACGCGGGTGATGAACTCCTCGCGCCGGGCCCGCTCGGCGTCCTCCTGGGCCAGATCGGGGTGGGCCTTGCGGGCCAGCTCGCGGTAGAGCTTGCGGGCCTCCTCGCTGGGCCGTACCCGCTCGGGGGGCCGGACCGACTGGTCCGTGAGCATCGCCGCGGCCTCCGGGAACAGCCCTTCGCCGTCCATCCAGCCGTGGAACAGCTCCTCGACCCCGGGCATGGGCAGCACTCTGGCCCGCGCTTCGGCGGCCTTGCGCAGATCCTCCGGGTCGCCGGTGCGAGCTGCCCTGGCCTCGGCGATCTGCGCTTCCAGCTCGTCGAGCCGGGCGTACATCGGACCGAGTTTCTGGTGGTGGAGCCGCGAGAAGTTCTCGACCTCGACGCGGAAGGTCTCCACCGCGATCTCGAACTCGATCAACGCCTGCTCGGCGGCCCGCACGGCCTGCTCCAGCCGCGCCTCGGGCCGTGGCTGCTCAGCTTCGGGGGTCGTCACCCGACCAGCCTAGGCCAACGCCCCACCGGCCACCTCCGCCCACCGTGCTCGGTCCCGACGCGGCTCACACCCCGGTCTCCGCGGGGATCCTTCCCGCCCGCACCGCCGCGACCAGCTCGGTGTGGTCCGCCTCGGTGCGGTCGGCGTAGGCGACGGCGAACGTCGCGACGGCCTCGTCGAGTTCCTCGTTCTTGCCGCAGTACCCGGCGATCAGGCGGGGGTCGGCACTGTGGGAATGGGCGCGGGCCAGCAGGGCGCCGGTCATGCGGCCGTAGTCGTCGACCTCGTCGGCGGCGAGCGCGGCCGGGTCGACGCTTCCCTTGCGATTGCGGAACTGCCGTACCTGGAAGGGGAGTCCGTCGACCGTCGTCCAGCCCAGCAGTATGTCGCTCACGACCTGCATACGCTTCTGGCCGAGCACCACCCGGCGGCCCTCGTGGTCCACCTCCGGCGCGCCGAGGCCGGCCGTCAGCAGGTGCGGGACCAGCGCCGACGCACGGGCCTCCTTCACCTGAAGGATCAGCGGCTCGCCCCGGTGGTCCAGCAGCAGGACCACGTACGACCTCGTCCCCACGCTGCCCGTGCCCACGACGCGGAAGGCGACGTCGTGCACCGCGTGGCGGGCCAGAAGGGGATGACGGTCCTCGGACAAGGTGGTCAGGTAGTGCTCCAGGGACGCGGCCACCGCATGGGCCTCCGCGTCCGGGACGCGGCGCAGCACCGGCGCCGCGTCGACGAAGCGGCGGCCGCCGTCCTCCGTCGGCTCGGTCGACTTCGCCGCGAACCGCCCGCTGGTGTTGGCCCGCGCCTTCTCCGAGACCCGCTCCAGGGTGCCCAGCAGGTCGTGGGCGTCGGCATGGGAGACCAGCTCCTCGTCGGCGATGGCGTTCCACGCGTCCAGCACCGGGAGCTTGGCCAGCAGTCGCATGGTGCGCCGGTAGGAGCCGGCCGCGCCGTGCGCCGCCCGGCGGCAGGTGTCCTCGTCCGCGCCGGCCTCCCGGCCTGCGAGGACCAAGGAGGCGGCGAGGCGCTTGAGATCCCACTCCCAGGGGCCGTCGACCGTCTCGTCGAAGTCGTTCAGGTCGATGACCAGACCGCCGCGGGCGTCGCCGTACAGACCGAAGTTGGCGGCGTGGGCGTCGCCGCAGATCTGGGCGCTGATGCCGGTCATGGGCGTGCGGGCCAGGTCGTACGCCATGAGCCCCGCCGAGCCCCGCAGGAAGGCGAACGGCGTCGCCGCCATCCGGCCGACCCTTATCGGCGTGAGCTCCGGGATGCGGCCCTGGTTGGACTCCTCGACCGCCGACACCGCGTCCGGCCGGGAGGCGTCCACGACGAGTTCGGCGTGCGCCGACCGCGGAACCCGACCACGCAGCGCCTTGCCCTGCGCCTTGGGCGACGCGGGGACCGTGTCCGGTCCCGACCCTGCGGGCCGCTCGACGGGCCACTGGGCGAACCCTCGCACCCGGGGAAGCCTGCGCGCCGCGCCCGTTCCCGTCTCCCCACCACCGGTCTCGGCCGTCATGACCGCCTCCCCCGCACCCGTACGTCCATCGGCTCGGCGAGCCGAACATCAACTGGTGCAGACCGTACAGCCGACGGCCGAAACCCGTCAGGTCCTGTGGACGGCTTCGAGACTGTGGACAACTCCCGGCGTGCCCACGTCAGCAGGCCATACGTGCCGGACCAGACCTCGGCCTCGCCCAGGACCCACCCGCGACTTTCGGCCCATGACCGACGACTCGCCGCTCACGGCCCCCCGCTCACGCCCCCACCACACCCTGCCCCACACCCCGTTTTCTCAGCGCCACGACCACAGCCACGACCACGGCTCCCGCCCCCGTCACTGCCACCCCGCCGCCACAGTGACCGCGACCCCACAGTGACCGCCACCCCACTGCCACCCCGCCGCCATGGCGGGACGTTTCACGTGAAACACACCCACGCCTTCGTCCGCGCACGCCCGCCCCGCCGCACGTCACCAGGCCACCGCCCAGCACCGGGTAACCGCCGGCGCGTACCGCCACCGTGCCCCGTCACCTCATCCGGTGGCCGCGCTGCCGGTAGCGCGCCCCGTCACCGCATCGCCGGCAAACCGAGAGCCCACGGCCCTGAGATCTTCCTCACACACCGTGAGCAAGCGCGGTCTGTACTTGACTGGCCCGAGAAACGCGAAAGCCCCGCAGGTCCAAGACCTGCGGGGCTTCCAGCTGGTGCGCGAGGGGGGAGTTGAACCCCCACGCCCTTGCGGGCACTGGAACCTGAATCCAGCGCGTCTGCCTATTCCGCCACCCGCGCATTGGGTGTGTCTTCGGGCTTGTGGGCCTTGCGGCCTGCCGCCTTCCGACATGCAGAACATTAGCACGCGCGCCAGGGTGCGTTCACATCCCTTCTCGGCGGGCAAGGACCTGTTGGGAGACCGTCGGCAACCTCGTACGTCTCGGCGGTGACTGGTTCACGTACCAACCTCGTACCTATGGCGGCCGTCTCCTCAGGAGCCGGGCGAGGAGCACAGCCAGGTGCGGGACACTGGTCCACGGCCGCCTCTACGATCCTGGGCAGAAGCGAGGGCGAGAAGCAGGTGAACGAGAGGGCGTCGACACCCGTCGACGGGGCCGACAGGGGGAACCAGCCGATTCACCGGCGCGTGGATACGATCAGTAAGCAGTACCAGGTAAGCAGCACGGCACGGGACAGCAGCCACGACGGAGGAGGTGCCCCATGGGAGTCCTGAAGAAGTTCGAGCAGCGTCTCGAGGGTCTGGTCAACGGCACCTTCGCCAAGGTCTTCAAGTCCGAAGTCCAGCCCGTGGAGATCGCCGGCGCACTCCAGCGCGAGTGCGACAACAACGCCACGATCTGGAACCGCGACCGCACCGTCGTCCCCAACGACTTCATCGTGGAGCTGAGCACGCCGGACTACGAGCGGCTCAGCCCCTACTCCGGCCAGCTCGGCGACGAGCTCGCCGGCATGGTGCGCGACTACGCCAAGCAGCAGCGCTACACCTTCATGGGACCGATCAAGGTCAACCTGGAGAAGGCCGACGACCTCGACACCGGCCTGTACCGGGTGCGCAGCCGTACGCTCGCCTCCTCCAGCAGCCAGACGCCGGACCAGGCGCCGGCCGGCGGGCGGCAGCGCCCCGGCGCGGCCTATCCCGGCGCCGGCGGCCCGGCCGCTCCGCCCATGCCTGCCGCTCCACCGCCCGGCGCCCGTCCCGGCGGATACGGCTACCCGCCCACCGCCGGCGCCCAGCGCCCCGGCGCGGGCGGAGGACTGGCCGGCGCTCCGCAGCCCGGCTCACGTGCCCGCCACTGGATCGAGATCAACGGCACCCGCCACCAGATCTCCCGCGCGACGCTCGTGCTGGGCCGCAGCACCGAGGCCGACGTGCGGATCGACGACCCCGGCGTCTCCCGCCGGCACTGCGAGATCCGGACCGGTTCGCCCTCGACGATCCAGGATCTCGGCTCCACCAACGGCATCGTGGTGGACGGGCAGCACACCACCCGCGCTACGCTCCGCGACGGCTCGCGGATCGTCGTGGGCAGCACCACCATCATTTACCGGCAAGCCGAAGGGTGAAGCGGGGGCAATGTCAGAGCTGACCCTCACGGTCATGCGGCTGGGTTTCCTGGCCGTACTGTGGCTGTTCGTGATCGTGGCCGTGCAGGTCATCCGCAGCGACCTCTTCGGTACGCGTGTCACCCAGCGCGGCTCGCGCCGGGAGGCTGGACGGGCGCAGCAGCAGGCCCAGCGCCAGCAGGCGCCACCGCAGCAGCGCCAGCAGTCGGCCGCCGCCGGCCGCACGCGCCGCAACGCGCCCACCAAGCTGGTCGTGTCCGAGGGCACCCTCACCGGCACGACCGTCGCGCTCCAGGGCCAGACCATCACGCTGGGCCGGGCGCACGACAGCACCATCGTGCTGGACGACGACTACGCCTCCAGCCGCCATGCCAGGATCTATCCGGACCGCGACGGCCAGTGGATCGTCGAGGACCTGGGCTCCACCAACGGCACGTACCTCGACCGATCGCGGCTGACGACTCCCACACCCATCCCGCTGGGTGCGCCGATCCGTATCGGCAAGACCGTCATCGAGCTTCGGAAGTAGTGCTACATCATGAGTGAGCGCGAGCGGAGCGAGCACGCGGCGGCGGCCGGCACCCAGGGCCCCGGTGTGCTCCCGACCGGAGGGTGGGCAGTGTGGCTCGACACGACCGGCTGTACCCGGGGCCGACGGGCGAGGTGCGCATGAGTCTGTCACTGCGTTTCGCCGCCGGATCGCACAAGGGCATGATCCGGGAGGGCAACGAGGACTCCGGTTACGCCGGTCCGCGCCTGCTCGCCATCGCCGACGGCATGGGCGGCGCCGCCGCCGGTGAGGTCGCCTCCTCCGAGGCCATCTCCACCATCGTCGCCCTCGACGACGACGTCCCCGGCTCCGACGTCCTCACCTCGCTCGGCACCGCCGTCCAGCGCGCCAACGATCAGCTGCGCGCCCTGGTCGAGGAGGACCCCCAGCTCGAAGGCATGGGGACGACCCTGACCGCCCTGCTGTGGACGGGTCAGCGCCTCGGCCTCGTGCACGTCGGCGACTCGCGCGCGTACCTGCTGCGGGACGGCGTCCTGACCCAGATCACGCAGGACCACACCTGGGTGCAGCGCCTGGTCGACGAGGGCCGCATCACCGAGGAAGAGGCCACCACTCACCCCCAGCGGTCCCTGCTGATGCGGGCGTTGGGCAGCGGCGAGCACGTCGAGCCCGACCTGTCGATCCGTGAGGTCAGGGCCGGCGACCGCTATCTGATCTGCTCCGACGGCCTGTCCGGCGTCGTCTCCCACCAGACGCTCGAGGACACCCTCGCCAGCTACCAGGGCCCCCAGGAGACCGTGCAGGAGCTGATCCAGCTCGCGCTGCGCGGCGGTGGCCCCGACAACATCACCGTGATCGTCGCGGACGTCCTCGACCTGGACACCGGCGACACGCTCGCCGGGCAGCTCTCCGACGTCCCGGTCGTGGTCGGCGCGGTCGCGGAGAACCAGCTCCAGCTGCACGACAACGGCATCATGCAGACCCCCGCCGGCCGCGCCTCGGGCCTCGGCCGCAGGCAGCAGGGGCGCGGCGGCGGCGGAGAGTTCGGCCCGCCCGGCTCCGGCGGCGACATCACCGGCTTCATCCCCACCGACGGCTTCGGCGACTACACCGACGACGACTTCGTCAAGCCGCGCAAGGGCCGCAGGTGGCTGAAGAGATCCTTCTACGGCGTGCTCGCGCTCGCGATCATCGGCGGCGGCCTCTACGGCGGCTACCGCTGGACGCAGACGCAGTACTACGTCGGCACCAAGGGCGAGCACGTGGCCCTGTACCGGGGCATCAGCCAGGACCTGGCCTGGGTCTCGTTGTCGAAGGTGGAGAAGGACCACCCCGAGATCGAACTCAAGTACCTCCCGGAGTACCAGCAGAAGCTGGTCGAGGCGACGATCGCCGAGGGCAACCTGAACACCGCCCAGAAGAAGATCGACGAGCTGGCCGTCCAGGCCTCCGCCTGCAAGAAGCAGGCCGGTTCCGCCACCGCCGGGGCCACCGGGTCGAAGACCCCTTCCAAGACCGGCTCGAAGCCCGGTTCGAAGACCGGTGAGGGCCCGGCCGAAGGCGCCACGGGAACCACGCCCGTCTCCCTCACGTCCAAGGCATCGCCGAGCCCCTCGGCAACCGCGTCCCCGTCCGTATCCGCGACTCCCACTCCCACTCCCGGCCCCAGCCTTTCGGAGGAGGAGCAGAAGGTCGTCTCGCGGTGCGGTGAGCAGTAGGCAAGCCGTGAGAGGCCCCGTCACACGATGAGCAGTACTACCAACTCGCCGACGCACCACACGTCCACGATCGGCTCGATCGGAACGCCGAGCCGGCGCAACACCGAGCTCGCGCTGCTGGTGTTCGCCGTCGTCATCCCGGTCTTCGCCTATGCGAACGTGGGCCTGGCCATCAACGAGCAGGTGCCCTCCGGCCTCCTGAGCTACGGGCTCGGCCTCGGGCTGCTGGCCGGCGTCGCCCATCTCGTCGTCCGCAAGTTCGCGCCGTACGCGGACCCGCTGCTGCTGCCGGTGGCCACGCTGCTGAACGGGCTCGGGCTGGTGGCCATCTGGCGGCTCGACCAGTCCAAGCTGCTGCAGCGGATCGAGCAGGCCGGCACGGCCGCGCCGCGGCAGCTGCTGTACACGGCGATGGGCATCGCGCTGTTCGTCGTGGTGCTGATCTTCCTCAAGGACCACCGGGCCCTGCAGCGCTACACCTACATCTCCATGGTCGGCGCGCTCTTCCTGCTGCTGCTGCCGCTCGTCCCGGGCCTCGGCAAGAACATCTACGGCGCGAAGATCTGGATCTCGGTCGCAGGTTTCTCCATCCAGCCCGGTGAGTTCGCCAAGATCGTGCTGGCGATCTTCTTCGCCGGCTACCTGATGGTGAAGCGCGACGCGCTGGCCCTCGCCAGCCGCCGTGTTCTCGGCCTGTACCTGCCGCGCGGCCGCGACCTCGGCCCGATCATCGTGGTCTGGCTCATCTCGATCCTGATCCTGGTCTTCGAGACGGACCTCGGCACCTCGCTGCTGTTCTTCGGAATGTTCGTCATCATGCTGTACGTCGCCACCGAGCGGACCAGCTGGATCGTCTTCGGTCTGCTGATGTCCGCGGCCGGCGCGGTCGGCGTGGCCCAGTTCGAGAGCCACGTCCAGCAGCGTGTCCAGGCCTGGCTCGACCCGATGAAGGAGTACACGCTCTCCCAGCAGGGCGTCGCCGGCCACTCCGAGCAGGCCATGCAGGCCCTGTGGGCGTTCGGCTCGGGCGGCACCCTCGGCACCGGCTGGGGCCAGGGCCACTCGGAGCTGATCAAGTTCGCCGCCAACTCCGACTTCATCCTCGCCACCTTCGGCGAGGAGCTGGGCCTCGCCGGCATCATGGCGCTCCTGCTGCTGTACGGCCTGATCGCCGAGCGCGGCGTGCGCACCGCCCTCGCCGCCCGCGACCCCTTCGGCAAGCTGCTCGCCATCGGTCTGTCCGGCGCGTTCGCCCTTCAGGTCTTCGTCGTCGCGGGCGGTGTGATGGGCCTCATCCCGCTGACCGGTATGACGATGCCGTTCCTCGCCTACGGCGGTTCCTCCGTCATCGCCAACTGGGCCCTGATCGGCATCCTGATCCGGATCAGCGACACCGCGCGCCGCCCGGCGCCCGCGCCCGCCTCCAACCCCGACGCCGAGATGACCCAGGTGGTCCGCCCGTCATGAACAAGCCCCTGCGCCGGATCGCGATCTTCTGCGGCATCCTGATCCTCACCCTGCTGCTGCGCGACAACTACCTGCAGTACGTCAAGGCGGACAGCCTCGCCAGCGACACCAAGAACCGCCGCGTCAACATCACGCGCTACTCCACCCCGCGCGGCAACATCGTCGTCGACGGCAAGGCCATCACCGGTTCGGTGGAGACCAGCGGCGACTACAAGTTCAAGCGCACCTGGACCGACGGCGCGATGTGGGCGCCGGTCACCGGCTACTCCTCGCAGGCGTTCGGCGCCAACCAGCTGGAGAGGCTGGAGGACGGCATCCTCAGCGGCAACGACGACCGGCTCTTCTTCCGCAACACCCTGGACATGATCACGGGCAAGGAGAAGGCGGGCGGCAGCGTCATCACCACCCTCAACGCCGCCGCGCAGAAGGCCGCCTACAAGGGCCTGGGCAGCAAGAAGGGCGCGGTCGCCGCGATCGAGCCGTCCACCGGCAAGATCCTGGCGCTGGTCTCCACGCCGTCGTACGACCCGTCGAAGTTCGCCGGATCGTCCGACACGGACGCCGAGGCGTGGAACAAGGTCCAGAAGAAGAACGACCCCGACGACCCGATGCTGAACCGCGCGCTGCGCGAGACCTACCCGCCGGGCTCCACGTTCAAGGTCGTCACCGCGGCCGCCGCGCTGGAGAACGGCGAGGTCTCCGGCGTCGACGACAAGACCGACACCCCGGACCCGTTCCCGCTGCCGCAGTCCTCGAGCAAGCTCACCAACGAGCACGGCGAGTGCAAGAACGCCACCCTGCGCTACGCGCTCATGGTGTCCTGCAACACCGTCTTCGCGAAGATGGCCGACAACGTCGGCAACGCCAAGATGATCGCGCAGGCGAAGAAGTTCGGCTTCAACGAGGCCGAACTGGACACCCCGGTGCGCGCCGCGGAGTCGATCTTCCCCGAGGACAACCGGCCGCAGAACGCCCTGGACGGCATCGGCCAGGGGTCCAACCGCGCCACCCCGCTGCAGATGGCCATGGTCGCCTCGGCGGTCGCCAACGACGGCAAGCTGATGAAGCCGTACATGGTCGACCAGCTCAGGGCCCCGAACCTGGACACCCTGGAGACGACCGAGCCCCAGCAGCTGTCCCAGGCCGTCTCCTCCAAGACCGCCCAGGCCCTCCAGAAGATGATGGAGACCGTCGTCAAGGACCCGCAGGGCACCGGCGGCAAGGCCAAGATCGACGGCGTCATCGTCGGCGGCAAGACCGGTACCGCCCAGCACGGCCTCAACAACAAAGAGAAGCCGTACGCCTGGTTCATCTCGTACGCCAAGCTGTCCGACGGCAGTGCGCCGGTGGCCGTCGCCGTCGTCGTCGAGGACGGCGCGGCCGACCGCGGCGACATCACCGGCGGCGGTCTCGCCGGCCCGATCGCAAGGGACGTGATGAAGGCAGTCATCGACAGCAAGAAGTGACCCCCATCACGTCGCCTACACATCGGTGCACGTTGCGATACCGGTCTCGTATCGGGTGACGGGCTTGGCCAGGTCACACAGCGCCGTCCGGGTACGGTATGCCCGGACGGCAGCCTCCGGCCGCACACGTGTGCCGGTCGGGACCGACGGAGAGGGCTGGTAGGTAGCTATGGAAGAGCCGCGTCGCCTCGGCGGCCGGTACGAGCTGGGCCATGTGCTCGGCCGTGGTGGCATGGCCGAGGTCTACCTCGCGCATGACACCCGCCTCGGCCGCACCGTGGCGGTGAAGACGCTGCGCGCGGACCTCGCGCGCGACCCTTCCTTCCAGGCCCGGTTCCGCCGGGAGGCCCAGTCTGCCGCCTCGCTCAACCACCCCGCGATCGTCGCGGTCTACGACACGGGCGAGGACTACATCGACGGGGTCTCGATCCCGTACATCGTCATGGAGTACGTCGACGGCTCCACTCTCCGCGAGCTGCTCCACTCCGGCCGCAAGCTGCTGCCGGAGCGGACGCTGGAGATGACCATCGGCATCCTGCAGGCCCTGGAGTACTCGCACAGAGCCGGCATCGTCCACCGCGACATCAAGCCCGCGAACGTCATGCTGACGCGCAACGGCCAGGTCAAGGTCATGGACTTCGGCATCGCCCGCGCCATGGGCGACTCCGGCATGACGATGACGCAGACGTCCGCGGTCATCGGCACCGCCCAGTACCTCTCGCCGGAGCAGGCCAAGGGCGAGCAGGTCGACGCCCGCTCCGACCTGTACTCCACGGGCTGTCTGCTCTACGAGCTGCTGACGGTCCGGCCGCCGTTCGTCGGGGACTCCCCGGTCGCGGTGGCCTACCAGCACGTCCGTGAAGAGCCGCAGCCGCCGAGCGTCTTCGACCCCGAGATCACCCCCGAGATGGACGCCATCGTCCTGAAGGCGCTGGTCAAGGACCCGAACTACCGCTACCAGTCGGCCGATGAGATGCGCCTGGACATCGAGGCGTGCCTCGACGGCCAGCCGGTCGCGGCGACGGCGGCGATGGGCTCGGTCGGCTACGGCGGTTACGGCGACGACCAGGCGACGACGGCGATGCGCTCCGCGGACGGCGGCGCCACGTCGATGCTGCCGCCCATGAACCCGGACGACGGCGGCTACGGCTACGACGACCGTCCCGACCGGCGCCGGCAGAAGAAGTCCAACACCTCGACGATCCTGCTGGTCCTCGCCGCGGTGCTGGTGCTCGTCGGCGCGGTGCTGATCGGCAAGTGGGTGTTCAGCGGCGGCGTCAACAACGACACGGTGCCTGTGCCCAGCCTGCTCGGCCAGACCCAGGCCGACGCCCAGAGGCAGCTGACGAACAGCGACCTCAAGCTGGGCACGGTCACCCAGAAGCCCTGCGAGGACCAGCCCAAGGGCAAGATCTGCGACCAGGACCCCGACCCGACCACCAAGGTCAAGAAGGACTCCACGGTCAACCTGGTCGTGTCGACGGGCGCGCCGAAGGTGGCCGTGCCGAGTGTCCTCGGCAAGTCCCTGGAAGAGGCCAAGTCGACCCTCGAGGGCGACAAGTACCAGTTCAACGTGGAGACGAAGGAGGAGGTTTCCTCCGAGCCGGAAGGCAGCGTCATCGAGCAGAAGCCGGGTCTCGGCGACGAGGTGGAGAAGGGCACCACCATCACCCTCACCATCGCCAAGGCCGAGGAGAAGGCGACCGTCCCCGACGTCTCCAACAAGAGCTGCGACGAGGCCAAGGCCCAGATGGAGCAGAACAACCTCAAGGGCAACTGCGTCGAGGTCGACACCCAGGACCAGAGCAAGGTCGGCAAGGTCGTCCAGACCGTCCCGTCCATCGGCTCCCAGGCCGACAAGGGCTCCACGGTCCAGATCCAGATCGGCAAGAGCAGCCAGCCCCAGCAGACCCAGGTCCCGGGCAACCTCCAGGGCATGTCCGTGAAGGACGCCAAGAAGGCGCTGCAGGACGCGGGCCTGAACGTCGGCCAGATCACCGGCTCCTCGGACGACGACGCCCAGGTCGTCGGCTCCGATCCGGCCCCCGGCAGCACGGTCAACAGGGGTCAGACGGTCAACCTGATCGCCTTCAAGGCCGGCGGCAACAACGGCGGCAACGACGGCGGCGGAGGCCTCTTCGGCTGAGGCCGGACCGAGGCCGGACCCATCGGCCGGCCGCCGCGGTGAACGACGTGGGCCCCACCGGAAGCATCCGGTGGGGCCCACTCCTTCGTTACGGCCCGGGCGTGGCCGAGGCCGGCCGGACCGGCCCCGGTCAGCTCAGTTCCTCCGGCGGGGTCCGGTCCGCGTCGACCTTCTCGACGCGCTCCAGCTCGCCCCACACCACGTACCGGTAGCGGCTGGTGTAGACCGGCGTGCAGGTCGTCAGGGTGATGTAGTGCCCGGCCTTCTTCTTGCCCGACTCCTTCGGGATCCGGCCGAGGACCTCGACGTTGTACTTCGAGGTCTCGGGCAGCACGGCGTACACCTTGTAGACGTACCAGTCGTCCTTCGTCTCGAAGACGATCGGGTCGCCCTTCTCCAGCTTGTCGATGTTGTGGAACTTCGCGCCGTGGCCGTCGCGGTGGGCGGCGAGCGCGAAGTTGCCCTCCTTGCCGCTCATCGGCAGCGCGGCCTTGACGGGGTCGGTGTAGTAGCCGGCGACGCCCTCGTTGAGGACCTTCGAAGAGGTGCCCTTCTCGACCAGCACCTCGCCGTTGCCCATCGCGGGCACGTGCAGGAAGCCGATGCCGTCCAGGATGTCGAGCGCGCCGGGACCGCCGGCCTGCTGCGCCCAGCCGTCGCGCACCTTGTCGCCCTGCCGGTGCGCGTGCCGGTCGGCGACGACGTTGGTCCACCACAGGGAGTAGACGACGAACAGACCGAGCACCAGGCCGGCCGTGATGAGGAGTTCGCCGAAGACGCTGACGGCGAGCGCGATCCGGCCGCCCCCTCGGCGCCGTGGCCCGGGCGGGGGCGCGTCCACGCGCGCGTGCTCTTCGTGCTCGGTGTCGCCGGTGGTCGCTGCCACGTTCAATCTGCCCCTACTCGACTGCATGCCCCACGACTGCATGCCTACCGACCGCACGCCTACTCGACGAGCGCATCCGGTTTGCCCTTGCTGCGCGGCCGTTCCTCGACCATCTTGCCCCAGACGATCAACCGGTACTTGCTGGTGAACTCCGGGGTGCAGGTGGTGAGGGTGATGTACCGGCCCGGGCCGGTGAACCCGGAGTCCGGCGGGACGGGGTCGAGGACGCTCGTGTTGCTCGGCGCGGTCACCGGCAGCAAGGACGCCATCTTGTAGACGAAGTAATCGTTCTGCGTCTCGACGACGATGTCGTCGCCCGCCTGCAGCCTGTTGATGTAGCGGAACGGCTCGCCGTGCGTGTTGCGGTGCCCCGCGAGCCCGAAGTTGCCCGTCCTCGCCTCCGGCATCGCCGTCGTCAGCGGTCCCTCGCCGTAGTGCCCGACCATCCCCTTGTCGAGCACCTTCTTGTTGCTCACGCCCTCGGCGATCGGCACCACCACGTCCAGCTTGGGGATGTGCAGGATGGCGAAGCCCTGCCCCGGCGAGAAGGTGCCCGGGGCGCGCCGGCCGCTCGCCCAGTCGTCCTGGAGGCTGCTCGCCTCCTTGTCCGCCTGCGCGTGGGCCCGCACATTCGTCCACCACAGCTGGTAGGTGACGAACAGCAGCATCAGCACACCCGTGGTGATGAACACCTCGCCGACCGCCCGGCTGGCGACGACGGCCGCGCTCGGCTTGCGAGCCCGTTGCCGGCGCCGGGCCTCGACGCGCGAGAGGGGCCGCTCGTCCTGGGACGGCGCGTCGGGCCCCGCGTACGACTCGGAGACCTCCCCCGGGCCGCCATGACGCCCATGACGGCCCTTGGCGGCCTTTCTCCGGGCCGCACGGCCACCCGCCGGGGTTCCAGGGGCTCCGGGGGCAGGAGAGGCCGCTGGGGCGCCAGAGGCGGATATGGGCTCGCCGCCGAACATCGGCGGGATCCGCAGCGCCACCGTCTCCTCGTCGAGGGGCGGCTGGTACGGCTCCGCCGCATAGGCGCCCGGCCCGGCTCCGTACGGATCACCGCCGAAGGACTCGTACGGCGAAGCGCCGTACGAGTCCTCGCGCTCGGGGCGCAGCGCGGTCACGCCGTGGCCCTGCCCACCACCGGGGCGAGCCCCGCCGACCTCGCCACCGCGCCCTGGTCGCCGCACTCCACCAGCCAGTTGGCCAGCATCCGGTGCCCGTGCTCGGTGAGCACCGACTCCGGGTGGAACTGGACGCCCTCGACGGGCAGTTCGCGATGGCGCAGGCCCATGATGATCCCGTCGTGCGTACGGGCGGTCACCTCGAGCTCGGCCGGCACCGTCAAGGGCTCGGCGGCCAGCGAGTGGTAGCGGGTCGCGGTGAAGGGGCTGGGCAGGCCCGCGAAGACGCCCTTGCCCTCGTGCTCCACCGGCGAGGTCTTGCCGTGCAGCAGCTCCGGCGCCCGGTCCACGACCCCGCCGTACGCCACCTGCATCGACTGCATGCCCAGGCAGACGCCGAAGACGGGCACGCCGGTGGCCGCGCAGTGACGGACCATCTCGATGCAGACGCCGGCCTCCTCGGGGGTTCCGGGGCCCGGGGACAGCAGGACACCGTCGAAGCCGTCCTGGGCGTGGGAGGTGGAGACCTCGTCGTTGCGCAGGACCTCGCACTCGGCGCCCAGCTGGTACAGGTACTGGACCAGGTTGAAGACGAAACTGTCGTAGTTGTCCACGACGAGAATGCGCGCACTCACTGGTTGTCCACCGTCACATCGTTGAAGGGAAGCAGCGGTTCGGCCCACGGGAAGACGTACTGGAAGAGCGCGTACACCACGGCCACGACCAGCATGATCGAGATCAGCGCCTTCACCCACGCGTTTCCCGGCAGATGCCGCCAGATCCAGCCGTACATGCCGTCCCTTCCGTCGCACCACGGCACCTGACTCACGCCGTACGCCACCAGACTAGCGGCGCAGGGCCCTCGGTTCGCCTGCCTCCACAGGCTGTGTGGAGTCCAGGTGCGCCCAGACGATCAGCCGGTGACTGTGGCCCCATTCGGGATCGCACGTGGTCAACGTCAGGTACCGGCCCGGACGCGTGTACCCCGACTTACGTGGCACAGCGTCGATCACCTCGACGTCCGAGGGCACTGTTTTGTAAGGGCCTTTGTCGATCCGATACGTGAACCAGGTGGTCCCGTCCGTCAACACCACCGCGTCCCCTCGCCTGAGCTGGGGAAAGTCCTTGAAGGGGTCTCCGTAGGTACGGCGGTGACCGGCGACCGAGAAGTTCCCGGTCTGGCCGAGCCGGGCGGTCCCGCCGTAGTGCCCGAGCCCCTTCTTCAGGGTGCCGGTCGAGGTGCCCTCCAGCACGGGCTTGTTCCACGTGAAACCAAGACGCGGGATGTACATCACCGCGAAGGGCCTGCCGGTGCGGTACGACGCGGCCGGCCCGCCGGCGCCTGTACTCGCGGCGGTGCCGGGGCTTGCGCTCGGGGCAGCTCCCGGACTCTGCCGGGCCCACTGGTCGTGGAGGTCGTCGATCTGGTCGTCCATGGCCCGGTCGGCCCGCACCCCGGTCCAGAAGAGCACGTAGACGACGAACAGGACGATGACGGCTCCGGCGGTGATGCACAGCTCGCTGAACGTCCTGACGATCACCCGCACCGACACAGGCGCCCCCCGGCTGCCCTCGCTCGACTACTCCACAGGCTTGGCGTAGTGCAGATCCACTGTGCCCGAGTAGCCCGGCAGAGTCACCGTCCCGTCCTCGGTGACTTTCCAGCCGAGGCCGTAGACGTTCACGTAGACCATGTAGTTCTGGATCGCCGGGGCCTCCGCGAGCGCCTGCTGCAGCTTCTCCGGGTCGCCTACCGCCTGGATCTTGTACGGCGGCGAGTAGACGCGACCCTGGAGGATCAGGGTGTTGCCGACGCAGCGGACGGCGCTGGTGGAGATCAGCCGCTGGTCCATCACCTTGATGCCCTGGGCGCCGCCCTGCCAGAGCGCGTTCACCACGGCCTGGAGGTCCTGCTGGTGGATGACCAGGTAGTCGGGCTGCGGCTCCGGGTAGCCGGGAAGCTTGGCGGTGGCGTTCGGCGGGGCGTCGTTCAGCGTGACCGTGATCGCCTTGCCCTTGAGTTTCTGGGTGCCGGCGTCCTTCTCCAGCCCGGCGAGCTTGTCGTCCTGGGCCTTCGTGCTGCCGTCGTCGGCCTCGGCGAGCGACTCCACGTCGTCGCGCAGGGCGCCGTTCGTCTCGTCCAGCTCGCCGTTCTTCTGGCTGCGCTCCTGGATGAGGTCCGACAGCTTCAGCAGGGAGGCGTCCGTGCGGATGTTGGTGCCCTTGGCGGTGTTGAAGCTGGTGAAGAACAGGAGACCGGCGAGGGCGAAGACGCCCACGGTGAGCACACGCACGGGCCGGAAGCCGCTCCGACGGTCGGCCGGAGGGCCGGGGGAGGGGACGGGAGGGGAAACGGGCATGGGATCCGGAGTGGAGCCCGTTGAACCCGTCCGGGGAGAGTCGGCAGAATTGCTCAACGTACCCTTATCTCCTTCAGCGCCGTAGAAGCACTACGCTAACGGACGCCCGGGGGAGCCCTTCAGTCCCCTAGTACGCAGCCCCCGAGCCCGACCCAGCACCTGCGCGGCCACGCAGCGCATCGACAGGAGAGACCCTCGTGCCGAAGTCACGTATCCGCAAGAAGGCCGACTACACGCCGCCTCCGGCGAAGCAGGCGACCGCGATCAAGCTGAACAGCCGCGCCTGGGTCGCGCCCGTGATGCTGGCCATGTTCCTCGTGGGACTGGCCTGGATCGTGGTCTTCTACGTCACCGACGGGTCGCTGCCCATCGACCAGCTCGACAACTGGAACATCGTCGTCGGCTTCGGGTTCATCGCGGCGGGCTTCGGCGTCTCCACCCAGTGGAAGTAGCGCGACCAGCTCTGCCCAGGGCTATCCACTGAGTTATCCACAGCGGTTTTCCACATGGGGAAAAGAAAGACGATCTGTGGATAACTCATCGAAGGTTGACGCCGGTGTGACCTAACTACCGGCTGTCACCTTCACTCGAAAGACTGTTCGCCCCCTGCCTGACCTGCATAAACATCGGTCAGGAACAGGGGGCGCAGTGCTTCCCGCACGTTGTGCACAAGATTCGACACAGACTGTGGACAACAGCCCGCTCAGGTGAGCCGGAGAACCCGCTCAGGTGAGCTGCACGGTCCTCAGGAGCGTCACCACCACGACGACCGCCAGCATCAGCGCACAGGTCCCGAACTGGATCAGGGTGCGGCGCTCGCGCGGTGCGTGGACCATGCCGAAGCCGATCACCACACCGGCGACGAGGCCGCCGATGTGGGCCTGCCAGGAGATCCCGTTCCATCCGAACGTGATGACCAGGTTGATCACCAGCAGGGCGATGACCGGCCGCATGTCGTAACGCTGCCGGCGCACCAGCACGGCGAGAGCCCCGAAGAGACCGAAGATGGCCCCGGAGGCGCCGAGCGAGGCCTGGTTGGGCGCGGCGATCAGATACGTCAGCGCGCTTCCGGCGAGACCGGAGACCAGGTACAGCGCGAGGTAGCGGACCCGGCCGAGGGCCGCCTCGAGCGGGCCGCCGATCCACCACAGGCTGAGCATGTTGGACAGGATGTGGATGTAGCTGCCGTGCAGGAACATCGAGGTCAGCAGCCGGTACCACTGGCCCTCGGCCACGCCCTGGAGCTCGCCGTACCCGAGGGCCGGCATGATCGCCCGGCCGATCAGGTCGAAGCGGTCGGTGAAACTGTCGCCGACGGCCTGCTGGACCAGGAACACCGCGAGGTTGAGGCCGATGAGGATCTTGGTGAGCAGGTGGGGATCCGCGGCGACCGCGCCCCCGGCGAGGGTGCGGGGCTGTGAGGCGCCGGGCGCGTGGCCCGTGCCGGAGCCCTCGCGGACGCAGGTGGGGCACTGGAAGCCGACGGAGGCGCTGACCATGCACTCAGGACAGATCGGGCGTTCGCAGCGGGTGCAGCGAATGCCGGTCTCCCGGTCGGAGTGCCGGTAGCAGACGGGCAGGCCGCTGTGGGCGTCGTCCTGCCTGCTGCCAGGCGCCTGGTCCATGGGCTCCCCCAAGTGAGTCGTCCGAGTCGGCGCAGTCGGAAAGGAACCGCCCTGCTCATCCTTACGGACGAACAGGGCGCATGGTTCCCCGGGGGCCCGCCGCGCGCGTTCGTGCCCCCGGTCTGCGGGTCCCGCTCAGCCCGGGGTCAGGCCGGCGGGGCTACCTCAGCCCGGGCCGTCCCGCCCTCGGGTCCCTCTCCCGGACTCCGCGGGGCCCCGGGCGGGGCTCGCTCAGCCCTGGCGCCTCTCGACGACGACCGACTCGATGACGACGTCCTTCAGCGGACGGTCGGTGCGCGGGTTGGTCTGGGTGGCCGCGATGGCGTCCACGACCTTCTGGCTCGCCCCGTCGGTGACCTCTCCGAAGATGGTGTGCTTGCGGGTCAGCCAGGCCGTGGGGGAGACGGTGATGAAGAACTGGGAGCCGTTGGTGGCCGGACCCGCGTTGGCCATGGCCAGCAGGTAGGGCCGGTCGAACCGCAGGTCCGGGTGGAACTCGTCCTCGAACTGGTAGCCGGGACCGCCGGTGCCGTTGCCCAGCGGGTCACCGCCCTGGATCATGAATCCGCTGATCACCCGGTGGAAGACCGTGCCGTCGTAGAGCTTGTCCGAGGACTTCGCGCCCGTCTCCGGGTTGACCCACGCCCGCTCGCCCGTGGCGAGGTCGACGAAGTTCTTGACAGTCTTCGGGGCGTGGTCCGGGAAGAGCCGGATCTCGATGTCGCCGTGGTTGGTCTTCAGGGTGGCGTACAGCTGCTCGGCCACGATCTGCCTTCCGTTGTCTTCCTGTGACGCCCCGATCCTCGCACGCTCCCCGGCAGGCTCCGCCCGACGGCTCGTTCCGGGATCAGAACCGACGGTTCGGGTGCGGAAATACGCCCGAGTCGCCCAGGACGGGAGCGGGCGGGGCCAATCCGTGGCATCGTCGGTTTTGTCGCTCCGTCGACTCTCTGTTGCCATTGCCCCGAATCCGACAGAATCCACCGCTATCGCATGTGATCGGCACCCGAATATCCGTCCGCACATGCCGAGACAGCCATCCGCAGGCATGATCCGTAAAAGGGTGGAAAGTCGAAATACCGTACGCCACCGAGGAGGAGGAACCCGTGACCCGCATCGACAGCGTGCGCGCCGCGACCGGCTCGGCGAAGGACAGCGTGCTGCACGCCGCGGAAGTGGTGGCGCCCTACGCCGACACGGCCAAGGAGCGGGCCGCGCTGTACGCGCATGAAGCCCGCGTACGGCTCGCGCCCAAGGTGTCGCAGGCCGCCGAACAGGCCCGCGTGCAGTATGACGCCCACGTCGCCCCGCGCCTGGAGCAGGCGAAGACGCACGTCCCGCCGAAGGTCGACCTGGCCGCGCACGAAGCGGCCGCCCGTACCCGTATGGCCGCACGCCAGGCGGCCGTCTACTCGCGACCGCGGATCGAACAGGCGGTCGCCGCGGCCGGCCCCGTGAAGGACGAGGCCGCCGCCCGTGCCGCCGCCGCACTGGCCGCCCTGCGCGGTCAGGTGACGCCGAAGGAGATCGAGAAGCTGGTGCGCAAGCACCGGCGGCGGGCCAGGGCGGGCAAGCTCGCCAAGGCGCTCGCCGTGCTCGGTGTGGTCGCCGGCGGCACCTTCGCGGCCTGGAAGTGGTGGGACAAGCAGGCCAACCCGGACTGGCTGGTCGAGCCGCCGGAGGCCACGGAGGTCCCCGTCCCGGGCGGCCTGACAGCCGTGGACGGCACCGCCGACCCCTCCGTCCTGGACCCCGAGGTACAGGCCAAGCAGGCCGAGGAGGAGGCCGCGCACCGCGACGACCGCGACTGAGCGGCCGACGCCCGAGCGGCTCCCGCACACCGCTCCCGTAATGCCGAAAGACCCCTCTTACCTGCGTTTGCGCAGGTAAGAGGGGTCTTCTTCGTGTGGAGCCTAGGGGAGTCGAACCCCTGACATCTGCCATGCAAAGACAGCGCTCTACCAACTGAGCTAAGGCCCCGGAAGGGACGTCCGGCCGGCAGAAGCTCCTACCGGTGGGCGCCGCAGACCAGAGTACCGGGTCACCCGGGGTATCTCGCAAAAAGATTGGGGGTCCCCGCGGATGACCACTCTCCGTAAGATGCTCGGACGTGGTTCGCTACAGCGAACCGCGTTTCTGGGGAAGCGATGGGGAGACGCAATGGACGCCGCACAGCAGGAAGCGACCGCGAGAGCGCGGGAACTGCAGCGGAACTGGTACGGGGAGCCGCTGGGGGCGCTCTTCCGTAAGCTCATCGACGATCTTGGCCTCAACCAGGCTCGTCTCGCGGGGGTACTTGGACTGTCGGCGCCGATGCTGTCGCAGCTGATGAGCGGTCAGCGGGCGAAGATCGGCAACCCGGCCGTGGTGCAGCGGGTGCAACTGCTGCAGGAGTTGGCGGCGCAGGTCGCGGACGGCAGCGTCAGCGCCGCCGAGGCGACCGAGCGCATGGACGAGATCAAGCGGTCGCAGGGGGGCTCGGTGCTCAGCAACACCACACAGTCGACGAGCAGTTCGGGGGCGCCGACGGTCAAGCGGGTGGTCCGCGAGATCCAGTCCCTGCTGCGCTCGGTGGCCGCCGCCGGCGACATCATCGATGCCGCCGACAGCCTCGCCCCGACCCACCCGGAACTGGCAGAGTTCCTCCGGGTGTACGGCGCGGGCCGGACCTCCGACGCCGTCACGCACTACCAGTCCCACCAGAGCTGAGCCCCGGCCCGGTCGCCGAAGGGGGTTCGGCAGCCGGGCGGTCGGCGCTTCAGCGCTTCGGCGGGACGCGATGACGCGGCGAGGTACACGGGGGGTCGTGTCGCTCGTCACGGGGTTGTTTCTCTCTCCAAGGGGGAGTCCAAGGGGGGCGAGAAGGACCACGGGGGACCAGGGGGGATCCACGGGAACCCACGGGGGACCAGGGGGACGAGGAGACCAGGGGGACGAGGGGGAGGAGCGACGCACTGCCATGGGTGAGGTCTTCGCCGCACGGTACGAACTGGCCGATCCGATCGGCCGCGGAGGGGTCGGCGCGGTCTGGCGTGCCTGGGACCACCGCCGCCGACGCTACGTGGCCGCCAAGGTGCTCCAGCAGAGCGACGCGCACGCGCTGCTGCGCTTCGTGCGTGAACAGGCGCTGCGGATCGACCACCCCCATGTGCTCGCGCCCGCCAGCTGGGCCGCCGACGACGACAAGGTCCTGTTCACGATGGACCTGGTCGCCGGCGGTTCGCTGGTCCATCTCGTCGGCGACTACGGCCCGTTGCCGCCGGTGTTCGTGTGCACCCTGCTCGACCAGTTGCTCTCCGGGCTCACCGCGGTCCATGCGGAAGGCGTCGTGCACCGCGACATCAAACCCGCCAACATCCTGCTGGAGGCCACCGGTACGGCCCGCCCGCGCCTGAGGCTCTCCGACTTCGGCATCGCGATGCGGCTGGGCGAGCCCCGCCTGACCGACACCAACCTCGTGGTGGGAACGCCCGGTTACCTCGCGCCCGAGCAGATGCTGGGCGCCGACCCGGACTTCCCCGCCGACCTGTTCGCCGTCGGCCTGGTGGCGTTGTACCTGCTGGAGGGCGCCAAGCCCGACGCCAAGGCACTCGTCCAGTACTTCACGGAACACGGGACGCCGAGCGCCCCCAAGAGCGTCCCGGAACCGCTCTGGCAGGTGGTGGCCACCCTGCTGCAGCCGGACCCGCAGGCACGTTTCCGCACGGCCACAGGGGCGCGCAAGGCGCTCGCGGCCGCCGTCGAGCTCCTGCCCGAGCCGGGCCCGGACGACGAGATGATCGAGATCTTCGACCAACTGGGGCCGCTGCCCAAGGGGTTCGGACCCCAAGGCCCCTCGATGCGCGCACGGGGCGTCGACTCCTTTCCCACCCGCACAGAAACCGCCGACGACTCGGCCCGCCCGGACGCCGGATCCCTGCCCTCGCATCCGGAGAGGTTCGCCCCCGGGTCAGCCCCTGGATCGGCCCCCGGGTCGGCCCCTACGGGCACCGGATCCGGGCCCTCCGGCCCAGCGGCGGCCGCCGATCCTGCCCACCCGGGCATGGGCGCCGCGCCCTGGCAGCCGGCCGGACCCACTCCGGGAGTCAGCGGCACGGGAACGGGTACCGGTGCCGGGACCGGCACGGGTATGGGTATGGGAACGGGAGGCGGAACGGGAGGCGGTACCGGTACCGGCAGCCGCAACGGCACCGGTTCTGGCTCTGCCTGGCCCGGGACGGACTCCGTGCCGATCGATCCACGCCGGCCCGCCCATCGGACGACCCGGCCGGCCGCCCCCGAGCCCTCCATGTCGGACACCGGAAGCTTTCATCTGCCGCCTCCCCAGCCCACCGGCGCCTCCTCCCCCACGCCCGCGCAGCCTTCCGCTCCCCGTCCGCCCGCCTACGCGCCGCCACCCGCACCCCCGCCCCCACCGCACCCGGCCGCTCCCGCCTCCCCCACCCCTTCCGCCGCCTCCGCCTACGACTCGACGTTCGCGCTCCCCTCCCACGGCCGGCTCCCGGACGCCTCGACGGCCTCCTACACCGCTCAGGACCCCGGAACCCCTCACACACCGCAGATCCCGCCGAGCCCGCAGAGCCCGTACAACGGGCCGCCGCCCATGCCGTCGTCCGCGCAGACGATCCCGCCGCGGAACGCTCGTCGACGAGGGCACCGTGCCGTCCGCCGTGGGCGTCCCGGCCCGCCCGCCAGGGTCGCGGTGCCGATGCTGCTCCTCGCCCTGGCCTGCTACGCGGTGGGATTCTGGGCGTTGGCGCGGATCTGAGCCGCGGCCCTGCGCCGGCCGGTCAGCGTCCAGACGCCGAGCACCGCCAGCAGGATGCTTCCGGCGCCGATGCCGCCCACGGCGACCGCCTTCATCGCGGGGTCGCCGTCCGACGCACCGCCGTCTCCGGACGCGCCGCCGACCGTAAGGCCCGTCCCCGCCGAGAGTTCCGGATCCCGCGCGCCGACGTCGAAGAACCCGCGCGGCGCCGACCGCCCCACGTATCCCGGGCCGGCCTGTGTGCTCCCGTCGAGGCGGACGCGCAGGGTCAGCCCGTAGGGCCCGGCTCCGAAGCGTTCGCCGACCTGCGTCGCGAGGTGCACCACGAGGTAGTGGAAGCCGGCGAAGCGCAGGGACTTCGTCGGGTTCGTGGGCGCGTACCGGTTGACGTACCTGACCGGCGGCACGGGGGCCAGAGCGGCCGACTTCTGCTCGCCGCCGTAGCCGACGTTCACGTCCCTGACCTCGACCCGCACGGGGTTGTACAGGGTCATGTCCAGGGCGTCGACCACGTACCCGGAGTCCTCGTCCGCGCTTCCCAGGTCGACGGAGGCCGACACCTGACGGCCCCAGTCGACGGGCACCTTGTAGAAGAGGGTCTGACCGGGCACGATCTCGTCGCTCCAGACGCCCTGCTCCACGGCGGTCGCCCGGGTGAAGCCGGCTCCTCCGCGGACGGCGACCGGCTCGCCGGCGAGCGGTGTGGGCGTGGCGGAGTCCCACTCCTCGGGCACGCTCGTGGCGGCCGCCTTCTTCAGCGAGGGCTCGGAGACGGGCGCGATCTCCAGCTCCCAGGGCTCCTCCCCACCGCTACTGCTACTGCTATTGCCGCTACCGCTACCGCTGCGCGTGCCTGTACCGGTACCCGTACCGATGCCTCTGCCGATGCGCTCGACGATGACGTAGTACGTACCCGACCCCTGGCAGGTCCCTTTCCCCGGCGAGAGCTCGCGCGCGCCCCAGGCCGTGATCGGCTGCGGGCTCTTGGACGCCCCGATGGTCGCCGAGTCGTGCGAGCAGGGGGCGCTGTCGGCGTTCTGCACGGAGACGCTGATCCCGTCGCCGACGGCGAGCGTGGACCCCGCGCGCGGGATCGCCGTCACGGCGACGTAGACGTTCGAGACGTCGTCAAGTTCGAGCCGGAAGTAGACCTTCGAAGCCCCGCCCGCCGTACCCGTACCCTGCCCCGCGCCGTCGCCCTGACCCGGTTGCTGACCCTCGTCCTGTCCCTGGCCCCGCCCCGGAAGTGAGCTCCGGTAGGTGGCGCCGGGTTCCAGCCGTACGGCTCCGGTGGTGCCCGTCGCCGCCTGAACGGGGCGGACGTCGTCGGCGAAGGCGTACGAGGTGGCGTCCGGCGCGGCCACGGCGACCGGTCCGGGCAGCGCGGCCGACGACGCGCAGAGCGCCGCTGCCACGGCCGTGATCCGTACGACGGCCCGCCACCCGACCGCCCCACGTCCCGCACGCCGGCCCATCGACTCCGCCCCCTCGCCTTCGACCGAACGTGGGTCATCCTGCCCCGCTCGGGCGCGCGGCACCCGGCCATTGCGTACGAGCGTCCGAAAAGCCCGCTTCTAACCCCGGACCGGGGCCCGCGCAACACAAAACCCCGACCGCGAGCGGCGGCCGGGGTCTGCTCAGTCTTCGGTATCGATTCTCACGAACCCGTGGGCACGGAGTCAGTCGCCTCCGTCCACAGATCCTGCTCGGCGCGATCCGCCTGGATCTGGCGGTACACGAGGAGCCCGCCGATGGCGGCCAGTGCGACCAGGAGAAGCTTCTTCACCGCGCGACCTCGTCTTTCCTTGACGTAGGGGACCTCTGGCGCCCGACTATACACACCGACCGATACCGATCGGTGACCTGCGTCCGCCCCTCAACTGCCGCTCTCGGCAGCGCAGTAGAAGCGGATCGCACCGCTCCGATCGGAGGGTGATCACACCTCCACAGAGGGTGATTTTCGCCCGACAACATCCTCAAGGTCACTTTTCCTCCCCTTTTCCACCTCCTTGCACCCATCCGAGTGGTGTTCATCGGAACAACGCCACGGCGCGAGCGTCGATCCACCACTTCGCACCCCCCATACACATCATGAGGAAAGTACGCAAATCGCCCGACCTGGAAGTGAGGGGCCATGACCGAGAACCGGGTCATGAAGCTGTGGACCGCCATCGTCACCGCCGTGATCGCGCTGTGCACTGCGCTCGGACTCATCACGACGACCGCCACGACGGCGACGGCACAAACCGAGCCGGCGCGCAACAGCGAGAGCGCGACCACCGCGCTCACGCAGGCATGGCCGACGGCCTCGTCACCCTCACTCCGGTCCCTGGCACGCTCGCTTCCCCCCACGATGAAGCAGCGCATCCACGCCGAGGCCCACGGCAAGTCCCCCAGCTGCCGCCACCGCGGCCTGCCGGACACGGAACAGGCCGAGCACACCACGGCCTCCTGCGACCCGGCGGACCCCGACGAACCGGACGTCCCCCTCCAGCGCTGAACCCGAGGCGCCCTCCCCACCAAGACGTAACGGCGAACTTGCGTACAGCCCGCACGGAACAGGCCCGGCGGCTCCCCCAGGAGCCACCGGGCCTTCGCCGTGCCGCACGCTCACTTCGACATGATGAAATCCAGGGCGTACCCGGGAGCAGTCGTCCAGTAGGTGACGCGCTGACCGTCGTTGGCGTACAACGTCTCGACGGGCATGGGGACATCGATCGGCCTGCCCGCGCTGCTACCGGGCTTACGGCCCTGGAGGCCGAGGGTGATGCTCTTCGCCTCGTACTCGTCCATCGGACCGCTGACGAGCAGGGCGGCATACGCCTCCTCACCCGGAGCGAGGGTGACGGGCACCCCCGGGTTCGGGTCGCTCTCCTTGATCACGGGGGCCGTGGTCCGGCCCGCGCCAAGCCGCACGAGGGGGTAGCGGTAGAGGTTGCACTTCTTGTCGCCGGCGTTCTGGACGGTGAGGAGGAGGTGCCTGGCATCCTTGCTGTCCGCGGGCTCCTTCACCGCCGACACTCCGAGAACCTCGTGGGAGCAGGCGGCGACGGTGCCCTGGTCCCCACTGCCGGCCGAGCGGTGCGTCACCGCGTCGCCGGCCTTCCCGCTGATCGTCCGCGGCCCGGTGGCGGAGGCCTGTGCCGACACACCGCATCCGAGAGCCAGGACGAGGCCCGCGGCCACGGCCACACGGCGGGCCCCAAGGGTCTTCATGTTCATATGAACGTTCCTTTTCTGATCGGTACGAGGTCGCATGCCGGGTCCCGTCGGACGCCTCGGCCGGTGCGACGGCCATAGCGTCGAACGCCTCGTGGGCCTGGGACAACGGCTGCCCCCCAACCTGCAACGGAGGGGTGATCCCACCCCCCATGACCTGCAGGAACAAGGAAGCCTGGGATGCCGGTCCGGGATGGGGAACTCCCCGAGGCCGGCATCCGGACACCCGGCGCGGGTGAGGGCGGTCTCGAAGAGAGCGTCGGCGTATCCCGGGAACCATCCCCAGCCGTACCGACGTGCAGGTACGGGGAGTGCCTGGCATGCCGTCCCTGACCAGGACATGACGGCACAGGCCGACGGATGGATGCGGGTACGGACCACATGGATGCAATCCACGACGACGTGACGGAGTTCGCGCTGCTGCTGACGCGTCTGAAGGAGCGCACGGATCGCAGCTACGCGGCGCTGGCCCGCCGTCTGGACATGAACGCCTCCACGCTCCACCGCTACTGCGCCGGTGAGGCGGTCCCCCTGGACTTCACCGGGATCGAGCGGTTCGCCGCACTCTGCGGAGCCTCCCGCGAGGAACGCGTGGAGTTGCACCGCCGGTGGATCCTGGCAGCCGCGGCACGGCAACGGCCACGCCCCTCCGATGCCCGGCGGGCACGGACGCCCCACGACACCACGAGCACCGCGGCACCGGCCGCATCCCCGAGCCGCACCAGCCCGGCGCCCGAGACACCCGAGCCGCCCTCACCGGCCGACCCACGCCCCGAGCCGCCCTCCCCGGCCGACCGGCGACCCCGTGCCGGACACCCGCGCCGGCGGCCCGTGCGTTCGTTGGCGCTGGCGGCCTCGCTCGCCATCGCGCTCGCCGGCCTCACCGCATCCGCTGCCGGACCCCCCTCCGGCAATGGTGAGTCGTCGGCCTCCGCGCGCACCACACCGCAACCTTCGACGTCGGCCACGCACAGCGACGGCAGCCCGCGATCCGCTGCCGGACCTCCCTCCGGCAGCGATGGGTCGTCGGCCTCCGCCCGCACCACACCACAACCCACGGCGTCGGCCACGCACAGCGACGGCAGCCCGCAGAAGGACCGGGCGGGCGCCGGGACCGTCCCGTCGTCGGCCCCGCTCACCTGGACGGCCAACTCCCAGCTCTGGCAGCTCGAATGCGACCATGACTACGTCATCGCCAAGCCACCGCAGCAGGTCCCACCGCCGCCGACCCCGGCGGACGCCGCGGTGTGGGCCGCGTCCCTGGATGCGGTGCACGGGCGCACCACCAACCTGCGGATCTCGGTGCAGGGACGCGGCTCCGCCGCCGTCGTCCTGGAGGCACTGCACGTGCGTGTGGTCGACCGCACCACGCCCGCCGCCCGCGGGAGCATCGCCTACTCCATGTATGAAGGCTGTGGCGCCGTCCTCATCCCCCGCTACTTCTCCGTGAACCTCGACGCGCACCGGCCCCTGGCCCGTTCGATGCCCGGCAACGACCCGGACAGACCGGCCCCCGCGATCGGCTTCCCCTACCAGGTGTCCCTGCGGGAGCCGGAGGTCCTGCTGCTCTCCGCGCGCACCGAGTCCTGCACCTGCGACTGGTACCTCGAGCTCGACTGGTCCTCACAGGGGCGAACCGGCACGGTACGCATCGACGACCACGGCCGCCCGTTCCGCACCACCAGCATCAACGGGCTACCGCACTACTGGTACCGCAACCCCCATGGCTGGATCCCCATGACCACCGCCTACGACGAGGCGGAAACCGGCGAATGAGGAAGTAAGTCGGCGGCACCGGGGCGGGGTCCTACAGCGGGAAGCTGCGACGCTGCTCGCAGAGCTGTGGAAGACCTCTCCTCGGCTGACCCCGTCGGTGTCACCCATGGACGTCAAAAGGCCCCCGGACCGATGGTCCGGGGGCCTTCTGGCTGGTGGGGCTAACAGGATTTGAACCTGTGGCCTCATCCTTATCAGGGATGCGCTCTAACCAACTGAGCTATAGCCCCGCCGCGCTCTGCGGTGTGTGTCCCGCGCGCTGACTCCTGAAGATTAGCGCACGACCTGGGCAGTCCCAAAATCGATAGTCGCGGGGCTCTCGGCGCGGGTTCGGAACCGCTGGAACAACGAGGTCACTCGTCCTCGGCCAGCGTCAGCTCGACTCCGCCGACGAATCCCGCGGACAGGTTGTAGATGAACGCGCCGAGCGTCGCCAGGGCCGTCGCGAGGACGACGTCGATGACCGCGATGATCGACGTGAACATCAGGACGTGGGGGAGCGACAGGAACGACTGCAGGTCGAAGCCGTTCGACTCGTTGGAGCCGGTCGCCTCCGAGATCGTGCCGCCGACCGTCGAGAAAACGCCCATCGCGTCCATGACCATCCACAGCACGGCGGCCGCGACGATCGTGCAGATGCCCAGCGCGATGGACAGCAGGAAGCTGACCTTCATCACCGACCACGGGTCGGCCTTGGCCACGCGCAGCCGCGCCTTGCGCACGCGGGGCGTGGTGCGGGCGCCGGTCCGCGGCCGGCGCACCGCGCCGGCCGACGCGGGGGCCGCCTGCGTCGGGTAGGCCTGCGGCGGGTGGTAGGGCCCGGCGGGCTGCTGCGGCTGCCGCTCACCAGGAAGCGGAGACGCGTCTGGCTGCTTGGCCTGCGAGCCTCGGGTGTCCGTCACGGTTCCCCCCTGGGATCCCTTTGGTCCTTGCGTCTTGGGCGAGGACGAGGGAGAGGGTGAGTCCGCCACAGGCGCCTTGATGGCCTTCAGCTGGGTCGTGTGGGTGTCCGCCGCACGCCCCTCGGCCGCCCCCGCGCCCCGCGCGTCGGTCGTACGCGCGTCCCCCGCCGGCGCGGCGGAGCCACGGCCGCCGCCGTCCTTGTCCGTACCGGCAGACGTACCGGCGCCCGTGGCTCCGCTCACGATGACTCTCTCCTCGTGCTACTCGGCCGAGGGCGCCTCACCCTCGTCCGTGCCGGTGGTCGCGGCGCCGTCGACGGACTCGTCCACGGCAACGTCGCCGTCGACCTCCTCCGCCTCGCGCCCCGCCTCGGCGTTACGTGCGATGCCGACCACGGCATCGCGCTTGCCCAGGTTGATCAGTTGGACGCCCATCGTGTCACGGCCCGTCTCCCTGATCTCGTTGACTCGCGTACGAATCACACCGCCGCCCAGCGTGATGGCGAGGATCTCGTCGGTCTCCTCGACCACCAGCGCGCCGACGAGAGAACCGCGGTCCTCGACGATCTTGGCGGCCTTGATGCCGAGGCCGCCGCGACCCTGGACGCGGTACTCGTCGACGGCGGTCCGCTTCGCGTACCCACCGTCTGTGGCAGTGAACACGAACGTACCGGGTCGAACAACATTCATCGAGAGCAGCTGGTCTCCCTCACGGAAGCTCATGCCCTTGACGCCCGAGGTCGCACGGCCCATGGGCCGAAGACTTTCGTCCGTGGCGGTGAACCTGATCGACTGCGCCTTCTTGCTGATCAGAAGCAGATCGTCGTCGGCCGAGACGAGTTCAGCTCCGATCAGTTCGTCGTCGGAACCGTCCTCCGTCTCACGGAGGTTGATCGCGATGACACCACCGGAACGCGGCGAATCGTAATCCTTCAGAGGCGTCTTCTTGACCAGGCCGCCCTTGGTGGCCAGGACCAGGTAGGGCGCCACCTCGTAGTTGCGGATCGCGAGGATCTCGGCGATCGCCTCGTCCGGCTGGAAGGCCAGCAGGTTCGCGACGTGCTGGCCGCGCGCGTCCCGCCCGGCGTCCGGCAGCTCGTACGCCTTCGCCCGGTAGACCCGGCCCTTGTTGGTGAAGAACAGCAGCCAGTGGTGCGTGGTGGAGACGAAGAAGTGGTCGACGATGTCGTCTTCCTTCAGCTTCGCGCCGCGCACGCCCTTGCCGCCGCGCTTCTGGGCGCGGTAGTCGTCCGTCTTGGTGCGCTTGACGTAGCCGCCGCGCGTGACGGTGACGACGATGTCCTCCTCGGCGATCAGGTCCTCGATGGACATGTCGCCGTCGTAGGGCACCAGCATCGTCTTGCGGTCGTCGCCGTACTTCTCGACGATCGCGGCGAGTTCGGCGCTGACGATGCCCCGCTGACGGACCGGCGAGGCGAGGATCTCGTTGTACTCCGTGATCTTCGCCTGGAGTTCGTCGTGCTCCTGGATGATCTTCCGGCGCTCCAGGGCGGCCAGTCGGCGCAGCTGCATCTCGAGGATGGCGTTGGCCTGGATCTCGTCGATCTCCAGGAGCTCCATCAGGCCCGTACGCGCGATGTCGACGGTGTCGCTGCGCCGGATCAGCGCGATGACCTCGTCGATGGCGTCCAGGGCCTTCAGCAGACCGCGCAGGATGTGCGCCCGCTCCTCGGCCTTGCGCAGCCGGAAGCGCGTACGGCGGACGATGACCTCGATCTGGTGCGTCACCCAGTGCCGGATGAACGCGTCCAGCGAGAGGGTGCGCGGGACGCCGTCGACCAGCGCCAGCATGTTCGCGCCGAAGTTCGTCTGCAGGTCGGTGTGCTTGTACAGGTTGTTCAGGACGACCTTGGCGACCGCGTCCCGCTTCAGGACGATGACCAGGCGCTGGCCCGTGCGCGACGAGGTCTCGTCACGGACGTCCGCGATGCCGCCGATCTTGCCGTCCTTCACCAGGTCGGCGATCTTCTGCGCGAGGTTGTCGGGGTTGACCTGGTAGGGCAGCTCCGTGACCACCAGGCACTGGCGGTTCTGGATCTCCTCGACCTCGACGACCGCCCGCATGGTGATCGAACCGCGGCCCGTACGGTACGCCTCCTCGATGCCCTTGCGGCCCACGACGAGCGCGCCGGTCGGGAAGTCGGGGCCCTTGATGCGCTCCATCAGCGCGTCCAGGAGTTCCTCGTGCGAGGCCTCCGGGTTCTCCAGGTACCACTGGGCGCCGGAGGCGACCTCGCGCAGGTTGTGCGAGGGAATGTTGGTCGCCATGCCGACCGCGATGCCGGCCGAGCCGTTGATCAGCAGGTTCGGGAAGCGCGCCGGCAGAACCGTCGGCTCCTGGGAACGGCCGTCGTAGTTGTCCGTGAAGTCGACGGTCTCCTCGTCGATGTCACGGACCATCTCCATCGACAGCGGCGCCATCTTGCACTCGGTGTACCGCATGGCCGCCGCCGGGTCGTTGCCCGGGGAGCCGAAGTTGCCGTTGGAGTCCACGAGCGGCATGCGCATCGACCACGGCTGCGCCAGGCGCACCAGGGCGTCGTAGATCGAACTGTCGCCGTGCGGGTGGTAGTTGCCCATCACGTCGCCGACCACGCGGGCGCACTTGTAGAAGCCGCGCTCGGGGCGGTAGCCGCCGTCGTACATCGCGTACAGGACGCGACGGTGGACGGGCTTGAGGCCGTCGCGGACGTCCGGCAGCGCGCGGGAGACGATGACGGACATCGCGTAGTCGAGGTACGAGCGCTGCATCTCCGTCTCGAGCCCGACGGGCTCGATGCGCATGGCGATGTCGCCGCCCTCTTCAGGGGTGACGGGAGTGTTCTCGTCGGTCATTGCTGGTGATGATCCTTCCTGGTCCGGTCAGCTGAGACCGACTCAGATGTCGAGGAAGCGGACGTCCTTGGCGTTGCGCTGGATGAAGGCACGGCGTGCCTCGACGTCCTCGCCCATGAGGACCGAGAACAGGTCGTCGGCCTGGGCGGCGTCGTCGAGGGTGACCTGCCCCAGGACGCGGTGCTCCTGGTCCATCGTCGTGACGCGCAGCTCCTCGGCGTTCATCTCGCCGAGACCCTTGAAGCGCTGGATCGAGTCCTCGCGCACCCGCTTGCCGCGCTGGCGGCCCATCTCGATCAGCGCGTCGCGCTCACGGTCGGAGTACGCGTACTCGATGTCGTCCCGACCCCACTTGATCTTGTACAGCGGCGGGCGGGAGAGGTACACGTGCCCGGCCTCGACCAGCGGCCGCATGAAGCGGAACAGGAAGGTCAGCAGCAGGGTGCTGATGTGCTGGCCGTCGACGTCGGCGTCCGCCATCAGGATGATCTTGTGATAGCGGAGCTTCTCGATGTCGAAGTCCTCGTGGACCCCGGTGCCGAACGCGGAGATCAGCGCCTGGATCTCCTGGTTCTGCAGGATCTTGTCGATCCGCGCCTTCTCGACGTTGAGGATCTTGCCCCGGATCGGGAGGATCGCCTGGTACTGCGGGTTGCGGCCGGACTTGGCCGAGCCGCCGGCGGAGTCACCCTCGACGATGAAGATCTCGCACTTGGTCGGGTCGTTCGACTGGCAGTCGGAGAGCTTGCCCGGCAGGGAAGCCGACTCCAGCAGACCCTTGCGGCGCGTCAGGTCCCGCGCCTTGCGGGCCGCCACGCGCGCGGTGGCCGCCTGGATGCCCTTGCGGACGATGTCCGCCGCCTCGACCGGGTTGCGGTCCAGCCAGTCGTTGAGGTGCTCGTAGACCGCCTTCTGGACGAAGGTCTTGGCCTCCGTGTTGCCCAGCTTGGTCTTGGTCTGGCCCTCGAACTGCGGCTCGCTCAGCTTGACCGAGATGATCGCCGTCAGACCCTCGCGGATGTCGTCGCCCGTGAGGTTGTCGTCCTTCTCGCGCAGCAGCTTCTTGTCGCGCGCGTACTTGTTGACCAGGTTGGTCAGCGCCGCACGGAAGCCCTCCTCGTGCGTGCCGCCCTCATGCGTGTGGATGATGTTGGCGAAGGAGTACACGCCCTCGCTGTAACCGCTGTTCCACTGCATGGCGACCTCGAGGGACAGGCTCTTGTCCTTGTCCTCCGCCTCCAGGTCGATGACCGTCGGGTGCACCGCTTCGCCCTTGCGGGAGTTGAGGTACTTCACGAAGTCGACGATGCCGCCCTCGTAGTGGTACGTGACGGTCTTGACCTCGTTCTTGTCGTCCGCACCCGCCTCGTCCGCCCCGGCGGTGGCCTTCGCCGACTCGCGCTCGTCGGTGAGCTTGATCGTCAGGCCCTTGTTGAGGAACGCCATCTCCTGGAAGCGCCGCGAGAGCGTCTCGAAGGAGTACTCGGTGGTCTCGAAGATGTCGGCGTCGGCCCAGAAGGTGACCGACGTGCCCGTGTCCTCGATGGCCTCGTGCTTGGCCAGCGGCGCCGTGGGGACGCCCATCTTGTAGTCCTGCGTCCAGCGGTGGCCGTCGGTCCTCACCTCGACCGCGACCTTGCTCGACAGGGCGTTGACGACGGAGACGCCGACACCGTGCAGACCGCCGGAGACCGCGTAACCGCCGCCGCCGAACTTGCCGCCCGCGTGCAGCACGGTCAGCACGACCTCGAGGGCCGGCTTGCCCTCGGAGGCGACGATGCCCACCGGGATGCCACGGCCGTTGTCGGTGACCCGCACGCCGCCGTCGGCCAGGATCGTCACGTCGATGGTGTCCGCGTGGCCGGCCAGCGCCTCGTCGACCGAGTTGTCGACGACCTCGTACACGAGGTGGTGCAGACCGCGCTCACCGGTGGAACCGATGTACATACCGGGTCGCTTGCGGACTGCGTCCAGGCCCTCGAGGACGGTAATGGCGCTGGCGTCGTACGAGGCGGTGACCTCGTGACCCGAGGCGTTGGCCTCGCTGTTCACGCCGGCGTCGGTGGACGGGATGTTCTCGTTGGGGTTGCCGGAATCGGCCACGAAGCGCCCTTTCTGGCACAGCACCAGCCAGGCTCGTCGGCGGGTTGCCGGAGCGGCTGCGGCATGTTGCGTTGGTAAGCCTTGATCAGCGTTGCTCAGCTTTTCCCGGGCGGTCCCCACGTTTGGGGCGGGATTGGCTTCCAGTCTACCGGTAGCACTGACACTGATGGGGGTTTGCCGGTACCTGAGTCCGCATGTGCCGCCCTCAACCGGTCTCTTCCGGGTCCCGATATGTGGAAGGGGGCTCCAAGAGGCTCACAGCGGCACTCAGCGCTTCCGGGTGTCAACCCTTGGCTACTTGGGAGTCAGGTCGCTGTCAGCACCCGCACGCGGGCGCGGAAAACGACGGCCGGGGCGGTCACGACAGGACCGCCCCGGCCGACAAGACGTGACGCACGTCACCCGTAGGTATCACCGGGACCGGTGCTCCCGGGGGCCCTGAGGGGGCCGTAGCGACGCGGGGGACCACCGGGACCCAGCACCTTGATCAGCCGGACCGTGCCATGGCCCAGGTCCTCGTTGAGACGCGCGACGAGCGTCGGGGCGAGCAGCCGCAGGTTCGTCGCCCAGGCCGTCGAGTCGCAGCGCACGATCAACGCCCGCTCGTCCTCGTCGTACCTCTCCGGCACACAGTGCTTGGCCACGTCCTCGCCGACGATCTGCGGCCACCGGCCCATCACACCGCCCACCGCGGCCGGCGCCTCCCAGCCCCGCTCGGTGAGCAGCCGGTTGATCGCGGCGCCCAACGCCATGGGGTCGCGGCCGTCCGCGCCCGCGCCGGAACGCAGGCCGCCCCCGCGCCGGGCCTGCTTCTTCTGCTGCGCCGCGTCCCCACGCGCGCGTGCCTGCTCCCGCGCCGCCCTGAGCGCCACACGCGCGAGATCGACGCCGGACGGCTCCGGCGTCTTCTTCGGGGCGGGCTCGTCGGCGCTCATACGCGCTCCACCGTCCCCTCGGACACGCTGTACCGGGCCCCCGCGAGCACATGCGGCACGTCGTCGTCCACCGCGGCCGTCACCAGCACCTGCTCGCCGGGCGCGACGAGCTCGGCCAGCCGCTCCCGCCGACGGGCGTCCAGCTCGGCGAAGACGTCGTCCAGGACGAGCACCGGCTCGTTGCCCTCGGCCCGCAACAGGTCGTAGGAGGCCAGCCGCAGCGCCAGCGCGTACGACCAGGACTCGCCGTGGGAGGCGTACCCCTTGGCGGGCATCGAACCCAGCTTGAGCGTCAGATCGTCCCGATGCGGCCCCACGAGGGTGACGCCCCGCTCGATCTCCTGTTTGCGCGCCTCCGCGAGCGCCGCCATCAGCTGGCCGTAGAGGTCCTCACGCGTGTGCGCCTCACCGGGCGCGGACGACTTGTACTCCAGAGCCACGGGACCGCCTCCCGGCGCGAGCTGCTCGTACGCCTTGTCGGCCAGCGGCTGGACCGCCGCGACCAGGTCGAGGCGCTGCGCGAGCAACTCGGCGCCCACCCGCGCCAGATGCTGGTCCCACACGTCGAGCGTCGACAGATCCATGGAACGCCCGCCGTGCCGACGCGCGAGCGCGGCCGACTTCAGGAGCGTGTTGCGCTGCTTGAGCACCCGCTCGTAGTCCGAGCGCACGCCCGCCATCCGCGGCGAGCGCGCGGTGATCAGCTCGTCGAGGAACCGGCGCCGCTCACCGGGATCGCCCTTCACCAGCGCGAGGTCCTCCGGCGCGAACAGCACGGTCCGCACGATGCCCAGCACATCACGCGGCCTGACCTGCGAGGACCTGTTGATGCGGGCACGGTTGGCCTTGCCCGGGTTCAGCTCCAGCTCGATCAGCTGCTGCCGCTCGCCCTGCCTGACCTGCGCCCGGATGATCGCTCGGTCGGCGCCCATGCGGACCAGGGGCGCGTCCGAGGCGACCCGGTGGCTGCCGAGGGTCGCGAGGTAGCCGACGGCCTCGACGAGGTTGGTCTTGCCCTGCCCGTTGGGGCCCACGAAAGCGGTGACGCCCGGGTCGAGCGGAACTTCGACCCGGGCGTACGAGCGGAAGTCGGCCAGCGACAGATGCGTGACGTGCATGGTCGTTCGCCGACCTCCCCCAGGATTGTGGATCGCGGTGCGACCCTGTGGATTACTTCTTCTCGACGGCGTGGCCGCCGAACTGGTTGCGCAGCGCCGCGATCATCTTCATCTGCGGCGAGTCGTCCTGACGGGAGGCGAACCGCGCGAACAGCGAGGCCGTGATCGCGGGCAGCGGCACGGCGTTGTCGATGGCGGCCTCCACGGTCCACCGGCCCTCGCCGGAGTCCTGTGCGAAGCCGCGCAGCCTGTCGAGGTGCTCGTCCTCGTCGAGGGCGTTGACGGCCAGGTCCAGCAGCCAGGAACGGATGACCGTGCCCTCCTGCCAGGACCGGAAGACCTCGCGCACGTCCGTGACCGAGTCGACCTTCTCCAGCAGCTCCCAGCCCTCGGCGTAGGCCTGCATCATGGCGTACTCGATGCCGTTGTGGACCATCTTGGCGAAGTGCCCGGCGCCGACCTTGCCGGCGTGCACCGAGCCGAAGTCGCCCTCGGGCTTGAGCGCGTCGAAGACCGGCTGCACCTTGGCGACGTTCTCCGCCTCGCCGCCGTACATCAGCGCGTAGCCGTTCTCCAGGCCCCAGACGCCGCCGGAGACGCCGCAGTCGACGAAGCCGATGCCCTTGGCTGCGAGCTCCTCGGCGTGCTTCTCGTCGTCCGTCCAGCGGGAGTTGCCGCCGTCGACGACGACATCGCCCGGCTCCAGCAGCTCGGCGAGCTCGTCGACGGTCGACTGGGTGGCGGCGCCGGCCGGGACCATCACCCAGACCACCCGCGGGCCCTTGAGCTTGCCCACGAGCTCTTCGAGGCTGTGGACGTCGGCGAGGTCCGGGTTGCGGTCGTATCCGACGACGGTGTGGCCGGCGCGGCGGATCCGCTCGCGCATGTTGCCGCCCATCTTGCCGAGGCCGACGAGACCGAGCTCCATCAGTTGTTCCTTAGGTCGCTGTGTGGCGTGTGGGGCACCTCGTGCCCACGTCCGAGCCTAAACCCGGACCCTCACGCACACCTGTGGGCATACGCGCTCAGACGTACGGCCCCACCTGCGGGTTCACCGCCGGCTTCGTCCCCAGGGACCGGCCCGGTCGTCCACCGCCTGTGGACGACCGAGTGGACACACGCGCGCTCAGCCGCTCAGCTGCTCAGCCGCACCGGCATACTGCGATCTTGTGGGGGGCGCCCCCCACACCCCCAGCAGCAGTCCGGCCGAGCCCGCCCCCGCGCCCCTTGCTCAGCCGCTCAGCCGCACCGGCATGATCAGGTACTTGTAGGCGTCGTCCGCCTCCGCGTCCAGCGCCGGCTTGCCGCTGAGCAGCGCGGGCTTGGTGGACGTCGTGAACGACAGCTGGGCGACCGGGGAGTCGATGGCGCTCAGGCCGTCCAGCAGGAACGTCGGGTTGAAGGCGATCGAGATGTCGTCGCCCTCCAGCTGCGCGTCGACCCTCTCCACAGCCTGTGCGTCGTCACTGGAGCCGGCCTCAAGGATGAGCACGCCCTGCTCGAAGCTGAGCCGCACCGGGGTGTTCCGCTCGGCGACCAGGGCGACGCGCTTGACGGCCTCCACGAAGGGGGCGGTCTCGATCACGGCGACGGAGTTGAACTCGGTCGGGAACAGCGTGCGGTACTTCGGGAGGTCGCCCTCCAGGAGGCGGGTCGTGGTGCGCCGGCCCGCGCCCTCGAAGCCGATCAGCCCCTCGCCGGAGCCCGAGCCCGACAGCGCCAGGATGACGCTGTCGCCGCTCGTGAGCGCCTTGGCGGTGTCCAGGAGCGTCTTGGCGGGCACCAGGGCGACCGCGGAGGCCTCCGGGTTCTCCGGCTTCCACAGGAACTCGCGGACCGCGAAGCGGTAGCGGTCGGTGGAGGCCAGCGTGACGGTGTCGCCCTCGATCTCGATGCGCACACCCGTCAGGACGGGCAGCGTGTCGTCACGACCGGCGGCGATGGCGACCTGGGCGGCCGCGGAGGCGAAGACCTCGCCGGGGACCGTGCCCGTCGCGTTCGGCATCTGCGGCAGGGAGGGGTACTCCTCCACAGGCAGTGTGTGGAGGGTGAAGCGCGAGGAGCCGCAGACCACCGTGGCCCGTACACCGTCCGTGGAGATCTCCACCGGACGGTTGGGCAGGGCGCGGCAGATGTCCGCGAGCAGCCGACCGGAGACGAGGACGGTGCCCTCCTCCTCCACCTCGGCCTCCACGGAGACCCGGGCGGAGACCTCGTAGTCGAAGCTCGACAGGCTCAGCTGGCCGTCCTCGGCCTTCAGCAGCAGGCCGGCGAGGACAGGCGCCGGCGGACGGGCCGGGAGGCTGCGCGCCGCCCAGGCCACGGCCTCCGCGAGTACGTCGCGTTCCACCCGGATCTTCACTCTTGCCGCCTCCTGCTGTTGCCGGCGCTTCTCGCCCTGCCTGGCCTTCGTCGTCTGTCTCGGTGTGGTCGGCCCCGGAGAGGGGAAGGACCATCGGGGACCAGTCTGACGCACCGCACTGACAGTCGGTGCCCCTCGGGGTCAAGTCGTGACGAGGGGCAGCCGGGCACCGAAGAGCGAGTTGTGCACAGGACCCACTTCGAAACGGATTCCTCGCTCTCTCTAGTTGTCAGTAGTAGTAGGGCCTGTGGATACCGTGGATAACCTCGTTTTCGCAGCTCAGAGGCGATTTTTTATCCACTGGCCCTGTGGGCGGAGGCGGTGGACAACCGGGGTCTTCTGTGGAGAACGGAAAGTTCTGCACACTCCGTGCACAGGCAGGGGCGACTTGTCCCCAGCGTCGTCCCCAGCTTTGCGTGTCTTTCCCACAGGCCCCCTCGGCAACTTCGTGTGACGCCTTTCACTCGACGCGGTGAGGAGACGCGTCGGGTTGCCGAACAGTGGACAGCCATGTGGAGAAGCCGGGGATCGCTGGGGACAACCGGCCTCAGCCTGTGGGTTGCCGGTGGACAACTTCATGCACAGCCTGTGGATCATTTTTTTGTCCACAGCCTGTGGAGATCGTTCGTCCACGAATCCACAGCCTGTTGACCTGGCTCGATGATCCCGCACCGAGGCAGCCTGTGGACACAGTCTGGACAACTTCCCAGTCCCCAGGGTGTGGACGGGAAAAAGTCACCGAATCTGTGGAGGGTGGCCGTAACCCCGGTCCGTAATCGAACACCGGGTGAGCGGTGAACGACCGGCGTACGACCGCTGCGCGACCCCGGCCCCGGCTCCGATCGGCCCCCACAGGGCTCCACGAGACCTCACCGGCCCTCGCGCAGGCGCCCTCCGGGCCTCGCGCAGGCGCCCTCCGGCACTCGCGCGCCCCTCCGTCCGGCACCTCGCCGGGCCTGTGAGGCACCCCTGCCTTGCCCCCTGTGCGGCCCTCGTGGTGCACCCCGCCGGGCCCCTTTGTGGCCGCGGGTGGCTCCGCCGACCCTCGTGCGGGCCCGCCGCGGCCTCGTCCGGGCGCTTCGTGCGTGCGCTTCGTCCGGGCGCTTCGGCCGGTCGCTGCATCCGGCGTGTGCCGGCGCGTCCGCGGCCCGCGGAAACGGCGAAGGGCGTCCCCGGATCCTTCCGGGGACGCCCTCAGGGACGTCCGGATCGCCTTCCGACGCGCCCTTCCGCGCTCTTCGCGCCGTCAGCCGTTCTTGATGCGGTTGGTCAGCTCGGTCACCTGGTTGTAGATGGAGCGCCGCTCGGCCATCAGGTTGCGGATCTTGCGGTCCGCGTGCATGACCGTCGTGTGGTCGCGGCCGCCGAACAGGGCGCCGATCTTCGGCAGCGACAGGTCCGTCAGCTCACGGCACAGGTACATGGCGATCTGCCGGGCCGTCACGAGCTGGCGGCCGCGCGAGCTGCCGCACAGGTCCTCGATCGTGAGACCGAAGTAGTCGGCGGTCGCGCTCATGATGGCCGTCGAGGTGATCTCCGGGGTGGAGTCGTCGCCGCCGGGGATCAGGTCCTTCAGGACGATCTCCGTCAGCCCCAGGTCCACGGGCTGCCGGTTGAGCGACGCGAACGCCGTCACCCGGATGAGCGCGCCCTCCAGCTCGCGGATGTTGCGCGAGATCCGCGAGGCGATGAACTCCAGTACCTCCGGCGGGGCGTTGAGCTGCTCCTGCACCGCCTTCTTGCGCAGGATCGCGATCCGCGTCTCCAGCTCGGGCGGCTGGACGTCGGTGATCAGGCCCCACTCGAAACGGTTCCGCAGCCGGTCCTCCAGCGTGACCAGCTGCTTGGGCGGCCGGTCGCTGGACAGCACGATCTGCTTGTTGGCGTTGTGGAGCGTGTTGAAGGTGTGGAAGAACTCCTCCTGCGTCGACTCCTTGTCCGCGAGGAACTGGATGTCGTCGACGAGCAGGATGTCCATCTCGCGGTACCGCTTGCGGAAGCTGTCGCCCTTGCCGTCGCGGATCGAGTTGATGAACTCGTTGGTGAACTCCTCGGAGCTCACGTACCGCACCCGGGTCCCCGGGTAGAGGCTTCGCGCGTAGTGCCCGATGGCGTGCAGCAGGTGCGTCTTGCCGAGGCCCGACTCCCCGTAGATGAAGAGCGGGTTGTAGGCCTTCGCGGGGGCTTCGGCGACGGCGACGGCGGCCGCGTGCGCGAACCGGTTGGAGGCGCCGATGACGAAGGTGTCGAACAGGTACTTCGGGTTCAGGCGCGCGGTCGGCTCACCGGGGCCGGCCGTCGGCGACGAGGACGGGGAGGACGACGGCCCGGGCGCGCCCGCGCCGGACTGGCCCGGACCGCCCGGACCGCCGCGGTGCGGATGACCGCCGGGACCCGAGGGCGGCTCGGGCAGCTCACGCCGACCGGACTCGCGCTGGTCGTAGTCGGACCGCGGCTTGTCGTACTCCGGGCGCTTCTGCTCGTACGGCGAGGACTCGTAGGGCGGCCGCTCCATCGACTGGGGCCGGTAGTCCTGCGACGGAGAGCCGTACGGGTCCTGGCCGGCGGGCCCGCCGTAGGAGTCCTGCGACGAAGGCGACGCGTAGGGGTCGCGCTCCGGGAAACCGAGCCGCTGCTGCTGCCAGCTGTACTCGTCCTGCTGGGGCCGCGGCCAGGCGCCGGGCTCCGGGCGCTGGTACTCCGACGGGTAGGCGGGACGCGCGGTGGGCAGCTGGTCCGAGCGCGAGCCGGGCAGCTGGTCGCCGGGCGTCGGGGGCAGCTGGTCGGCACGGTGACGGCCGTAGCCCTGGCGCTGGCCCTCGTACGGGGCGTCGTATCCGGCGTCGTACCGGCCGTCCTGCCCGTCGTACTGGCCGGCGGGGAGTTCGGGCTCCTCGTAGCGGGGCTGCTGCTGGACTGGGGGTGCCGGTGGGGCCGCGGGCTCGCCGGCGGAGTCGTCGACGGTGATCGCGATGCGGATCGGACGTCCGCACTCGCGGCTCAGCGTCTCGCTGACGATCGGGGCGAGGCGGCCCTCGAGGACGCCCTTCGCGAATTCGTTCGGGACGGCGAGCAGGGCGGTGTCGGCGACCAGCGCGAGGGGCTGGCAGCGCCGGATCCAGTGCTCGTCCTTCACCTCGACGCCCTGGCCACGCCCCTCACCGAGGAGCTGCTCCAGTACTCGTGGCCACACTGCGGCAAGATCGGCAGGCACGTCAGCCACAGGGCACGCTCTCTCGTGGGTCCCACGAACGTGTGGTTGTGGGACGGTCGGGATTCATATCGGGCGGGGGCAGGGACAAAGGAACGAATCGGAGTTCAGCCACGGTAGTCAGGGCGGCGGGTACGGTTCAAGTTGTTGTCCCCAGCCTGTGGATAGTGTCTCCCAGTGACCGCCGGTTTGACCGGATGGCGTAGCCGCGCGTACCGTAACCAGGTCGAGTTGTCGATGGCTGCTGCCGCCTGCCTCCGATGGGCACAGATCGCTTCAGGTGATCGGGAAGCGGTGCACTCGGGCGTTATCCGCGAGCTACTCGTGGGCGCACGGTGACAGCCAGGACGGCACCCCGCCACCACCGATTGATTTCTGGAGCCCCCGAGTGAGCAAGCGCACCTTCCAGCCGAACAACCGTCGTCGCGCGAAGACCCACGGCTTCCGCCTGCGGATGCGCACCCGCGCCGGCCGCGCGATTCTCGCGAACCGCCGCAGCAAGGGTCGCGCGAGCCTGTCCGCCTGATTCTGATCAGGTCATGACGTCGTGCTGCCTACCGAGCATCGGCTGAGGCGGCGCGAGGACTTCGCGACCGCGGTGCGACGAGGTCGCCGGGCTGGACGCCCGACGCTCGTCGTGCATCTTCGAAGTGGTGCCACGGACCCGCATGCGCCTGGGGAGAGCGCTCCCCCGACGCGTGCGGGTTTCGTCGTCAGCAAGGCTGTGGGCGGCGCGGTGGTGCGCAACAAGGTGAAGCGCAGGCTGCGTCACCTGATGCGCGATCGAGTCACCCTGTTTCCCCCCGGTAGCCTGGTAGTCGTACGGGCGCTGCCCGGGGCGGGCGACGCCGACCACGCACAGCTGGCCCAAGACCTGGATGCCGCCCTTCAACGGCTACTGGGAGGGGGCGCGCGATGAAGTACCCGCTGCTGGCTCTCATCAAGCTCTACCAGTGGACGATCAGTCCGCTGCTCGGGCCGGTGTGCAAGTACTACCCGTCGTGCTCCCACTACGGCTACACGGCCATCGACCGGCACGGCGCGATCAAGGGAACGGCACTCACCGCCTGGCGCATCCTGCGGTGCAATCCGTGGTCGCTCGGGGGCGTGGACCATGTCCCGCCGCGCAAGCGACCGCGGTGGCACGAAATGCTGCGTGACGCCTGGCGTGCACGCAAGGGCGGGACCTCCGCCGCCGAAACGGCCACCGAAGAGAACCTCCCTTCGAGCCCGGCCGCAGAGACACCGTCCCATGCCCAAGGAGCATGATTAGTGGACACGATTGCCAGCCTCTTCAGCTTCATCACGACACCTGTCTCCTGGGTCATCGTCCAGTTCCACACGGTGTACGGCGCCCTCTTCGGCGACGACTCCGGGTGGGCCTGGGGCCTGTCCATCGTGTCCCTGGTGATTCTGATTCGAATCTGCCTGATCCCGCTCTTCGTGAAGCAGATCAAGGCGACGCGGGCCATGCAGACGCTGCAGCCCGAGATGAAGAAGATCCAGGAGCGCTACAAGAACGACAAGCAGCGCCAGTCCGAAGAGATGATGAAGCTGTACAAGGAGACGGGTACCAACCCGCTCTCCTCGTGCCTTCCGATCCTGGCGCAGTCCCCGTTCTTCTTCGCCCTGTACCACGTGCTCAACGGCATCGCGTCGGGCGACAAGATCGGTGTCATCGACGAGCAGCTGCTCGAGAGCGCGCGTAAGGCGCACATCTTCGGCGCCCCGCTGGCCGCTAAGTTCACCGACGGCGCCGCGAAGGTGGAGGCGCTCGGCGCCTCGCTGACGGACGTCCGCGTGGTCACCGCCATCATGATCGTGCTGATGTCGGCCTCGCAGTTCTTCACCCAGCGCCAGCTGATGACGAAGAACGTCGACACCTCGGTCAAGACGCCGTTCATGCAGCAGCAGAAGATGCTGATGTACGTCTTCCCCGTCATGTTCGCCGTCTTCGGCATCAACTTCCCCGTGGGTGTCCTCGTCTACTGGCTGACCACCAACGTGTGGACCATGGGCCAGCAGATGTACGTGATCCGCAACAACCCGACCCCGGGTTCGAAGGCCCAGGCCGCCTACCTGGAGCGCCTGTACAAGCACGTCACGCACCACGGCAAGACGCGTCGTCGCAGCGAGAAGGCCATCGTCAAGGCCATCGTGGCCAAGGGCCGTGACCGCAACGAGGCCGAGCGCAAGTTCATCAACGCTCTGTCCAAGGTGGGCTTCGCGGCCCAGGCCGACGGCACCGTGATCAGGAGCGAGGCCCAGGCCGCCGTGCAGGCCGAGGACGGCACGCCGACGAGCGCGGCCGCCGCCAAGCGCCAGCAGCCCAAGCGGCAGTCGAAGTCGCAGCGCCAGTCCGCGGCCCCGAAGGCGGCCGGCGAGACCACCTCGCTGATCAAGTCCGACGAGCCGGAGGACGCCCAGCCCTCCGGAGCCGCCGGCGCCGCCAAGAAGCAGGCCGCACCCAAGCCCGGCTCCGGAGGCCGCAGCAAGGCCCAGTCCGGGCAGCGCAAGGGCGGCCCGCAGCGCCCCAAGTCCCCGTCCAAGAAGTAAGAAGGAGCCCATCCCGTGACGGAAGGCACCACCTCCGCCGCCGCCGAGGGTGTAGACACCCTGACCCGCCTGGAGCAGGAGGGCGAGATCGCGGCGGACTACCTCGAGGGTCTGCTGGACATCGCTGACCTCGACGGCGACATCGACATGGACGTCGAAGCCGACCGCGCCGCCGTGTCGATCATCAGCGACGCGGGCACCCGTGACCTGCAGAAGCTGGTCGGCCGGGACGGCGAGGTGCTGGAAGCGCTGCAGGAGCTCACGCGCCTTGCCGTGCACCGGGAGACCGGCGACCGCAGTCGACTGATGCTGGACATCGCGGGCTACCGTGCCAAGAAGCGCGCCGAGCTCTCCGAGCTGGGCGCCAAGGCCGCCGCCGACGCGAAGAACAGCGGCGAGCCGGTGCGGCTCAACCCGATGACGCCCTTCGAGCGCAAGGTCGTCCACGACGCGGTCAAGGCAGCCGGTCTGCGCAGCGAGTCCGAGGGCGAGGAGCCGCAGCGCTTCGTCGTCGTGCTGCCCAACTGATTCGGTACTTACGCATCCCCGGCCCCGTCTGTTGCGCAGACGGGGCCGGTCTTTGTCAGCCTGGTAGTTCTGGTGGTCGGCGCTCGAAGCGCTGATGCGGTACGGAAGGACGGTCCCCGTGACGGAGGCAGCGGAGCTCCCCCCCGCGCCCGAAGTGGCACGCGAGGTGTTCGGTGATCGCTTCGGCGATGCGGTCCGATACGCCGAGCTCCTGGCCGAGGCAGGCGTGCAGCGTGGGCTCATCGGCCCACGGGAGGTGCCCCGCCTGTGGGAGAGGCACATCCTGAACTGCGCGGTGCTCTCCGAGGTCGTGCCCGAGGGTGTGACCGTGTGCGACGTCGGTTCGGGCGCCGGCCTGCCCGGCATTCCCCTCGCGCTCGTGCGGGAGGACCTGAAGATCACCCTGCTGGAGCCGCTGCTGCGACGCACCAACTTCCTCACCGAGGTCGTCGAGCTCCTCGGCCTGGACCACGTGACCGTCGCGCGCGGTCGTGCGGAGGAGGTCATGGGCAAGATTCCACCGGTCCACGTCGTGACCGCCCGCGCCGTGGCGCCCCTGGACCGGCTGGCCGCGTGGGGCATCCCGCTGCTGCGCCCTTACGGCGAGATGCTCGCCCTCAAGGGCGACACCGCCGAGGAGGAACTGAAGAGCGCGGCCACGGCCCTGAGCAAGCTCGGTGCCGTGGGTACCTCGATCCTCCATGTCGGGGAGGGCATCGTCGATCCGCTGTCCACGGTGGTGCGGGTGGAGGTCGGCGAGAGCCCGGGCGGTGTGCGGTTCGCGGCCAAGCGGGCCAAGGCGGCCCGTACCGGGCGAACGCGTCGACGCCGCTGAGACGTACTCCACACAAGCTGCCAAACCTGGACGACACGGAGTGTCGCGGGGATCCGGCCGCGAGCGCTGTGCATCGTGTTTCACGTGAAACGTCGCTCCCTGCTCCACGGCATCATCAGCCGCGGCCGCGCCGCTGCCGAACCCCGCGACCGTAAGCCTCTCGGGTCACTCGATGAGGGACGGGAGTTGTCCACAGAGGTGGATTTCTCCACAGAACAACAGGCCTCACTGGTTCACCACCCCGAAGACATGGGAGGCTCTGTTCATTGCGAGCCTGAAGTCGAGGAGAGTGAATCCTTGCGGTCCGACGCCAACATCGCGGGACCGATGACCGATCCGGTCCCCGGTCCCCGTACCGAGTCGTCCTTCGGGGAGGATGTTTCACGTGAAACACCGCCCCCCATGGACGACACTCCGATCGGTCGTGCTGCCCAACTCGCGGTAGAGGCTCTGGGCCGCGCCGGCGAGGGTCTGCCACGCCCTGAGCAGACCCGTGTGATCGTGGTCGCCAACCAGAAGGGCGGGGTGGGCAAGACGACGACGACCGTCAACCTTGCCGCGTCCCTGGCCCTGCACGGTGGCCGTGTCCTGGTGGTCGACCTCGACCCCCAGGGAAACGCGTCCACTGCTCTGGGGATCGACCACCACGCCGAGGTTCCGTCCATCTACGACGTCCTGGTCGACAGCCGTCCGCTCTCGGAGGTCGTTCAGCCCGTTCCCGATGTGGAGGGCCTCTTCTGTGCCCCCGCCACTATCGATCTCGCGGGTGCGGAGATCGAGCTGGTGTCCCTGGTGGCACGTGAGAGCCGCCTGCAAAGAGCGATCCAGGCATACGAACAGCCGCTGGACTACATCCTCATCGACTGCCCGCCGTCGCTCGGCCTGCTGACGGTCAACGCGCTGGTGGCCGGCGCGGAGGTGCTCATCCCGATCCAGTGCGAGTACTACGCACTGGAGGGGCTCGGGCAGCTGCTGCGCAACGTCGACCTGGTGCGGGGGCACCTCAACCCCACCCTGCATGTGTCGACCATCCTGCTCACCATGTACGACGGCCGGACGCGGCTAGCGTCGCAGGTCGCGGAAGAGGTGCGCACCCACTTCGGCGAGGAGGTGCTGCGGACGAGCATTCCCCGCTCGGTCCGCATCTCCGAGGCGCCGAGCTACGGGCAGACGGTGCTGACCTATGATCCGGGATCGAGTGGCGCTCTCTCCTACCTTGAGGCCGCACGAGAGCTTGCGCTGAAGGGGGTCGGCGTCAGCTATGACGCGACGCACGCCCACGTCGGCGCCCAGAACAATCCGAACATGGTGGAGGGGATCCAGTGAGTGAGCGACGGAGGGGGTTGGGCCGTGGTCTTGGCGCACTGATCCCTGCTGCCCCGACGGAGAAGAATCCGGCGCAGGCCGCGGTGGGAGGCGGAGGATCCACATCCCCCGCAGCCGTCCCGGTTCTGACGACGGACCGAGGGGTGGCCGCGGCGAAGGTGGCCACGCTGCCGCCTGTTTCACGTGAAACAGAGGAACTGCCGACGAGTGGCGTCCTGGAGACGCCCGCGCCGCCCATCGGCGCTCACTTCGCGGAGATTCCCCTCGACCACATCATGCCGAACCCGCGCCAGCCGCGTGAGGTCTTCGACGAGGACGCACTGCACGAGCTGATCACCTCCATCAAGGAGGTCGGTCTTCTCCAGCCGGTCGTTGTCCGTCAGATGGGTACCGCGCGCTACGAACTCATCATGGGTGAGCGGCGTTGGCGGGCCTGCCGTGAGGCGGGCCTGGAGGCGATCCCGGCGATCGTGCGGGCCACGGACGACGAGAAGCTCCTTCTGGACGCCCTCCTGGAGAACCTTCACCGGGCCCAGCTGAACCCGCTGGAAGAGGCAGCCGCCTACGACCAGTTGCTGAAGGACTTCAACTGCACGCACGACCAGTTGGCGGACCGCATTGGCCGATCCCGTCCCCAGGTCTCCAACACCCTGCGTCTGCTGAAGCTCTCGCCGGCGGTTCAGCGCCGCGTGGCGGCTGGAGTGCTCTCGGCCGGTCATGCGCGTGCGCTGCTCTCCGTCGACGACTCGGAGGAGCAGGATCGTCTGGCCCACCGCATTGTGGCCGAGGGGCTCTCGGTGCGGGCCGTCGAGGAGATCGTGACCCTGATGGGCTCGCGTCCGCAGACGGCTCAGCGGGCCAAGGGTCCCCGGGCCGGCGGTCGGGTTTCCCCGGCGCTGACCGACCTCGCGACCCGGCTCTCGGACCGTTTCGAGACGCGGGTGAAGGTCGACCTCGGCCAGAAGAAGGGCAAGATCACCGTCGAGTTCGCCTCGATGGAGGACCTTGAGCGCATCCTCGGCACCCTGGCTCCCGGCGAGGGCCCTGTCCTGCAGAAGGGCCTCGTGGACGGCGCCTCCGAGGAATCGGACGGCTGAGCCACGATCGGCCAGGGGCGTGTCGGTCAGAGACGCACTGAGCGAGCCGTGTCCGGTACACACCGGACACGGCTCGCTCTTTGCTTGGGGCGGTATCGATGGGATCGCATCGTGGATACGATGCGAGTAAGCCTTGGACGCATCCACCTGGCAGTACCTCGGAGCGGGAGGCGGGGGCCATGCGAACGATGAGCCGGATCGGACTGGTGAGCGCCGGACTGGGCCTGGGAGCGGTCGGCGGGTTCGTCGGCAGTCTGCTCAGGGAACGGAACGCTCTGACGGCCGCTCGCGAGGCCGCGGGCGAAGGAAGCGAGGAACAGCCTTCATGGGGCGTCGGCTCGTACCGCTCACGCTGGACAACCTTCAGGACCTTCCCAAGCGCTGTCGCTCGTGTGTCTTCTGGGAACTGGACCCCGTCAGCGGTGAGGCCGCGATAAAGGCGGGAACGTCCGCGCTGGAAAAGGAGTCCTGGATCTCCGCGGTCCTGCTGGACTGGGGCTCCTGCGGCCGGGTCGTCTACGTGGACGACATCCCCGTGGGCTTCGTGCTCTACGCCCCTCCCGCCTATGTCCCCCGCTCGACGGCGTTCCCCACGAGCCCGGTGTCGCCGGACGCCGTGCAGCTGATGACCGCGTTCATCATGCCGGGCTACCAGGGGCAGGGGCTGGGCCGCGTGATGGTCCAGACGGTCGCCAAGGATCTGCTGCGCAGGGGCTTCAAGGCCATCGAGGCGTTCGGTGACGCCCGCTGGAAGGAACCGGCCTGTCTGCTTCCGGCCGATCATCTGCTGGCTGTCGGTTTCAAGACCGTCCGTACCCATCCCGCTCATCCTCGACTGAGGCTGGAGCTGCGGAGCACGCTCTCCTGGAAGGAAGACGTGGAGATGGCGCTCGACCGGTTGCTGGGAGCAGTCCACAAGGAGCCTGCGCTGCGCCCGCTCTAAGCGGCCTCGGCAGGCATCGATACAGCGAAATGGGCCGGCTCCCAAGGGGCCGGCCCATTCATGCTCACGGTTTCACGTGAAACGTCAACCGTCGCCACGACGGCTCAGTGCGTCACTCGGAGATGAAGGTCTCCAGGTCGCGGACGAGGGCGGCCTTCGGCTTGGCACCGACGATGGTCTTGGCGACCTCGCCACCCTGGTACACGTTCAGGGTCGGGATCGACATGACGCCGTACTTCGCGGCCGTGTTCGGGTTCTCGTCGATGTTGAGCTTGACGATCTCGATCTTCTCGCCGTGCTCGGCGGCGATGGCCTCCAGGGAGGGCGCGATCTGACGGCACGGGCCGCACCACTCGGCCCAGAAGTCCACCAGTACGGGCTTGTCGCTCTTGAGGACGACCTCTTCGAAGTCGGCGTCGGTCACGTTCTTCAGGGTGCCGGCCACAGGGGGCTCCTTAATTCTTGTGCGGTGGGGCGGGAGGGGAGGGGATCAGACGGAGGTCTTCTCGGGCTCGGCCTGCTCTTCGTCCGCGAGGGCGGCGAGGTAGCGCTCGGCGTCGAGAGCGGAGGAGCAGCCGGTGCCGGCCGCGGTGATTGCCTGGCGGTAGGTGTGGTCCACCACGTCTCCGGCGGCGAAGACACCGGTCAGGTTCGTCCGCGTGGAGGGCGCGGCGACCTTCAGGTAGCCCTCCTCGTCGAGGTCCAGCTGGCCCTTGAAGAGCTCGGTGCGCGGGTCGTGGCCGATCGCGATGAACAGACCGGTCACCGGCAGGTCCGAGAGCTCACCGGTCTTGAGGTTGCGCAGCTTCAGCCCGGCGAGCTTCTGATCGCCCTGGATCTCGGCCACCTCGCTGTCCCACACGAACTTGATCTTCGGGTCGGCGAACGCACGCTCCTGCATCGCCTTGGAGGCGCGCAGGGTGTCCCGGCGGTGGACGATCGTCACGGACTTGGCGAAGCGGGAGAGGAAGGTGGCCTCTTCCATCGCGGTGTCGCCGCCGCCGATGACGGCGATGTCCTGGTCCTTGAAGAAGAAGCCGTCGCAGGTGGCGCACCAGGAGACTCCGCGGCCGGAGAGGGCGTCCTCGTTCGGCAGGCCGAGCTTGCGGTGCTGCGAGCCGGTGGTCACGATGACGGCCTTGGCGCGGTGGACCGTGCCGGCGGTGTCCGTGACGGTCTTGATCTCACCGGTGAGGTCGACGGAGACGATGTCGTCGGGGATCAGCTCTGCACCGAAGCGCTCGGCCTGGGAGCGCATGTTGTCCATGAGCTCGGGGCCCATGATGCCGTCCTGGAAGCCCGGGAAGTTCTCCACCTCGGTGGTGTTCATCAGTGCGCCGCCCGCGGTGACGGCGCCTTCGAACACCAGCGGCTTCAGGGACGCGCGCGCGGTGTAGAGGGCCGCGGTGTAGCCGGCGGGCCCGGAGCCGATGATGATCACGTTACGGACGTCGCTCACGGCTTGTTTCCTCGTCTCTGGACTGCGTCGGTCGACCGGGGGAGCTTCTTGGACTCTCACCCCACCCAACGGATCCTAAGGGGCGCGCATTCCCGGTGTGTCCGGGCACACGGAGGGAGGACGTCGTGCGGGATGCCAAGGGAGTACCGCGCAGGAGCGAGACGAAGCGTCGGCTCGTCAGCGGCGCATGTAGGAGGTCGTCAGCAGAACCCTTGCCGGGCTGGACGACGGATGATCCACACAGGCCGTGTCCACGATGTAGGCGTCGACACGTGTGCTGTCCGAGGCGTCGGGGAGCACCACGAGCAGTGCCTCCGTGCCCTGGTACGTCCCTTCCTCGACGGCGAGAACCGTGTCGGGGCGCCCGATGCCCTGCTGCACGCAGGGGGGCACCGTCGGCTGCCGCAGGATCTTGGGGGACTGGCTCTCGGGTTCTCCCTGGATGCCCATGCTCGACGGGGCACGGGAGCCGCCGGCCTTGGCCAGGAGATCGGTGACCTGTGTCTCCAGCTTGCTCGCGGAGAAGGTGTCCGGCGCTGCGGACTGGTGGGCCGAGCTGCCCGGGCCACCGCCGCCCGTCAGGGACGACACCAGGACGGTGGTGAGCCCCACCGCGGCGGCGGTGAGGACCGCGCCGAGGACGGCGGTCTTGCGGCGGCCGCCACGCTTGCGGTCCCTGCGGTCCTTGCGTCCTGGGCCGGTGGTGGCGCGGGCGTGCCCGGAGGGGCGGTCCCCCGCTACCGCTGTTTCACGTGAAACATGGGATGCGTCGTCGTCGGCGTCCCCGGGGACCGCGGCAGCCGTGTCCCGGGCGCTCTCGCTCACCGGGGCGCTCTCGCTCTCGGGGGTGGTCTCGCTCTCCTGGGCGGTGGCGCCGAGCAGAGCCTCGGCCGCCAGCGCGGCGTCGATGCGGTGGGCGACGTCGTCGGGCATACGCGGCGGGCCCGGCAGGGTGCCCAGGAGGCCGCGGATCTCCTCCAATGACGTCCGGACGTCGGCACAGAGTTCGCAGGCGTCCACATGCCGGCGTACAGCGGCGCTTCGGTCGGGTGTGAGCAGGCCCTCGGTGAGGTCGGAGATCTCCGTGACGTCCGGGTGTCCGGTCGTGTGCGTCGTCGATTTCACGTTCGCCCACCTCCGCCCTTCACAGCAGCTGAGTCGCCTGTCCCAGCGTTGTCCGGCCCCTCGTCGCGAGGTTCCGCTGCCGGTGGGACGGATGTCCCCTGCGCCCGGTTCCGTCCTGTGCCGCTTTCTCTCCCGTCGCCGGAGCGTTCTGGTCGCAGATGGGCGAGCAGGGGCAGGAGTCGCGCTCTGCCCCGGGCACAGCGGCTCTTCACCGTCCCGGTCGGCACGTCGAGCACACGGGCGGCCTCGGCGACCGGATAGCCCTGCATGTCGACGAGCACCAGGGCGGCCCGCTGGTCGGGCGGGAGCGTGCCGAGCGCTTCGAGGAGCTGGCGGTGCAGGTCGTTGCGTTCCGCGGGGGCAGCGGCCGACTCGTGCGGGTCGAGCAGCTGCTCCAGTCGTTCGGTGTCGTCGACCGGTGAGGTCTTGCGGGAAGCGGCCTTGCGGGCGCGGTCCAGACAGGCGTTCACCGTGATGCGGTGCAGCCAGGTCGTGACGGCGGACTGGCCGCGGAAGGTGTGCGCGGCCCGGTAGGCGGACACCAAGGCGTCCTGGACGGCGTCAGCGGCTTCCTCGCGGTCTCCCAGGGTCCGCAGGGCCACCGCCCAGAGCCGGTCGCGGTGCCGCCGCACGAGCTCACCGAAGGCGTCGGGGTCGCCCTCGACGTGACGAGTGAGGAGTTCCTGGTCGCTCACTCCGTCATATGCGGCGCCTCCCGCCATCGGACCCCCTCTCCCCTTCGGTGAGACGTCAGCCCGTGAACTTCACGTCCGTGATGGCCTGCTTGAAGCCGGCGTCGCTGTACTGGTCGCCGGCGGCTTCGGGCAGAGCCGTGAGCCAGATGAGCACGTACCGCGTCTGGACCGACTTGGACGCCTTCACCGTGGCGGTGGTTCCTGTCGTGGTGAGAGTGCCGATCTTCTTCATCGATGACAGGGCGCTGGGGGACGGCGTCAGGGAGTCCGCGGCGTACAGGTTCACGGTCGTGTGATCGCCGCCGTAGTAGAGCCCTATGGTCGCTGTCGAGATCTTCTGGGCCGAGCCGAGGTCGTAGATGATGCCGACGCCCGGCTTGTAGGCCGGGTTCATGTCCGGCCCGTCCCTGTAGCTGGCGGTGCGCCAGTAGGTGGAGCTGTCCCCGTCGTAGGTCGTGCCCACGTCGTTGGGGTGCTGGGCGCTGCCCGCGACGACGTACTCCTGTGCGTCCTGGATCTTCAGGGGCTTGACCGGCTTGGGAGCGGCGCTGTTCTTGTCGCCGTCGTCCGTCGTCTGCGTCTGGTTGGTGTCGTCGGAGTTGCTCTGGTTCATCAGGGCGTCCGCGAGCTGCCAGCTGCCGAGTCCGAGCGCGGCGATGAGGAGGGCGGAGACCGCCCACTTCAGGGCCTTGCCGGTGCGGCTCTGCAGCGGGGGCGGCGGCGTCGGCACCGGCTGGGTGGCGCCCGGATGCGACGGGGCGCGGCCGTACGTGCCCTGCTGGTACGTCGTGCGCTGGTACTCCGGAGGCGCGGTGAACGTGGGCTCCGGCGGGCGGATGCGCGGCATCTCGCCGATCGCCTTCACCAGTTCCTCCGGCGTGGTGCAGGCGGCCTCGTGACGGGAGGCGGTCGCGCCGTCGTTGACGAGCGCGCGCATGGACAGCTCCGACAGGCCCCGGTGGACGCCGGCGCGCACCTGGTCGGGGGCGATCAGCCCGATGTCCTTCGGCAGCCCGGACAGGCCGTAGGCGTCGTTCTCGTAAGGCCAGCGCTGGGTGAGCGCCGCGTACAGCAGCGCGCCGATCGCCTCGGTGTCGGTGCGCTGCGGGAAGTCGGTGGCGATGCCGCGCAGGGCGGCGTTCACGGCGAGTCCGCGGATGCGCCACTGTCCCGAGGAGGTGCGCAGCACGGCGTTGGGGTTGAGCCGCAGATGCGACAGGCCCTCGCGGTGGGCCGCGGCCATGGCGGAGGCGATCTGACTGACCATCTGGTAGGCGTCGTGCGGCTCCAGCGGGCCGGCCGCGAGCAACGTGGTCAGTTCGGTGGCGTCGGGCAGCCACTCGTGGACGACGTAGACGAGGTCGTTCTCCTCGACGGCGTCCAGCACCTGGACGAAGCGGGGATCGCCGAGCAGGGCGGAGGAACGCGCCGCGGCCAGCACCGAACGGGCCCGTGGGTGGTCCGCGGGCAGGACGTGCACGCCCACGGCACGACGCAGCTTCTCGTCGACGGCACGCCAACTGCTGAAACCGTCCAGACGGGTGACGCACTCTTCGAGGCGGTAGCGTCTGGCGAGCTTGTGACCGCTGTGCAGTTCCGGCGGTGAGGCCTTTCCGGGACGCTCGGTCCCGCCACTCCCCTGTGCCTCGTCGATGTCCGTGTCCTGCTCCCGGTTCTTGACCACCCCGTCGGCCGTGGACTGGTCCGCTTGTGCGGTCAGCGGCTCGTCACCGCTGTTGTCTGCCACGTCGACGGCAGCTGTGCTCCGTTCCGCCACCGTCGTTCCTGCCTCCCCATTCAGTGCGCGCCGCCCGACCTCGTGCGCGCCGTCCGACGCCGAACCCAATTGTGCCCACAGTCCGCCGCTATGCACGACACGCGGCGGCGAACGATGGTTGTGCGCCTACCCCGGCTCACCTTCGTCCATCAGGCGCCGCTCCCTTTCCCCGGTCCCGATCGGTCTGGCCGTCCCTAGCGTCCCAGGCGTCCGCGGACCATGCCGACGAGGGAGTTGAGCTCCTCGATGCGCATGCGGCGGGCGGCGACGAAGAAGACACCGAGCAGCAGGGCGCCGCCGGCCAGCAGCGCGGCGAAGGAGCCGAGAACGCCCTGGCCCAGGCTGTGGCCGATGGCGTAGCAGGCCGCGCCGCTGATCAGGGCGGCGGGCACGGAGGCGATGCACAGCCGGGCGTACGTGCGCAGGACGTGGGAGCCGTCGAGGTCGCCGCCGAGCCGCTTGCGCAGCCGGTTCCAGGCGACGCCGACGCCGATCGCGTAGGCCAGGCCGTAGGAGGCCGCCATGCCGACCACGGCCCAGCGGGCGGGGAGGACGAAGTAGCAGACCGCCGAGGCGCTCGCGTTGACCGCGGCCACGATGACCGTGTTGTAGAAGGGGGTGCGGGTGTCTTCGTAGGCGTAGAAGGCGCGCAGGACGACGTACTGCACCGAGTAGGGGATCAGGCCGAGGCCGAAGGCCATCAGCATGAAGCCCATGTTCGTGGCCTCGCTGGTGCCGGAGGATCCGAAGATCAGCGTGCACATCGGGATGCCGAGCGCGACGAAGCCGAAGGCGATCGGCACGATCGCGACGGCCGTGGTGCGCAGGCCCTGGGAGATGTCGTCGCGGACCGCGCCGCCGTCGCCTTCGGCCGCCGAGCGGGAGATGCGGGGCAGCAGGGCGGCCATCAGGGAGACCGTGATGATGGCCTGCGGCAGGCCCCAGATCAGCTGGGCGTTGGCATAGGCCGCGAAGCCCGTGCCGTCGACCGGGGAGTCCTTGCCCGCCGAGGTGGACAGCTGGGTGACGACGAGCGCGCCGGCCTGGTTGGCCAGGACGAACAGGACGGTCCACTTGGCGAGCGTCGCCGCCTTGCCGAGACCGTGACCCTTCCAGTCGAAGCGCAGCCGCAGTCGGAACCCGGTCTCCCGCAGGTACGGGATCATCGCGAGGGCCTGCACGACCAGGCCGAGCAGGACGCCGATGCCGAGGAGCCGCTCGCCCTCCGGCGGGATGGTGGTGACCTTCATGCCGGAGTCGGCGGCGGTGCCGTAGACCCAGATGAACATGCCCAGCGTCACGATGATGACGATGTTGTTGAGGACCGGCGTCCACATCATCGCGCCGAACTTTCCGCGCGCGTTGAGGATCTGACCCATCACCACGTGGACGCCCATGAAGAAGATCGAGGGCAGGAAGTAGCGGACGAAGGTGATGCCGACCTCGTTGGCCGCCGGGTCGCTGGCGACCGAGCCGGACAGCAGACGGATCAGGACGGGCGCCGCGGCGACCGCGGCGACCGTGAGCAGGCCGAGCGCCACCATGACGAGCGTGAGCAGCCGGTTGGCGTAGGCCTCGCCGCCGTCCTCGTCCTCCTTCATGGCCCGCACGAGCTGGGGCACGAAGACGGAGTTGAGGCCGCCGCCGATGGTCAGGATGTAGATCATCGTCGGCAGCTGGTAGGCGACCTGGAAGGTGTCGCCGAGCAGGCCGACGCCCAGCGCCGAGACGATCAGCGCGGAGCGGACGAAGCCGGTGAGGCGGGAGACCATCGTGCCCGCCGCCATGACGGCGCTGGACTTCAGCAGGCCCGCTGCGCGACCGCTCTTCTTCGCCGTGGCGGGGGCGGCGACCGCGGCGGGAGCCGTGTCCGGTGTTGCGGTGAGGTTCATGGTCTGGTCGGTCGCCGGGCCGGCCGGCGCCGGAGCCTGGTAGTGCTGCGGGGCTTCCGGGCCGCCCGGAGCCTGCGTCGGGCCCGGGACCGCCGGGGGCTCCGCCTGCGGGCGGGAACCGCTCTGCTCCCGGTGGTCGCCCTGCTGCTGGTAGCCGCTCTGCTGCTGGTCACGGAAGAGGTGGGCGAAGGCGTCGGGCTGGTGCTGCTGCTCGCCGGCGTTCGTCACGAGGTCGTCCACGCCCACGAACTGGGTCGTACGGGGGTCGTCGCCGTACGGCAGGTACTGGGTGGGGCCCTCCGGCTCGGGCGCCGGTGTCTGGGCCCACACGTGGGGGTCGGGGGCGTACGGGGACTGCGGGGGCGGGCCGTACAGCGGCTGCTGCGGCTGGTAGGCCTCCGGAGGCGGCGGGGGGTGCGCGGCGCGGTCGTAGAGCGCCTCGGCGACCGGGTCCTGCGCGGTGAGGTCCTGAGCCCGGTAGGGGTCCTGGTCGTAAGCGTCCTGGAGGTACATGTCCGCGGGGTGCTGCGGCGGCACCTGGCCATGCTCGGGCGGCGGGCCCTCGGGGTGCCCCGAGCCGCCCGCGGCCCGGCCGCGGTCACCGTCGTACGGCGCGTTCATGGCTACCCCACCTCATCGTCCCGGGCCCACCGGCCACGACAGTCCTCAACGGTCCACTCTCTCACCCGTGCCGGACGGGTCTGCGCTTTCCGCTGCGGTGTCCGGGGTCCCGTCACTCGGCTGCTCAGGGTCGTCTGCCCCGGCCGCGGCGCCGGACTCGTCATCATCGGAACGATCCCGGGGTCCCGCCGGGTCCTGCGGAGCGGGGGGCACGTCCGCCGCCCCGTCCGGCTCGTCGGAGCCGCCGGCGCGGGCCCCCTCGGCCTCGCGGGCCGCGGCACGCTTGCGCTGGGTGTACATGCGGAAGCCGGCCAGCACCAGCAGCAGGACACCGCCGCCGATGACCAGCATCACCGTGGCGGTGATCTCGGTGACCTTCACGTCGAAGGCGACCCCTGTGCCGTACTTCTGACCGTCCTCGGTGTACAGCTGGGCGAGCACCCGCGTTTGGCCGTTGACCTTGGCGGACGTGGTGAACTTCACCGTCGAGGTGTGGCCGCCGGAGACCGTGATCGGCTGCTCGTCGTAGGCTTCGCCGCCGATCTCCAGACGGGTCGGGTTCGTCGAAGTGAGCCGCAGCACGAGGTGGTCCACGCCCTGCACCAGGTTGTTCTGCACGGTCACCGGGATGGTCGCGCTGCGTCCGGAGAGCTTGGTGTCCGACTTGTCGATCAGCTTCACCTGACCGGTGAGGGTGTCGAGGTACACCTGCACGCTCTGGCGGAACGCGTTCGCCGCGGTGCTTCTGCCCCGCCACGACGTGGACGTCTCACGGTTTATGGCCCGCCCGAAGGGGGTCACCACCCGGGCTTCGTTGGCGAGGATCACCTTGAAGTTGTCGAGCTTGTTCTGGGTGTCCGCGATCTCCTCGAAGGCCGACCGGGGCAGCTCCCACTTGCGCAGCGAGGAGGGGTACGCCGCCCGCGACGGCACCTTCGTGGTGGCGGCCGGGTCGGGCTTGGCCTTGGCGGCCGCCGCGAGCTGCTGGGGCTGCGACCAGGCGCTGCCCTGGAGCGCCGCGACGGCCTCCGCGAGCGACCGGGCCTGGCTCGCGGTCGGCATGCGCTGTGGGGCGACCACGATGCTGCGCACCTTGTCCGTCTGCAGGTTCAGCTCAAGGCTCTGCGCGAGGAACTCCTGCACGGCGAGCGTGGACGCGGACGCTGTCGAGAGATCGCCCTCGAACACCGTCGACAGCCGCGAGTCCGCGACGACCGCCGTGGTGCCGCCGCCGATGGGCCGGGCCGCGGAGGGGGTGTAGGACAGGTCGCCGGTCTCCGCCAGGCTGTCGCTGCGCGCGATCACCTTGTCGGCGCCGGCGGAGGTGGCGACCTTGACGATCGACGGGTCGACGGCGCCGTCCACCGGCCACGCGAAGTCGGTGTTCGGGGTCACGTGGAGCACCGTCTCCACCGTGGTGGCGGCGACGTCGGTGGCTTCCTTGAGCTGGCTGAGCGAGCCGGCGACACCGGTGCCGTTGTGCGCGAGCGAGGCCAGGTCCGGATCGGCGAAGGGCAGCGCGACGACCTCCTTGCCGGTCACCGCCTCCTGCAGTTCGGCGAGCCACTGCTTGGCGACCGCCTGGTGGGTGCCGGCCGTCGTGGTGTCGCCGTCGCCGCGGATGCGGTAGCTGCCGGTCATGGCGTCGACGGACGCCAGCAGGTCCGGGTCGATCACCCAGGTGACGTCGAGTTCCTTGCCCAGCGTCAGCATCTGGTCCAGGCGGCCGCCGGGGGCGATCTCCTTGGCCAGGTCCTCGTTGAGGAAGACCGGTGTCTGCTGTGCGTTCGAGCCGGTCTCCGCGGTCATGTGGACGGCGGACGTCAGCGGCCACAGCACGGTCGTCGGTGTCCGGGTGTCGGCCTCGCCGGCCTGCCACGGAAGGAGGGTCCGCTGGACGCCCAGGACCTGATCCCACTGCTGTGCGGACGTCTCGCCCGAGAGGGAGACGCCCAGCGGGTAGACGCCGTCCTCGTGGAGGTCGAGCTTGTCGACGGGAACGGAGATGCTGAAGTGCTGGGCCACGCCGGGCGAGAGCTTGGCGAACTTGGCGACGTACTTGCCGCCCACCTTGGAGCCGTCGTCGCCGGGGAGGGCGTCGGCCCGCTTGGCGGCCCTGTCGATCGCCGAGCGGGTGGCGAGCGCGTCGCCCACCCGCAGGTCCACGTGGGCGGCCGTGACCGTCTGCTTGCCCTTGTTGGTGACCGTGCCGGAGACCGTCAGCGTGTCCCCGTCGCCCGGGGCGGCAGGGCTGAGCGAGTCGATGGCGACGGCCACCGTGCCGCTGTCGGAGGCCTCCCTGGGAGCGGCCTGGCCGGCGGCCTGAGCGGTGGAGGCGGGCAGCTGGAGCAGGCCGGCCAGCAGAGGCGCCCCGGCGAGCAGTGCGCCGGTGCGCCGCAGCCACCGGCGGGCAGGTGAGGGAGTCATCCCCGGAAAGTCTGCCGCCTCGGCCACGCCTTCGCCCGTCCCTCGTCGTCGTCAGTGGTCGTCGGAATGTGCGTCCACGCATCGTAACGATGCGCGCTGAGGGGAAGTGCCGCGGACTGCTCCCCAAGATCGCGGAAGAGGGTCGTGGTGTCCGCTATGTATGCATATAAGGAGAAGGGCTGCAATAGGGGGCAAAAACCTCTCTTGCCCTCTTATGTATGGAGGTGGCCCAGTGCTCCAAAACGGGGCGGCCGTGGCTCGCCGGGCCACGTACCCTCTTCTGTTGTGCCGAACGCCAACGAAGACAACCTCAGTGTCCTGAGCCAGGTGCAGCACCGCGCGGTGAGTGAGCTGCTGCGGGTGGCTCCTGTCGCCGACGACCTCGCACGCCGCTTCCAGGAGGCCGGGTTCTCTCTCGCCCTGGTCGGCGGCTCGGTCCGGGACGCGCTGCTCGGGAGGCTCGGCAACGATCTGGACTTCACGACGGACGCCCGGCCCGAGGACGTCCTGAAGATCGTGCGGCCGTGGGCGGACGCCGTCTGGGAGGTCGGGATCGCCTTCGGCACCGTCGGCGCCCAGAAGGACGCCCGCGTCGAAGGCGTCGACCGGAGCTTCCAGATCGAGGTGACGACGTACCGCTCCGAGGCGTACGACCGCACCTCGCGCAAACCCGAGGTGGCGTACGGCGACTCCATCGAGCAGGACCTCGTGCGGCGGGACTTCACCGTGAACGCCATGGCCGTGGCGCTGCCCGAGAAGGAGTTCATCGACCCGCACGGCGGCCTCGGCGACCTCACGGCGCGTGTGCTGCGCACCCCGGGCACCCCCGAGGAGTCCTTCTCGGACGACCCGCTGCGCATGATGCGTGCTGCCCGCTTCGCCGCCCAGCTGGACTTCGAGGTCGCTCCCGAGGTCGTCACGGCGATGCAGGAGATGGCCGCCCGTATCGAGATCGTCTCGGCCGAACGGGTCCGGGACGAGCTGAACAAGCTGATCCTTTCCGACCAGCCGCGCAAGGGTCTCTCGCTGCTGGTCGACACCGGCATCGCCGACCGTGTGCTGCCCGAGCTGCCGGCCCTGCGGCTGGAGAGCGACGAGCACCACCGCCACAAGGACGTCTACGAGCACACCCTGATCGTTCTTGAGCAGGCCATCGCCCTGGAGGAGAACGGGCCCGACCTCGTGCTGCGGCTCGCCGCGCTTCTGCATGACATCGGCAAGCCGCGCACCCGTCGCTTCGAGAAGGACGGCCGTGTCTCCTTCCACCACCACGAGGTGGTGGGCGCGAAGATGACGAAGAAGCGGATGACGGCGCTGAAGTACTCCAATGAGCTGGTGAAGGACGTCTCTCGGCTCGTCGAACTCCACCTGCGCTTCCACGGCTACGGCACGGGCGAGTGGACGGACTCCGCGGTGCGCCGGTATGTGCGGGATGCCGGGCCGCTGCTCGAACGGCTGCACAAGCTGACCCGCTCGGACTGCACGACGCGGAACAAGCGCAAGGCGACGGCGCTCTCGCGGGCCTACGACGGGCTGGAGGAGCGGATCTCTCAGCTTAAGGAGCAGGAGGAGCTGGACTCGATCCGTCCCGACCTCGACGGCAACCAGATCATGGAGATCCTGGGCGTCGGTCCCGGCCCCGCCATCGGCAAGGCGTACAAGCACCTGCTGGAGCTCCGCCTGGAGAACGGGCCGATGGAGTACGACGCGGCGGTGGGGGCTCTCAAGGAGTGGTGGGCCGAGCAGGGCTGAGGCGGGAAACGGGGTCATGTTTCACGTGAAACATGACCCCGTCGATGCGGTGGGCGGACATGCGAAGGGGCGGTGTTTCACGTGAAACACCGCCCCTCTCCGCGACTGCCTTACTTCGAGTAGTCCTTCAGGCAGAGCAGGAAGTTGCTGCCGTCGCCGCTCTCGGTGTACGAGTACTGGAAGTCCTTGGCCTTCTCTTCGCACTTGCTGTCGGCCGTGAGCTGCGTGTACGTGCCCTCGACCTTCGCCAGCACGATGTACTGCGCCTTCCCCGAGTCGCACTTGACGACCTCGAGGTCGGGGTTGTTGTCGTTGCTGCTACCGCGGTGCATGCAGTCGCCGACAGCCGCCGTGTTGGCGTCGTCCTGGCTGGATATGTAGGCGGCGATGGCCGCACCGATGACCGCGAGCACGATGACGACGTTCTTGACCAGCTTGAAGCTGACCTTGCGACGGGGCTGCTCCGGCGGGACCGCGCCGTAGGGAGCGGTGGGGTAGCCGCCCTGCGGCGGGTACGGGGCCTGGCCCTCGGGCTGGGCGTAGGGCTGCTGTCCCTGCTGCGCAAACGGGTTCTGGCCCTGGGGCGGCGGAGTCGACACTTGGGGTCCCCCTAGAAAACTTGGACGTGTGGCGCGAATTAAACGCGCGAAGTAAGACGCACGTAAGTTACCGGGAGCCACTGACAACCTTGTAGCCGAGGGGGAGTCTGTGTCATTGATGTGACACTTACTGGAGAGCAAAGCGGGCCATAGTGCCAGCAATTGCTCCGTAGATAACGGCGACTGTGACCACCAGCGCCGCTGAGCGCCCGTCAGGCGGCAGCATCAGGGCGGCAACACCGGCGGCTCCGACGAAGGCGACGTTGAACAGCACGTCGTAGAGCGAGAAGATCCGGCCGCGGAAGGCGTCCTCCACGGAGGACTGGATGACGGTGTCGGTGGCGATCTTCGCGCCCTGGGTGACCACTCCCACCACGAACGCGGCGACGAACGTGGTGACCTGAGTGAAGGGAAGCATCAGGACGAGCTCCAGCACCGCGGCCGCCGTGGCACACAGGACGATCCATTTCACCGGACCCAGCCGGCCCACCGCTGAGGGCGTCACCACCGCCGCGACGAAGAAGCCGACGCCGGAGACGCCCACCGCCAGTCCCAGGAGGGCCAGTCCGGCGTCCGGGTCGGACGACCAGGCGTACCGGCACAGCATCAACACCATGACGGTCAGGGCGCCGTAGCAGAACCGCATCAGCGAGATCGCGCCGAGCGCCCAGGCGGCCTCCCTGCGCTTCGGCTCGGTCAAGTGACGTACGCCCGCCGCCAGACCGCGGGCGATCCCCCCGAGCGCGTCCGCAAGCCGGGTCCGGCCGAGATCGTCGTCGGGGCCCAGCAGGTTCGCGGCCATCGACAGGGACACGAGCGCGGCGCACAGATACAGGGCGCACGCCAGCAACACCACCGCCGCGTCGGAGTCCGCGACCACCAGGCGGACGACGAAGGCGAGACCGCCGCCCGCGACCGCGGCCAGCGTTCCGGCCGTCGGCGAGAGGGAGTTGGCCATCACCAGACGCTCGCCGTCGACCACGCGCGGCAGAGCGGCCGAGAGTCCGGCGAGGACGAAACGGTTGACCGCGGTGACACACAGCGCGGAGGCGTAGAAGAGCCAGTCGGGGACATGGCTGAGCATCAGGACGGCCGTCGCCGACGCCAGCAGCGCGCGCAGCAGGTTGCCGTGGAGCAGAACCTGCCGACGGCGCCAGCGGTCCAGGAGGACGCCCGCGAAGGGGCCGACCAGGGAGTAGGGCAGGAGCAGGACCGCCATGGCGGACGCGATCGCGGTGGCCGAGGTCTGCTTCTCCGGGGAGAACACGACGTAGGTGGCGAGCGCGACCTGGTAGACGCCGTCCGCGCACTGGGAGAGCAGTCGTACGGCGAGCAGGCGCCGGAAGTTCCTCAGGCGCAGCAGTACGCGCAGATCACGGACGACGGCCATGGGGCACAGCCTCACATACGGGGAGGGTCCCCGGGTCATGTGACCCGGGGACCCTTCTCAGCCCTGGCAGGAGCGAATTTTCCAGGCTGCCGCCTCGGCACGCGATGCTGTGCCGGGGCGTTGTGCGGCGCTGTGCCGACCTAGCGCTCGACCTCGCCGCGGATGAACTTCTCGACGTTGTCGTACGCCTCGTCGTCGAAGTACTGCACCGGCGGGGACTTCATGAAGTAGCTCGACGCCGACAGGATCGGGCCGCCGATGCCGCGGTCCTTGGCGATCTTCGCGGCGCGCAGGGCGTCGATGATGACGCCGGCCGAGTTCGGGGAGTCCCAGACCTCGAGCTTGTACTCCAGGTTCAGCGGGACGTCACCGAAGGCGCGGCCCTCGAGGCGGACGTACGCCCACTTGCGGTCGTCCAGCCAGGCCACGTAGTCCGAGGGACCGATGTGGACGTTCTTCTCGCCCAGGTCGCGGTCGGGGATCTGGGAGGTGACGGCCTGCGTCTTGGAGATCTTCTTGGACTCCAGGCGGTCGCGCTCCAGCATGTTCTTGAAGTCCATGTTGCCGCCGACGTTGAGCTGCATGGTGCGCTCGAGACGGACACCGCGGTCCTCGAACAGCTTCGCCATCACACGGTGCGTGATGGTGGCGCCGACCTGGGACTTGATGTCGTCGCCGACGATCGGGACGCCCGCCTCGGTGAACTTGTCCGCCCACTCCTTGGTGCCGGCGATGAAGACCGGAAGGGCGTTGACGAAGGCGACCTTGGCGTCGATGGCGGCCTGGGCGTAGAACTTCGCCGCGTCCTCGGAACCGACGGGCAGGTAGCAGACGAGAACGTCGACCTGCTTGTCCTTGAGGACCTGGACCACGTCGACCGGGGTCTCGGCGGACTCCTCGATGGTCTCGCGGTAGTACTTGCCGAGGCCGTCGAGGGTGTGACCGCGCTGGACCGTGACGCCCTTGTTCGGGACGTCGCAGATCTTGATGGTGTTGTTCTCGCTGGCACCGATGGCGTCCGAGAGGTCGAGGCCGACCTTCTTCGCGTCGACGTCGAAGGCGGCGACGAACTCGACGTCACCGACGTGGTAGTCCCCGAACTGCACGTGCATCAGGCCGGGGACCTTGGACGCCGGGTCGGCGTCCTTGTAGTACTCGACGCCCTGCACCAGCGACGCCGCGCAGTTGCCCACGCCGACGATGGCTACGCGAACCGAACCCATTCCGGTTGCTCCCTGTGTGTACGAGTGAGGCCCTGAGTGGGCGCTCACGTGGCGGTTTCGTCGGGCGAATCCGTCCCGGGGGTGTCCCCGGGACGGGGCAGGCCGCCCGTCGATCCAAATGTGGTGTTCTGCTGAGCGGGCCCCCCGGACGCAAAACCCTTCAGGTCCCGTCCGGCCCGCTCGCTCTCGATGAGCTCGTTCAGCCAGCGCACTTCGCGCTCCACGGACTCCATTCCGTGGCGCTGGAGCTCAAGCGTGTAGTCGTCGAGGCGCTCCCGGGTGCGCGCCAGGGAGGCGCGCATCTTCTCCAGACGCTCCTCCAGCCGGCTGCGGCGGCCCTCCAGCACGCGCATGCGGACATCGCGCGACGTCTGCCCGAAGAAGGCGAAACGAGCGGCGAAGTGTTCGTCCTCGTACGCGTCGGGACCCGTCTGCGAGAGGAGCTCCTCGAAATGCTCCTTACCCTCCGCTGTCAACCGGTAGACGATCTTGGCGCGGCGCCCTGCGAGTGGAGCAGTGAGGGCGTCCTCAGGGGTGCTCCCCGGCTCTTCGATCAACCAGCCGTTGGCGACCAGCGTCTTGAGGCAGGGATAGAGCGTGCCGTAGCTGAACGCACGGAACACGCCCAGTGACGTATTGAGTCGTTTGCGCAGCTCATAGCCGTGCATGGGGGACTCGCGGAGAAGGCCGAGGACGGCGAACTCGAGGATGCCGGAACGCCGGCTCATCGTCGCCTCCTCTCGTCCTTATGTCGCGCTGATGTATCGACTCGATACATCAAGACGATAGAACGGCCTTCCGGTCGCGACAAGAGGGGGGGTGGTGAACGGGATCACATCACGGATTCGTTGCAGGCGAATTGCCCTATTTAGGGTGAACTTCAGGGCTAGGTGGGTTTTGACGGTGCGTAGTCTGTGCGCCATGCACACCACCGGGACCCATGAGACGCCGGGGGGCGTCGAGGTCCTCGGTGCAGTACGGGTGAATGCGCGACCGCCCGCATCCGTACTTCGGGGGGACAGGAAACCAGCCGCCTTTTCCAGGCGCGCACGGATGCGCCTGCCCGAGGAGTAATCGTTCGATGAGCGAGCACCGTCGCAAACCGCCGCAGCCGCAGGGAGGCGGACGTGCCGCGGCCCGACGCGGCCAGTCCGGTCCGTCCTCCGGCCGCCGCGCGGCACCGCGAGGCGCGACCGGATCTCCTTCCGACTACGGGTTGGGGCACGGGACCGGGAGCGAGGAGCAGCCATACGGCAGCCGCGCCGACGTCCGACGCGCGTCCCAGAGAAACTCGGGCGGGCGGCGCAGGGCAGCCGAGCCCGCAGCGGGCCGCCGCGGCGGCCCGGCCGTCCCCGGACGGGGCAGAGGACGGTCCGCGCCCGACCGTAAGCGTCTGATCGACTATCCGCGTGCCGACAAGTACGGCTGGCAGCGCTGGATGCCCTCCTGGAGGCTCGTCGCGGGCCTCTTCGTCGGCTTCGTCGGCAGCCTGGTGGCCGTGGCGGGCATCGGGTACGCCATGGTGGGCATCCCGGACGTCGCCAAGACGGCCACGGCGCAGAACAACGTCTACTACTGGAAGGACGGCAGCCAGATGGTTGCCACCGGTGGTGAGACGAACCGTCAGAACATCGGCCTCTCGCAGATCCCGGAGGAGATGCGCTGGGCGGTGATCTCGCAGGAGAACAAGACCTTCTACGACGACAGCGGCATCGACCCCAAGGGCATCGCCCGCGCCGTGTTCAACATGGCCCGGGGCGGACAGACGCAGGGCGGATCGACGATCACCCAGCAGTACGTCAAGAACGCCATGCTGAACGACCAGTCGCAGACGATCTCCCGGAAGTTCAAGGAGATCTTCGTGTCCATCAAGGTGGGCGCGGAGGTCGACAAGGACCAGATCATGGCCGGCTACCTGAACTCCGCGTACTACGGGCGCAACGCCTACGGCATCCAGGCCGCCGCCCGCGCGTACTTCAACAAGGACGCGATCAAGCTCAACCCGGGCGAGTGCGCCTTCCTCGCCGCCATGCTGAAGGGCGCCACGTACTACGACCCCGCCGGCACGACCTCCGTCGACCCGGTCGGGGCCACGTCCGCGGCCAACAGCAAGCGGGCCCTGCTCCAGATGCAGGACACCCTCGAAAAGATGGTCGAGTACGGCCATCTCGACGCCTCGGTGCGGGCGAAGTACACGACGCTCCCCAAGTGGCAGAACCCCCGCTCCAACACGGACCTGAAGGGCCAGGTCGGCTACCTCGTCGACCTCGCCAACGGTTACCTGGTGACCCACAGCAAGGAGACCGGGATCACCCAGGACCTGCTGCAGCAGGGCGGCTACTCGATCTACACGACCTTCGACAAGAACAAGGTCAACAAGCTCGAGGAGTCGGTCAAGAAGGTCCAGAAGGCCAACATCAAGCCGGAGCAGCGACCGGAGACGGACACCCACGTCCAGTTCGGCGGGGCGTCCGTGGAGCCGTCCACCGGTGCCATCAGGGCCATCTACGGCGGTGAGGACGCCACCAAGCACTTCACCGACAACGCGGACCAGACCGGCGCCCAGGTCGGTTCGACGTTCAAGCCGTTCGTGCTGGCGGCCGCGATGACCTGGGGCGTGCGCGACCCGGATCTGGGGTCCTCGCAGGCGCAGGACGAGCGCACCATCGTCTCGCCCAAGAGCCTGTTCAGCGGCAAGAACAAGCTCAAGATCAAGAACTACGACGGTTCGGTCTGGAAGAACGAGAAGGGCGAGGAGTGGCTCCAGACCAATGACGGCAACGTCTCTCTCGGGACCCCTCCGGAATACAAGATCGATCTGCGTGAGGCGATGCGCGAGTCCGTGAACTCCGCCTTCGTGCAGCTCGGCATGGACGTGGGTCTGGACAAGGTCAAGGAGTCCGCCGTCAGTGCGGGGCTGAAGGAGTCCAGCCTGACCAACAGCGGCTTCCCGTCGTTCTCGATCGGCATCTCCGACCCGAGCGCGATCCGGATGGCCGGCGCGTACGGCACCTTCGCCGCCAGCGGCAAGCAGGCCGATCCGTACTCGGTGGAGAAGGTCACGAGCGAGAAGGGCCAGATCTTCACGCACGAGAAGAAGACGAAGCAGGCGTTCACCGCGAAGGTCGCCGACAACGTGACCGACGTCCTGAAGACCGTGGTCGAGGACGGCACCGGTACCAACGCCCAGCTGCCGGGCCGCCAGGTCGCGGGCAAGACCGGTACCACCGACGGCAACAAGTCGGCCTGGTTCGTCGGGTACACCCCGCAGCTGTCGACCGCCGTCACCATGTTCCGCTACGACGACGACGAGTCGAAGAAGGACCGTACGTTCCTGAAGATGTTCGGAACCGGTGGCCAGAAGAAGATCCACGGCGCTTCGTTCCCGGCGCAGATCTGGCACGACTACATGTTGGAGGCGCTGAAGGGCACGCCTGCGAAGGACTTCCCGGAGCCCCAGCCCATCGGTGAGGTCGTCAACGCGGAACCGTCCCCGACTCCGACTCCTTCGGCGACCGAGACCGAGGAAGAGGAACCGTCGGCTTCCCCATCCCCGAGCGAGACACAGGTGGAACCCTCACCCTCGGCTTCGGAGACCTGCTCCAACTTCTTCGACTGCAACAACACCGGCGGTGGGGCGACCAACGGAAACGACACCGGTGGGACAGGCGACATCTCTCCGACGCCGACCACCACCGAGTCGAACGGCAACTCCAGAGGCAACGGAAACGGCGGCATCTTCGGAGGCCCCGCCGGCTAGCCGCGCTGTCGCCCGGCTTGGGTGTTTCACGTGAAACATGCGTATGTTTCACGTGAAACGAGGGCCGCTCCACCGGACCGGGTGGGGCGGCCCTCGGCGTTTTCCTAGGTCCGTACGGCAGGATGGCGCCCATGCCCAGTGCAGAATCCTCGCCGGCGCGCGTGCACGAGCCGGATCCGGTAAGGCCGACCCATGACGACCCGGTCGCCGCGGCCGGCAGTGAGCTGATCGGCGGTCCCCTCGGTCGGCGGGCCCTGCTGGGGACGTCCTGGTGGACCCCCGTGCGGATCGTCGCGCTCGTGGCGATCGGGATGTTCGCCCTAGGACTGATCCAGAAGGCGCCCTGCTACAACGGGGGCTGGTTCTTCGGCGCCACGTCCCAGTACACGCACGCCTGCTACTCGGACATCCCGCACCTCTACCAGGGGCGCGGCTTCGCCGACGGGCTGGTGCCGTACTTCGACAAGCTCCCCGGCGACATGGACTACCTCGAGTACCCGGTGCTGACCGGCGTGTTCATGGAGGTGGCCAGCTGGCTGACGCCGGGCAGCGGCAGCATCCAGGACCAGGAGCAGTGGTACTGGATGGTCAACGCCGGGATGCTGATGGCGTGCGCGGCCGTCATCGCCGTCTGCGTGGTCAGAACGCACGCCCGGCGCCCCTGGGACGGTCTGCTGGTCGCCCTGGCGCCTGCCTTCGCTCTGACCGCGACCATCAACTGGGACCTGCTGGCGGTCGCTCTGACGGCCGCGGCGATGCTCATGTGGTCCCGGGGGCGTTCCCTGGCTTTCGGCGTCCTGCTGGGGCTTGCAACGGCCGCCAAGCTCTATCCCGTGTTCCTCCTCGGCCCTCTGTTCATGCTGTGCTGGCGCGCGGGGAAATGGCGGGACTTCGGCAAGGCGCTGGGTGGCGCGCTCGTCGCCTGGCTGGTGGTGAACCTGCCGGTCATGCTCTTCGCCTTCGAAGGGTGGTCGAAGTTCTACCGGTTCAGCCAGGAGCGGGGCGTCGACTTCGGCTCCTTCTGGCTGATCCTGGCCCAGAACTCCAGCGACCCGCTCACCACCGAGAGCGTCAACACCCTCGCCACGCTCCTCGTCGTGCTGTGCGCCGTGGGCATCGCGGTGCTGACACTGACCGCGCCCCGCCGCCCCCGCTTCGCCCAGCTGGCGTTCCTGATCGTGGCCGCCTTCATCCTCACCAACAAGGTCTACTCCCCCCAGTACGTCCTGTGGCTGGTGCCGCTGGCGGTGCTGGCCCGGCCGAAGTGGCGGGACTTCCTGATCTGGCAGGCGTGCGAGGTGGCCTACTTCCTGGGCATCTGGGGGTACCTCGCGTACACGATGAGCGGAGACGCCCACAAGGGGCTGCCGACCGACGGGTACCACTGGGCCATCGGTGTGCACCTGCTGGGGACGCTCTACCTGTGCGGTGTGGTCGTCCGCGACATCCTGCTGCCGGAACGGGACGTGGTGCGGCGGGCGGGCGACGACGATCCGTCGGGCGGCGTGCTCGACGGCGCGGAGGACGTGTTCGTCCTCGGGGCCCCGGCGCACCCGCCCCGGCACGCCTCCCACTTCGACGGACCGCAGGTGGAATGGGGCAAACAGGACGCCGTCGACCGTTCGCTGTGAGCGAACAGTAGCCGTCCGGGCGGGGCAACGGACACGGCAGAGGCCGTACACGGATTCCGTGTACGGCCTCTGCGCTGTCTGCGGGGCGCGGTCGGGGCGCTTCCGGGTGCTGTCTGCGGGACGCTCAGCGGTCCACGAGACGGTCGAACTGCGTGGTGGTGTGCCGCAGGTGGGCCACCAGCTCGTCGCCGACGTGCGGCTCCGGCGCGTCCGACGGCACGAACAGGATGGACACCTGCATGTGCGGCGGCTCGGCGAACCAGCGCTGCTTGCCGCCCCAGACGAACGGTGAAAGGTTCCGGTTCACGGTGGCGAGGCCGGCGCGGGCGACGCCCTTGGCGCGCGGCATGACGCCGTGCAGGGCCTTGGGGGCCTCCAGACCCACCCCGTGCGACGTACCGCCCGCCACGACCACCAGGAAGCCGTCCGAGGCCGCCTTCTGCTGCCGGTAGCCGAACCGGTCGCCCTTGGTGACCTTGGTGACGTCCAGGACCGCGCCGCGGTACTCGGTGGCCTCGTGGTCTCCCAGCCACAGCCGGGTGCCGATCCGCGCGCGGAAGCGGGTCTGCGGGAACTGCTGCTGCAGCCGGGCGAGTTCGTCGGCCTTGAGGTGGCTGACGAACATCGTGTGCAGCGGCAGTCGGGCCGCGCGCAGCCGGTCCATCCAGCCGATGACCTCCTCGACGGCGTCGGAGCCGTCGGTGCGGTCCAGCGGAAGGTGGATGGCGAAGCCCTCCAGCCGCACGTTCTCGATCGCGGCGTGCAGCTGAGCCAGGTCCTGCTCGCTGATGCCGTGCCGCTTCATCGACGACATCACCTCGATGACCACCCGGGCGCCCACGAGGCCGTACACGCCGTCCACCGACGACACCGAGCGCACGACCCGGTCCGGCAGCGGCACGGGCTCCTCGCCGCGCCGGTACGGCGTCAGCACCAGCAGGTCGCCGCCGAAGAAGTCCTTGATGCGCGCGGCCTCGTACGTCGTGCCGACGGCGAGGACGTCCGAGCCCAGCCGGGTGGCCTCCTCCGCCAGCCGGTCGTGCCCGAACCCGTAGCCGTTGCCCTTGCAGACCGGGACGAGCCCCGGGAACTGCTCCTGCACGTGCTTGTGGTGCGCCCGCCAGCGCGCGGTGTCGACGTAGAGCGTGAGCGCCATGGCCGGACCTGGGACCTTTCTCGTGGCTTCCGTGTGGGGAGGTGCGTCAGAGGTATGGAATCACTGACGTGACGTCAGCGGCGCGACATGTAGATGTCGAGGGCCTTGTGCAGGAGCTTGTTCAGCGGGAAGTCCCACTCGCCGAGGTACTCGGCGGCCTGGCCGCCCGTGCCGACCTTGAACTGGATCAGGCCGAAGAGGTGGTCGGTCTCGTCCAGGGAGTCGGAGATGCCGCGCAGGTCGTAGACGGTGGCGCCGAGCGCGTAGGCGTCGCGCAGCATGCGCCACTGCATGGCGTTCGAGGGCCGGAACTCGCGGCCGATGTTGTCGGAGGCGCCGTAGGAGTACCAGACGTGGCCGCCGACGATCAGCATCGTGGCCGCCGACAGGTTCACGCCGTTGTGGCGGGCGAAGTACAACCGCATGCGGTTGGGGTCCTCGGTGTTGAGGGCCGTCCACATCCGCTGGAAGTACGACAGCGGGCGCGGCCGGAAGTGGTCGCGGACAGCCGTGATCTCGTACAGGCGCTGCCATTCCTCGAGGTCGTGGTAACCGCCCTGGACGACCTCGACGCCGGCCTTCTCGGCCTTCTTGATGTTGCGCCGCCACAGCTGGTTGAAGTTCTTGTGGACCTCTTCAAGGGAACGGTTCGCCAGCGGCACCTGGTAGACGTAGCGCGGCTGGACGTCGCCGAAGCCGGCGCCGCCGTCCTCCCCCTGCTGCCATCCCATGCGGCGCAGCTTGTCGGCCACCTCGAAGGCGCGCGGTTCGATGAAGTCGGCCTCGATGTCGCGCAGCCGCTTCACGTCGGGGTTCTGGATGCCCGCCTTGATGGAGGTGGCCTCCCAGCGGCGGATGATCACCGGCGGGCCCATCTTCACCGAGAACGCGCCCTGCTGCTTGAGGTGCGCCAGCATCGGTTCCAGCCACTCGGTCAGATTCGGCGCGTACCAGTTGATGACCGGGCCCTCGGGCAGATAGGCCAGGTACCGCTTGATCTTGGGCAGTTGGCGGTAGAGGACGAGACCCGCGCCGACCAGTTCGCCGGTCCGCTCGTCGAACCAGCCGAGGTTCTCCGAACGCCACTCGGCCTTGACGTCGGCCCAGGCCGGAACCTGCATGTGGCTAGCCGACGGCAGGCTCTGGATGTATGCCAGATGCTGCTCGCGACTGATCGTCCTCAGGGTCAGGCTCATTCGGGGCGCTCCTCGGGCTGGTGTGTCCCCATGGGTTCAGGGGCTCCGGCTCTCGCGCCGAAGCCTACTGCGCCTGACGAGGGGCCTGACTGGGCGTACGGAACTGCGCCCCGGCTCCGGCGCGGCCGGGGCGTTTCGTCTGGGTTCGTAGGTGTCCTACGCGTCCTGTGGCGCGGACGGTGTCCCCGATGCCGCGATCGGCATCGGTCGGGTCACCAGACTCCTCCGAAGAGGCCGCCGTGCGCCATGCCGATGAAGAAGCCGACACCCGCGGCACCGAGACCCAGGATCAGACCGAAGCGCTCGCGGGTGGTCTCGGAGATCCACTGCCCGTACGCCCCGGTCAGGATTCCCACCAGGCCGGTCCAGGAGCTGAGCAGATGGAGGCTGTGGAAGAACGACGTGATGAAGGCCGTCAGTCCCAGCACCAGCGTCACCGCGAGCAGCGTGTCCTGGAGCGGATGGGGTTTGCCGTCGGTGGCGAAGAGAGAACCGGCGGTGTTGGGTCGCAATGCCTGTGCCATGGGGCACCTCCTGCGGAAGGCGGCGCATCGTAGCGCCATACACACCCGTCGTGTACAGACTGACGGGCAACCACGCCGGATTTCAACCGGAAGCGGGTGTGCAGGTAGTCTGTACCGTCTGCACCGGTGTCTGCCCAGCACAGTCTGGTAGTCCGTCCAGCTCAGAACGGGGATGTCGCTCGCCGACCCCCGATTGTCAGTGGCGGCCGATACCGTTGCGTACGCATCACAACCCTCCTGCCACGGATCGACCGTGGCCGCTGAGTCCAAAGGAGGTGGGTTCCACATGCGTCACTACGAGGTGATGGTCATCCTCGACCCCGATCTCGAGGAGCGCGCTGTCTCCCCGCTGATCGAGAACTTCCTCTCCGTCGTCCGTGAGGGCAACGGAAAGGTCGAGAAGGTCGACACCTGGGGCCGTCGTCGTCTCTCGTACGAGATCAAGAAGAAGCCCGAGGGCATCTACTCGGTCATCGACCTGCAGGCCGAGCCTGCGGTCGTCAAGGAGCTCGACCGCCAGATGAACCTGAACGAGTCGGTCCTCCGGACCAAGGTCCTCCGTCCCGAGACCCACTGAGCTCGCGAGCTCAGCTGATCTCGGGATTCTGAGTAGCAGCACCAGCAGCCAGCAGCAAACCCGCCGAGAGGTTCCCCCATGGCAGGCGAGACCGTCATCACGGTCGTCGGCAATCTTGTCGACGACCCCGAGCTGCGCTTCACCCCCTCCGGTGCGGCGGTCGCGAAGTTCCGTGTCGCGTCCACTCCCCGCACCTTCGACCGACAGACGAACGAGTGGAAGGACGGCGAGAGCCTGTTCCTGACCTGCTCCGTCTGGCGTCAGGCGGCGGAGAACGTCGCGGAGTCGCTCCAGCGAGGCATGCGCGTCATCGTGCAGGGCCGGCTGAAGCAGCGGTCCTACGAGGACCGTGAGGGCGTCAAGCGCACGGTCTACGAGCTGGACGTCGAGGAAGTCGGCGCCAGCCTGCGCAGTGCCACAGCCAAGGTCACCAAGGCCTCCGGCCGCGGTGGCCAGGGCGGCCAGGGTGGTTACGGCGGCGGTGGCGGTCAGGGCGGCGGCAGCTGGGGTGGAAGCTCCGGCGGCGGCCAGCAGGCCGGCGGCGCTCCTGCCGACGACCCGTGGGCGACCGGCGCTCCCGCCGGTGGCAACCAGGGCGGCGGCGGTGGCGGCTGGGGTGGGAACTCCGGCGGCGCCAGCGGCGGCGGCTACTCGGACGAACCCCCCTTCTAGGCCCGCGGGCCCGGGTGTCCGGGTCTGCTCGGGTCGAGGGTGGGTCGTATCCCAACTTCTTGATCACACAGGAGAAACACCATGGCGAAGCCGCCTGTGCGCAAGCCTAAGAAGAAGGTCTGCGCTTTCTGCAAGGACAAGGTCACGTACGTGGACTACAAGGACACGAACATGCTGCGGAAGTTCATTTCCGACCGCGGCAAGATCCGTGCCCGCCGCGTGACCGGCAACTGCACGCAGCACCAGCGTGACGTCGCCACGGCCGTGAAGAACAGCCGTGAGATGGCGCTGCTGCCCTACACCGCCCAGGCGCGATAAGGGAAGGGTGACCGACAAATGAAGATCATCCTCACCCACGAGGTCTCCGGCCTCGGCGCCGCAGGCGACGTCGTCGACGTCAAGGACGGCTACGCTCGCAACTACCTGATCCCGCGGAACTTCGCGATCCGTTGGACCAAGGGTGGCGAGAAGGACGTCGAGCAGATCCGTCGCGCTCGCAAGATCCACGAGATCCAGACCATCGAGCAGGCCAACGCTGTGAAGGCCCAGCTCGAGGGCGTCAAGGTCCGTCTGGCCGTTCGCTCCGGCGACGCCGGTCGTCTCTTCGGTTCCGTCACCCCGGCCGACGTCGCCTCGGCGATCAAGGCTTCCGGTGGCCCCGAGGTCGACAAGCGCCGCATCGAGCTCGGCTCGCCGATCAAGACGCTGGGCTCCCACGAGACGTCCGTGCGTCTGCACCCCGAGGTTGCCGCCAAGGTCAACATCGAGGTCGTCGCGGCCTGATCGCTGCGCTCGGTTCGAAGAGCTGAGAAGGGGCCGCACCCACCGGGTGCGGCCCCTTCCGCTTGTCCGTTTCACGTGAAACACAGGTGCGAACCGGAAGCCGGTTTCACGTGAAACGGTCAGCGGGTCGCGCCGGTGACGAGCCAGCGGCCGGAGCGGGCACGCAGCCAGAGAGTCAGCATCCGGACGATCATCATCAGTGTCATCGCACCCCAGACCGCGGTGAGTCCGCCGCCGAGGACCGGTATCAGCAGGGCCACCGGAGTGAAGACAGCCAAGGTGAGCACCATGGCTCGGGCCAGATAGGGGCCGTCTCCCGCGCCCATCAGTACGCCGTCGAGCACGAAGACGATGCCGCACACCGGCTGGGCGAGCGCCACCACGAGAAGAGCCGGCAGCGCGGCGCCCTTCACCGCCGGATCGCTGGTGAACAGCGGCAGGAACAGCGGCCGGGCGATCACTACCAGGAGACCGAGGACGATGCCCACGGCGATGCCCCACTCGACCATGCGCCGGCAGACGTCACGGGCGCCCCGGGCGTCGTCGGCACCGAGATACCGCCCGATGATGGCCTGCCCCGCGATCGCGATGGCGTCGAGTGCGAACGCGAGAAGGCTCCACAAGCCCAGAGCGATCTGGTGCGCCGCGATGTCGTTGTCCCCAAGACGGGCGGCCACGCCGGTGGCGATCATCAGGATCGCTCGCAGGGAGAGCGTGCGGACCAGCAAGGGCGCACCGGCCTGAGCGCAGGCCCTTATGCCTGCGGCGTCGGGCCGCAGTGACGCGCCATGACGGTGGGCTCCCCGCACCACCACCGCGAGGTACACCGTGGCCATGCCCCACTGGGCGAGGACGGTGCCCCAGGCAGATCCGGCGATGCCGAGACCGGCGCCGTACACGAGACCGGCGTTCAGGCCCGCGTTGGCGACGAAACCCGCGACGGCGACGTAGAGCGGTGTTCGCGTGTTCTGGAGGCCGCGCAGGACACCGGTCGCGGCCAGTACGACGAGCATGGCCGGTATGCCGAGTGCGGAGATGCGCAGATACGTGGTCGCGTACGGAGCGGCCGTGTCCGAGGCGCCGAAGAGTTCCACCAGTGCCGGGGCGGTGGGCAGGACGGCCGTGATCACAGCGGCGCCGAGCAGCAACGCCAGCCAGATGCCGTCCATGCCCTGCCGGATGGCGGCCGGGAGGTCGCCGGCGCCCACGCGGCGTGAGACAGCGGCGGTGGTGGCGTAGGCGAGGAAGACGAAGACGCTGACGGCTGTGGTGAGGAGCGCGGAGGCGATACCGAGACCCGCCAGTTGAGCGGTGCCCAGATGGCCCACGATCGCACTGTCGGCCATGACGAACAGCGGCTCGGCGACGAGCGCGCCGAAGGCCGGGACGGCCAGCGCGACGATCTCGCGATCGTGCTGTCGTCGGGCGGCCCTGAGGGGCGCGGGAGCCTGTGTCATGGCCACCAATCTAATCGTCCACAGGTAAGAGATGCAATTGTGTTGTGACCCTTACTCGTCTGTGCACGGTGCACGCTCTCGCGCGCCGTTCGAAGAGATCTTGGCCCGACTGGGCAACTTTTTCTTCTGCACAGCCGGTGGATGAGGAAGCTGCAGGTCAGAGGTGGTCGAAAAGAAAAGTAGAGGGCTTGTTCACAGCGCTGTCCACCGGGTCGTGCACAGGTTTTGCGGAGTTCTCCACAGCATCGGGGCCGTCGTCCACATGGCCTGTGGATAACCAGATTGGCTGAAGGTGCCCGCGGGCCTACCGTGGTCCGGCGCCCGCTCCGTCCGTCGGCCGAGGAAACCCTCACAAAAACGACGCCTCACAAACGGAGTTGGGCATCTCAATTGTCAGTGTCGTGCCGTAGAACAGAGGCACGGCGAGGGTCCGCTCGGCGGACGGGAGGAGGTGGCTCGGTGAGCATTTCCGAGCCCTTGGACGACCCGTGGGCCGACAGCGGCCCCAGTGATCGTCTACCTGCTTCCCGCCGGCGCGGTGACGGCGGCCGTGGCCGCGGCCGGGACGAACAGCATGACCGCGGCCGGGACAGCGGCGAGTGGGAGGGCGGCGGCAGCGCCTTCGAGCGGGTACCGCCACAGGACCTCGACGCCGAGCAGTCCGTCCTCGGCGGCATGCTCCTGTCCAAGGACGCCATCGCCGACGTGGTCGAGGTGCTCAAGGGCCACGACTTCTACAAGCCCGCGCACGAGACGATCTATCAGGCGATCCTCGACGTCTACGCCAAGGGCGAGCCCGCCGACCCGATCACCATCGCCGCCGAACTCACCAAGCGCGGCGAGATCAACAAGGTCGGCGGCGCGTCCTACCTGCACACCCTCGTCCAGACGGTGCCCACGGCCGCCAATGCCGAGTACTACGCGGAGATCGTCCACGAGCGCGCGGTCCTGCGCCGCCTGGTCGAAGCCGGCACCCGCATCACGCAGATGGGATACGCGGCCGACGACGACGTCGACGAGATCGTCAACCGGGCCCAGGCGGAGATCTACGCCGTCACCGAGCAGCGCACCAGCGAGGACTACCTGCCGCTCGGCGACATCATGGAGGGCGCCCTCGACGAGATCGAGGCGATCGGCTCGCGCAGCGGCGAGATGACGGGTGTGCCCACCGGATTCACGGACCTGGACTCGCTCACCAACGGGCTGCACCCCGGCCAGATGATTGTCATCGCGGCCCGTCCCGCCATGGGTAAGTCGACCCTGGCCCTGGACTTCGCGCGCGCGGCGTCGATCAAGCACAACCTGCCCAGCGTCATCTTTTCCCTCGAAATGGGGCGCAACGAGATCGCGATGCGCCTGCTGTCCGCCGAGGCCCGGGTCGCCCTGCACCACATGCGCTCCGGCACGATGACGGACGAGGACTGGACCCGGCTGGCCCGTCGCATGCCCGAGGTGTCCTCGGCGCCGCTCTACATCGACGACTCCCCGAACCTGTCGATGATGGAGATCCGCGCCAAGTGCCGCCGGCTGAAGCAGCGCAACGACATCAAGCTCGTGATCATCGACTACCTCCAGCTGATGCAGGCCGGTGGCTCCAAGCGCTCCGAGAGCCGTCAGCAGGAGGTCTCGGACATGTCCCGTAACCTCAAGCTGCTGGCCAAGGAGCTGGAGGTCCCGGTGATCGCGCTCTCCCAGCTCAACCGTGGTCCCGAGCAGCGCACCGACAAGAAGCCCATGGTGTCCGACCTGCGTGAGTCCGGCTCCATCGAGCAGGACGCCGACATGGTGATCCTGCTGCACCGCGAGGACGCCTACGAGAAGGAGTCCCCGCGCGCGGGCGAGGCGGACATCATCGTGGGCAAGCACCGTAACGGCCCGACCGCCACCATCACCGTCGCCTTCCAGGGCCACTACTCGCGCTTCGTGGACATGGCGCAGACCTGATCTCGCGCCCTGGGCGAAATGGACTCGACGTCGGTCGTGGGGCCGGGTGGACTGGCCCCATGACGACACCTCAGGAAGAGCTGCTGCCCGGCACCCGGCGTGCGCTGCTCCATCGGATCGCCGTGGCCCAGGCCGAAGGGCGGGCGCCGTCGCTCGTCGCCGCCGTCGTGAGGGACGGGCGGGCCGTGTGGCACGGGGCGCGGACCTCGGTCGAAGGGCACGCTCCGGACGAGAACGTGCAGTACCGGATCGGCTCGATCACCAAGACCTTCACGGCCGTCCTCGTCCTGCGGTTGCGCGACGAAGGAGTGCTCGGCCTCGAGGACCCGCTGGAGAAGCACCTGCCCGGCACCGGCGCGGGGGAGGCCACGGTGGCCGAACTGCTCGCCCACACCGGCGGACTGGCGGCCGAGACGCCCGGACCGTGGTGGGAGCGGACCCCGGGGTCCCTGCGGCCCGAGCTCGCCGACGTCCTCGGCGACCAGGCCGCCCCGTTTCCGGCCGGCCGCCGGTTCCACTACTCGAATCCCGGCTACACCCTTCTCGGAGCTCTCGTGGAAGAGCTTCGCGGAGCGCCCTGGGAAGAGGTGCTACGGCGCGAAGTGCTCGAACCTCTGGGTCTCGATCGCACGAGTGTCCGGTCTCAGGCTCCGGCGGCGGGCGGCTGGGCGGTGCATCCCTGGGCCGACGTCATGCTGCCCGAACCTGCCGAGGACTTCGGGCGGATGGCCCCGGCGGGCCAGCTCTGGTCCACGACCGGCGACCTCGCGCGGTTCGCCGCCTTCCTCACCCGGGGCGACGACCGGGTGCTGAGCGCGGAGACACTGCGCGAGATGCGGACGCCCGCCGCGCCGGCCGGACCGGCGGATCTGGCGGACGGTGCGGCGTACGGACTCGGACTGCAGGTCCAGCACCGGGACGGCCGGCTGCTCGTGGGGCACTCCGGCTCAGTGCCGGGCTTCCTCGCCGCTCTCACTGTCGGCGTGACGGACGACGTGGCCACGGTGGTGCTCGCCAACTGCACCTCCGGTCTGCTGATCTCGCAGGTCGCGGCCGATCTCGTGCGTATCGTCGCCGAGGCCGAGCCGCGCATTCCCGAGCCGTGGCGTCCGATGCGGGAGGTCGACCGCTCTGTCCTGGAGTTGGCGGGCCAGTGGTACTGGGGGACGAGTCCTGTCGCCCTGAGGGTGACGGCCGACGGGCTCGTCTCCCTGGGGCCCCTGTCCGGCGGCGGTCGTCGCTCCCGGTTCAGGGCGAACGGCGACGGCACCTGGACCGGCCTGGAGGGTTACTACGCCGGGGAGCTCCTGAGGGCCGTACGGCGGCCGGACGGCAGCGTCGATCACCTGGACCTGGGGTCGTTCGTGTTCACGCGCCAGCCGTACGAGGAGGGCGCTGCGGTACCCGGCGGTGTCGACCCGGAGGGGTGGCGCGGGATCGGCTAGGCGAGCACCGCGAGCTCCGCCGGTCGGTGGCCCAGTGGCCGTTTGCCGTCGACGGCACGCAAGCGCCCTGTTTCACGTGAAACAGGGCGCTTCCACGCGAGGAAATGGGTCCTCCTCGAAGGGCAGGACCTCAGAGTTGCAGCTTGAAGCCCACGTGCGAGGCCACGAACCCCAGCCGTTCGTAGAAGCGGTGGGCATCGGTGCGCGTGCTGTCGGAGGTCAGCTGCACCAACTGGCAGTTCTCCCGACGGGATTCATCGATCGCCCACTCGATGAACCGGGTGCCCAGACCGCTGCCGCGCTCATCGGCGTGCACGCGCACACCCTCGACGATGGACCTGGTCGAGCCGCGCCGGGACAGGCCCGGGACGATCGTCAGCTGAAGGGTGCCGACGACGCGTCCCTCACGGACGGCGACGACCAGGCGTTGGTTCGGGTCGGCGGTCAGCCGCTCCAACGCGGCCAGGTACGGACCGAGGTCGTCGGGTGACTCGCGCTGGGCGCCCAGGGGGTCGTCCGCGAGCATGCCGACGATCGCGGGGATGTCCTCGGCGACGGCGGCCCGTATTTCAAGATCTCCCATGGCCGCAACCCTATGCACCGAGGGCGGCAGGCGCCTTGAGTGACTCCACAACCCGTACCAGTGGGGTCAGTTCCGGGTTCCTGGCGGCCTGGTCGAGAGCTTCGCGCAGCGCGGCGTCGTTGGTCGGCCGGGCCTCGCCGAGGAGCTTCAGACCGGCATCGGTGACGTTGGTGTAGATGCCGCGGCGGTCGGTGGGGCACAGGTAGCGCTCGAGCAGTCCACGGTCCTCGAGCCTGGTCACCAGCCGGGTGGTCGCGCTCTGGCTGAGGACGACCGCGTCGGCGACCTGCTTCATCTGCAGATGACCGCCCTCGCCGTCGTGCTGTCGGCTGAGCACGTCGAGCAGGGAGTACTCGCGCACGCTCAGGTCGTGCCGGGCCTGCAGTGCGCGTTCGATGTGCGCCTCGATCCTGCCGTGCAGCAGGGAGAGGGCGCACCAGCCCTGGGCGAGGGCGGTGAGCGCGGGGTCCGTCGCAGTCATGGGCGTTCTCTCCTCCGTCCCGGAGCGGCTGACACCAGGATAGAGCAGTCATGCAATAGACGGCGTTTGCGTATAGCCAGCGTCTGCAACTATTGTCGAAGCACGTAAAGCGCATCTGCAATCGTTTGGGAAGGTGTCACCCCCTATGCCTCTCGCGCTTCTGGCCCTCGCGATCGGGGCCTTCGGAATCGGGACGACCGAGTTCGTGATCATGGGTTTGCTGCCTGAGGTCGCCGGCGACTTCGGAGTCTCCATCCCCACGGCCGGCTTCCTCGTGACCGGCTACGCGCTCGGAGTCATGTTCGGCGCCCCGCTCATGACCGTTCTCGGCACCAAGGTCTCCCGCAAGCGGATGCTGATGCTGCTGATGGGCCTGTTCATCGTGGGCAACCTGCTCTCCGCCGTCGCCCCTGCCTTCGTCGTGATGCTGATCGGCCGTGTGGTGGCCTCGCTCGCCCACGGCGCGTTCTTCGGCATCGGCGCGGTCGTCGCGGCCGACCTGGTCGCCCCCGACAAGAAGGCCGGGGCCATCGCCATGATGTTCACCGGGCTCACCGTCGCCAACGTGGTCGGCGTACCCCTGGGCACCCTGGTCGGACAGAACATCGGCTGGCGCGTCACCTTCGCCCTCGTCGCCGCGCTCGGCGTCGTCGGACTGGCCGGCATCGCCAAGCTCGTGCCCGAGATGCCGCGCGCCGAGGGCGTGCGTCTGCGGCACGAACTGGCCGCCTTCAAGAACGCCCAGGTCCTGCTCGCCATGGCGATGACCGTGCTCGGCTTCGGCGGGGTCTTCGCGGCCATCACCTACATCGCGCCGATGATGACCCACGTCGCCGGCTTCGCGGACGGCTCGGTCACCTGGCTGCTGGTCCTCTTCGGGCTGGGCATGGTCGGCGGCAACCTGGTCGGCGGGAAGTACGCCGACCGAGCCCTGATGCCCATGCTGTACGTGTCCCTGGGGGCCCTGGCGGTCGTCCTGGGGCTCTTCACGCTCACCGCCCACAACAAGCTCCTGGCGGCCGTCACGATCGCTCTGATCGGCGCTCTGGGCTTCGCGACCGTGCCCCCGCTGCAGAAGCGCGTCCTGGACCAGGCGCACGGCGCCCCAACGCTTGCGTCAGCCGTGAACATCGGCGCCTTCAACCTCGGCAACGCACTGTCCGCCTGGCTCGGCGGCCTCGTCATCGCCGCAGGTCTGGGCTACACCGCGCCGAACTGGGTCGGCGCCGCCCTCGCCGCGGGCGCTCTGCTCCTGGCCCTCGTCTCGGCCGCGCTGGAGCGCCGGGAGGGTGCCCGCGGCGACTCCGGCCACGTCGCCGCCCGCGGTGCCGCCGCCGAGCGGCACGCGACCGTCCAGCACTGAACCCGCCCGCTCGCCGGGCCGAGGCAGTCCCGGCGGAACAACGCGCAACCCCGCCCGGCCCCGACAGCACCACAAGGAGAACCTCCGCCATGAGCACCGTCACCGTCGCGCCCCTGACCATCCATGACGCCGAAGCCCTCGTCACGGCGGCAAGCAGCGCCGCCGAGGCCGCCGGGGTCACGGTCAGCGTCACCGTCCTGGACGCGGGCGGCCATCCGCTGGCCTTCCGGCGGGACGACCGAGCCGTTCTGATCTCCGGAGAGACGAGCACGCGCAAGGCGTACACGGCGCTGCAACTGAACGCCCCCACCGCTGACCTGGTCGACGCGGTGCAGCCCGGCGGTCCCTTCCACACCCTGCCCACCGCACTCGACCGCCCGCTGCTGTTCATCGCCGGCGGCGTGCCGGTACACCGCGACGGCCGCCTGATCGGCGCGATCGGGGTCGGGGGCGGCGCCCCGGAGCAGGACCACGGCTTCGCCACGGCCGCTGTGAAGGCGCTCGCCTGAGGTCGCCGCTCTCCCCGCTCACGGAGCGCCGGTTCCCGACGACCACGGAACCGGCGCTCCGTCCGTGCACGCGTGCCGTCAGCCGGCCGCCACCGTCAACGGGGCGAAACGACGGCGCCAGTCACCCGGCAGCTCCGTGATCCCGTAGGTCATCACGGAGTTGAAGGCGACGGACTCCAGACCCCGCGCCTTCACCCAGGCCAGCAGTTCCTCGTGCCGGACGTCGATGTCGGTGCGCAGCGGTCGGTCCGTGCGGGAGGCGAGCGAGGTCAGGAGCGCCTTCGCGGTCTCCGTGTCCCGGGCGATCAGCGGGCCCACGACCTGGGTGTCCATGTTGGGCCACGCGGCCGCGAAGCCGACGATCCTGCCCTCGTCCTCGGCGACTCGCAACTGGTCCGCGAAGGCAGGCAGCCGGGTGATCACATGCGTGCGATCGGCGCCGAACACCTCCTCGTCGAGCCGCAGGATCGCGGTGAGGTCCTCGGCCGTCGCCGCACGGGTGGCGACGCGTGAGACGGATTGCGGTGCGGTGAAATGCCCTCGCACCATTTCTGCCCGGCCCGTGGACTTGAAGCCCAGCTCCTCGTAGAGCGGACGGCCGTTCGGGGTGGCGTGCAGGGTGAGTGGGGTCGTGCCCATCAGCGACACGACATGCCGCATCAGCCGCCGACCGACGCCCTGCCGGGCGTGCCGCTCGGCGACCAGCACCATGCCGATGGCGCCGAGGCAGGGGCGGCCGTGAGGGCCGTACTCGGTGACGACGCACGCGGCGACGAGGCCTCCGTCGGGATCGTCGATGCCGTAGCCCTTTCCGGCCGACAGGAGGAGGCCCCACTTGTGCTCCTCGCGTGGCCACCCCCGGTCCTCGGACAAGTCGGCGCAGGCGGTGAGATCGCGATGCGTCAGGCGACGGATGGGCAGAGCGGTGAGGGAAGGAGTCGGCACGCAGGTCAGGCTGTCCGAAGCGGGTGGTCGGCGTCCACCTGATTCCCCTGGACGTACGTGCTTTTGGCCATGTCCTGGCCAACCGCACCGTGCGTCGACACCAGGGAGCGTTTCACGTGAAACAGCGGTTCCGGTCGGAGGAACTGTTCCACGTGAAACGGCGACGATGGCGCACAGAGTTCGAAGCGTCTCGGCCCGCCCGTGTCGCGCACGGCGACGCCCCCAGTTCTGAATTCGCCTGCCCGGCCGAGGAATTGAGCGCATCGCCACCTCGTGCACACGTGAACGCCATTGAGGCAAGGGGGTACTTGTGTGGTGAGCGGCGGCCGGTATGGTCGACTCCGGTTCGCTTCCGGGACGAGGCGCGTGAGACCTGATGCGTACATTCCGTGCGAGCCGAGAGCAGGGCAATGCAGCCTAACGGGACGGAGAGATCGAATTCCCCGCATTTCCGGTGATGCGACCGCGGCGTCCGGGCAGGATGGGATGCTGCGGTGAGAGCGCTGCGCTCATGCCGCGCTCTTGCCTTACGTGTTCGTGTGGAGCGGAAATCCGGGTGGACCGCGGCCTTCTCGGTCGCGGAACCGAGCGGAGAGACAAGCCGTCTGCGGGGGAAGCAAGGCGCCTTCCGAACCAGGAAGTGCGCAGACCGACCTAGAAGATGTTCGAGGCGAGGCACATCATGGACGCTCCGACCACCAGGTCGGCTGACAGCGGCCCGTCCGGCGGCGGGGACGGATGGTTCACCCCGCGAAAGCAGCCCGAGCCGGGGGCGAGCGGCGAGCAGGAGGCCACGGACGGCCGGCGCCTCGCCGCACTGCGTCCAGTGGGCCGGGGCACGGCCGGCTCCCACGGCGACGCGCCCCAGAGGGCCGTCGCGGACGTCGCACCCCGAATACCGCAAGGTCCGTCCGTCCCCGAAACGGCGGTCGAGACCGTGCTCGCCGAGGCCGGTCCGCCTGCGCAGTCCTCGGCTTCGACCGTCGAGGTTCTCGCGCCGGCCCCACAGGCCGTAGCCGCCAAGGAAGCGTCCCCGGACGCCGTCCGCATCCGGCGCACCATGACCGAGGTGGCCCCGGTGGCCGACAAGGTCACCTCGTACTTCTACGCGATGCTCTTCGTACGACACCCCGACCTGCGCTCGCTCTTCCCGCCCGCGATGGACGCCCAGCGGGACCGGCTCCTCAAGGCACTGCTCACCGCCGCCGAGCACGTCGACAACACCCCGGTTCTCGTCGAGTACCTGCAGAACCTCGGTCGGGGCCATCGAAAGTACGGCACGCGGGCCGAGCATTATCCGGCCGTCGGCGAGTGCCTCATCGGTGCGCTCAGCAAGTACGCGGGGACCGTGTGGGACGACGAGACCGAGGCGGCCTGGGTCCGGACCTACACGACGATCTCCCAGGTCATGATCGACGCGGCGGCGGCCGACGAACTGCGGGCACCGGCCTGGTGGTACGCCGAGGTCGTCTCGCACGATCTCAGAACCCAGGACGTCGCGATCGTCACCGTCCGCCCCGACCAGCCCTATCCCTTTCTCGCCGGGCAGTACACGAGTCTGGAGACGCCCTGGTGGCCGCGGATCTGGCGGCACTACTCCTTCGCCTCGGCTCCCCGCTCCGACGGCCTGCTGACGTTCCACGTGAAGGCCGTCCCCGCGGGCTGGGTGTCCAACGCGCTGGTGCACCGAGCCCGGCCCGGCGACGTCGTTCGGCTCGGGCCGCCGGCCGGTTCGATGACCGTGGACCACAGCAAGGACAGCGGACTGCTCTGCCTGGGCGGCGGCACCGGCATAGCCCCCATCAAGGCGTTGGTCGAGGACGTCGCGGAGCGTGGAGCGCGGCGACCGGTCGAGGTCTTCTACGGCGCCCGCAGCGAGCACGACCTGTATGACATCGACACGATGCTCAGGCTCCAACAGGCCCACCCGTGGCTGGAGGTCCGCCCGGTGGTCGACCGGCTCGGTCTGCTCCAGCTGCCCGACGCCATACGCACCTTCGGGCCCTGGACCGAGTACGACGCCTACGTCGCCGGTCCGCCCGGCATGATCCGCAGCGGGGTGGACGCCCTGCGCGGGGTGGGCATCCCCCCGAAGCGCATACGCCATGACTCGGTGGAGGAGCTCGTCGCCGCCGAGCGCTGACCGGCGACCCCGCGACGCACACCGGACCGGACTCCGGCCCCCGAGCGCCAGACCGAAACCCGGGCACCGAACCCGGACCTCAGCCGAGGTCGGGGGCGTGCATGGCACGGACGCCCTCGATGTTGCCGTCGAGGTAGTGCCGCAGTGACAGCGGTACGAGGTGGACGGACGCGATGCCGACGCGGGTGAACGGCACGCGGACGATCTCGTACTCGCCCGCGGGTGCCTCGACCTCGGGGCCGTGCCGCAGCGCCGGGTCCATGGACGCCAGACGGCAGACGAAGAAGTGCTGCACCTTCACACCGGTCGCGCCTCCGTCCGCGCCGATGTGCTCGACGGTGTCGACGAAGCAGGGCACCACATCGCTGATCTTGGCGCCCAGTTCCTCGTACACCTCACGGTGCAGTGCGTCCACGACCGTCGCGTCGTCCGGTTCGACCCCGCCACCGGGCGTGACCCAGTAGGGATCCACACCGGGCTTGGTGCGCTTGATCAGGATCAGGTTGTCGCCGTCCAGCAGGACGGCTCGTGCGGTGCGCTTGACCACGGGTCGGACGGTCATGGGAGAAATGTGGCCCGGCTGGTTCCACGTGAAACATCGCGAAACGTCATTGGGCGGGCTCATCGCGTGACAGCGTGCCCGAAGCGGTCAGCACCACTCGGCTGCCGCCCCCAGCAACCACTCGTGCGCCCGCGCCACATGGGGCATCGCCAGCGTCCCGGTGCGCACCGCCAGGACGTATGTCCGCAGCGGCGGCACCGCGGGCTCGTACAGCGCGACGACGTCACCGCTCGCGAGGGCGTCCGCGCAGAGATAGCGGGGCAGAACCGCCAGACCGGCTCCCGCGACCGCGCAGGCGAGAACCGCGCGCAGGTCGGGAACGATGACGGTGCCCGAGGCGGCCGGACGTGAGTCGAAGACGGACGCCCAGTACCGGGAGACCAGGGGCAGCGATTCGTGGACCTCGACGACGGGGAGGTTCTCCAACACGGACGCGCCCCTGCGGTGCAGCATCCCGGCGTCGATCCGTCCGCGCCACTGAGGGGCGGCCACCAGGACGTGCTCCTCGTCGCACAGCGGGGTGGCCGTGAGCAGTGCCCCGCGCGGCCGAACCGTGCTGATGGCCAGGTCGTGGTGGCCTGCGGCGAGGCCCTCCAGGACCTCCTCGGCGTTCCCGAAGGACGCGCGCAGGGCGAAGCCCTGACCGCCGCCGGACAGCTCCGTGAGCGCGGGAAGGGCCCGCTCGGCGGTGAACTCGGGGGGCCCGGCGAGATGGAGTGTCCGGTCGGCGGCCTCGTCGTCGAGACCGGTCTCGGCGATCTCGACCAGGGCGTCGAGATGGGGTGCGGCCTTGTGGGCGAGCTCGTCCCCGATGCTCGTCGGCGTCACACCGCGGGCCTGGCGCAGGAACAGGGGCCGGCCCAGCTGTCGCTCCAGGGTGCGTATCTGGGACGTGACGGCCGGCTGGGACAGGCCCAGCAGGGCGGCGGCGCGGGTGAAGGAGCCGGCCCGGTGCACGGTCACGAAGGTGCGCAACAAGGCCAGATCCATGGAGCGTCCTTCCCCTCTCTGCCCTTGTCCCGGCTTCGAGGCAGGGCCCAACTATAAATATGTCGATAGGTCTCTGTCGCTACCGTGATTGGACACTGACACACAGTCAACTAGCCTGGTTCGCGCGGTTCTTCGCGCGCAGAACCGAGGACGGTCCGAGCCACGAGGGGGGAGGCTCGGACCGTCCGCCGTAGGTGGAGGGTTTCCGGCGAGGCGTCCGTAAGCCGGTCACCGCTCCGACTCCTCCAGCGCACGCAGCACGTCCGCCACGAGGTCCTCGGGATCCTCGGCGCCGACGGACAGCCGGATGAAGCCCTCCGGCACGGCGTCCCCGCCCCAGCGCCCGCGCCGTTCCGCGGTGGATCGCACCCCGCCGAAGCTCGTCGCCTCGTCCACGAGTCGCAGCGCCTCGAGGAAGCGCTCGGCACGCGCGCGCGTGGCGAGCGTGAAGGACACCACGCACCCGTAGCGCCGCATCTGCTGCGACGCGACCTTGTGGGAGGGATCGTCGGGCAGCCCCGGATAGCGCAGCCCGCTCACCTCGGGCCTCCCCCGCAGGGCCTCGGCCACGGCCAGGGCACCGGCGTTCTGCCGTTCGACGCGCATCTGCAGGGTGGCGATCGACCGGTGCGCGAGCCAGGCCTCCATGGGCCCGGGGATCGCCCCGACGATCTTGCGCCAGCGCCGTACGGACGTCATCGGCTCGCCGGCCCGTCCGGTGACATAGCCGAGGAGGATGTCACCGTGGCCCGTGAGCTGCTTGGTGCCGCTGGCCACCGAGAAGTCGGCGCCGAGTTCCAGCGGGCGCTGCCCGAGAGGCGTGGCGAGCGTGTTGTCCACGGCCACCAGAGCCCCACGCGCGTGTGCCGCTTCGACGAGCCTGCGGATGTCGCACACGTCGAGCCCCGGGTTGGAGGGGGACTCGATCAACAGCAGCTTCGCTCCGTCGAGAACCTCGAGTTGGGCGTCTCCGCCGGTCGGCGCGGTGCGCACCTCGATGCCGTACGCCTCCAACTGGGCGCGCGCCAGCGGCAGGGCCTGGTAGCCGTCGCTGGGAAGCACGACCGTGTCCCCGGCGCGCAGCTGGGAGAAGAGAACCGAGGAGATCGCGGCCATGCCGGAGGCGAAGACGAGCGTCTCGACGTCGTCCAGCCCCGGCGCCTCGAGCTCGGCGATCGCGTGCTCGAGGTGCGTCCAGGTCGGGTTCTCGTCCCGACCGTAGGTGTACGGGCCCGTGGGCTCGCCCGGCAGGTGGAAGTGCGCCGCGAACACCGGCCCGGGGAGGGTCGGCTCGTACTTCACCGGCTCGGGCAGTCCGGCACGCACCGCGCGCGTGCCGTCGCCCGACAAGAACCCCCCGTTCGTAGCGGAACCGTTCATGCCACTCGCCCTTCCACGTCCTCACGTACGGCGACGAGCAGACCGGCGCTCGCCTCCTCCACCATCTCAAGGCACTCCTCGAAGCCGTCCCGGCCCCCGTAGTAGGGGTCGGGGACGTCGAGGTCGTCGTCGGCGGCCGCGGGATCGTAGGAGCGCAGCAGCCGTACCTTCGCCGCGTCCTCCTCGGTGGGTGCGAGAAGGCGCAGCGCCCTGAGATGACCGGAGTCCAGGGCGATCACCAGGTCGAGGCGGGCGAACCAGGAGGGCTCGAAGCGCCGGGCCGTGTGGTCGAGGGCGTAACCGTGCCCCTCCAGGACGGAGAGGGTGCGCGGATCGGCGTTCTCGCCCTCGTGCCAGTCGCCCGTGCCGGCGCTGTCGACCTCGACCAGTCCGTCGAGACCGGCGTCCCGCACGCGCGCGCGGAAGACCGACTCGGCCATCGGCGAGCGGCAGATGTTGCCGGTGCAGACGAAGCAGACGCGGTAGGTCATCGCGGGCTCAGTCCCCGTCGGGCAGGACGACGTTGAGGGCCCAGGAGACGACGGAGATGATCAGGCCGCCCAGGACGGCCGTCCAGAAGCCCTCCACGTGGAAACTCACGTCGAGCTTGTCGGCCAGCCATGAGGTGAGCAGCAGCATCAGGGCGTTGACCACCAGGGTGATCAGGCCGAGCGTGAGGATGAACAGGGGAAAGGTCAGCACCTTCACAAGCGGCTTGACCAGGAAGTTCACCAGGCCGAAGAGAAGTGCGACGACGATGAGGGTGCCTATCTTCTTGCCCGTGCTGTCACCGGTCAGGGTGATCTTGTCGAGCAGCCAGACGGCGACCGCCAGGGCGCCTGCGTTGGCGATCGTCTTGACTACGAAATTCTTCATGTGTCTGATCGTGGCAGAGAGATCGGTAACGAGCACCGGACGAGGGCGGACAAGGTCGATGAAGGCATTCCGGTTGGATGAACTGGAGGCGGAGCGAGCCGCCAACGACGGTGCCTACCTGCAGTTTCTGCGCGAACGGAACATGTCGGTCGGGCTGTACGCGCTCGACGCCGGCACGCATGATCCACAAAACCCGCACAAGCAGGACGAGGTGTACTTCGTGGTGAGCGGGCGCGCCTCGATCACCGTCGGAATGGAGACCACACAGGTGGCCCGCGGGAGCGTCGTGTACGTCCCGGCCGGGGTCGCCCACAAGTTCCATCACATCAGCGAGGATCTGCGGGTTCTGGTGGTGTTCTCGCCGCCCGAGGGCTGAGCGACTCCGTCTCACAGCCGACCCCCGGTCTCGGGGTTCCCTAGGGGATCGGTCAGGGGAGGACAAGGGGTGCGAGGCCCCCGTCGGGACCCTCTTCGGACCTAGCATCGACGGCAGGACATCGAAAGGATCCGGCCCGTCAGGAGTGCCGGACGTCGACCGAAGAGGATGAGGACGAGGGCGATGCAGGAGATCTTCTCGGGACTGCCGTGGTGGGTGAAGTGGGTCGCGGTGCCGGTCATCGCGCTGGTCGTGTTCGGCGGGCTGATAGCCAGCGTCGTCGGCTTCGTGATCGGCCTGCTCTTCAAGCTGCTGGTCTTCGTGGCGCTGGTCGGCGGACTGATCTACGTCGTACGAAAGTTCATGTCGAGTTCGTCGTCGCGCAGCGACTGGTGAGGCGCGGCGACTGGTAGCGCGCGGCGGAAGAGCGGTGCCGAAGACCGGTGATCGGTAACAGGAATCGCCGGTTCCCTCGGCCGGGGGAAGTTTTCCCACAGCCCGTCTGCAAGCGGTGGCAGAGGGTTAAAGTCCGGAATTCGACGCGGGGACGAGGCCCCGCGAGCGGCGTACACCCCCTCCCGTGTTCCCCGCACGGACCGCCCCCTCGCGCTTCGGGAGTGACCCTTCCCATGGTTGACACCGCAACCGCAGAACCCTACGCACCCCCCAGCCGGCCGCGTTCTGCCGCGCCTCCGCTCCAGCGCCCGCCGAACACGGCCGTTCCCGAGCCTTCGAACCCCGCAGCCACCCTGATCGGTTCCGTGCAACGCGCCATGCGCCTGCTGGAATCCGTCGCCGAGCACGAGTACGGAGCCCCGGCGAAACAGCTGGCCCGCGAGACCGGCCTCGCCCTGCCCACGGCCTACCACCTGCTGCGCACTCTCGTGCACGAGGGCTATCTGCGCCGCGAAAAAGGGCTGTTCTTCCTCGGCGAGGCCGCCGAACGGCTCGGCAGCAGCGGAGCGGCGCAGAAACGTCGCAGCACGGTCGCGGACACCCTCGCCCAGTGGCGCGATTCGATCGGTGTCCCCGTGTACTACGCGCGGTACCGGGACGGCGAGATCGAGATCATGTGCGTCTCCGACACCCCGGGCAACCCGGCGGTGGAGGAGTGGGCCGACTTCCGCGAGACGGGCCACGCTCACGCCATCGGCCAGTGCCTGCTCTCCCAACTGGACGAGGACGCCCGGCGCGACCACCTGCGTCGCTATCCGGCGCAGTCGATCACCCCGTACACCGTGCGTGACAACCACACCCTGTTGCGGCGCCTGGAACGGATGCCGCGCATGGATCCGGTCGTCGAACGACAGGAGTACGCGCTGGGCACCGTGTGCGCCGCCATCCCGATCACCGTGGGCACTACGGCGTCGACGATGGCGATCTCCCTGCCCGCCCACCACGCCGCCCGTCTGATCCCCGCCGCCCGTCAGTTGCAGGACGAGGTAGGGCGACTGCTGGGGTCCCTCGCGATCTCTATCAGTATCTGAAAACTCACTCCTTGTGATCTGTTGTGTACGTTCAGCAAGATGCCTGCAGTGTCAGAAGGTTCATTCCCGGCCAATCGACGGCAAATGACGGGGTTAGGCGATGCGCGAGTCCGTGCAGGCAGTACAGGCAGAGGTCATGATGAGCTTCCTCGTGTCCGAGGAGCTCTCGTTCCGCATCCCGGTGGAACTGGGTTACGAGTCGTGCGATCCCTACGCCGTGCGGCTCACCTTCCACCTGCCCGGTGACGCCCCGGTGACCTGGGCCTTCGGTCGTGAGCTGCTCATCGATGGAGTGGGCAGACCCTGCGGTGAGGGCGACGTCCGCGTCTCGCCCGTCGATCCCGACGTGCTGGGAGAGGTCCTGATCCGGCTTCAGGTCAGTGGGGACCAGGCACTCTTCCGCTCCTCGGCGGCACCCCTCGTGGCCTTCCTCGACCGCACCGACAAACTGGTCCCGTTGGGCCAGGAGGCTGCGCTTGCGGATTTCGACGCGCATCTGGACGAGGCGTTGGACCGGATCCTCGCGGAGGAGCAGAGCGCCGGCTGACGAGGTGCCGGTGAGCGGTGACCGAAAAGCCTCGCCGCCGGACGGGGATGAGCAGGAACGCTTCTCCACAGGGGGTGGGCTCCCTGGGCGTCTTCTCCAGAAGGATTGCGGCCCTGGGCGGCCCTGGGCGGGCCGGGGCGCGCCTGGGGCGGCCCTTGGCACGGGTGTCAGCGGGTGCCACCAAGTGCCACCCGGTGCCACCAGTGCTCGCTCGGTCGCAGGGCCCACCGTGGCTGGTTCCACAGCGGGCCCGGCTTCGCGCAGCGGCGTCTCAGCGCTTGCGTCGCCTGCCCCGGCCGCCCCGGGCCTGGGCCGGACCCGTGGCCGTCGCGGCCGCCGCCGTCGTCACAGCCGCTGAAGCCGCAGAACCCGCCGAACCGGCCGGAGACGTCTCCGGGAGCCGGCCGGCCGGCCGGTCCGTGCCCGGGCGGTCGGCGGAGACCACGAGGGCGGCCAGGGCCGTCGTGACGGGCACGGAGGCGACCAGGCCGATCGAGCCCACCAGCGTGCGCACGATCTCCTCCGCGACCAGCTCACTGTTGGCGACGCCGCCCACGCTGCTCTGCGCGATCGAGAAGAGCAGCAGCAGCGGCAGGGCGGCACCGGCGTAAGCGAGGACGAGGGTGTTGACCACGGAGGCGATGTGGTCACGGCCGATACGGATGCCGGCCCGGTACAGCCCGCGCCAGCCCATCGACGGGTTGGCCTCGTGCAGTTCCCAGACCGCAGACGTCTGAGTGACGGTCACGTCGTCGAGGACACCGAGCGAGCCGATGATGATGCCGGCGAGCAGCAGACCGCTCATGTCGATGGACGGGTACAGACCGTGGATCAGGCCGGTGTTGTCGTCCGTGTTGCCGGTCAGCGCAGCCCAGTCGATGAACAGGGAACCGAGGATGCCGATGAGCAGCAGTGAGATGAGCGTTCCCAGCACAGCGACCGACGTCCGGGCCGACAGACCGTGACACATGTAGAGCGCGATCAGCATGATCGCGCTCGACCCCACCACGGCCACGACCAGCGGGTTCGATCCCTGCAGGATCGCGGGCAGCACGAAGAAGTTCAGCACCAGGAAGCTGATGGCCAGCGCGATCAGCGCCATCACGCCCCGAAGCCGCCCGACGACCACGACGGCCACCGCGAAGATGATGGCCAGCACGGCCATCGGGATGCGACGGTTCACGTCGGTGACCGAGTACTGCAGGTCCTTCGGCGCGGAGGGCTCGTAGGCGACCACGACCTTCTCGCCCTGGTCCAACTGCCGTGACTGGTCCGGCTGGACGATCTCCGTGAAAGTACGGCCCTTGTCCTTGCCGGTGTCCACACGGATCGTGGCCTTCTTGCAGGTGCCACTCGCCTGTTGCTGCGCCGAGGAGCCCTCGGCCGTGGAGGTGTCGCCGGTGGGGGTGTCGCCCGAGGCGTTCACGGAAGCGCAGCTCACGCTCACCACCTTGGTGACCGTTGCCTGCTGGGTCTGCCGATCGAAGCCGACGCCGGTGCGTTCGTGCGCCGGGGCGCCGCCGGGCCACAGCACCACCAGGCCGACCAGCACCGCGGCGCCGAACGGGATGAGGATGGCCGCGATGACCTTCCGCAGGTGCTGGGAGACGGGGGCGGCCGGGCCGTGACTGTGGCTGTGGCCGTGTCCATGCCCGTGACCGGCACCGGGCCCATGCCCGCCGCCTGAGATTGGTTCGTGTCCTCCGCCGGACCCCGGCCCATCTCCACCGTCGCCGTACCCGTGGCCGCTGTGTCCATGGCCGCCGTGCCCAGGACCGTCGTGCCCGTGGCCGTCGTGTCCCTCGCCGGAGCCATTTCCGGAGCCATTTCCGTGGCCGCCGCCATGGCCTCCGGCGAGGTTCTCCGTGTGATCGTGCTCGCGGTCACGGCCGTGACCGGAGCCGTAACCGGACGCGGAGCCGTAAGCGGACCCGGACCCGAAGTCGGAGCCGTATTCCGGCCGGTACCCCTGCCCGTATCCCTGCTGGTCCTCGTGGCTGCCGCTGCCGCTGCCGCTCCCGCTGCCTCTGCCGCCGTATCCGAACGCGTCTCCGTGTCCTTGCCCGGGGTCTGCGCCGGAGCTCGGGCCTCGACCGCCAGGAGCTCCACCGCGCGCCAGACCGCCCAGTCCTCCCGCGTATCCCGGTCCACGCTCGGGAGCGTTGCCGTGAGGTCGTCCGGGCTCGTGAACGCTCCCCTGGCCGTGACCGCCGGCGAAGTCGCGATCGTCTCTGGGACCACGTCCGGAGACGCCGCGGGGGCCGTTGGCGGGGCCGTTTCCGGCACCAGGCCGACGCGGCGGCTCGGGCGGGTACGGGGGCTGGTGTGTCGTGGTCACCGACCGATCATCCCAAGAACGGCAGGGGCCCTCTGTTCACCGCGCCCGAATTGGCGCTAGCGTGGAAGCACTTTTGCACACGCGGGAGCTCGGAGCACCGGGCTGAGAGGGCGCTGACCTCCGTCTTCGCGATGTTTCACGTGGAACGTCTCTCGAATCGAGTGATGTTTCACATGAAACGTCGGCAGGCGGTAGCCGCTGCGTCGACCGCCGAACCTGTTACCGGGTAATGCCGGCGTAGGGAGTAGGTCTCATGACCAACAAGGACGTACGCACGCCTGCCTCCACGCAGAACGCGACCAGCGAGAACGCGGTCGACGTGAATGCCGTCGACGCGAACGCGGTCGACGCGAAGGACTCGGAGGCCGGGAAGTCCATCGGCTGGCACAAGGGGTACGTCGAGGGCGCTCGCCCCGACCTGCGCGTGCCGGTCCGTCAGGTGCACCTCACCAACGGGCAGTCGGTCACGCTGTACGACACCTCGGGCCCGTACACCGATCCGCTCGTCGAGACCGACGTTCGCAGGGGTCTGCTGCCGCTGCGCGAGAACTGGATCGTCGCTCGCGGGGACACCGAGGAGTACGCGGGCCGCCCGGTTCGCCCCGAGGACGACGGCATCAAGCACACCTCGCCGCGCGGCGGCCTGCGCAACCTCGATGCGGTCTTCCCGGGAAGGCCCCGGATGCCGCGCCGTAGCCGGGACGGCAAGGCGGTCACCCAGCTCGCGTATGCACGCCGGGGGGAGATCACACCCGAGATGGAGTTCGTGGCCATCCGGGAGAACGTTTCTCCTGAGGTGGTCCGCGAGGAGATCGCAGCCGGCCGTGCCGTGCTGCCGGCCAACGTCAACCACCCGGAGATCGAGCCGATGATCATCGGCAAGCGGTTCCTGGTGAAGGTGAACGCCAACATCGGCAACTCGGCGGTGACGTCCTCCATCGAGGAGGAGGTCGAGAAGATGACCTGGGCGACCCGGTGGGGCGCCGACACGGTCATGGACCTGTCCACCGGCCGCAACATCCACACCACCCGCGAATGGGTGCTGCGCAACTCCCCCGTTCCCATCGGCACGGTGCCGCTGTACCAGGCGCTGGAGAAGGTCGACGGCCGCGCCGAGGAGCTGACCTGGGAGATCTACAAGGACACGGTCATCGAGCAGGCCGAGCAGGGCGTGGACTACATGACGGTCCACGCAGGCGTCCGTCTGCCGTACGTCCCGCTCACCGCCAACCGTAAGACCGGCATCGTGTCGCGCGGCGGCTCGATCATGGCGGCTTGGTGCCTGGCGCACCACAAGGAGTCGTTCCTCTACGAAAACTTCGAGGAACTCTGCGAGATTCTCGCCGCCTACGACGTCACCTACTCGCTCGGCGACGGCCTGCGGCCGGGCTCGATCGCGGACGCCAACGACGAGGCACAGTTCGCCGAGTTGAGGACGCTCGGGGAACTCAACACGATCGCCAAGCGTTTCAACGTACAGACCATGATCGAGGGCCCGGGACATGTCCCGATGCACAAGATCAAGGAGAACATCGACCTTCAGCAGGAGATCTGTGATGAAGCTCCGTTCTATACGCTCGGCCCGCTGACGACCGACGTCGCGCCTGCGTACGACCACATCACGTCCGGTATCGGCGCCGCGATGATCGCCTGGTGGGGCACGGCCATGCTCTGCTACGTCACGCCCAAGGAACACCTGGGCCTGCCCAACCGTGACGACGTCAAGACCGGGGTCATCACCTACAAGATCGCGGCTCACGCGGCCGATCTCGCCAAGGGGCACCCCGGTGCGCAGGAATGGGACGACGCGCTGTCCGACGCCCGCTTCGAGTTCCGCTGGGAAGACCAGTTCAACCTGGCCCTCGACCCGGACACGGCAAGGGAGTTCCACGACGAGACGCTGCCTGCCGAACCCGCGAAGACGGCCCACTTCTGCTCGATGTGCGGGCCGAAGTTCTGCTCGATGAAGATCAGCCAGAGCATCAACGAGCGGTTCGGTGGTGCGGCGGCAGAGGGGGCATCTCCCGAGGAGGTCGCGGAGGGGATGCTCCAGAAATCGAAGGAGTTCGCGGCGAGCGGGAACAGGGTGTACCTGCCGCTCGCAGACTGACTTGGGCATACGGCTGGCCTACGGCTACGCGGACGTCGGCCAGCCGTTGAGCCGGTGCTCAAGGCCGTTGGGCGTTCCGTAGCCGTTCCACCTGCCGACTGATCAGCTCGGCGGGGAACGAGCGGCCTTCGCCTACGCCGAGTTCGGCGAAGGTGGCGATGGTGTTCCCCGTGCGGACCACGACGAACTGCTCGTTGTGGTCTCCGGGCGGTCCCATGGGGATGATCTCTCGGAAGGCCACCGCCTCTTCGCCGACCTGGGGCGGTGTCTCCGTTGTCACCGTCACCTTGATCGGTCCGGAGTAGCTGTCGCCCTCGTATGACCGGCAAGTGGTGAGGGACTGCTTGAGTTCCGCGAAGCGCTGCTTGGCCTCGTCCTCCTCGTAGGAGGCGAGTGTCGAGCCGCCGCCCATGATGTTCTCCTTCCAGTTGAAGATCTGGAAGACGTGAGCGAATGACCCCTCGCCGCTGCGGATGTCGAGAAGTGGCTGGCAGGCAGGCACGGAGACGGGCGGGAAGGAGCGTCCGCTTCCCTCCGGTCGGGGTTCGTTCACCACAATGGGGTCGTGGGCTTGCGGCACCTCTCCGTCCTTGAAAGCAAGGTTCTTGAGTTGCGCCACTGTCAGGGGTGCCAACGGAGCCTTGGCCGAACTGGTGCTGCGCGACGCCCTCCCGGCGGCCTTGGGCTCCTGCGCGGTGCACCCTGAAGCGAGGAGCACTCCGATGACAGCCGCCACGGCTGTTGTTGTGCGCCGTGTCGTGTGCGCTTGCATGAGTCCCCCCGGACGGGTGTGGATGAGAATGCCGACGCCAGTGATCTAGGCATCCGGCGACCATGGGCTATCCGATCACGGATCGGGGAGCGAGGTTCGGTGTGGGCCGACGCGCTTCGGCGGAGGAGATCGCCGAGGGGATGCTGGAGAAGTCCCCATCACGCTCGATGACCTGGACAGCGTCATGACGGGCTGCGGAGAGCCTGCGGACGGGCCGTGGAAGGCCATGGAGGGCCGGGGAAGGGCCGAGGAAGGGCCGGGGAAAGCCCGCAAGGCCCGTGGAAAGCCGGCGTGGGTACGGGGAGGCAGAAGGGCACGGAGGAAGGAGTTCTTGCCGGTGCGGTTGAACTCGGCCGTCGGCTCGGCAGACTTGCCTCCATGACAGCGCGATCCATGAGCAAGGGCGCCAATCTGCCCGTCGATGCACCCGATGTCCGGGTCGAACTCAGTTGGGCCGAGGGCACCGGGGGGCCGGACGTCGACGTCTCGGCGCTGCTCTTGACCGACGCCGGGCGGGTTCGCGACGACGCGGACTTCGTTTTCTACAACCAGCCGCAGCACGCGTCCGGCGCCGTGAGGCACGTCGGCAAGCGGAGGAACGGCGGTGTCATGACCGACGCGGTCGACGTCGACCTCCGCTCGCTGGAGGGTGCGATCGCGCGGGTGGTGCTGTGTGCGTCGGCTGACGGCGGCACTTTCGGTCAGGTGGCGGGTCTGACGCTGCGACTGTTCGGTGCGGGCGGTCAGTCCGAGCTCGCGCGCTTCGAGATGCAGGCCGACACGGAGACGGCCTTCATCGGCGGTGAGCTGTACCTGCGGGAAGGCCGCTGGAAGTTCCGGGCGGTCGGGCAGGGGTACGCCTCCGGACTCGCGGGGCTGGCCACCGACTTCGGGATCACGGTCGACGACGAGCCGGAGAGGGCGTCTGCCCCGCCTGCCCCGGGGAAGCCCGTCCAGGCGGCCGCACCTTCTCCCGTTCAGCCGGCCACGCCACCGCCCGTCCAGGCTGTCGCAGCTCCGCCCGCCCGTCCGGTCTCACCTCCGCCCGTCCCGCCTGCGGGGCCTCGCCTGAGCAAGGGCGAGGAGCGGCTGCCCGTCGACATGCGCAAACGGCTGTCGCTGCGGAAGGAACAGGTCGCGGTCAGCCTGAGCAAGCGCGGAGCGACCGGGATCAGTGCGCGCATCGTGCTCGTCCTCGACGCCTCCGGGTCGATGGCGTTCTTGTACTCCCGGGGGGTGGTGGCGGATGTCGTGGAGCGGATGGCAGCGGTGGCGGCCCAGCTCGACGACGACGGCGAGATGCAGGCCTGGACGTTTGCCAGCGAGGCCGCTCGTCTCCCCGACCTGAGTCTGGGCGAACTCCCCGAGTGGCTGCGGCTGCATGTGCGCGTGGGTGAGATCAGTCTGTTCCGGCGAGGGAAGAAGCCTCGCAAGGGGATGGAGCCGGGGCAGGTCGACATGCGCACGGTCGGCATCCAGAACGAGGAGCAGAAGGCGATTGCCCAGGTCAGGTCGTATGTGCGGGAGAATCCGGCGGCCGCCCCGACCCTGGTGCTCTTCTTCTCCGACGGAGGGGTGTACCGCGATGCGGCGATCGAGCGGGAGCTGAGGGAGGCGGTCGAGGAACCGATCTTCTGGCAGTTCGTGGGGCTCGGCCGGTCCAACTACGGGGTCCTGGAGCGGTTCGACACGCTGCCGGGACGACGCGTCGACAACGTGGGCTTCTTCGCCGTGGACGACATCAGCACCGTCCCGGACCAGGAACTCTACGACCGGCTCCTGTCCGAGTTCCCCAGTTGGATCACGGCAGCGACGCGGGCCGGCATTCTCTGAGGCGTCCAGCCTTGCCCCGAACGGCCGGAACCCGGATCAGGCTCCCCACCACCCGCCGCCCACCACCCACTGCCCGCCGCCCGTCACCGAACAACGCCACCCACCACCCACCACCCAACAACCACCGCTAGGCGGCAGCGAGCAGCATGAAGCTCGCTCCGGCCCGAGCACACCCTGGCCCAGGCCCGATGCGGCCCGGGCTCGACATGGCCCAGGTCCGATGAGGCCCGGGCTCGACATGGCCCAGGCCTGATACGGCCCGAACCCGATACGGCCCGGGCCGGCCTGTGCGCCCGGGCCTATTCCGGCTGGTGTTCCGGGCCGCCGAACTCGGGGCTGGTGTAGTCGGGGCTGCTGAAGCTCGGCCGAGGGCCGGTCGAGCGCCCGTCGTCGGGGCTGCTGAAGCCCGGGCGCCCGTAACCGATCTTCGGGAGCCGGCCGGTGGGGGCCGGTGGGGCCGGATCGGTGTGCAGGGCGGCCGCTGTGCCGGGAGCGGCGAGAGCCTCCCGGAGGAACGGCAGGATGCCGCGCTCCAGCAGGGCTTCACGCCAGGCTTCCTTGGCCCGGGTGACCTCCTCGTTCAGTTCGCCGTACGGTTCGGCCGTCAGGGAGGGCCGGTTGCGCAGGGCGGTGAGCAGCAGTGCGACGGTGGCGACGAGGATCGCGGCCGCGGCCACGGCCCCGAACGCCCAGCCGGCCGCGACCATGGTCCGGGCGAACGCCTGTTCGGGATCGACTGCCCTGAGGACGTAGCCGACGAGCAGGAAGATCACCGCGGCGGTCCCGGCGAGTACGGGGGTGAGGACGGCGGCGACGGCGCCCGCCCCGGCGGCTTCGGCCGCATCGCCCACGGTGGTGGCGAGTCCCATCGCGGCCTCGCCCGGCTCGGCGGAACCGGACTCGGGCGTGGACGACTGGATGGACGGCGCGGGGTGGCGCAGTTCCTCGCGGATCTTCACGTAGTGCTGGTACTCGGCTGCCGCGGCCACGGTGATGAGCGCGGAGGCGTTGAGTGCCATGGTGCGCAGTTGTTCGGGGTTGAGCCGCTGTCCCACAGCGGCCAGATCCGGGTGGCGTGGTGCGGAGCGCAGCGCCTCGTCGAGGATCCGCTCGAATTCCTGGCGGTCCTCGCTGTGCAGGTGCTGCGGAACGCTGTTCATGTGCATCCCCCGATGCTCCGTAGGGCTTGGGGCTCGCATGCCAACGAGCCGTCGGGCAGAAACGGAGGGGAGCCTGCTACGGATAAGCCGATGGTAGAGCGGCGACGGCATGGGGTGACAGGGGGTTTGCCGAAATTGGCCCCTGGCCTGCGGTGCCGCCGGCGGTGCCGGAACGGGGCACGCCGTGCCCCGGGAACATTCAGATATCCAGGGGCAGTTGCTGGACCAGCAGTTTTCCGGCCATCGTCACGCCACCGTCCATCGCGATGGCCAGCCCGTCGGCGTAGACGTGCGGTCCTTCGACGTGGGGACCGCCGGTGTCCTCGCCCTCCTCGGAGCCCACTTCGCCCAGCAGGTAGGGAATCGGGCTGTGGCCGTGAACGATGCGGGTGCCGCCGTACGTATCGAGCAGGGAGCGGACGGCGTCGGCACCGCCCTCGTCGCGGAAGGAGAAGCGCTTGGTGAACTTGCGGAACAGATCCCACACCTCGTCCGCGTCGTTGCGCGTGATCGTCTCGCGGACGGTGTCGTTGACCGCCTCGATCGAGTCGCCGTAGTCGAGGTAGGCGGTGGTGTCGGAGTGGACGAGCAGGTGGCCGTCGACCTCCTCGACGGCGTCGAGACGGGACATCCACTGCAGGTGGTGGTCCTGGAGACGGTCCATGTCGTACTTCTGGCCGCCGTTGAGCAGCCAGGCCGCCTGGAAGGTGGCGGTGCCCGCGCCGGAGTTGACGGGGGTGTCGCCGAAGCGCTTGGCGCCGAGCAGCAGGAGTTCGTGGTTGCCCATGAGGGCCTTGCAGTATCCGCCGGCCGCGGCGGCCTCGGCGGACAGCCGCATGACGAGGTCGATGACGCCGATGCCGTCCGGTCCGCGATCGGTGAAGTCGCCGAGGAACCACAGCCGGGCGGTGCCCGCGCACCAGTTGCCGGCGGCGTCGATCAGGCCCTTCTCCTGCAGTGCGGCCACCAGTTCGTCGAGGTAGCCGTGCACGTCGCCGACGACGAACAGCGGGCCCGGGCCGGTCGCGGGCAGCGGTGCCTGCGCGGTCGCCGGGTCCACGGCCACCTGGAGGGTGTCGCCGCGGCGGCTGATGACGGGCAGGTCGCGCTGGGTGGGCGTGTAGCCCTCCGGGTGCTCCAGGGGCTCCTCGAGGGGCGGCGCTGCATTGCCGGGGTGTGTGCCGTGGTCGTACGGACCGGTCTCGTTGACGTACGCGGGCACCCGGAAGTCGCGCAACGTCGCCGTCCGCTCCACCTCGGGTCCCTGACCGGCCCCCTGAGTCATCAGACCCCTCCACCATCGCGCCGCATCTGCACACTTCGGGCTGCTTGGTCGCAGCGGCCCGCGGTGCCGTGCGCCCATCATAGGAATGCGGATCGCGCCGTGTGATGACCCAGGGGTGGTGAATCGGAGCAAGGCTCCAGTTCATCGCGGCTTTCGCCCCGATTGGCCCGGGCTTCGGCGGCCCGCGCTCACCCGGCTCACACCGTGCCCGCACCCGTGCACCACCCCCGCGGGCGGCCCAGCCGGTCGGCGAGGGCGACCTCGGCGGCGGGAGGTGAGGGTTCTCGGCTGGCGGAGAGGGCGATCTCGGCGGCCGTCGCGAGACGGGTTCTCCCGGGTGGCGGAGTCGGGCGTGGATCTTCGGCCGTGGGCCACGGGCCCGGCCGTCTGCCCTGCGGCCCGGCTTCCCGGGGCCGTCGGACGTCGCCCGGCTCCCCAAGGCCGTCAGCTGCCGCTCAGGTCTGCCTGCCCTCAGGCGTCGCCCGGCTCCTCGGAGCCGTCAGCTCCGTCCCTCGGGTCTCCGTGCCCGCAGGCGCCGCCGGCTCCTCGGAGCCGTCAGCTCCCTCGGTCGGCCCCCGCAGAAGCCGCTGCCGTCCGAGACCTGATCGCCGCCGTCGGAAATCGCCCGTACGTGCCCTTCCGCTTACCTGCGTTGACGCGGCTCTCCACCCTCCGGAACCCCGCGAGCCGCCGCCCTCGCCACCCGCACGAGCGGGGGTGGCGAGGGCGGCGGCTCGGATCACTTCTCCTCCGGGGCCCTCGGCGGGCTGACCGTCGTCCGAGGCGGGCGTCGCTGGGACGAGGTCCGCACGATCAGTTCGGTCGGTATCACCTGCTCGACCGGTCCGTTCGATTCCACGCTCTCGATGGCGTCGATGAGGAGTTGGACGACCGCCGTCCCGATGCGGCGCGGCTTCAGCGAGAGGGTGGTGACAGGTGGCTCGGTGTTGGCGTACACCGTGGACTCGCTGCAGCAGACGATCAGCAGGTCCTCCGGCACCCGCAGCCCGTAGCGGCGGGCGGCGGCCAGCAGATCCGTGCCGTTGGGGTCGAACAGGCCGTAGACGGCGTCGGGGCGGTCGGGCCGGGCCAGCAACCGGTCGGCGGCCACGGCGCCCGCGCACGGGTCGTGCGCGGGGTAGGCCTCGTAGACCGGATCCTGGCCGACCCGCTCGCACCACCGCAGGTACGCGCTGGTCGACAGGTGGGTGTACGTGTCGGTCGTGGTGCCCGTGAGCAGTCCGATGCGACGGGCGCCGGCGTCGGCGAGGTGGTCGAGGATGTCGAGAACGGCGGTCTCGTGATCGTTGTCCACCCATGCGGTGACCGGGAGCGAGCCCGCCGGGCGGCCGTCGGAGACGACCGGTAAGCCCTGCCGGACCAGCTCGCTGACCACCGGATCCTGGTCCGACGGGTCGATGACGACCGTGCCGTCCAGGGCGACGTTCGACCACACGTCGTGACGTGAGGTCGCCGGGAGGATGACGAGCGCGTAGCCGCGGGCGAGCGCGGCCGAGGTCGCGGCGCGCGCCATCTCCGCAAAGTACGCGAACTCGGTGAAGGTGAAAGGTTCATCCCCGTACGTGGTCACGGTCAGGCCGATGAGTCCTGACTTGCCGGTACGGAGGGTTCGGGCGGCCGCTGAGGGGCGGTAGCCCAGTCGGTCGGCGACCTCGCGGACATGGCGTCGGGTGGCGTCGGGGAGCCTGCCCTTGCCGTTGAGGGCGTCGGAGACGGTCGTGATGGAGACTCCGGCGGCGGCGGCCACGTCCCTGATGCCCGCCCGGCCCGGCCGGTTGCCTCGGCGTGAGGTTTCCGCGCGGCTCACCTGGTGCTTCCCTGCTGCTGTCATGGCGAGCCGATAGTAGGGCTCATCAGGTGGGGTAGGGCGGACGCATATGCACGCGTTGACAGGCACGTTTCTGCAAGGCTTTCTGGGGTCAAGTACCTTGGAAATCAAGGCAATTGCTTGCTCCTATGCCAGGACGTGTCGTGTCGACGCGCATGAGCCTGCCAAGGCGCCGATGTCTCGAAGAGGTCTCAACTCACCTGCACGAGGGATGCGCGCCACGGCGTGAGCCACCGGCGCGTAGATATATGTACAGCGCGCCCCCTGGCGCGTACGCCTTCGTGCACGTTCGTCCTCAGACGTCACAGAGGTCCCTCGGTTCCTGCAGTGGTCCCTGCTCACCTGTTCGCTCCCGCGCCGAATCCTCATAAGGTGAGCAGTATTGAACCCGGTGGTGGTCATGAGGAGGACTGCGGTGAGCGAGACGAGCCCCAAGCTGCGCGCCGAGCTGGAGGGGATCCCCACCTACAAGCCGGGCAGGCCGGCCGCGGCCGGTGGTCCCGTGGCCTACAAGCTGTCCTCCAACGAGAACCCGTATCCGCCGCTGCCGGGCGTGATGGAGAGCGTGACGGCCGCCGCCTCCTCCTTCAACCGTTACCCGGACCTGGCCTGTACGGGCCTGGTGAACGAGCTGGCCGAGCGCTTCGGTGTCCCCGCCTCCCACGTGGCCACGGGCACCGGTTCCGTCGGCGTCGCCCAGCAGCTCGTCCAGGCGACGGCGGGCCCCGGCGACGAGGTGATCTACGCCTGGCGGTCCTTCGAGGCCTACCCGATCATCACGCAGATCAGCGGCGCCAAGGCCGTGCAGGTGCCGCTGACGCCGGGTGACGTGCACGACCTGGACGCGATGGCCGACGCGATCACCGACCGGACCCGGCTGATCTTCGTCTGCAACCCCAACAACCCCACCGGCACCGTCGTGAAGCGGGCCGAGCTGGAACGGTTCCTCGACCGGGTGCCGAGCGACGTGCTGGTCGTGCTCGACGAGGCCTACCGGGAGTTCATCCGCGACCCCGAGGTGCCCGACGGCGTCGAGCTGTACCGGAAGCGCCCCAACGTGTGCGTCCTGCGGACGTTCTCCAAGGCATACGGCCTCGCGGGCCTGCGCATCGGCTTTGCCATCGCCCACGAGCCGGTGGCGGAGGCGCTGCGCAAGACGGCGGTGCCGTTCGGAGTGAGCCAGCTCGCCCAGGAGGCCGCGATCGCCTCGCTGCGCGCCGAGGACGCGCTCCTCGGCCGGGTCGGCTCCCTGGTGTGCGAGCGTCAGCGCGTGGTGGAGGGGCTGCGGGCGCAGGGCTGGACGGTGCCCGAGACGCAGGCCAACTTCGTGTGGCTGCGGCTGGGCGGGCACACGGTCCCCTTCGCCGGGGCGTGCGAGCAGGCCGGCGTCACGGTGCGGCCGTTCCCGGGCGAGGGTGTGCGGGTGACGATCGGGGAGAACGAGGCGAACGACATCTTCCTGAAGGCGGCGGAAGGGTTCCGCAAGGACCTGTAAGCGCTGGACAGAGCGGCTGAGCGCCTCGGTTTCACGTGGAACCGGGGCGCTTCTCTGCGCGCCAGGGGCCGGGCGGCCCTGCCTGGCCGGGACCCTCGGTCCGGGTGGGGGACCCCCCGGCCATTCGCCGTCGAACGGGTATGCGGCATAATTGCTTGTGAATGTGAACGCGTTCACAAGCGTGTACGGGTTGCTCCAGTGATGGGTGTGACATACCGGGGCAACTTGCCGCCACCTGGCGACGTAAGGAGAGTTACGACGTGGACCTGGCTCTGGCGCCGGAGACACTGGCGCGCTGGCAGTTCGGCATCACGACCGTCTACCACTTCCTCTTCGTTCCCCTGACGATCTCCCTCGCGGCCCTCACCGCCGGGCTGCAGACCGCCTGGGTGCGCACAGAGAACGAGAAGTACCTGAAGGCGACGAAGTTCTGGGGCAAGCTCTTCCTGATCAACATCGCGATGGGCGTCGTCACCGGCATCGTTCAGGAGTTCCAGTTCGGCATGAACTGGTCCGACTACTCGCGCTTCGTCGGCGACGTCTTCGGTGCTCCGCTGGCCTTCGAGGCCCTGATCGCCTTCTTCTTCGAGTCCACCTTCATCGGTCTGTGGATCTTCGGCTGGGACAAGCTGCCGAAGAAGATCCACCTGGCCTGCATCTGGATGGTCTCGATCGGCACGATCCTGTCGGCCTACTTCATCCTCGCGGCCAACTCGTGGATGCAGCACCCGGTCGGCTACCGGATCAACAAGGAGAAGGGTCGCGCCGAGCTCACCGACTTCTGGGCCGTGCTGACCCAGAACACCGCGCTCAGCCAGGTCTTCCACACCCTGTCCGCCGCCTTCCTCACCGGCGGCGCCTTCATGGTCGGCATCGCCGCCTTCCACCTGTACCGCAAGAAGCACATCCCCGTGATGAAGACCTCACTGCGACTGGGCCTGGTCACCGTGGTCATCGCCGGTCTGCTGACCGCCGTCAGCGGTGACGTGCTCGGCAAGGTCATGTTCAAGCAGCAGCCGATGAAGATGGCCGCAGCCGAGGCGCTGTGGGACGGCGAGGCGCCCGCGCCCTTCTCGGTCTTCGCCTACGGCGACGTCGAGAAGGGGCACAACAAGGTCGCCATCGAGATACCGGGCCTGCTGTCCTTCCTCGCGAACGACGACTTCAGCTCGTACGTCCCCGGCATCAACGACGTGAACAAGGCCGAGCAGGAGAAGTTCGGGCCCGGCGACTACCGGCCCAACATCCCGGTCGCCTACTGGGGCTTCCGCTGGATGATCGGCTTCGGCATGACGTCCTTCGCGCTCGGCCTGGCCGGACTCTGGCTCACCCGCAAGAAGTTCCTGCTGCCGTCCCACCTGCGGGTCGGCGAGGACGAGGTGCCCCATGTGGTGCTCTTCCGCAACAAGGCGCTCGGCCCCCAGCTCACCAGGCTCTACTGGCTGGCCGCGATCTGGACCCTCGGCTTCCCGCTGATCGCGAACTCCTGGGGCTGGATCTTCACCGAGATGGGCCGCCAGCCCTGGGTCGTCTACGGCGTCCTGCAGACCCGCGACGCGGTCTCCCCCGGGGTCTCCCAGGGCGAGGTCCTCACGTCGATGATCGTCTTCACGGCGCTGTACGCGGTCCTCGCGGTCGTCGAGGTCAAGCTGCTGGTCAAGTACGTGAAGGCCGGCCCGCCCGAGCTCACCGACGCCGACCTCAACCCGCCCACGAAGATCGGCGGCGACTCCCGTGACGCCGACAAGCCGATGGCCTTCTCCTACTAGGCCGAGGGAGCTGCACAGTCATGGAACTGCACGACGTCTGGTTCGTCCTGATCGCCGTCCTGTGGACCGGCTACTTCTTCCTGGAGGGCTTCGACTTCGGGGTCGGCATCCTCACCAAGCTGCTCGCCCGCGACCGGCCCGAGCGGCGGGTGCTCATCAACACCATCGGGCCGGTGTGGGACGGCAACGAGGTCTGGCTGCTCACTGCGGGCGGCGCGACCTTCGCCGCCTTTCCCGAGTGGTACGCCACCCTCTTCTCCGGCTTCTACCTGCCCCTGCTGCTCATCCTGGTCTGCCTGATCGTGCGTGGTGTCGCCTTCGAGTACCGGGCGAAGCGGCCCGAGGAGGACTGGCAGCGCAACTGGGAGACCGCGATCTTCTGGACCTCGCTGCTCCCCGCGTTCCTGTGGGGCGTCGCCTTCGGCAACATCGTCGGGGGAGTGAAGATCGACCAGCACTTCGAGTACGTGGGCGACGTCTGGGACCTGCTCAATCCGTACGCGCTGCTGGGCGGTCTGGTGACGCTGACGCTGTTCACCTTCCACGGCGCGGTGTTCACGGCGCTCAAGACCGTCGGTGAGATCCGGGAGCGGGCGCGGAACCTCGCACTGAAGGTGGGGCTCGCGACCGCTGTGCTCGCGCTGGTCTTCCTGCTGTGGACGCAGGTCGACAGCGGTGACGCCAAGAGCCTGGTCGCGCTGGTCGTGGCGGTCGCCGCCCTGGTCGCGGCGCTCGTGGCGAACCAGGCGGGGCGCGAGGGCTGGTCGTTCGCCTTCTCCGGCGTCACCATCGTGGCCGCCGTGGCGATGCTCTTCCTGACGCTGTTCCCGAACGTCATGCCGTCCTCGCTCAACGAGGACTGGAGCCTGACGGTGACCAACGCCTCGTCGAGTCCGTACACCTTGAAGATCATGACCTGGTGTGCGGCGGTCGCCACCCCGCTGGTGATGCTCTACCAGGGGTGGACGTACTGGGTGTTCCGCAAGCGGATCGGCACGCAGCACATCGCGGAGTCTGTTCACTGAATCCGGGTTGGGGCGTGTTTCACATGAAACGCACCCCATGAGGAGAGAGCGTGTTTCACGTGAAACGTGCTCATTGAGAAGAGGGTGTTTCACGTGAAACCGATCGACCCGCGTCTGCTCCGGTACGCCGGCGCCACTCGCCTCTTTCTGGTGGCGGTCGTCGGTCTGGGCGTTGTCGGAGCGGCGTTGGTCATCGCCCAGGCCATGCTCATCGCCGAAGCGGTGACCGGTGCGTTCCAGCACGGCATGTCGGTCGACGAACTGCGCACTCCCCTGCTGCTGTTGGCGGCCGTCGCGGGCGGTCGCGCCCTGGTCGCCTGGCTCACCGAACTCGCCGCGCACCGCGCGAGCGCCGCCGTGAAGTCGGAGCTGCGAGGACGCTTGCTGGAGCGGGCCACCACGCTGGGTCCCGGCTGGCTCGGCGGTCAGCGCACCGGTTCGCTGGTCGCCCTCGCCACGCGGGGCGTCGACGCTCTCGACGACTACTTCTCGCGCTATCTGCCGCAGCTGGGGCTGGCGGTGGTGGTGCCGGTGGCGGTGCTGGCGCGGATCGTGACCGAGGACTGGGTGTCCGCCGCGATCATCGTCGGCACTCTGCCGCTGATCCCGGTCTTCATGATGCTGATCGGCTGGGCCACACAGGCGCGGATGGACCGCCAGTGGCGGCTGCTGTCCCGGCTGTCCGGCCACTTCCTGGACGTCGTCGCCGGGCTGCCCACGTTGAAGGTGTTCGGGCGGGCCAAGGCGCAGGCCGAGTCGATCCGGCGCATCACCGGCGAGTACCGGCAGGCGACCATGCGGACGCTGCGGATCGCCTTCATCTCGTCGTTCGCGCTGGAGCTGCTGTCGACGCTCTCGGTGGCCCTCGTCGCCGTGACGATCGGCATGCGGCTCGTGCACGGCGAGATGGACCTGTACATCGGGCTGGTGATCCTCGTACTGGCCCCCGAGGCGTATCTCCCCCTGCGGCAGGTCGGCGCGCAGTATCACGCGGCGGCCGAGGGTCTGGCGGCCGCCGAGGAGATCTTCGAGGTGCTGGAGACGCCGGTGCCGACGTCGGGCAGCGTTTCGGTGGCCGGGGGCGGAGTGGCCTTCGAGGGGGTGACCGTCCGCTACCCGGGGCGCTCCGCCGACGCCGTCTCGGACGTGAGCTTCACCGTCGAACCCGGTGAGACGGTCGCGCTGGTGGGACCGAGCGGCGCGGGCAAGTCGACCCTGCTGCACGCGCTGCTCGGCTTCGTGCGGCCGACCGGGGGACGGGTGCTGGCCGGGGGAGTCGACCTCGCTCAGGCCGATCTGGAGCAGTGGCGGTCGCGGATCGCGTGGGTGCCGCAGCGCCCTCACCTCTACGCCGGGACGATCGCCGAGAACGTGCGGCTGGCGCGCCCCGACGCCGATGACGCGGCCCTGCGCGCGGCGCTGGCGGACGCGGGCGCGCTGGAGTTCGTCGACGCGCTGCCCGCCGGCGCCGACACCGTGCTCGGCGAGGACGGGACCGGGTTGTCCGCCGGACAGCGGCAGCGACTCGCGCTCGCCCGGGCGTTCCTCGCGGACCGTCCCGTGCTGGTGCTGGACGAGCCGACGGCCGCGCTCGACGGGGAGACCGAGGCGGAGATCGTGGCGGCGGTGCGTCGGCTCGCGGCCGGCCGGACGGTCCTGCTGGTCGTGCACCGGCCGGCGCTGCTGGCAGTGGCGGACCGTGTGGTGCGGTTGACCGGGACCGAGGCGCGTGGGCCCGCGCAGGCCGCTCCCAAGGACGCCCCCGCGCTGCCGGAAGAGGCGGTGGCGGCGCCCGTGGAGACCGGGGCCCAGCCGGACGCCGACGCGGCCGGCGGCAGTGTCCTCGCCCGGGTCCGCGCCATGGCGGGCGCCCGGCGGGGCAGCCTCGGCCTTGCGCTGCTGCTGGGCAGCCTCGCCCTGGGCAGCGCCGTGGGGCTCATGGCCACCTCGGGATGGCTGATCTCACGGGCCTCGCAGCAGCCGCCGGTGCTGTACCTGATGGTGGCGGTGACGGCGACCAGGGCCTTCGGCATCGGGCGGGCGGTGTTCCGGTACGCGGAGCGGCTCGTCTCGCACGACGCCGTGCTGCGGATGCTGGCCGACACCAGGGTCGCCGTCTACCGGCGGCTGGAGCGGCTGGCGCCCGCCGGGCTGCGGGCGACGCGCCGGGGCGACCTGCTGACCCGGCTGGTCGCCGACGTGGACGCCCTGCAGGACTACTGGCTGCGCTGGCTGCTGCCCGTCGGCGCGGCCGTCGTCGTCTCGGCCGGGTCCGTGGCCTTCACGGCATGGCTGCTGCCCGCGGCCGGGGCCGTGCTCGCCGCCGGTCTGCTGACGGCCGGGCTGGGCGTCCCGCTGGTCACCGGTGCCGTGGCGCGCCGGGCGGAGCTCAGGCTGGCCCCCGCACGAGGGGCGTTCGCCACCCGCACGGCGGACCTGCTCACCGGCACGGCCGAACTGACCGTCGCGGGAGCCCTTCCCGCCCGCACCGCCGAGGTGCGCGCGGCCGACGGCGTGCTCACCCGGATCGCGTCGCGTGCAGCGACCGCCACCGCGCTCGGCGACGGGCTGACCGCCCTGGTCTCCGGCCTGACCGTCACGGCCGCCGCACTCGTGGGGGCCCAGGCGGTGGCCGACGGGAGGCTGGGCGGCGTGACCATGGCGGTGGTCGTCCTGACCCCGCTGGCCGCCTTCGAGGCCGTCCTCGGACTGCCGATGGCCGTGCAGTACCGCCAGCGGGTGCGCAGGAGCGCGGAGCGGGTGTTCGAGGTGCTCGACTCCCCCGTGCCGGTGCGAGAGCCGGAGCGGCCCCGTCAGGCTCCCGTGTCGCCCTTCCCGCTCGTCGTCGAGGGCCTGGCCGCGCGACATGCCGGGCAGGAACGCAACGCGCTCACCGCGGTCGGCCTGACCCTGACCCAGGGTCGCCGGATCGCGGTCGTGGGGCCCTCCGGCTCCGGCAAAACCACGCTCGCCCAGGTGCTCCTGCGGTTCCTGGACCCGGGCGCAGGCTCGTACACGCTGGGCGGCGTGGACGCCCGTTCCCTGGACGGCGACGACGTGCGCGCCCTCGTCGGGCTGTGCGCACAGGACGCGCACCTCTTCGACAGCTCGGTCCGCGAGAACCTGCTGCTCGCGAGGAAGGGGGCCGGCGAGGAGGACCTGCGGGACGCGCTGGCGCGTGCCCGCCTGCTGGAATGGGCCGACGGTCTGCCCGACGGGCTCGACACCCTCGTGGGCGAGCACGGGGCGAGACTGTCCGGCGGGCAGCGACAGCGGCTCGCTCTCGCACGGGCGCTGCTCGCCGACTTCCCCGTCCTGGTGCTCGACGAGCCGGCCGAGCACCTGGACCTGCCGACCGCCGACGCGCTCACGCAGGACCTGCTGGCCGCCACCGAAGGCCGGACGACGCTGCTCATCACGCACCGGCTGGCCGGACTGGAGGCGGTCGACGAGGTGATCGTGCTGGACGGCGGCCGGGTGGTTCAGCGGGGGCCGTACGCGGAGCTGGCCGTCGTGGACGGGCCGTTGCGGAGGATGGCCGAGCGGGAGGAGGCCGCGGAGGCGCCGGCGGGGGCGCGCTGACGGCCGTACTGGGCCATCAGGGGTGTGGTGTCCCCCAGGTGTATGACTTGAACAGGACCGGGGGCGTTCAGCCGGGGCACGATCGCTGACATGTGCTCATCTCGCCGTCGTGCGCTCCTCGTTCCGGCCCTATTGTGCGTGGCGGGGATGCTGGCGGCCGCGCCCGCGCCCGCCCGGGGGGAGTCCGGCGACGGCACCGACTCCGAACTGGGCGGGCGGGTGCTGCGGCTGTACGAGGACGCGGCGGTGGCGACGCAGCGGTACGAGACCGGGCGACGCGAGGCGGAGGCGCAGCAGGGGCGGGCTCTGCGGCTGGAGGGCCGCCTCGTCCGTGAACGGCGGGAGATGAGCGCGCTCCGCGAGGACCTGGGTCGTATCGCCCGTGCCCAGTACCGTGGCGGGGGCGGGCTGCCGGTCGCCGCGCAGATGGTCCTGGCGAGCAGTCCGGACGAGCTGATGCGCGGTCAGCACGTCTTCTCGCAGGCGAATCTCGCCGTCGACAACGCGATCGGCAAGAGCCGGCGGGCGGAGGCGCGGCTGGCCGCGGACGAGTCGAAGGCCGTCGTGGCGTGGCGGTCGGTGGAGCGGCGCAGGCTCGAACTCGCCGCGTTGAAGAAGGACATCGACGACAAGCTCGAGCAGGCGCGGGAGCAGTTGCAGGGGCGGGCGGACGTCGCGGTCGCCGCAGGAGCCTGCCGCGGCGCCGTGCGACTCGACCAGCCCTCGACGACGCACGTCGTGAGCGGCTGGGTCGCACCGGTCGAGACGTACGCGTTGTCCGCGGCCTTCGGCAGCGGCGGCGATCGCTGGGCGAACCGGCACACCGGTCAGGACTTCGCGGTGCCGATCGGGACGCCGGTGCGGGCGGTGGGTGCGGGCCGGGTGGTCCGGGTGTCGTGCGGGGGCCCGTTCGGGATCGAGATCGTGATCGGGCACGCCGACGGCTACTTCACGCAGTACGCCCATCTCGCCGCGGTCACCGTCGACCAGGGCGACCGCGTGTCCACCGGGCAGTGGATCGGGCAGTCGGGCACGTCCGGCAACTCGACCGGCCCGCATCTGCACTTCGAGGTGCGGGTCACGCCCGAGGCGGGGTCGGCGGTGGACCCGGTGCCCTGGCTGGCGGCTCGCGGGGCGCCCGTCGGGCCGTGAGCGCTACACCCGCTCGGCGAGCAGCTGCTCGATGACGACGGCGACCCCGTCCTCGTTGTTGGCGACCGTATGGCCTGAGGCCGCCGCGAGGACGTCCGGGTGGGCGTTGCCCATGGCGTACGAACGCCCGGCCCAGGTGAGCATCTCGACGTCGTTCGGCATGTCGCCGAACGCGACGACCTCCTCGTGGGAGATGCCGCGCTCCGCACAGCACAGGGCGAGCGTGCTGGCCTTGGAGACCTCGGGGCCGCTGATCTCCAGCAGGGCGCTGGGGCTGGAGCGGGTGACGTTGGCGCGGTCGCCGATGGCCAGCCGGGCGAGCGTGAGGAAGGCGTCGGGGTCGATCGTCGGGTGGAACGCGAGGATCTTCAGCACCGGCTCGCCGGCCCCGGGCGCGTCCGGCGCCAGCAACCGCTCGGCCGGGGCGAGGGAGTCGGGGATCTCCATGTGCATCTTCGGGTACTCCGGCTCCTGGTAGAAGCCGTACGTCTGCTCGACGGCGTACATGGTCCCGGGCGCGGCCTCACGCAGCAGCCGTACGGCGTCCAGCGCGTTCTCCCGCGCCAGCTCGCGCACCTTCACGAACCGGTGGGCGCCGGGGCCGCCGTGCAGGTCGACCACGGCGGCGCCGTTGCCGCAGATCGCCAGGCCGTGCCCGTGGACGTGGTCGCTGACCACGTCCATCCAGCGGGCCGGTCGGCCGGTGACGAAGAAGACCTCGACGCCCGCCTCCTCGGCGGCGGCGAGGGCGGCGACCGTGCGGGCGGACACCGACTTGTCGTCGCGCAGCAGAGTGCCGTCGAGATCGGTGGCGATCAGTCGCGGCGGGAGGGCGGCGGCCGGGGTCTCGGGCTGTCTAGTCGCTGAGGTCACCGGGCCATTCTCGCGCATATGCCCGCACGATCGTGCGAGAGCCCGCGCACATGAGGTCCGGGCGGTGCGCGGCTGACCTGATGCCGAGGTCAGCGCAGTTGGGCCGGGGCCTCCATGGCGATCTGCTCGAAGACCTTCTCGTCGGCGGCGAAGTCGGAGTCCGGGATGGGCCAGTGGACCACGAGTTCCGTGAAGCCGAGCTCCTGGTGCCGCCCGGCGAAGTCGACGAAGGCGTCCAGGGACTCGAGCGGCCGACCGCGGTCCGGGGTGAAGCCGGTGAGGAGGATCTTGTCCAGTTCCGTCACGTCCCGTCCACGCGCGGCGCAGGCGTCGGCGAGCTTCTCGGCCTGGCCACGAATGGCCTGAACCGACTGCTCGGGCGTGCCGTTCTCGTACAGCCTGGGGTCGCCCGTGGTCACCCATGCCTGTCCGTACCGGGCCGCGAGCCGCAGCCCGCGCGGTCCGGTCGCGGCGACCGCGAAGGGCAGCCGGGGGCGCTGGAGGCAGCCGGGGATGTTGCGCGCCTCGTGCGCCGAGTAGTAGTCGCCCTCGTAGGACACGGAGTCCTCGGTGAGCAGCCGGTCGAGCAGCGGTACGAACTCGGCGAGCCGGTCCGCCCGCTCGCGCGGCGTCCACGGTTCCTGGCCGAGAGCGGTGGCGTCGAAGCCGGTGCCGCCGGCGCCGATCCCCAGGGTCACCCGGCCGCCCGAGATGTCGTCCAGGGAGATCAGTTCCTTGGCGAGGGTCACCGGGTGCCGGAAGTTCGGCGAGGTCACCAGCGTGCCCAGGCGCAGCCGCTCGGTGGCGGACGCGGCGGCGGTCAGCGTCGGGATCGCGCCGAACCAGGGCCCGTCGCGAAAGCTGCGCCAGGAGAGGTGATCGTAGGTGTACGCGGTGTGGAAGCCGAGCTGCTCTGCCCGCGTCCATGCGGAACGACCCCCCTCGTGCCAGCGACGGTAGGGGAGGATCACGGTGCTCAGGCGCAGACTCATGTCATCGAGCGTATGCGGACGCCCGTGTTTCACGTGAAACCGTCACCGTGCGCGTCGGGCCGGCCACGGCCTGAGTCCGACCAGGATGTACTCCTTGCGCACGCGGTTGCCCGGCAGGGACGTCGTCGCGCTGAACGGCGGCTCAGTGCCGTTCGGGAAACCGCAGGTATTGCGGCGGTACGGCCTTCGTCAGCCACACGCCGTTCGCGCTGACGTGGAAGACATGGCCGTCACGGTGCATGGCCCCCGTGTCGACGGAGAGCACCACAGGGCGGCCCCGGCGGGCGCCGACGCGGGTCGCGGTCTCCCGGTCGGCCGAGAGGTGCACGTCGTGCCGGTTCATGGGCCGCAGCCCCTCGGCCCGGATCGCGTCCAGGTATCGGTCCACCGTCCCGTGGTAGAGGTACGGCGGAGGGGTCGCCGGGGGCAGTCCGAGGTCGACCTCGACGCTGTGGCCCTGGCTGGCGCGGATCCGCGTGCCCTCGATCGCGAAGCGCTTCTTGTCGTTGGCGGCGACGACGTGGTCCAGCTCGTCGCGGGTGAAGCGGAAGCCGTGCGCGGCGCACGCCGCGATCAGCTCGTCGATCTCGACCCAGCCGGCCTCGTCGAGGGTCAGGCCGATGCGCTCGGGCTGATGCCGCAGGTGCTTCGAGAGGTACTTCGACACCTTCACGGTGCGGCTCTCGGCTCTGTCCTTCTCGTTCATCCGTAAAGCATGGCGCGAGAGACGCGGATCACGCATTTAGTTTTGGGTCCCAGGTTTGGTCCACAGCCAACTGTGGTTATCCACAGGCCAATTGGCGGATCTGTGGACAACCAACGGGCTTTTTCAGGGGCGTTCGCCAACCTTGCTGTCCGCAGGGGAGCTTGAGACAAGGGCGTCCAACGCGCGTGCTCGTACCTCGCGTTCGGCGGCGAGCGTGAGGAACGCGGCGGCTCCTTCCCGGCCGACCAGCGCTTCCACGGCCCGCATTGTGTCTGCCGGGATCGTCACGGAACGCGACCGCGGGGGGGTGGTCGGCACCTCGCCGGAGCCGAGGTGGCGGCGCAGATGCAGGGAGGCGAACAGGCGCATGGCCCGGGCGAGTTCGGCGTCCACGGTCTGGCGGGCGAGCGGGCGCAGCCGTCGTACGAGAGAGGCCGCCTCGGCCGCGTCGGCGTCGGTGGGACGGTGCGGGCCGTCGAGGTAGCGCGCGAAGACATGCTCGGCGGTGAACTCCAGGAAGCGGGCAGCGATGTGCTCGACCTGAGCCCTCAACTCCCGCAGATGCGCGGTGATCGCACCGAGCGGAACCCCGGCCGCATGCAACTCCACGGCCACCGCCAGCTCTTGAGGGCTGGGCACGAGGAAGACGTCTTCCTCACCGGGCGCCGGCTCCAGCACACCGAGGGCCACGGCGTCGGCGATCGCGGTGTCGTCCGGCACACCCCCGAAGCGGGCGGTCAGTTCGGCGCGGGAGACACGGGAGGGCTGTTCGTCGCTCCACGGACCGTCGACCTCCGCGACCAGACCGAGGACGCCGCCGAGGCCGCGTCCGCTGTCATGGGCGTCGAGGAGCTCTTTGATGGAAGCCAGGGTGTAGCCGCGGTCGAGGAGGTCGGCGATCTGGTGGAGGCGGGTGAGATGGGCGTCCGAGTAGTGGTTGGCCCGCCCCTGACGCTCGGCGCGGGGCAACAGGCCGCGGTCCTGGTAGGCGCGGATGGTGCGCACGGTGGCGCCGGAGAGATGAGCGAGGGCCTCGATGCGGTACGGCGGCCGGGGAGGCGGGGACGCGGTCAACGCGTGGCTCCCCGGGCCGTCTTGGTCAACACCGCGGCCGCGCCCAGCGCTTCTCCCGGGCGCGGACGGACGGTTCGCCGGCTCACAGCGGCGGTCCCACCCGCGCCAGCGCCCGCACCGCCCCGGGCAGGAACCGCGCCAGCACACGGGAGATCTTCGCCTCCGCGGTCACCGTGACCACCGCCTCGTCGAGCACGACCGCGCGCAGAATCGCGTCCGCGACCTTCTCCGGCGGGTAGTTGCGCAGCCCGTACGCGCGCGTGGAGCGCTGCCGGCGGCGTTGCTCCTCTTCCGCGTCCACCCCCACGAAGGTCGCCGTGGCGGTGATGTTGGTGTTCACCAGGCCGGGGCATATCGCCGAGACGCCGATGCCGCGACCGGCCAGTTCCGCGCGCAGGCACTCGCTCAGCATCAGGACCGCCGCCTTGGAGGTGCTGTAGGCGGGCAGCGCCTTGGAGGGCTGGTAGGCGGCCGCGGACGCGGTGTTGACGATGTGGCCGCCCTGCCCGCGCTCGGCCATCTGCCGGCCGAAGAGACGGCAACCGTGGATGACACCCCAGAGGTTGACGTCCAGGACCCTGCGCCAGTCGTCGGACGTCGTGTCGAAGAAGGAGCCCGACAGGCCGATGCCCGCGTTGTTCACGAGCACGTCCAGCACGCCGTGGTCGGTGTGGATCCTCGCCGCGAGCTTCTCCATCGCCTGCTCGTCGGAGACGTCCGCCGTCTCCGCCCACGCACCCTGCGCTCCGATCAGCCGCGCCATCTCGGCGGTGCGGGCGGCGGCCTCCGCGTCCCGGTCCACGGCGATCACACGTGCGCCGGCCTCGGCGAACGCGAACGCGGTGGCCCGCCCGATGCCGCTGCCCGCGCCGGTGACCAGCACCAGTTGGCCGCCGAAGCGTTCGGCGTACCGGGCGGCGGCCCCCTTGCGCACCGGACGGACGTCGGTCGCCGGAGCCTTCCCGGCCGTCCCGCCCGCCCGCTCCTGCTCCACCGACGTGACGAAGTCGTGGATCCAGGAGGCGAGCTGGTCGGGACGGGTGCGCGGGATCCAGTGACCGGCCGCGAGGGTGCGCCGCGTCAACCGCGGCACCCACTGCTCGAGTTCGTCGTACAGCCGTTCCGAGAGGAACTTGTCCCCCAGGGGCGTGATGAGCTGCACGGGCGCGTGCGCGTACGCGTCGGGCCTCGGGCGGCGCAGCCGGGTCCGCACGTTGTCCCGGTACAGCCAGGCGCCGTGTGCCGCGTCCGACGGCAGGGACGGCGTGGGGTACGCGCCCCCGGGGACCTTCTCGAACCGCCGCAGGATGCCCGGCCAGCGTCGGCCGAGCGGTCCGCGCCAGGCGAGTTCGGGCAGCGCGGGGGTGTGCAGCAGGTACACGTACCAGGACTTGGCGCCCTGGCCGAGGAGTTGGGCGACCCGGCGCGGAGTCGGGCGGCTCAGGCGCTTGTTGATCCAGTGGCCGAAGTGGTCGAGGGACGGGCCGGACATCGACGTGAAGGACGCGACGCGGCCCTCGGTGCGTGCCACGGTGACGAACTCCCAGGACTGCACCGAACCCCAGTCGTGCCCCACGAGGTGCACCGGCCGGTCCGGGCTGACCGCGTCCACGACCGCCAGGAAGTCGTCCGTGAGCTTCTCCAGGGTGAACCCGCCCCGCAGCGGCTTCGGCGCGCCGGAACGGCCGTGGCCCCGGACGTCGTACAGCACCACGTGCAGCCGGCATTGATCGGCCAGCCGCGAGGCGACCTCGGACCACACCTCCTTGCTGTCCGGATAGCCGTGCACCAGGACGACCGTCGGCCGCTGCGGATCGCCGAGCTCGGTCACGCACAGCTCGATCCCACCGGTTCGCACCCGGCGCTCACGCGCGCCTTCAGGCAATGTCACGTGTTCTCCACCTTCCGCTCCGCCTTCCTTTCCGCCCAGCGCCTCACGTGCGGTAGATCGTCGTCCAGCCAGAAGGCGCTCTCCCGGGGATCCCTCGAGTCGGTGACGACGAGGATCTCCTCGAACTTCGCGCCCGTGCCCCGGAACCCGAGGTGGGGTTCGACCGCCCACAGCCCCGGCTGCGGCGGATGGTCGGAGAAGCGGTACGGCGACCACAGCGGCGACCAGCCCTCGCGGTGGCCGTGCAGCGCGTCCGACGCCAGACCCTTGAGCGACTGCGTGCCGAACCCGAACAGGCGGGGCGAGAAGCGGCGCTCCTTCACCCGGTCCACCTTGTGGGCGATCACGCCGAAGGGGTACGCGCGGTGCCGGTTGGCGTAGCCCTGGCGGACCATGAGGCGGTCGACGTCGGCGTAGATCTCGCGCAGCGACCGCCGCTCGCGCACCTCGCGCAGGATCAGCTCCCGGTGCGCCTCCAGGTCGGCCATCAGCTTCTCCTGCACCGGGTGGGCGCCATACGCGCCCGAGTAGCCGATGTCGGCCGTGAAGCCCTCGTACACCGGGGCCAGGTCCAGGATGAACGGCATCCCGGGAGCCAGCCGTCGGTCGGTCGGGAAGAACTGCAGCGGGATCCGGAAGCCGGTGAACGCCGTGCGGTCCCCGAACCAGGCGAACGGCAGGTGGAACCAGTCGCGCACACCCCGCTCGCGCAGCCACTCCCGCATCCTCCGGGCGGCCTCCCGCTCGGTGACGCCCGGTCGCAGTTCGGCGGCGACGGCCTGCGCGCACGCGTACGCCAGCCGCTGCACCTGCCTGAACCCCCGCAGTTCAGCGGAGAGTTCGCGCGTCGATGCCCTTGATGCCGTGGATGCCGTCGTCATGCCACCCGTCCCACCCGTCCCCGTCGGCTGCGCTGCGTACCCGTAACGTGACATCGCCGAATGTGACAGTTGTTAGAGGCTGCGTCAATAGAGGGGACCCGGCCTGTGGAAAGCCCGGCCGGAGCAGCCCGTAGCTCTCAGGCATGGCATCCCCTACGGGCCCGTACATCTGAGGTCTGAGGCGAAGACGGCTCTGAGGTCTGACGATTTTCGTGGTGTGCGTCACTATTTTTGAAGACGTGACTGTGATCGCGACCGAAAGCCTGAGCAAGCGGTTCCCCCGGGTGACCGCTCTTGACCGGCTCTCCGTGGACGTCGGACCCGGTGTGACCGGGCTCGTCGGAGCCAACGGGGCCGGCAAGTCAACACTGATCAAGATCCTGCTGGGTCTGTCGCCCGCCTCGGAGGGCCGAGCCGAGGTGCTCGGCCTCGACGTCGCGAGCAAGGGCGCCGCCATCCGCGAGCGGGTCGGCTACATGCCGGAACACGACTGCCTGCCGCCCGACGTGTCGGCCACCGAGTTCGTCGTGCACATGGCCCGGATGTCCGGCCTCCCGCCCACCGCGGCGCGCGAGCGCACCGCGGACACGCTGCGTCACGTGGGTCTGTACGAGGAGCGCTACCGCCCCATCGGCGGCTACTCGACCGGCATGAAGCAGCGCGTGAAACTCGCCCAGGCCCTCGTCCACGACCCGCAGCTGGTCTTCCTGGACGAGCCGACCAACGGCCTCGACCCGGTCGGACGCGACGAGATGCTCGGCCTGATCCGCCGCATCCACACCGACTTCGGCATCTCGGTCCTGGTCACCTCGCACCTGCTGGGCGAACTGGAACGCACCTGCGACCACGTCGTCGTCATCGACGGCGGCAAGCTCCTGCGCTCCAGCTCCACCACCGACTTCACCCAGATCACGACCACCCTCGCGATCGAGGTCACCGACACCGACGAGCACCCGGACGGCACCCGCGCGGTGCGCGAGGCGCTCCACGCGCGCGGCGTCGACGTCCTCGACGCCAACAGCGCCCTGCCGGGCGCCGGCCACGTCCTGCTGCTGACCGCGCTGGGCGAGGAGACGTACGACGTCGTCCGGGACACCGTCGCCGAACTGGGCCTCGGCCTGGTCCGCATGGAACAGCGCAGACACCACATCTCCGAGGTCTTCACCGACAGTGACGCCGAAAACGACCAGCAGCGGAAGGAGGCCGTCGGCCATGGCAGTTGAGCACCCGGTCACCGCCCCCGCGGGGGACCAGACCCGCATCCACAACATCGGCTACCGCAGCTACGACGGCCCCCGGCTGGGCCGCGCCTACGCCCGCCGCTCCCTCTACTCGCAGTCCCTGCGCGGCGCCTACGGCCTCGGCCGTTCGGTGAAGTCCAAGGTGCTGCCGATGCTGCTCTTCGTGGTGATGTGCGTGCCCGCGGCCATCATGGTCGCCGTCGCGGTCGCCACCAAGGCCAAGGAACTCCCGCTGGACTACACGCGCTACGCGATCGTCATGCAGGCCGTCATCAGCCTGTACGTCGCCTCGCAGGCGCCCCAGTCCGTCTCCCGCGACCTGCGCTTCAAGACCGTTCCGCTGTACTTCTCGCGGCCCATCGAGACCGCGGACTACGTGCGCGCCAAGTTCGCCGCACTGGCCTCCGCGCTCTTCGTCCTCACCGCGGCCCCGCTGCTGGTGCTGTACGTCGGCGCGCTGCTGGCCAAGCTCGACTTCGCCGACCAGACCAAGGGATTCGGTCAAGGACTCGTCTCGGTGGCACTGCTCTCACTGCTCTTCGCCGGCATCGGCCTGGTCATCGCCTCGGTGACCCCGCGCCGCGGCTTCGGCATCGCCGCCGTCATCGCCGTGCTGACGATCTCCTACGGCGCCGTCTCCACCCTCCAGGCCATCGCCGAGGCCCAGGACAGCACCGGCTCCATCCCCTGGATCGGCCTGTTCTCGCCGGTCACGCTGATCGACGGCGTGCAGTCGGCCTTCCTGGGCGCCTCCTCCGCCTTCCCGGGCGCGGTCGGCCCCTCCCACGGGGAGGGCGTGGTCTACGTCCTCGTCGTCCTCGGCCTGATCGCCGCGAGCTACGGCCTTCTGATCCGCCGCTACCGGAAGGTGGGCCTGTGACCACGCTCAGCATCGACCACGTCTCCCGCTGGTTCGGCAACGTGGTGGCCGTCAACGACATCACCATGAGCATCGGCCCCGGCGTCACCGGCCTGCTCGGCCCCAACGGCGCCGGAAAGTCCACCCTCATCAACATGATGGGCGGCTTCCTGGCCCCCTCCACCGGCACGGTCACCCTCGACGGACAGCCGGTCTGGCGCAACGAGGACATCTACCGGCACATCGGCATCGTCCCCGAGCGCGAGGCGATGTACGACTTCCTCACCGGCCGTGAATTCGTCGTGGCCAACGCCGAGTTGCACGGCCTGGGCGCGAAGGCCGCCCAGAAGGCGCTGGCCACCGTCGAGATGGAGTACGCGCAGGACCGCAAGATCCAGACGTACTCCAAGGGCATGCGCCAGCGCGTCAAGATGGCCAGCGCCCTCGTCCACGACCCGTCGCTGCTCCTGCTGGACGAGCCCTTCAACGGCATGGACCCGCGCCAGCGCATGCAGCTCATGGACCTGCTGCGGCGCATGGGCGACGAGGGCCGCACCGTGCTGTTCTCGTCGCACATCCTCGAAGAGGTCGAGCAGCTCGCCTGGCACATCGAGGTCGTCGTCGCAGGCCGTCACGCGGCGAGCGGCGACTTCCGCAAGATCCGCCGCCTGATGACCGACCGCCCGCACCGCTACCTGGTGCGTTCCAGCGACGACCGCGCCCTCGCGGCCGCGCTGATCGCCGACCCGTCGACCTCCGGCATCGAGGTCGACCTCGCCGAGGGCGCGCTGCGCATCCAGGCCGTCGACTTCGGCCGCTTCACGGCGCTGCTGCCGAGGGTCGCCAGGGACCACGGCATCCGGCTGCTCACGGTCTCGCCGTCCGACGAGTCCCTCGAGTCCGTCTTCTCGTATCTCGTCGCGGCGTAGGAGGCCAAGATGTACGACCCCACAGTCGCCCGACTCACCTACCGGGCCCTGCTCGGCCGTCGCCGGGCCCTCATCCTGGGCGCCCTGCCCCTGCTGCTGATCGCGATCTCCGTGGTCGTGCGCGGCCTCGCCGGAGCCGACGACCAGACGGCGGCCGACCTGCTCGGCGGCCTCGCGCTGGCCACCATGGTCCCGATCATCGGCGTGATCGCGGGCACCGGCGCAATCGGCCCGGAGATCGACGACGGCTCGGTGGTGTACCTGCTGTCCAAGCCGCTGAAGCGGCCGACGATCATCTTCACCAAGCTGATCGTGGCGATCGCGGTGACGATGGTGTTCTCGGCCCTGCCGACGTTGATCGCCGGGTTCATCCTCAACGGCAACGGCCAGCAGATCGCCGTCGCCTACACCGTGGCGGCGCTGGTCTCCTCCATCGCCTACGCGGCCGTCTTCCTGCTGCTGGGCACCGTGTCCCGGCACGCCGTGGTCTTCGGTCTCGTCTACGCCCTCGTCTGGGAAGCGCTGTTCGGCTCCCTGGTGCCGGGCGCCCGCACGCTCAGCGTCCAGCAGTGGTCGCTGGCCGTCGCGCACAAGGTGGCGGGCGGGGACCTGGTGACCTCGGACGTCGGACTGACCACGGCCACGGTGCTGTTGGTCGTGGTGACCGTCCTGGCCACCTGGTACGCGGGCCAGAAGCTGCGGGCGCTGAAGCTCGCGGGCGAGGAGTGACCGGCTCTGCCGGGGCGCGGGGCGGCCGTTCCTGACGGTGACTTCACCCGCGCCCCGGCAGACTGGGCGAAGCGGACAGCGCGGGGAGGACGGGATGGCGGACGAGGACGCGGTGAACGACGGCCGTGAGCGACCCGAGGACGAGGCCCTGGACGGCCTCGTCCTGGACGAGGACTTCATACGGGCCGCGGAGACGTCCGAGCCGTCCGCCCGGGCTCGGATGCTCGCCGCGCGCTGGCGTGCGGAGGAGCCCGAGCCGCAGCCCTGGCGCTCCGACGAGCCGCCGGCGGGCTGGTTCTTCAGCAAGGCGCGTCGGCGCAGGTGGCGCCGCCGGTAACCGCCACCCGTCCGCGGCCGTCGCACGGACGTTTTATTCGGTGGCGTCCAACTCGTCCCCCGGGCACAGTGGTTGTACCCGCAGAGCGCGGGCGGCCGGACGGGATCCGGCGTCGCAGACCGGGAGAGGAGCCTGACGATGCCCATGCACGGCAGTCCGTCGAGCTCCCTTCAGGGCAGCCAGTGGCGGGTTCCGGAGTAGTTACCCCTCCGTCGAACCCACCCCGCACAGGGGAGCTGCCCGGGGCGGCCGCTTCGAGCACGCGATGTCGCTCTCGCGTGGGCCGCCCACCCGGAGGATTGGCCGAGTGGCAAGGCACCGGCTTGCTAAGCCGTGGTCGGGGGTCACACCTCGCGCACGTTCGATCCGTGCATCCTCCGCGAGACGTTGTCACTGGGACTTGGCCGGGCTTGTGGCGGGGGCCGGTTGAAGAGTCCTGGTGGAGAGAGTTCTGTCGGACGGGCCCCGTCGGACGGGCTCCGCCGGACGGGCTCCGTCGGACGGGCTCGGTCTCTATTCGGGGCCAGGCGGCCGTGCGGCCGGTCTTGCCTCGGCGAGCGGCCCATGCGGGCCGGGTCCTGGCGAGTTGCGTGCGGACCGCTGCCCCGGCGGGCAGGCATGCCGGCAGGCCGGGAGCAGGTGGCAGATAAGCAAGCAAGCGGGCGGGCAGGTGCGGGAGCGTCGTGGCCGGCCGCGCGGTTCCCCGCGCCCCTGATCGCCACCCCGCGCCCCTGATCGCCACCCAGCGCCCCCGCTCGCCTCCCGGCGATCGGGGCCGTCGTTTCTCGGGGTCGTGCGTGATCCCTGCCCCCTGATCACCTGCGCCCCTGATCACCTGCGCCTCTGGTCGCCTGCGGCGATCGGGGCCGTTGCTCCGGGAGGGATCAGGGGCTGGTCGGCCGGCTCTGGAGGCGGGTCAGGACGGTGGCGATTCCGTCCTCGTCGTTGGAGGACGTCACCTCGTCCGCCACCGCCCGCAGTTCCTGGTGGGCGTTGGCCATGGCCACGCCGTGGGCGGCCCAGGCGAACATCGGGATGTCGTTGGGCATGTCGCCGAAGGCGATCGTCTCGGCGGCCTTCAGGCCCAGGCGGCGGGCGGCCAGGGAGAGGCCCGTGGCCTTGGACAGGCCCAGGGGGAGCAGTTCCACGATGCCTTCGCCGGCCATCGCGACCGTGACGAAGCCGCCCGCGGCCCGTCGCGCGGCCTCGGCCAGCGCGTCGTCCGACAGCTCGGGATGCTGTATGTAGATCTTGTTCAGCGGCGCCGACCAGAGGTCGGACGCGTCGGTGAACGGCGTAGCCGGGAGGGAGCCGGTGAGCGCGTAGCCGGGCCCCACCAGCACGTCTCCGTCGAGGCCGTCGCGGCTGGCCGCCAGGTACAGCGGGCCGACCTCCGCCTCGATCTTGGCCAGTGCCACGCCGGCCAGCTGCCGGTCCAGGGTCACCGACGTCAGCAGGCGGTGCTCGCCCGCGTGGTACACCTGGGCGCCCTGGCCGCAGACGGCGAGACCGTCGTAGCCGAGGTCGTCGAGGATGTGCCGGGTCCACGGAACCCCGCGGCCCGTCACGACGATGTGCGCGGCGCCCGCCGCGGTGGCCGCGGCGAGGGCTTCACGGGTGCGCCGCGAGACCGACCCGTCGGAGCGCAGCAGCGTTCCGTCGAGGTCGGTCGCGATCAGGCGGTAGGGGAACTCCCCCGGGGAGGACACGGCGCTCACTTGGCGACCGGCTCCAGGACCTCCCGGCCGCCGAGGTACGGGCGCAGCACCTCGGGCACGTACACGGAACCGTCGGCCTGCTGGTGGTTCTCCAGGATGGCGACGATCGTGCGCGGGACGGCGCACAGGGTGCCGTTCAGCGTGGCCAGCGGCCGGACCTGCTTGCCCTCGCGGACGCGGATCGACAGGCGGCGGGACTGGAACTCGGTGCAGTCCGAGGTCGAGGTCAGCTCGCGGTACTTGCCCTGGGTCGGGATCCAGGCCTCACAGTCGAACTTGCGTGCGGCCGAGGAGCCGAGGTCGCCGGTCGCCACGTCGATGACGCGGAACGGCAGCTCCAGCGAGGACAGCCACTGCTTCTCCCACGCCAGCAGGCGCTGGTGCTCGGCCTGGGAGTCCTCGGGCAGGACGTACGAGAACATCTCGACCTTGTCGAACTGGTGGACGCGGAAGATGCCCTTGGTGTCCTTGCCGTGCGAGCCGGCCTCGCGGCGGAAGCAGGGCGAGAAGCCCGCGTAGCGCAGCGGGAGCTTGGCCGCGTCGATGATCTCGTCCATGTGGTACGCGGCGAGCGGGACCTCGGAGGTGCCGACGAGGTAGAGGTCGTCCTTGTCGAGGTGGTAGACGTCCTGGGCCGCCTGGCCGAGGAAGCCGGTGCCCGCCATGGACTGCGGACGCACCAGCGCCGGGGTCAGCATCGGCGTGAAGCCGGCCGCGGTGGCCTGCGCGATCGCGGCGTTCACCAGGGCCAGCTCCAGCAGGGCGCCGACGCCGGTGAGGAAGTAGAAGCGGGCGCCGGAGACCTTCGCGCCGCGCTCGACGTCGATCGCGCCGAGGATCTGGCCGAGCTCCTGGTGGTCCCTGGGCTCGAAACCCTCGGCGCCGAAGTCGCGGATCGTGCCGTGCGTCTCGAGGGTGACGAAGTCCTCCTCGCCGCCCACGGGCACGTCGGGGTGCACGAGGTTGCCGAGCCTCTGCAGGAGCTCCTGCGTCTCGGTGTCGGCGGCGTCGCGCTCCGCGTCGGCGATCTTGACGTCGGCGGCGAGCTGGCTCGCCTTCTTCAGCAGTTCGGCCTTCTCGTCCGCGGAGGCCTTGGGGATGAGCTTGCCGAGCGACTTCTGCTCGGCGCGCAGCTCGTCGAAGCGGACGCCGGACGACCTGCGCCGCTCGTCGGCAGACAGGAGGGAGTCGACGAGCGCGACGTCCTCTCCACGGGCGCGCTGGGACGCGCGCACACGGTCGGGGTCCTCACGGAGCAGGCGAAGGTCAATCACGCGGCCAAGGCTACCCGTGCGGGGTTGCGGCTCACGACTCACATTCCGGTGGCGGGCGGCGCGTGTTCCGAATCGCTACTTACGTTCCGTTATGAGGTAATTGCCGAGCGTGTCAACAAAAGCGTCTCACTTCCTGGGACGGAGCAGGCGTGAGGCGTCGCCTTGACTCGACTTCCTTGTGGTCAACGGGATTTGGGGGCCGGGTTGTCCACAGGAATCCACACCCCGTGCGAGTTATCCACAGGGTGTGCGAAAGGTCTGTGGACATCGGAATTGATCATTCCGAGGCCTCTTCGCGCGCGGGAGAATTCCTTGCTCAAACCCGGCCCGCACCCACTTTCGGGTGGAAATGGGTCGCCCTAAAGGATTGATCGAAGGAAACAGGTGGACGAGGGGTGACGTGCGGGTGGCGAGTCACCCGGAGGGAGTAGGGGCCGATATGTCGACTGAATGGTGCTTCGTTGTCGACTTGTCCCCAGGTCGAGAAGCCGCCCTGTGGATAACTTCTGTGGATAACGAAGATTACCGAAGATATGCAGGTAGGACCGGTGCGAGGCCGGGCCGGACCGACTAGAAGCGACCGTCCTGGCAGCGTGCCACCCAGTCCGACGCCGCCACGAACTCCCCGTCCGAGGTGCCGGGCAGCGGAGCCGGAACGTCGGCCGCGTCGACTTCCGCACGCGGGTACGAACCCAGGAAACGCACCTCGCGGCAGATCCGCTTCAGCCCCATGAGCGCCTCGGCCATCCGGCGGTCGGAGATATGTCCCTCGGCGTCGATGCAGAAGCAGTAGTTGCCGATGCCGGCACCCGTCGGGCGGGACTGCAGCAGCATGAGGTTGACGCCCCGGGTGGCGAACTCGCCCAGCAGGTCGCGCAGGCCGCCGGGGTGGTCGTCGCGCTGCCACAGCACGACGGATGTCTTGTCCGCGCCGGTCGGCGCCGCCGGCCGGGCGGGCCGGCCCACCAGCACGAACCGGGTCTGGGCGTTCTCGGCGTCGTGGATCCCGGTCTCCAGGGCGGTCAGCCCATAGCGGGCGGCCGCGAACTCGCCCGCGAAGGCGGCGTCGTAGCGGCCCTCCTGGACCAGACGGGCGGCGTCCGCGTTCGACGCGGCCGACTCCCAGGTGGCGTCAGGGAGGTTCGCCTTCAGCCAGTTGCGCACCTGAGGCTGCGCGGCCGGATGCGCGGAGACCGTCTTGATGTCCGCCAGCTTCGTGCCGGGGCGCACCAGCAGCGCGAAGGTGATCGACAGCAGCACCTCGCGGTAGATCATCAGCGGCGCGCCCGCGACCAGCTCGTCCAGGGTCGTGGTGATCCCGCCCTCGACCGAGTTCTCGATCGGCACGAAAGCGGCCTCGGCCTCACCGACGCGCACCGCGTCGAGCGCGGACTGCACGGACACGTATGGGATGAGCTGCCGAGTGGCCGCCTCCGGAAGCGTGCGCAGGGCGACCTCCGTAAAGGTGCCCTCGGGGCCGAGATACGCATAGCTCGCTGGCATGACCTCACCCTAATGGCCCTTGCGTATCCGGGCCCACGCGTCTCATGACTGCCCCACACATGAATGAATCCACGGCACAGGGCGTAACTTCCGTCCCGGCCCCCGGTTCTTCCGGCCCCCGGTTCTTCCGGCCCCCGGTTCTTCCGGCCCCCGGGCCTTCCGGCCCCCGGGCCTTCCGGCCCCCGGGCCTCCCGGCCCACGCCCACCGCGCCGGCTCGCATGGGCAGCCGCCCCCGTCTTGTGCGGGCCGCTGCCCCCGACTTGACTCACGCCTCCAGTAGTCGCTGGCCCACGTACTCGCCCTCCGCGGCTCCGCCGGGTACCGCGAACAGGCCGCTGGACTCGTGGCGGATGTACTTCGACAGGGCGTCGCCGCGGTCCAGCTTGCGCTGCACGGTGACGAAGCCGCGCAGCGGGTCCGCCTGCCAGCAGACGAACAGCAGACCCGCGTCCGGGGTGCCGTCCGGGTCGATGCCGTCGTGGTAGGAGAAGGGCCGCCGCAGCATGGCGGCGCCGCCGTTCTGGTCGGGACGGGTGATGCGGGCGTGCGCGTTGATGGGGACGACCAGATCGCCGTTCGCGTCGGTCTTCTCCAGGTCCATCTCGCTGGTCTCGGTTCCCCCGGACAGGGCCGCGCCGTCCGACTTCCGCCGCCCGATGACCTGCTCCTGCGCCTTGAGCGACAGCTTCTCCCAGTCGTCGAGGAGCATGCGGATACGGCGTACGACCGCGTAGGAACCGTTCGCCATCCATGCCGGGTCCTTCGTGCCGGAGGCCGGGACGAAGATGCGCTCGTCGAAGTCCGAGTCGGTCGTCCTGGGATTGCGCGTGCCGTCCATCTGGCCCATCAGGTTGCGGGCCGTCATGGGGTGGGCGGTCGCGCCCGGCGTCCGGTTGAAGCCGTTCATCTGCCAGCGGACCTTCGCCGCACTGCCGGCGTCCTTCTGGATGGCGCGCAGGGCGTGGAAGGCGACCAGGGCGTCGTCCGCACCGATCTGCACCCACAGGTCACCGTTGCTGCGCGCCTTGTCGAGGTGGTCGGAGGAGAAGTCCGGCAGCGGATCGAGGGCGACCGGGCGCTGCTTCTCCAGACCGGTGCGGGCGAAGAAGCTGTTGCCGAAGCCGAAGGTGACCGTCAGCGAGGAGGGGCCGGCGTCCCGGGCCACATCCGTGTCGTCGTGGGCGGCCGCCTCGCCCGCCATCAGGCGCCGGGCGGTCTCCGACCAGCGGCGCAGCAGTGCGGCGGCCTCTTTGCGGCCCGCACCCGCTGCGAGGTCGAAGGCGACGAGATGGCCGCGGGCCTGGAGGCCCTGGGTGATCCCGGGCTGATGTTTCACGTGGAACATCGCCTGCCCGGACCCGATCGAGGAGAGCGGGGTCGCCTGCGCGGGAGCCGCCGCGTAGCCGGCGGCCGCGCCCGCCGCGCCGAGGACGAGCCCGGTGGCGCCGGCGGTGCCGAGCAGCTTGCGCCGCGTCAGGCCCTCGGCGGAGGGGGACGCGGCCGGGACGCCTTCGTCGACGCGGGCGTGAGCGGTCTCTGGGGTACGGGCCTTCGGTGCGCGGGCCTGGGGGGTGGACTGGTCGGGCATGGTGGGGTTCAGCCGATCTGCGCGTTCTTGGAGACGGTCACCTGGTCGATGTCGGAGGTCCGCACGGTCACCGCGATCTTCCACTCGCCGGCCATGGGGATCTGCACCGCGTTCGCCGACCAGTGGCCGGTGGTGATGTGGTCGGGGGCGACGGGCAGTGGCCCGATGCTCTTGGCCTCGAGGGTGAAGGCGACCTTGACCTCGGGCACGTCGAAGGCACGGCCGTTGGGGCGGGTCACGTAGACGTGCATCTCGTTGGCGCCGGTGCGCGCGGGATCGAGGTCGACGCTGACCACGCCCTTGCCGTCCGTTCCGCCGGTGTCGAAGGACATGTCCAGCGTCAGGGCGCCGGAGGCGGAGTCCGACGACGAGGAGGAGGCGGACGAGGAACGGGTGGCCTCGGCGGCTTCCTGCTCCGTACGGCCCGGCTCGGTCGACGTCAGGACGGTGGTGACGGCGAGCAGGACGACGGCGACGCCCGCCTCGGCGAGCACGGAGCGCCGAAGGCCGAAGCGGTCGGTGTCGGAGTCCCGCAGCCGCTTGTGGCGCGTGGCGTCGACGGCGGCCTGCTGCCGGGCGAGCTGCGCGGCTCGCTCCTCGCCTCCGGCGGCGGTCCCGGAGTCCCTGGAGGGCTTCGCGTCCTCGCGGGAGCCGCTGTCGCCGTCGCCCGAGGCAGTCGTGACGGCGTCGCCCGCCACGGTCGCCGAAGCGGTGACGGGCTCCTTCCCGGCCGTGGGGTTCGCGGTCGTCGTGTCCGTGAGGCGCGAGGTCCAGCGCCGTGAGATCCAGGCGATGCCGACGAGCAGCGCCACGAGTCCGATCTTGACGAGGAGCAGTTGTCCGTAGCGGGTGCCGGTGAAGGCGGACCAGGAGCCGAGCTGGCGCCACGACTGGTAGACGCCGGTGGCGACCACTGCGATGACGCTGCCGAAGGCGACCTGGGAGAAGCGGGCCACGGCGGCGGCCTCGACGGGCCGGTCGGCGGGCGCCCGGTACAGCGCGACGAGGAGCGCGGCGAGCCCGCCGAGCCAGGTCGCGACGGCCAGCAGGTGCAGCACGTCGACGGGCATCGCGACGCCCGGCTGCAATCCGGTGGAGGCGTGCTCGGCCATGGCCCAGCTCGCCGCGAGCCCGGCGGCCACGACGGTCCCGCCGACGGCGAGACCGAAGGTCAGGTCCCGCTTCTCCTCGTCCTCCCGCTTGTCGTAGGCGCCGAAGAGCACGGCGATGAACAGCGCGGCCGCGGCGAGCAGCAGCAGCCGGGAGACCAGGGCCGCGCCGGTCTTGGTCTGCAGGACCTGTCCCAGGAGGTCGAGGTCGAAGACGTCCCCGAGCTCTCCCGAGCGAGTGTAGGAGCCGCGCAGGAGCAGCAGGAACAGTGTGGCCGCGGTCATCGCGAGCCAGCCGGAGACGACGAGCCGTTGCAGCGCCCGCACCCCGGTGCCGCGCTGCCAGCAGGCCAGCACGAAGGCGGCCCCGCCGACCATCACGATGAACCCGGCGTAGGAGAGGTACCGCCCGAAGCCGTACAGCCAGCCGACGACTCCGCCGCCGGCCTCCTGACCGGACACCGAGACGCTGGTCTCGGAGGGGGACCCGATGGAGAAGGTGTAGGCGCCGGCGACGGGGTGGCTGTCGGCGGACACCACCTGGTAGGTCACGGTGTACGTGCCGTCGGGCAGCCCCGAGTGCAGCTGGACCGCGTAGGTGGTGCCGCTGACCTCGGACGGCTTGCCGGCGTCGACCCGCGTGCCCTTGGGATCAAGGACGCGCAGCGAGTCGTCGTCCATCGAGACGGTCTCGGAGAACGTCAGCGACACCTGCGTGGGCGCCTTGTCGACCACCACCCCCTGCGCGGGGTCGCTGCCGGTCAGCGCGGCGTGCGCGGACGCGGGTCCGGCGCCGGCCAGGAGCGCGCCGGCGACCGCCAGGAACAGCAGCACGAGCGTCCGGACGCGGGGGGCGATGGTCTGCGTCAAGGTGGTCCCTCCCTCAGTGGCCGGTCGACGGGCTGTACGTGGCGGCCTTCACCGGGATCGCGACCCTGACGGGGTCGGACGCGGCGAAGCGCAGTTCGACGGTCACCGTCTCGCCCTGCACCGGCTTGCTCTTCAGCTTCTCGAACATCAGGTGGTTCCCGCCGCTCTTGAACACGAGTTGACCGTGTGCGGGCACGTCGAGGGAGGTGACCTGCTCCATCGACGACCCGACGGTCTCGTGGAGGGTCACGCTGTCCGCGTCGGTGCTGGTGACGGACGTCAGCTCGTCCTTCGCGCCGCCGTCGTTGACGATGGTCAGGAAACCGGCGGCCATGGTGTCGGAGACGGGCTGCGGGATGTAGGCGGCCCGGACGGACAGCTCCGCCCTGCCGTCCGCGTCCGACCCGCATCCCGTCAGCAGCAGTGCTCCGGTGACCAGCGCGGCGGGCACGGCGAGCAGCCGGACGGGGCGTCGTGCCGGACTCGCGGACGCCCTGGAGCCGGTGGGCGGCTCAGGACGCGTCGAGGGCCGACGGCTCACGGGTTCTCACCCTTGATGATCTTGGGGAGGTCCTTGATGTAGTCATCGACCTTGGCCTCCTCGCCGTACAGGAGGTAGCCCCCGTTCGTCTTCGGGGAGAAGGCGATGACCTGCGTGCCGTGAGTGGAGACGGTCTTGCCGTTCTTGTCCTTGTGCGGCGCCTCGACGGAGATGCCGAGGGTGCGGGCCGCGGCCTGGATGGTCGCGAACTTCCCGCTCAGGCCGACGACCTGGGGGTCGATGCCCTTGAGCCACTTGCCGAGCGCGGCCGGGGTGTCGCGCTCGGGGTCGGTGGTGACGAATACGACGCGCAGTTCGTCCTGCTCGGCCTTGGGCAGCTGCTTCTTGGCGACGGCGATGTTGTTCATCGTCAGCGGGCAGACGTCCGGGCAGTTGGTGTAGCCGAAGTAGACCAGGGTCGGTCGGCCGGCCGTCTCCTTGCGGAGGTCGTACGGCTTGCCCTGGGTGTCGGTGAGGACCAGCGCGGGCTTGGCGAAGGGCTGGTCGAGCACGGTCGCGGCATGCTTCTCGCCGTTCTCGGAGACGACGGCGACCGGGCTGCCGCCGTCGCTGTCGCCGCCGCAGGCGGAGAGGGTGAGGGTGGCGGCGGCGAGCAGCGCAGCCACGGCAAACGTCTTCTTGCGCATAGGAAAATGTCCCAGATGTGTGAAATCCGGTGCGCGCCGGGGGTACGGAGTGGGGCGTACGGCAGGGGTGTACGGAGGCCGTGTACGGAAGCCGTGCACCCCGGTGCGCACTGTCGAGGGACCGGCGTCGGGCGGCGGGGGCCGTCCGGCGCCGGTGCGGGTCAGGCTTCGGGGGCCGTGGTGCGGCGGCGGCCGGCGAGCACGCCGTAGGCGACGCCGGCCGCGCCGACGACGATGCCGACCACGCCGAGGACCCGGGCGGTGGTGTCGCTGCCGTCGGAGGCGGAGGCCGCCTCGGTCGTCTTGGCGGTGGCCTTGGCGTCGTGGGACTCGTCGGAGTCGTCATCGGCGGCGGCGCCGTGGTGGCCGCCCTCGGCGGCGGCGCTCAGAGCGAGCACGGGGGCCGGGTTCTCCGGCTCCTCGGCGCCGTCCTCCTGGACCTCGATCCAGCGCACGACCTCCTTGTTGGAGTACGTCTGGATCGCCTTGAAGACGAGTTCGTCCGTGTCCTCGGGCAGGGCGCCGACGGAGACCGGGAACTTCTGGAAGAAACCGGGCTTGATGCCGCCGCCGGTGGCCGTCCAGGTGATCTTGGAGACGGCCTCCGAGATCTGCTTGCCGTGCACCTCGAGGGGCTTGGCGAGCTTGGCCTTGGTGACGTCGATCTTCCACCCGTCGATCGGCTCCGGCATCGCGGAGGCCAGCGGGTGGTCGGTGGGGAAGGTGACCTCGAGTTTGGCGGTCGAGGCGTTGTCCCGCTCGTTGGGAACCTTGAAGTCGACGACCGCGTAACCGCCCTTGGCCGCGGTGCCCTCGGCGGCGACGCTGACGTGAGCGAAGGCGGGGGCGGACAGGGCGAGGACGCCGGACCCGGCGACGGCAGCGGCGGCGGCGACGCGGGCGGCGATACGAGAGGCCTTCATGGCAGGGAGCGCTCCACTCTGGATGAGTCTGTGGGTGAGGGGCGTGTGCACGGTTGTGCGCACGCGCGCGTGCCGCACGGCAGCGGCCGCCTCCCCGGTGGTGGTGGAGTGGTCGTGTCGCGTCAGGCAGCGAGGACGAGAACGGATACGCGCGGCGGGCCTCGTCTGATCACCGAGTGCTGGAGTGCGGTGATGCGGGGTGCGGCCGGTGCGGGCGGCGCGGTGCGCGGGACGCGCGGTCCCGTCGCGGGCGCGCAGGGCAGCCCCGCGAGCAGAGCGCGCACCAGCGCGAGCGCCCCGCGCAGGGACCGGACGAGCGCCGCCTCGGCGACCCCGTGGGCCGACAGGGCGAGCAGCCGCAGCAGGGCCCTGTCGCCGCGGCGGAGCAGCCAGCCGGCCGCGACGGCGGCGAGGACGTGGGCCAGCAGCATCGGCAGGGACGGCAGCAGGGACATCGGCGAGCCGGCCGTGGACAGGGCGTCCGCGGGATGGTGCGTGGAGACCATCCCGGGCATGCCGCTCATGGCCGTGGTGCCGCCGGCCCCGTCGGGGTAGAGCCGCGCGTCGACGAGGATCTTCTGGGCCTGGGCCGGGCTGATCGCGGCCGTCGTGGCCCCGCACACCAGCCGGGCCGCCCGGGCGACGAGGGTGGCGTCGGACGTCGACGACGCTGCGGAGGCGGACGCCGACACGGACGCGGCGGCGGTGTGCTGTCCGAGTCCGAACAGGGTGTGCAGCGCGGTCTGTCCGACCGCCAGCAGTGCCGCGATGCCCGGCAGTGAGCGCTCGCGTCCGGCGAGCGGTGCCACGACCGCGAGGACGCCCAGGAAGCCCGCGCCCAGCGTCCACAGCGGAACGGTGGCGCACGAGGCCGTCACGTGCCCGGCCGCGGCCAGCACGACGCAGACCGCGGCGAACACCGCGGCCCGTAGCAGCCGTAGATCGCGACCGGAGCGTTCGCTGTGGGGGGCAGTCATGGCGGGCTCATCATCGCACTGGCCCCACCGCGGCCGTACGGCAGGTCCACAAGGTTCCCCACGATCTGGAAGATCACCTTCTGATATGACTGGTACGACTGATGCTGCCGAGTCCCGCATACACCGATTTCAGGCCTGCGTGCATCCCCCATATGGGCGGCATCACGTGGAAATCGCGCTTACATAGGGCCCTGGGCGGCAATACGTATCGGTATGTCGAGCCGCAGCCAGGAGGCTGGAGCATGAGCATCTGGTGGTCACTCCATCTGCGGCGCGAGGCCGCGAGCGTTCCGCTCGCCCGCCGCCTGCTGCTCGGCACCATGGAGACGGCGGGCGTCGATCCCGACGTCAGCTACGACCTCTCCGTGGCCCTGAGCGAGGCCTGTGCCAACGCCGTCGAACACGGCGGGGACACCGCGCACGGCGGCTGTTCGGAGGCGTACCGCGTGACCGCCTACCTCGACGGCGAGAAGTGCCGCATCGAGGTCGCCGACTCGGGCCCGGGGTTCACCGCCGAACGTCCCCCGCCCGCACCGGTGCACATGAGCACCGACGCCGAGCAGGGCCGGGGCCTCTTCCTCATCCAGGAGCTCGCCGACCACGTCCACATCGGCAACAAGCCGGGGCGCGCCGGGGCAGTGGTGAGCTTCGACAAGATCCTGAAGTGGCGCAAGGGCGCCCCCCTGATGGCTGTATGACCCGCTTTCAGATCTGCCGAGCGCCTCGGTACCCCGGGTCCCGCGGCACTCACAGGTTCCTCTCAGCGTTCTTCCAGGCAAGTGATGGGCGGCCTTCCTAGCGTCCTGCCCATGACGGGACATCACAAGGAGACCACCCTCACCCGGCGCCGCGCCCTCGCGGTGACCGGCGGCACGGTGGCGGCCGGAGGGCTCGCCGTCGCCGGCTACCAGTCGGCCTTCGCCGACACGGGGACGCAGGCCGCGGCGAGCGCGTCGGCGTCCGCCGCCATCTCGACGGCGGCGCCCTTGACCGGGGGCGGCTCGGCCCCCAGCGGCGCGCCCGGCGACGCCCCGACGGGCGCCCCGCCGAGCGACGCCCCGTCGGCCTCCGCGTCCTCGTAGGGCCGGGCCGTGCCGAGCCGTGCGGACGAGGAACTCGCGCAGGCCGCGGTGGCCGCGCTGACCGGTCAACTGGCCCTGGCCCCCGAGCCGGGCCTACCCGACCCCCGTGACCTGGCCGCCCGCGTCACCCGCAGGGACCACCGCGGGCTGCGCTGGTCGGCCAAGGCACTCGCACCCGGACTCGCGGCAATGGCCGCGGCCGCCCGCCGCACCGGCGAACCCACGCCCCGGCTCCGTGCGGAACTTGGCGCGATCGGGCGGTGCACCGAGCACTCGGTGGGTCTCGTCGGCGGCGGGCACCGGGGCGCCCTGTGGACGCTCGGCCTGCTGGTCGCGGCGGCCGCCCTCGACCCCCGCGCGCGGGGCGTCGAGGTGGCCGCGACCGCCAAGCGGATCGCGGCGCATCCCGACCGGGCCGCCCCGCGGCGGCCCTCGCGGGGCGCGACGGTCTCGGCGAAGTACGGCGCGGCCGGAGCCCGTGGCGAGGCCCGCGCCGGATTCCCGCACGTACGGCGGGCCCTGGACGCGCTCGCCGCGGCCCGTGCGGCCGGCGCGGACGAGCCCGAGGCCCGCCTGGACGCCCTGCTCACCGTGATGTCCACCCTCCAGGACACCGAACTCCTGCACACCGCGGGCCCGCTGGGCCTGCGCCATGTGCAGGCCGGCGCCCGCGCGGTCCTCGAGGCCGGCGGCACGGCGACCCCGGCGGGCCGCACTGCACTGGCCGACCTCGACACCGACCTCCACACGCGCGCGTGGAGCCCCCGCGGCAGCGCGGGCCTCCTGGCGGGCGCCCTGTTCGTCGACTCCCTGCCCGCAACCACGCTCGCACGGACGGCATGAGACCGGGCGGCGGACACCGACGGTCCGGTGGGGCGGAAGTGCGACCGGCGGGGTCAGGTCGTCGGGGTGAGTGGGGCTGAGGCCGTCAGGACGAGCGGGGTCAGGTCGTCGGTACCAGTGGGGGTGCGGTCCTTGGGACGAGCGCGGGGTGGCCGCCGGGGCGGGCGGGGGCGGGGTCGTCGGGGCGAGTGGGGTCAGGGCGTATGGACGAGCGGGGTCAGGTCGTCGGTACCAGTGCCGGCGGGCTCGTCGGTGTCTTCGGCTTCCGGCCGGCGGCCGCCCGTCGTGCCGCCGGGCCCATCGCGTACGACGCCGCCACCATCGCCGCGCCCAGCAGCAGCCAGCCCGGGGTGCCCCACTCGACCAGCAGCCAGGTCAGGACCAGCGGGCCGAGCGTGCGGGCCACCGTGACACCGGTGCCGAACAGCCCCTGGTACTCGCCGACACGGTCGGCCGGGGCGAGGTCGAAGGAGAGCTGCCAGGAGCCCGCCGACTGCCCCATCTCCGCCGCCGCCTGCAACACCGACCCCAGCACCAGCACGCTCGCCGCCACCCACGGCGAGGCCCCCGCGGACAGGGCGAACACCGCACACGCGGCGCACATCACCCAGCCCGAACGGCGCACCGCGCGCGTGGCGCTCGCCAATCCGGTCACGCCACGCGCCGCCCGCACCTGGAACAGCGTCACCGCGGCCGTGTTGAGCACGAACAGCGCGGACACCAGCCAGGCGGGCGCCCCGGTCCGCTCGATGATCCACAGCGGCAGCACAAGGCTGAGCAGCGGCATCCGCAGCAGCAGCACGGTGTTGAGGAGCGCCACGAGCGTGTACGGCCGGTCCCGCAGCACCCCCAGCCCCCTTCCGCTCGGCCGGACGGCGACGGGAGCGACCAGGGGGAGACCGGCGAGCAGCAGCGCGCACACCGCGAAGCCGACCGCGTCGACCGCGAACACCGCGAGGTAGGCCTGCCTCGTCCCGGCGTGCAGCGCCAGCCCGCCGAGGCCGGCGCCCACCGCCAGACCGGCGTTCAACGTCGCCTGCAGACGCGCCAGCAGCCCCGTCCGCTCCCCGGCCGGGACCAGACCGGCCAGCAGGGCCTGGCGGGCCGCCGCGAGCCCCGACTGGGCGGCCGCGTAGCCGCACGCCACGAGGACGAACGGCACGAACCCGCGCACGAGGGTGAACGACGCCACCGCGAGCCCGGTCGCGAGCGCCAGCAGCACCGCCGTACCGCGCGCCCCGCGACGGTCGGCCAGCCGTCCCAGCGGCACTCCCGCCAGCGAACCCACCGCCCAGCCGACGGTCAGCCCGAGCCCCACGCGCGCGGGCGCGAGACCGATCACCTGGGTGAAGTAGAGGGCCGACGTCGTGTAGTAGGCGCCGTCCCCGACCGAGTTGCTCAACTGGGCGAGAGCGAGCAGCCGCTGCGGGACGGCCCGGCGTGTCGCGGTCCGCCGCAGGGGAGTCTTCGTCGTCATGGCTTCGACGGTAGAGATCCGGTGGGCCGGTCGGCAGCACCAATCCGACGCCGTCCCAGTGGTCCAATTCAGCTTCCGTCGAGCACCTTCGCCAGCACCGCCAGCGCCTCGGGATACACCCGCTCCCCGGGCGTTCCGTAGCCGACGACCAACCCTTGCGGCCGTCCCCCACGGTCCTTGCCCGGATCGTGCCAGTGCTCTCCCAGGCCGCCCACCGCGAGCCCCTCCGCCTGCGCCCGCGCGAGGACGTCCGCCTCGTCGTCCACCTCCACCAGCGCGTGCAGTCCGGCCGCGATCCCGCGCACGCCCCGGCGCCCGCCCAGCCGGTCGAGCAGCAGGTCGCGGCGGCGCCGGTAGCGCAGGCGGCACGCGCGCACATGACGGTCGTAGGCGTGGCTGCCGATCAGCTCGGCTAGCGCCAGCTGGCCGATGGACTCGGTGTGGTGGTCGCTGTGCAGCTTGGCGTCGGCCACCGCGTCGACCAGCCGCGGCGGCAGCACCATCCAGCCGAGCCGTAGCGCGGGACCGAGCGTCTTGGAGGCGGTGCCCAGATAGACGACCTGCACCGGTGCCATGCCCTGGAGCGCGCCGACCGGCTGCCGGTCGTAGCGGAACTCCCCGTCGTAGTCGTCCTCGACGACGAGCCCGTCACGCGCGCGTGCCCACTCCGTCAGCGAGCGCCGCCGGTTCGGATGCAGCGTCACACCGGTCGGGTACTGGTGCGCGGGCGTGACGACGACGGCTCGCGCGTCGCCCAGTCCGTCGACGCGCACCCCGCGCTCGTCGACCCGCACCGGGGTCACGGTCCCGCCGTTGCGTCGTACGACCTCGCGGTGGAACGGCAGCCCGGGGTCCTCCATCGCGATCGGGGCGCCGTCCAGCACGCGCGTGAGGAGGGCGAGACCCTGCACGTACCCGGAGGTGATCACGATCCGCTCCGGCGGCGCGACGACGCCCCGCGCCCGTCCCAGATACCCCGACAGCGCGGTGCGTAGCTCGATGCGGCCGCGCGGGTCGCCGTAGTCGTACGCGACCGAGGGCGCCGTCGCGATGGCGCGGCGCAGCGCGCGCAGCCAGGCCGCGGCAGGGAACGCTCCGACGTCCGGGCTGCCGGGCCGCAGGTCGAAACGCGGCGCACGCGCGCGTGCGGCCGCCTCGGGCGGTTCGGCGGCGGCGGAGGGCAGCGGCGCGACCTGGGTGCCGGACCCCTGCCGGGCGGTGAGGTAGCCCTCGGCGACGAGCTGGTCGTAGGCGGCCTTGACCGTGTTCCGTGAGATCCCGAGCTCGTCCGCGAGCCGTCGCGTGGCGGGCAGCCGTGTTCCGGGCGACAGCCGCCCGTCCCGAACGGCGTCGCGCAGGGCACGCTCGAGCCCGGCACGACGCCCCTCGGCGGGGTCGGCTTCCACATGCAGCTCCACAACAACCCCCCAGGGCCGAGGGGACCGCGCGAGCAGGCCCCCGCACCCCGCAGACCGCGACGTGGCCGGGCACCGCTCCGGTGCCCGGCCGTCGATCCGGCGTCAGCCCGTCAGCGAAGCCATCCAGCTCTCGACCTCGTCCGACTGCCGGGGCAGCGCGGCGCTGAGGTTCCGGTTGCCGTCCTGCGTGACGAGGATGTCGTCCTCGATCCGCACGCCGATGCCCCGGTACTCCTCGGGCACCGTCAGGTCGTCGGCCTGGAAGTACAGCCCGGGCTCGACGGTCAGCACCATGCCCGGCTCCAGTGTGCCGTCGACGTACGATTCCACGCGCGCGGCGGCGCAGTCGTGGACGTCCATGCCGAGCATGTGGCCGGTGCCGTGCAGCGTCCAGCGGCGCTGCAGGCCGAGCTCCAGGACCCGCTCGACCGGACCCTCGACGAGGCCCCACTCGACGAGCCGCTCGGTCAGCACGCGCTGCGCGGCGTCGTGGAAGTCGCGGTACTTGGCTCCCGGCCGGACCGCGGCGATGCCGGCCTCCTGGGCGTCGTACACGGCGTCGTAGATCTTCTTCTGGATCCCGGTGAAGCGGCCGTCGACCGGCAGCGTGCGCGTGACGTCGGCGGTGTAGTACGTGTGGGTCTCGACGCCCGCGTCCAGCAGCAGCAGATCGCCGGAGCGCACGGGTCCGTCGTTGCGCACCCAGTGCAGCGTGCAGGCGTGCGGGCCGGCGGCGGCGATGGTGCCGTAGCCGACGTCGTTGCCCTCCACCCGCGCGCGGAGGAAGAACGTGCCTTCGATGTAGCGCTCGCTGGTGGCCTCGGCCCTGTCGAGGACCTTCACGACGTCCTCGAAGCCGCGGACCGTCGAGTCGACGGCCTTCTGCAGCTCGCCGATCTCGAAGTCGTCCTTGACCAGACGGGCCTCGGAGAGGAAGACGCGCAGCTCGGCGTCGCGTTCGGCGGTGACCTTGTCGGTCAGGGCCGCCTCGATGCCCGCATCGTGGCCGCGCACCACCCGCACGGGCCCGGTGGCCTCGCGCAGCGTGCCGGCCAGCTCGCGCACGTCGGAGGCCGGGATGCCGTACAGCTGCTCCGCCTCGGCGAGCGAGTGGCGGCGGCCGACCCACAGCTCGCCCTGGCCGGACAGCCAGAACTCGCCGTTCTCGCGGTCCGAGCGCGGCAGGAGGTAGATCGTGGCCTTGTGGCCGTCGGCGACGGGCTCCAGCACGAGCACGCCGTCCTCGGTCTGGTTTCCGGTCAGGTACGCGTACTCGACGGAGGCGCGGAAGGCGTACTCCGTGTCGTTGGAGCGCGTCTTCAGGTTGCCCGCCGGGATCACCAGGCGCTCGCCCGGGAAGCGCGCGGAGAGCGCGGCGCGGCGGGCGGCGGTCTGTGCGGCCTGGGCGATCGGCTGGAGATCGCGCAGCTCCGTGTCGGCCCAGCCGGACTTCATGTTCTCGGCCAGCTCGTCGGACACGCCCGGGTACAGGCCGTTCTTCCGCTGCTTGATGGGCTCCTCGGACTCGGCTTCCGGGCCCGCTGCGGTGGCAGCGTCATCCGGTACAGCCGGGGTGAGCTCGTCGGCCACGGTCATCCTCCTAGATACGGCACTGGACCCCCTCCATCGTACGGTCGTACGTAAGGGGGCCCAGGGGTGAAGGACCTGTCACCGGAACCGCTACCCGGTGTCACCGCCGGCCTACTCGAAGCGGGCCGCCAGCAGCACGACGTCCTCGTCGCTGTCCTGCTCGGCCAGACCGTCCGGCAGGACCGTGCGCAGCACGTGGTCGGCAATCGCGCCCGGGTCGTGGCGCAGCGGCTTCGGCACCCCGGCGGCGGCCGCGTGCAGCCGGGCGAAGGCACGGTCGGCGGGATCCCCGGTGCGGTGCAGCAGGCCGTCGGTGTAGAGCAGAACCGTCTCGCCGGGCTCGGCCTCCAGCTCCACGCTCGGCGCCTCCCAGCAGGCCAGCATGCCGAGCGGAGCGGAGACGGAGGTCTCCACGAACTCCGTGCGCCGTTCGCCGACCAGCAGCGGCGGGCAGTGCCCGGCGCCGGCCAGGGTGAGCTTGCGCAGGGCGGGCTCGCAGTAGGCGAACAGGGCGGTGGCGGAGCGGGCGGGCTCGGTCAGCCGCAGCAGCAGCTCCAGGTCGGACAGGACGGCGACGGGGTCCTCGCCCTCCATCACCGCGTACGCCCGCAGCGAGGCGCGCAGCCTGCCCATCGCGGCGACGGCGCTCGGCCCGGACCCGGTGACGGATCCCACGGCCAGGCCCAGCGCGGCGTCCGGCAGCGGCAGCGCGTCGTACCAGTCGCCGCCCCCGCGCGGCCCGGTGCGGTGCCGGGCGGCGAGCTGGACGCCGGGCAGCCGCGGCAGCCGGGACGGCAGCAGCTCCTCGGTCATCGTCCGCATGCACGCGCGGGTGCGCTCGATCTCCACGAGCCGGGCCAGGTGCTCGGCCGCGTACCGGACGTACAGGCCGACCAGGTGGCGCTGGCGTTCGCCCGGCTCGGCGGGCTCGTCGTAGAGCCACACGGCCGCGCCCAGGCGGCCGGGCGCGCCGTCCGCCTTCAGCGGCAGGGCGTAGCTGGCGGCGTAGCCGAGGCGGGCGGCCACCTCGCGTTGGCGGGGGTCCAGGCCGTCCCCGGCGAGCAGGTCGGGCTCGGCGATCTCCCCCTCGCCGCCGGGCAGCCCGTCGAGGATCCGGCCGTAGGACAGGGCGCTGCGCGGCACCGTCTCGATGTGACCGAGGTCGGCGCGGCCGAGCCCCAGGCCGATCGTGGTGTCGGGGCCGAGCCGGTCGGAGGGTTCGAGGACGACGAGGCCGCGCCGTGCGCCCACGAGGGCGGCTCCGGCGTGCAGCAGCTCCGTCAGGGCGGTCGGCAACGTGTCCGTGCGGGCCAGGCGTTCGGTGAGTTCGTGGAGGGTGGTGAGGTCCGAGACCCAGCCGGCGAGCCGGTCGGTGAGAACGGCTCCCGGCCCGGCGGGGACCGGGGGGCCGGCGGGGGCCGCGGAGACCGTCGGGGAGCCCGGGGTGGCAGGCGCGGGCGGGACAGTGTGTGCGGGCGAGGGAACCGTTGAATCGATTCCAGCCACTTTCGGAGGGTGAGGGGCGTTCATGGCGTCCGGCTCTCGGACCGGAGCGTATTGCTCAAAAGCATCGCAAACCCCCATGTCATTCTGCGCCGCTAGCGGTGTCTCCACATGTACACGCACTCGTGAGGGGATGTCCAGCATTGTCCTGCTGGGATTGCTGGTGTCCGTGGGGTCTTTGGGAGAATCGCGCACGGTTCTTCCGGCTCCCTTGCAAAATTGCAAAATTGGCTTAAAACTGCCTCGGGTAACGGGTGATTGCGGTCGACTGGGTTTGCTCCACGGAGCGTCACAGCGGTCGTGATGGGTACGTACTCGGTAAGGGCCAGGGGTCGTTGGGAGCTCGTAGGGGGCATCCCGGAACCTGGTGACCGGACCGGGCGTCATAGTCATCGACGACCGTGCCCCATCCTCCCGTGGCGGAGGCGGAGAGAAATACGCGCGACGCTAAACGCCAGACTTCGCCACCCCACGCCACGCCCAGGCATTAGATGGACGCAAGTCGGACGGAGTGGCCGCGGAAGCAGCCACCACCTCGACCCTGAGGGGTCCCCCTTGTCCAGGACAGGGGTGTGATGCGCCAAAAGGTACGCACAGTGAAGTGATCGACACATGGTGTGATGTGACCCACGGTGTTGCCAGCGGTGCAACGGAAAGGAACGAGCGCTCATGCGCGAGATCCTCGGAAAGCGACGCAGGCTCCTGTCCCAGCGCAGCGACGGCGGGCCCGAGTTGATCGACTCGGCCCTCACCTTCGCGACGGAATGGCAGTGGCCCGTCCTCCCGGGGGCGACGGCGGACCAGCGGAGCACGTCCCGCTGCAGCTGCCCCGACCCGGAGTGCACGGTCCCCGGCGCTCACCCCTTCGACCCCGGCCTCCTCGCGGCCACGACCGACGCGCGCATGGTGCGCTGGTGGTGGGGCAACCGGCCGGCCGCCCCGATCATCCTGGCCACCGGGGGCGCCGCCCCCTGCGCGGTCAGCCTCCCCGCCCTCGCGGCCTCGCGCGCGCTCGTGGCGCTCGACCGGCAGGGCATGCGCCTCGGTCCGGTCGCCGCCTCGCCCACCCGCTGGTTCGTCCTGGTGCGGCCGTACTCGATGGAGCAGCTGGGTGAGCTGCTCTACGCCAAGGACTTCGTCCCCGGCTCCCTGCGTTTCCACGGCGAGGGCGGCTACATCCCGCTGCCCCCGTCCGAGACCGGCCGCGGCGACATCCGGTGGGAGCGCGCGCCGCTCCCCGGCTCGGCCTCACCCTGGGTGCCCGACGTCGAGGCCGTGGTGGACGCCGTCGTCGACGCCCTCACTCGTACGGGTGTGAGCGCCCCCGAGTTGTAGGGGTGTCGGGCGCGCGCCGGGCGGGCCGCCGGTGTTCGCCCTCTATCTTCCGCTACATGAACCTTCGTCTCCTCGCCCTCGTGGGCGCCGTGGCAGGCGCGATCGCACTGCCTCTGGCCATGGCGTCCGCGGGGCCGGTCGGTGACGAAGGGCGCGCGGTCGGCGGGACCGACACCCGCGCGCTCGACACGGGCGACCCGCGCACGGCCGGGACGAACGGCCGCGGCGCCGCCGGGACCGGTGGCCCGCGCACCACCGGGGCGACCGGCCGCGGCGCCGCCGACGCGGCCGATCCGCGTTCCGCACGGAGTCCGGGTCCGCGCGCGGCGGACGGCACGGACCCCAAGGCGCCCCCGGTCGCGGCGTCCGGATCCCCGCTGCTGCTCGGCCTGGGCCTGGCCACCGCCGCCCGCTGCGGTCCCGAGCTCACCTCTCCCGACGGCGTGGAGGCGCAGACCTGTGTGCTGTCCCAGGGCGAGGACACCTGGGCGCGCACCTACTACCGCAACGCCACCGGACGCGCCCTGGACGCCTTCCTGAGCCTCATGGGGCCCGCGGGGCGCACGGTGCAGACGAACTGCGCGCTGGGCGCCGAGGACGAACCGCAGTCGTGCGAGACGCCCCATGAGCGGGCCCGGGGGCAGCTGGCGGCCTACACGGCGATCGCGGAGTTCGCCGCGGCGGGTGGCGACGGACCGCTGCTACTGCGCTCCGGAAGCAACTCCCAGGAGAACACGGGCAGTTGAGGAGCGCCGCCGCGGTGTGAACGGAGTCGCGCACGGAAAAACCCGGTTGCTGGCGACGGGGGATGCACCAGCAACCGGGCTACTCGAACGGTAACAAGAGATCGGCCTCAAGCAAATTCGATCTCTTGTCTTCATCGGCTTTCCGGACACGAGCGAGTCCGCTCTCCTCGCGTCGACTCGCCTTGTTCGGGCGGCAGTTGTGAGCGGGCTCACGCAGACCGCCCGTACCGGGCTACTGACCGACCGGTCAGCAGCGCCGGGCGCGGCCCTGCGTGTCAGCTGAGCGTCACCTGTCGGTTGGTCAGGCCGCCACGGGCGCGACGCTCGTCCGCCGTGAGCGGTGCGTCCGAGGCCAGGGCGGCGGCGAGCCGCTCGGCGAACTCGGCGGCCGGCTTCTCCACGTCGTCGGCGGTGACCGCGCTCGGCAAGTCCCACACCGGCACCGTCAGGCCGTGCGCACGGAAGGAGCCCACCAGACGCGTGCCCTCCCCGAGGCCGGAACGGCCCGCGGCGTGCAGCCGCGCGAGAGCGTCCAGAAGCTGCTCCTCCGGGTGGGGCATGACCCAGCGCAGATGGTTCTTGTCCGGCGTCTCGCACCAGTACGCGGCGTCCACACCGCTCAGCTTCACGGTCGGGATGGCCGCTGCGTTGGCCCGCTCCAGGGAGGCGGCCACCTCCGGCGCGGCGTTCTCCGGGTCCGGCACCCAGAACTCGAAGCCGCTGTGCACAACTGGCTCGAAGGCGCCTTCGGGGTCGAGCAGATCCTGCATCCGCGGACCGCCGGCGGGGGCCCGGCGGGCCTGCACCGGGGTGCCCGGGTCCGCCTCCAGGGCGCGCTGCAGGGTGTCGGCCAGGTCGCGGCTGATGTCGCCGGACGGCGTGTCGTTCTGCAGACCGAGCAGCACGGAGCCGTCGTCGCGGCGCAGGGCGGGCCAGGCCATCGGCAGCACCGTGGCGAGGGTGACCGACGGGACGCCCTCGGGCAGCCCGTCCTTCAGCGTCAGTTCCACCGTGGCGGCCGGCACCAGCTCGCGCAGCGCCACCCAGTCGCCCTCGCCCGGCAGTCCCTCGAAGGGACGGTGCACCAGCTCGGTCACGGCATGCGCGGCGGCCCGGCCGTGACAGGCCTTGTAACGGCGGCCGCTGCCGCACGGGCAGGGCTCCCGCGCGCCGACGACCGGGATGTCCGCGTCGGTGAGCTGCGGCCGCTTGGCCTTCGTCTGGGGTCGCTTCTTGGCCACTGGGTGTCTCCCGGGTACGGCTCGTCTGGTACGGCGGGAGCCTAGCCGTTCGTACGCTCCGTCACGGGAACCTGTGGACAACGCACGGCTTGTCGACGACGCGGGGCCCCGTGGGCGGCGCAGCGCTCGCGGCCGACGCCGTCGACCGGTATACGTCGCCCGACCCGTGGACGACGCAGGGTTCGCGGCCGGACGGCCGCCCCCGCGTCGTCCGCAGGTCTAGTCCAGGTCGTCGAACGCGTCGGCGAAGTCCAGGCCGGGCATGGACGCGACCGTGGGGGCCGCGACCCGGGACGCGAAGTCGTCGCGCCGGCAGCCCGCGTCGGGGTCGTACACGTCGGTGTGGACGACGACCCACACCGTGACCTCGCCGCGGGCGTCGTCCCGGACGCCCCAGTCGTCGGCCAGCGCCGTGATGATGTTGAGCCCACGGCCGCCGTGCGCGGTGACGGAGGGGGTCGCCGGGGCCGGGCGGGTCGGGCCCCCGCCGTCGGTCACCTCGACCACCAGCCGGCCGCCCGGATCGACGCGCCAGGCCGCCCGGACGTCGCCGTCCCCGGCCAGGGCGTCGCCCAGGGGTCTGCCGTGCTTGCAGGCGTTGCTCAAAAGTTCGGAAAGGATCAGTACGGCGTCGTCGATGACCGATTCCGACACCCCGCCCCTGCGCAGTTGATCGCGCATGCGGTGTCTCGCGTTCCCCACGCCCGCAGGGCCATGGGGTACGGCCATGCTCGACGACGCGGGCACCTCCTGTGCCACCACCAACGCCACCCCCGAGACCTCCTTCGCCCCACGCCACGGTGTGGATGCCCCATTGGCCTGTACCGGAAACCGGCCAATGCAGGTCCGGCGACGCATTCGGAACGACCGAACACGGACCGAACGCGCCGGAGCACTCCCTGTGAGGGCCTGGTCAGCGAGTGGCTGGATTTGAACGGTATGGCTGAGAACGGAGGATGCTGCAGGTGGTGCCGCGGGTCAAGAGTTATGGAGGGGGCTTCTGTGACTTCTGTGACTCCCGCGCGAGGGGCCCCGGCCGACTTGGGTCGGTTCGGGGCTCAGCGGCCCAGGCGTTGGAGCGTCGCACGCGGGCGGTTGGTGATGATGGCGTCGACGCCCAGCTCGACGCAGAGGTCGACGTCCTTCGGCTCGTTCACGGTCCAGACGTGCACCCGGTGGCCGGCCCGCTTCAGGCGCTCGATGTACGTCGGGTGGTTGCGCACGATCCGGATCGAGGGGCCCGCGATGCCGACCCCCGCGGGCAGCCGCCCGTCGCGCAGCCGGGGCGAGACGAACTGCATCAGGTAGACCGCCGGGACCGTGGGCGCGGCGGCACGCACGCGGTGCAGCGAGCGGGCGGAGAAGCTCATGATCCGCACCGGGGACTCGTCCGCCGAGGCGGGCGCGTCCAGGCCGAACCGCTTGAGCAGGACCAGCAGCCGCTCCTCCACCTGGCCGGCCCAGCGGGTCGGATGCTTGGTCTCGATGGCCAGTTCCACCCGCCGTCCCGCGTCGGACACGAGCTCCAGCAGCCGCTCCAGGGTGAGGACCGAGGTCTCCTCGCGGTCCTCGGGCCGGACCTCCCAGTCCGGGTCCTCCTCGCGCGCGTGCCAGGCCTCGCGTGCCTCCCGCGTCTTCCAGGAGCCGAAGTCCAGCGCCGCCAGGTCGGCGAGCTCCAGGGCGGAGACGGCGCCGCGCCCGTTGGACGTACGGTTGACACGGCGGTCGTGCACGCAGACGAGATGGCCGTCCGCGGTCAGCCGTACATCGCACTCGAGGGCGTCCGCACCGTCCTCGATCGCTTTTCTGTACGCGGCCAGAGTGTGCTCGGGGGCATCCTCGGAGGCGCCTCGATGAGCGACGACTTGAATGTGGTGCTGCCGTGCTTGGGTCACCGCGTCATCGTGCCACCGGTGCCCCGTCGTCTGAGAACCCTCTGAGATGTTTCGAAGATGCGCGCTTATTGTGCGTATTGACCCATATAAAGAATGACCGTGGACCCACAGGCACCGCTTATGGTGCTCTGACGGCCCGTGGGAAAAGCTGAGACGTACAAAAGCACATGCACAGCTTCAGCGCGCCGGGTCGACGACGAAGCGTGCGACGGAGCACGCCGAGCGCCGCCGAGCGTGACCCAGTGCGACCCAGTGCGACCGACGAAAACAGCCGTGGATCGAGGAGAAGAGCTGTGAGCACCGAGAACGAGGGCAAGAGCGAGGGCACTCAGGTACCCCCGGCCCCGTCCGCACCCCCCGTGCCGGTGGAGTCTCCCTCGGCCGCCTCGCAGGCGCCCGCGCCGGACCCCGGCGCGCCCACGACCCCGCTCCCGGCGGCGCCCCCGCAGGCGCCGGAGGCCGCTCCGGCCACCCCGGCCGGCGCACCCGAGGGCGGCTGGCCGCCGCCCACCGCGCAGGGGGCGCCCGCCCCGGTCAGCGCCGACTGGCCGCCGCCGACCGCCCCCCAGGCTTCCTCGGCACCGGAGACCTCGGCGCCCCACGGCTCCCCGGGCCCCGGGGCGGACTGGCACACCCAGTCCCCGGCCACCCCTGTGTACGCCGACGCGGCCGCGGGCACGCACGCGTACGGCGACGGAGGCACGGCCACGCACGCGTACGGCGACGGAGGGACGGCCACGCACGCGTACAGCGATGCGGGACCCGGAGCCTCCGAGGCCGGCGGGGCCGGAGGGGGCAGCGGTACCGTCTGGGGGGCCTCCTACCAGCAGCCCGCGCCCAAGTCCGGCCGTGGCCGAGGCGGACTCGTCGCGGCGGTCCTGGTCGCCGCGCTGGTCGCGGGCGGCCTGGGCGGCGGCCTCGGCTACACCCTCGCCAAGAACGACGACGACACCGGCTCCACCACCGTCTCCGCCTCCACCAACGGCGGCGACGTCAAGCGCGACCCCGGCACGGTCGCCGGCGTGGCCGCCAGGGCACTGCCCAGTACGGTCACCATCGAGGCCGAGTCCAGCAGCGGCGAGGGCGGTACCGGCACCGGCTTCGTCTTCGACACGCAGGGCCACATCGTCACCAACAACCACGTGGTCGCGGAGGCGGTCGACGGCGGCAAGGTGACGGCCACCTTCCCGGACGGCAAGAAGTACAACGCCGAGGTCGTCGGACACGCCCAGGGCTACGACGTCGCCGTCATCAAGCTCAAGAACGCCCCGTCCGACCTGAAGCCGCTCGCCCTGGGCGACTCCGACAAGGTGGCGGTGGGCGACTCGACGATCGCGATCGGCGCCCCCTTCGGCCTGTCCAACACGGTCACCACGGGCATCATCAGCGCGAAGAACCGCCCGGTGGCCTCCAGCGACGGCTCCGGCAGCTCCTCCTCCTACATGAGCGCCCTGCAGACGGACGCCTCGATCAACCCGGGCAACTCCGGCGGCCCGCTGCTGGACGCCTCGGGCAATGTCATCGGCATCAACTCCGCGATCCAGTCCACCGGTGGCGGCGGCCTGGGCGGCACCACCCAGTCCGGCTCGATCGGTCTCGGTTTCGCCATCCCGATCAACCAGGCCAAGTACGTCGCGCAGCAGCTGATCAAGACCGGTGAGCCCGTCTACGCCAAGATCGGCGCTTCCGTCTCCCTGCAGGAGTCCACGGGCGGCGCGAAGATCACCGACACGGCCGAGGGCGGCTCGTCCGCGGTCGAGTCCGGCGGCCCGGCGGACCAGGCCGGCCTCAAGCCCGGCGACGTCATCACCAAGCTCGACGACATGGTGATCGACAGCGGCCCGACCCTGATCGGCGAGATCTGGACCCACCAGCCCGGCGACAAGGTGACGATCACCTACGAGCGCGGCGGCAAGTCCCACACCGTCGAACTCACCCTCGGCTCCCGCAAGGGCGACAACTGACGCACGTTCGCCCCCGCGCGCGTGCGCACCCGTAGCCCCTGTCCCCGCGCCGCCGGTCACGGACGGCGCGGGGCGGGCTGCCCGGCCGACGCGCACTGCTCGCATGGAGCGGGCTGCCCGACCCATGCGCACCGCTCGCATCGCGGGTGGACCGGACCTGGCCGAGACCCGTGGACTTCAGCCCCTGACGGCCTCCGCGATCCGCAGGGCGGCCTGGGCCGGCGTGAGGTGCGTGGTGTCGACGACCTCGGCCTCCCGGTGCAGCCATGTGCGGGCCGCCTCGGCGTAGGGCTCGAGGTAGGCGAGGCGGAACGAGGAGGGGCCGAGGACCGTGTCCCCCTCGATGCGTCCGCGCAGGGTGTCCTGGTCTGCGTGGAGGACGAAGTGCCGCACCGGGACGCCATGTTGGGCGAGACCCGCGCTGATCTCACGCCAGTACTGCTCGACCAGGACGGTCATCGGCATCACCAAGGTGCCGCCGGCGTAAGCGAGTACGTGGCGGGCGGTTTCGACGACGAGCGGCCGCCAGGGCGGCCAGTGCTGGAAGTTCTCGGCCCCGGGCCCGGGCAGCCCGGGCGTGATGTCCATGAGCGTCTCGCCGACCTTCTCGGCGTCGAACACCCGTGAGTCCGGGATCAGTTGTTGCACCAGCGCACTGGTCGTCGTCTTGCCTGCACCGTGGGTCCCGTTGATCCATACGATCATGGGCCCTGACGCTAGCGCGGTGTCGCGCTCCGTCCCAGGAGGGCCGGGGCGCAGGGATGTCACACCTTGATCCGGCTCCCATGCGACATGTGGCCGGCCTGCCCAGGGTCGGTGTGTCTCGCAGCCCCCGGCGATTTCGGATTCGGAGACACGATGCGCCACCAAGCGGACACCGGCCACGGCCCCGGCACGCGGCCTGATCCGGATGCCCACGACAGCGGAGCACGCAAGCACCGGGTCCGGCTTCTGGCGATCGGGGTCGTGGCCGGGGCTGCTCTGGCTGTCGGAGGCGTCCTCGCCGTAACGTCGATCACCGGCGGGAACGGGCATGCCCGGACGGGCCCGAACGCGTCCCCCCGCCCGGGGGGCGGCCAAGGCTCTCAGCCCGCTGCCCAGGACCGGGAGTTCACGCCGGCCGACGCCGCCCCGATTCCCGTGCTCGATCCGCGGTCGAACGCCGACGGCATCGGGACCGGCTTCGAGCACTCGTCGCTCGGCGCGGTCTCCGCCGCCGTCTCCTACTGGCAGGACTTCGACCTGCGGGACGAGGCGGTCGCCCGCGGACAGTGGACGGCGGTCACTTCCGAGGACTCCCCCGAAACCGTCGACAGAGGGGTCGGCGGAACGGTCGGAGCGCCGCTTCTGACACCAACGCCGAAGGACGGGAGGACAGTCGTGAAGGCGGCTCTCGCCCGCAGCCTTGACGACAGCGGCGACGTCGTCGTCGTTTGGATGTTCTACGACCGACTCGTCGCCGACGGCGAAGAGAGCGCCGACAACAAGTCGCTGAAGGACGAGACCACCTACCTGATCGTCAAGTGGGAGGACGACGACTGGAAGGTGACCGAGGAACCGCAGTACAAGGACAAGGTGCGCGGGCCGCGCGCGTACGCCCCGGACAGCACGTACGCCTTTGCGGCCGGATGGCGGCAGGTCTCCCACCGCTAGCCGTCCACTTGGAGTCCGTGATCAGGATCGCGAGAGACGGCGTACGGCGCTGCTCTACGCTGCCTCTCGTGATCGCGAAGCTGCAGTGTGTGGTGTTGGACTGTGCCGACGTCGTCGAACTCTCCCGGTTCTACCGGTCGCTCCTCGGCGGCGTGGTGAACCAGCCCGATCCGCGGTGGTCGCTCGGCGACGGCTGGGCGACGCTCCACACCGACAGCGGGTTCGTGCTGGCCTTCCAGCGGGTTGAGGATCACCGGCCGGCGCGGTGGCCGGACCCCGCTCGGCCCCAGCAATTCCACCTGGACCTGGGGGTCGAGGACCTGGACCAGGCCCAGGCAGAGGTCCTCGAACAGGGCGCCACACTGCTCGACGGGGGTGACGGAAAGCGGAGCTGGCGCATCTTCGCGGACCCCGCAGGCCACCCCTTCTGCCTCGTCCGGGACTGACAGGAGACGAGGGGCGCCCCTTCTGCATGGGGCTGTCTCACCTTGATCCAGCACTGTCGCGGTGTGGATCAGGCCGTGTGGACCAGGCGTGGACCACGGGCCAGCGGGAATCAGCCGGGCCTGCTCGACGGTCAAGCGGTCGTCCCGCGGATCCTACGAATGACCAGCTCACGTCCCCGCTGGGAAGGCAGGACAAGCTGAGTCTGAGCGTCCGTTCCTGAACGCGGCCGGAGTGCCGCCGGGAACTGTCCAGAAGGCGCACAGGTCAAAGGCGGACGATGACAAAGGCGATGTCGTCGGGGGCGCCACCAGCGACGTCGAGGCGGTCCAGGAGCGCGTCGGCCAGGAGGTCGGGGGAGAGGGTCGGGTCTTGGGCCAGGGCTGTGGTCAGGCGTTGCAGGCCGGTGTCGATGTCCTCGTCGCGGCGTTCGATGAGGCCGTCGGTGTACATCACGAGGGTGTCTCCCGGGGTGTAGGCGAGGCCGGCCTGCGGACGGGGAACGTGGTGCTCGCGTGCGCCCAGTGGCGGATCCGTGGCCTTGTCCAGCAGTTCGCATGCCCCGTCGGTGTGGACCAGGATCGGCGGGGGGTGCCCGGCGTTGCTGTAGATGATCAGCTTGCTTCGCGTGTCGATGAGGACTTTGACCGCGGTTGCGGCCATCGCGCCGTCCACGGAGCGGGCATACAGGCCGAGGATCTCCAGGGCCTGGGCGGGGCTGGGGATGGCGCGGATGACGGCGCTCAGGGCGCTGCGGAGCATGCCCATGACGGCCGCGGCGGGCAGACCGTGGCCGACGACGTCTCCGACCGCCACGGCGTAGCGGTCGGGTGGCAGGTCGACGACGTCGTACCAGTCGCCGCACACATTCAGTGACGCGGTCGCCGGCAGGTAGCGCACGGTGATGTTGCCGTGCCGGTCCAGGTCGGGGACGGAGAGCATGGCTTCCTGCAGGGTGACGGCGACCTGTCGTTCGCGGGCATGGGCCTGACGCAATTCCAGGTTCAGCCGGTCCAGCTCGCGGGTCCGCGCGTATAGCCCGGCTGCCATGTCCTTCGACCGGTCGGTCAACTCCTCGCTGAGCTGACGTCCCTGGGGTGAGTGGACGAAGGCCGTGACGTCCTCTACCTGCTGGATGATCCACTTCACTTTGCCGTCCGGTCCGGAGAGCGGGGTGTGGACCACGGACCACCATCGCTGTTCGAACCCGCCCGGCTGGTCGCGGCGGGGAATGTCGTACCGCTGCAGCACCACGGTTTCTGGCTTCCCGGTGTCCAGAAGCCGGTGCAGGGACGCTTTCAGGTTCCGTTCTGCGTCGTGGCGGATGCCGGGATTTTCCGGCAGGACGTCGAAGAAGTATTTCCCGATCAACTCGTCCTTGGTCCGGCCGGCGGTCCTCAGACATGCAGGGTTGACGTAGCGGATCACCAGGTCCGCGTCCAGCACCAGGTGCGGGCTTGGTGTCGCGTCGAGGAACGCCGTGAAGTCGATATCCGCTGTCATCACGCGCTCTCCCTTGCTTGCGAGCGCGACTGCCTGCCCTGTCAATCTACGAGTGATCCGGTGTCCGTGCTCGCCCGCTTTCATTCGTCAGCACCGTGCACCTGACCGAGACCCGAAGGCGCTGCCGAAGCTGTGCGAGCGCACTGCGAGCAACGCACGGTGATCGCGCGACGCGGCATCTCGGGCGACGGCACCCGCACACCGGATCTCACTTGGGCATCTCCGTCTTCGCCAGGCGACAGGGGGCCGGGCGGGGTGACGATGGAGGGGAACCGATCCGTCCCCTGTGTTCTCGGAAGGGTGAGCTGGTATGACACCTCCCTCCGATTCCCCATCAGGCACCGGCACCGCACCCCAGCACGGCACCGGGCCATCAGACGCCTCCCCCGGCGGAAGCCTGGCGGCCTTGGCGAACATGGGCTGGCAGATCCTTCTCACCACGGGCCTGGCTGCCATCGCCCTCGGCGTCGTTGTCCTTGCCTGGCCGGAGGAGACGCTGCGGGTCGTCGGTGTGCTCTTCGGCATCTATCTGCTGGTCATCGGTGTCTTCCAGCTGGCCGCCGCCTTTGGCACGCATATTCCCGGGCATCTTCGGGCGCTGCATTTCCTCACGGGCGCGCTATCCGTCCTGCTCGGGCTGATCTGCTTCCGCGGCACCCTGCAGTCGATCCTGCTGCTCGCCTTGTGGATCGGCTTCAGCTGGCTGCTGCGCGGGACCACGGTCACGGCCACGGCCGCCTCCGCCCCGGACACGCCGGCGCGCGGCTGGATGCTCTTCACCGGGATCATCGGCATGCTGGCGGGCATCGTGCTGATCGTCTCGCCCTTCACCTCGATCGGCGCGCTCACCCTGGCGGCGGGCATCATGGCCATCGTCCTCGGCGTGATCGAGGTGTTCCACGCCATCAGGATGCGCATCGAAGTCGGCCGTCTCGCTCCCGGGAGGACTGCCAAGCGGCGGCCTGCGTTCCGCTCCCAACCGCACCCTCAGCACTGAGCGCGGCACAGACTTCGGCCGCCCCGCTGCTGCAGCGCCCGCCCTACCGGGCGTCTGCGGCAGACAGCATCTGCCCAGCTGCCCGCAGCGCAGGGACGCGCCGCCAACCGGCGCTGCTCAGTACCGCCGCCATGTCGTCAGGAGGCAGCGATGTCCTACGTCAACCAGTGGGCCGCCGCAGGCTGGCCCGAAGGGCCAGAGTGGGTGCGGTGATGGCCGGCGCTCGGACGCGTGCCCAGGTGGTGATCGTGACGAACCCACGCTCGGGCGGCGGCAAGACTGCTCGTTACGGCCTGGTGCAGCGGGCCGAGGACATGGGAGCCCAGGTCTGGATGACCAGCGCGGAACGGGACGCGGCGTCGCTCGCCCGGAACGCCGTCGAGGAGGGGGCGCAGGTGTTGGGGGTGGCGGGCGGTGACGGCACCGTATCGGCCGTCGCCGCAGTGGCCGCCGACGAGGGCCTCCCGCTGGTCGTCGTCCCGGCGGGCACTCGGAACCACTTCGCCCGGGACCTCGGCCTCGACCTCCGCGATCCGGGGCTGGCCCTGGACGCCCTGGTCGACGGTGAGCCCGCACATGTGGACTTGGGGGTGCTCGGCTCGCGTGTCTTCGTCAACAACGTCTCGTTCGGCATGTACGCGGACGCTCTGCTGGAGCCCGGGTACCGGGAGGACAAGCCGCGCGCGTTCGCCACGGTGGCCCCCGACTATCTCAGGGGCAAGCAGTGGGTCGAGGCCCGCGTGGACACCCCCTGGGGGACCGTCGAGTCCCCGCAGGTGGTGCTGATCTCCAACAATCCCTACCACTTCGCCACACCGCGCTGGCTGGGGCGTCGCTTCTCCCTCACCACGGGACAGCTGGGTGCCGTTGTCCTCAAGCGCCCGGTGCAGGCGCCTCCGGATCTCCTGCGACATCTGCGCGGCGAACTGCGACAGCACAAGCGCGGTGCCGGCCCGCCGGGGGAAGGAGCTGTCGTCTGGTCGACTCCCGGCATCACGCTGCACGGTGACGTGCGGCACCTGGACGCGGGGGTCGACGGCGAAGCGGTGCGGCTTCCTCTCCCCGTCGTGTGCGGAATCCGGCCGGGCGCCCTGCGTGTGTTGCTGCCGAAGGACCGGCCGGGGATCCCGCCGGAGCACCCAGTGCGCCATTGAACGCGAAGTCCCAATTACGGCCACGCTCCAACCTGTCCGCGCTCTCAGCCGGGCTGGGCCTGGAGTCAGCCGACGCTGGAGGCCGGCGCCAGCCGGTGCTCTTCCCCGTCAACAACCGACAGCAACGACGGCAACCGACAGCAACGACGGCAACCGACAGCAACGACGGCAACCGACAGCAGCGACGGCACACAGAGGTCTTGATCACGACCGCCAAGCATGAGCCGATAAGAAGGCGGAGCCCCGCCCAACGGCCTGCCCAATCCTACGGATCAGGAACTCGTGTTCGAGGGGGGAGGAACGTGGGTGCCCCAGCGACTGGCTGCTTGCCGGCGCAGTACCAAAGTGGGGTACTGCTCATGCTTGTGGAGGGGCGGCACCCGAGACGAGAGCCTGGACCCCGTGTGGACCACGCCCCCCGCGCAGTGCCCGCGCCCGGTAGTCTGTACCCGCTCCACCCCAGGTGGGCCGGGGCGCAGGTGGGTTGCCCGAGCGGCCTAAGGGAACGGTCTTGAAAACCGTCGTGGCGCGAGTCACCGTGGGTTCAAATCCCACACCCACCGCAGGTGAACGGCCCCTGACCAGGTATATCGGTCGGGGGCCGTCGTCATGGGCATTGCCTGTCGGACACTGCTGTTCCCTCGTGGGTTCCCCGCCTGTCGGGCACGTCAGGGGGCACGGCCTTTCCTGTTCGCCGCCCCCGGCCGGTAGCCGGCTATGGCTTCGACAAGTCCGGGGCACCTGTACGCCGGATCATCTCCACAACCTGCCCCGCCTGCTGCGCGCGAGCCCACAGCCGTACCGGCCCTCGAGACGATTCACACTCGATCACCAGCGCGCCCGGCGGGATCCACCACGTTTCGCCGGACGTCGCATGACGTGCGCGGACAAAGCGCAGATCTGTCGGGAGTTCGCGCAGCCGCGTCCACGACCAGCGAGGCTCCCATCGGAACTCGCTTCCGGCTCGCACCCGGCCAACGCTGTATCGGCGTCCCTCGTCCGGCACGTTGGCCCCGACCGGGAAGAAGACTGCTTCCCCTGCCGCAGCCCGAGCAGCAGTGCGCCGGGCTCGCCGTGCCACGAGCATCGTCCCGATCGCCATGCCAATGAAGACATAGATCGTGGGCATCATGCGCAAAAGTAAAACAGGCGGCCCTACCCCAAGACGCTAGGACCCGGACCGGGGTGTGGACAGCCGTGCGCCGATGGTTGCAGGCGTCGCCGGCGCACCGGGTGTGGTGGGTGGGGCCATCGTCCTCGCGCTGCGTCGCCGGGCGGTACGGCGCTCGTACTGACGGTGGCCGCGACCCGCCGGTCACGGGTCGGGGCGGGGTGCGGTCATGCGTGCTGCCGACGCGATCGTCCCCCGTGCCTCCCGTGCCGTCAGGCCGGTGCGTACGGCGGCGTCGACGAGATCCTCGGTCAGTTCAGGTCCGATGCCGTCCTCGTAGGCGCGGCAAGCCGCCCAGAACAGCCGCGTGTTGCGCTGCCCCTCGTGGGCGGCCAGGACGAACTGGACCAGGCCCCGGCCGTGTGCGCCGCCCGCCGACGAACCGAGATCGCCATAGCTGCGGGAGCTGCCTGAGCTGCCGGGGGCGCCCCGGCCGCCGGAGCCTCCGGAGCCGCTGGGGCGGGGTAAGCGCGGCGGTGGCAGCAGCAGGCGCAGCAGCGACCGTGGGCAGGGGGCGGGTGCGAGGTGCGCGCTGCCGGGGGCCGTGGTGTAGACGCCGTGGGCGGTGCGGGAGCCCGGGCCGACCAGGTATCCGCCGGCGCCCCGGATGTCGATGCCGGGGGCGAGGCGGCCCGCGGAGTTGGGGACCACGACGTCCGGCGGGCCGGTGAGCCACAGGTGCCGGCCGCCGGACGGGGTGAGGACGACGATCGTGGGCGGGATGGTGAAGAGGTGGCGCAGGGCCAGTTCGCGCAGCGCTGCCGCGGAGTCCGTGTCCGACTTGGTGTCCAGGTCGACGCCGATGAGGTGGTGCGGGGGCAGGCCGCAGGCGATGCCGTAGCCGGTGGCCCAGGGCGCGGCGGCGAACAGCTCGCGAATGCGGGCCGGGTCGGTCGAGGCGTCGTACACGCCGTGGCCGAAGCGGCCGCACTCGCCGTGGCAGGGCGGTCCGGTGGGCTCGGGGGCGTCCCGGTGGGGGGAGCGCAGGGCCGGGAGTTTCGTCCGGGACAGGGGGATGACGGCCAGGCCGCGCTCGGCGGCCGACAGAGCGTGGGCGAGGGCCAGCGTGGCGGCCTGCCGGGGGTACCGGTCGGTGGTGGCCATGAAAGTAGTGTCGTACGTGTGTTCGATAAAGGGAAGGGGGTGACGGCGGGCGCGGTGGCGGTGGCGGGCCGGGTCGGGGCGGGTCGGGCAGTCGTCCCTCTCGGCTCCATGCAGCTCCATGCGGACGCGTGCGGCTCCATGCGGACGCGTGCGGCTCCATGCGGACCCGTGCGGCTCCATGTGGCTCGTGGTGTGCGGCGACGACCTTGACAGGGCACGGTATCTGACGGACAGTCAGAAACTCCCCTACCGGTCCCGGAAGGAGTGCGGACGTGGATGACGACGACGATCTCCACCCGCGGCTCAAGGTCTACGAGGGCCGCCCCGCAGCGGTCGCCGGCAGAGGCCGGGACCCCGTCAACGCGCCCATGATCCGGCACTGGTGCGAGGCGATGGGCGACACGAACCCCGCGTACACCGGCCCCGGCGCGGTCGCGCCGCCCACCATGCTGCAGGCGTGGATCATGGGCGGGCTGAGCGGTCACGCAGGACGGGCGCAGGCCTACGACGAACTGCTGGCCCTCCTCGACGGGGCGGGCTGCACCTCGGTCGTCGCCACCGACTGCGAGCAGGAGTACGTGCGCCCGCTGCGGCCGGGGGACGAGGTCGCCTTCGACACGGTGATCGAGTCGGTCTCGCGACGCAAGACGACCAGGCTGGGCACCGGGTACTTCGTGACGACCCGGACGGACGTCCGCGTGGACGACGCGCTCGTCGGCACCCACCGCTTCCGCATCCTCAAGTACGCGCCGGCCGCACGGCAGACGGATCCCCCGGGGGGAGCCGCGCAGCCGCAGGCGCATCGGCCGCGTCCCGTCGTCAACCGCGACAACGCCGGTTTCTGGGCGGGAGTCCGCGGCCACCGGCTCCTCATCCAGCGCTGCGTCGACTGCGCGACCCTGCGTTTTCCCTGGCTGCCCGGCTGCAACGGCTGCGGGTCGGCGCAGTGGGACACCGTCGAGGCGTGCGGCGCGGGCACGGTCTTCTCGTACGTCGTGATGCACCACCCGCCCTTCCCGGCCTTCTCCCCTCCCTACGCGGTGGGCCTGATCGAGCTCGCCGAGGGCGTCCGTGTGATCAGCAACGTGGTCGACGTGCCCTACGACAAGGTGCGCATCGGGATGCCGGTGGAGCTGGAGTTCCGCGTCTACGACGACGAGCTGACGCTGCCCGTGTTCCGCGCACGGGAGGGCGCCGCGTGAGGGCCGGCGACGAGCTGCCGCCGCTGGAGATCGCGATCACCCGGACCCTGATCGTCGCCGGCGCGCTCGCCTCGCGCGACTACCAGGACGTCCACCACGACCCCGAGCTGGCCCGGCGGAAGGGGTCCCCGGACATCTTCATGAACATCCTCACCACCAACGGCCTGGTCGGCCGCTACCTCACCGACTGCCTCGGCCCCGCGGCGGTGCTCCGCAGGCTCGCCATCCGGCTCGGGGCGCCCAACCACCCGGGGGACACCATGGTGCTGAGAGGCACGGTCGAGGAGGTCGACGGCGACACGGCCGTGGTGCGGATCACCGGGGACAACGGCGTGGGCCGGCACGTCACGGGGACGGCCACGGTCACCCTCCCGAAGGAGGCCGGCGAATGAGCGTGCGCACGCGGGACACCCTCGGCGGCCGGGCCGCGATCGTCGGGATCGGGGCCACGGAGTTCTCCAAGGACTCGGGGCGCAGCGAACTGCGGCTGGCGGCGGAGGCGGTGCGGGCGGCCCTCGCCGACGCGGGACTCACCCCCGCCGACGTGGACGGCCTGGTGACGTTCACGATGGACACCAGCCCGGAGATCACCGTGGCCCAGGCCTGCGGCATGGGTGAGCTGTCCTTCTTCTCGCGGGTCCACTACGGCGGCGGGGCGGCCTGCGCGACGGTGCAGCAGGCGGCGCTCGCCGTCGCGACGGGCGTGGCCGAGGTCGTCGTCTGCTATCGCGCCTTCAACGAGCGTTCCGGGCGCCGTTTCGGGTCGGGGGTGCAGCGCCGCGAGCCCTCGGCGGAGGGGGCGGCGCTGGGCTGGAGCCTGCCGTTCGGGCTGCTCACCCCGGCCTCCTGGGTGGCGATGGCGGCGCAGCGCTACCTGTACGCCTACGGGTTGCGGGCGGAGGACGCCTTCGGCCCCGTCGCCGTCACGGCCCGGCGGTACGCGGCGGCCAACCCGGCGGCGTACTTCCACGACCGCCCGATCACCCTCGCCGACCACGCCGCCTCGCGCTGGATCGCCGAGCCGCTCAGGCTGCTGGACTGCTGTCAGGAGACGGACGGCGGTCAGGCGCTGGTCGTCACCTCGCTCGAGCGGGCCCGTGACCTGCCGCGGCCGCCCGCCGTGGTCGCCGCGGCGGCGCAGGGGGCGGGCCGGGCCCAGGAGCAGATGACCAGTTTCTACCGCGACGACCTGACGGGCCTGCCGGAGATGTCCGTGGTCGCCCGTCAGCTGTGGCGCAGCTCCGGGCTGGCGCCGGCCGACATCGACGTGGGCATCCTGTACGACCACTTCACGCCGTTCGTGCTGATGCAGTTGGAGGAGTTCGGCTTCTGCGCCCCCGGGGAGGCCGCGGACTTCGTTGCGGAGGACCGGCTGCCGCTCAACACCCACGGCGGTCAGCTCGGTGAGGCGTACCTCCACGGGATGAACGGCATCGCGGAGGCCGTACGGCAGGTGCGCGGCACGTCCGTGAACCAGTTGCCGGCGGCCGCTCGGGCGCTGGTCACGGCGGGGACCGGGGTGCCGACGTCGGGCCTGGTCCTCACGGCGGACGGCTGAGCCGGCTGAGCCCCCAGGGGTCATCCAGTAGGAGCCGGTCTGCTTCTCGTCCACCTTCAGGAGGTGGGGCGGGCACCACCCCTACAACCTGAGAGGGACTCGCCTTAGGGACCTGCGGCCGATCCGCCCGAGCGGGGGGCGAACCTAGCGTGGACCCATGACCACACCCGTCTGCACCAGCGCTTCGAACGGCATGACGCGGCCTGCACCGTACCCGTCCTTCGCGTCGTACGTCAGGGCTCGTCAGCCGGTGCTGCTGCGCACCGCCCGGTCGCTCACCGCGAACCCGAGCGACGCGGAGGACCTGCTGCAGACCGCGCTCACCAAGACGTACGTCGCGTGGGAGCGGATCGAGGACCATCGGGCGCTGGACGGCTACGTCCGCCGGGCCCTGCTGAACACGCGCACGTCGCAGTGGCGCAAGCGCAAGGTCGACGAGTACATGTGCGACGAGCTGCCGGAGCCGGAACCGGTCACCGGCGGGGACGACCCGGCCGAGCAGCAGGCGCTGCACGACGCGATGTGGCGGGCGATCATGAAGCTGCCCGCGCGGCAGCGGGCGATGGTCGTCCTCAGGTACTACGAGGATCTCAGTGAGGCCCAGACGGCCGAGGTGCTCAAGGTCTCCGTGGGCACGGTGAAGTCGGCGGTCTCCCGGGCCCTGGGCAAGCTCCGCGAGGACCCTGAGCTGGGGCTTGTTCGATAAAGGGGAGACATGGTGTGCTGACCTGGGCTTTGTCGTGAGGTGATCGATCATCGCCCACTAGTGACATACCGCGCGGTATGTGCGCAGAATCAGCGCAACAGTTACCACCGCGTAGGCAATGTCGCCGCCCTGGGAGGACGCCGTGCTGAGCACCATGCAGGACGTACCGCTGCTGATCTCGAGGATCCTCACCCATGGGGCGAAGATCCACGGCACGTCGCAGGTGACCACCTGGACCGGCGAGGGCGAGCCGCAGCGCCGCTCCTTCGCCGAGATCGGCGACCGGGCGGCCCGACTGGCGCACGCCCTGCGCGACGACCTCGGGGTGACCGGCGACGACCGGGTCGCCACGCTCATGTGGAACAACGCCGAGCACGTCGAGGCCTACTTCGCGATCCCCGCCATGGGCGCCGTGCTGCACACCCTCAACCTGCGGCTGCCTCCGGAGCAGCTCGTGTGGATCGTCAACCACGCCGCCGACAGGGTCGTCATAGTCAACGGATCCCTGCTGCCGCTGCTCGCGCCGCTGCTCCCGCACCTCAGGACGGTCGAGCACGTCGTCGTCACCGGCCCCGGCGACCGCTCCCTCCTCGACGGCGCCCACGCGCGCGTGCACGAGTACGAGGAGCTCCTCGCGGGGAAGCCCGAGAGCTACGACTGGCCCGAGCTCGACGAACGCTCGGCGGCCGCCATGTGCTACACCTCGGGCACCACGGGCGACCCCAAGGGCGTGGTCTACAGCCACCGGTCGATCTACCTGCACTCCATGCAGGTCAACATGGCCCAGTCGATGGGACTGACCGACCAGGACACCTCCCTCATCGTGGTCCCCCAGTTCCACGTCAACGCCTGGGGCCTGCCGCACGCCACCTTCATGACCGGCGTGAACATGCTGATGCCGGACCGCTTCCTGCAGCCCGGGCCGCTCGCCGAGATGATCGAGAGCGAGCGGCCGACCCACGCGGCGGCCGTGCCCACCATCTGGCAGGGCCTGCTCGCCGAACTCACCGCCAAGCCCCGGGACGTCTCCACCCTCACTCAGGTCACGATCGGCGGCTCGGCCTGTCCGCCCTCCCTGATGACCGCCTTCGACGACCTGGGCATGCGCGTCTGTCACGCCTGGGGCATGACGGAGACCTCCCCGCTCGGCACCATCGCCCGCCCGCCGGCCCACGCGGTCGGCACGGACGAGGAATTCGCCTACCGCCTCACCCAGGGTCGCTTCCCGGCCGGCGTCGAGGCCCGGCTCACCGGCCCCGGCGGCGAGCGCCTGCCCTGGGACGGCGAGTCCGCGGGCGAGCTGGAGGTGCGCGGCACGTGGATCGCGGGCGCCTACTACAACGGCCCCGACGCCGAACCGCTGCGTCCCGCCGACAAGTTCAGCGAGGACGGCTGGCTGAAGACGGGCGACGTCGGCACCATCTCCCCCGACGGCTTCCTCACCCTCACCGACCGCGCCAAGGACGTCATCAAGTCCGGCGGCGAGTGGATCTCGTCGGTGGACCTGGAGAACGCGCTGATGTCCCATCCCGCCGTCGCCGAGGCCGCCGTCGTCGCCGTCCCGGACGAGAAGTGGGGCGAGCGCCCGCTGGCCACGGTCGTCCTCAAGGAGGGCGCCACGGCCGACTTCGAGTCCCTGCGCGCCTTCCTCGCCGCCGAGGGCGGCATCGCCAGGTGGCAGCTCCCGGAGCGCTGGACGATCATCGAGGCGGTCCCGAAGACGAGCGTGGGCAAGTTCGACAAGAAGGTGCTGCGCCGGCAGTACGCGGAGGGCGAGCTGGACATCACCCGGCTCTGAGGCACGGCCCCCGCGGGGGGCCCTTACTGGCCTCCCGCACGGGCCCCATTCGGCCCCCACGCGGGGCTCCTTACCGGCCCTCCGCGCGGAGCCCCCTACGGCCCTCACGTCGGAACGCCGGACAGGTCACCTCGCGGCACCCGTCCGGCGCGCCCCGGCTTCACGCCGGTGGATCGCCGTCGTCCCGTCGGCGGACTCCGACCTGGTCACCGGCGTCCGGCCGTGGTGCTCCATCCCAGGGCCAGCCAGGTGCCCGCCACCGCGACGACCCCGCTCCAGCCGAAGTGGGCGAAGGCGAGGCCGGCCAGGGCCGAGGCGGTGGCGCCGCCCGCGAAGCCCGCGACGACGTACGCGCTGTTGGCGGTCGCCGGGGCCGAGGTGGTGGTCAGGGCGAGGGTCTGGTTGGCGACGTGGGACGCGACGAGAGCCGCGTGGATCACGATCGCGGCCACGAACAGCGCCGCGAGGACATGCCCGCCCAGCCAGAACAACGGCACCGAGACGGCCGCGAGAAGGTATGCGTCACGGACCGTCCTCGCCGCGCCGAAGCGGTCGACCAGCCCGCCCGCCAGGGGCGCGACGACGCTGGCGGCCAGGCCGAAGAGCCCGAAGAGGCCGGCCGTCGCGGTCGACAGGCCGTACGCCCCGCCCGTCAGCAGCAGCGCGAGCGAGGTCCACAGGGCGCTCCAGGCGCCGTACATGCCGGCCTGTCGCACGCAGGCCCGCCACAGGTCGGGCGAGCGGCGCACCAGTCCGGGCATCGCGGTGAGACCGGCGAAGAGGCGTCCCTCACGGGTGCACCGGCCTTCGGCGGGGAGTGCGAACGCGGTCAGCAGACCCAGCACCGCGGTGAGGACGGCCGCGCCCACGAACACCGCCCGCCAGCCGAAGGCCTGTCCGGCGAGTCCGCCGAGGACGCGGGCCGCGACGATGCCGGTGAACAGTCCGGCGATGACGGCGGCCACGTGCCGGGCGCGCCGGTCGGCGGGGGCCCGCTGGGCGACCAACGGGACGAGGAGCTGCGGGACGACGGTCGCGGCGGAGGCGAGGAGCACGGCCGCCGCGAGGCCCGAGGTCCCGGTGGCGGCGGCTCCGGCGGTCAGTGCCACCGCGGTGACCAGCGAGAGGACGGCGACCAGCCGGCGTCGGTTCACGCTGTCGCCGAGCGGAGCGAAGAGCAGCAGTCCGGCCGCGTAGCCGAACTGGGCCACCGACGCGATCCAGGCCACGGCCGAGGGCGTCGAGCCGAAGTCGCGGGCGATGAGGGGGAGCAGCGGGGCCGCGAGGTAGATGTTGGCGGCCGTGACGGCGGTGCAGAGGGCGATGAGGACGAGGAGCGGGTTCCCGGACCTCAGGGTGATCCGGCTCGTGTGGGGGCCCGGCCTCTGGTCCATGCGCTGGTCCGTGCGCTGGTTCGAGCGCTGGTCCGTGCTGTGGGGTGAGCTCTGCTCCGGGCTCTGCTGTGGGCTCTGGTTCGTCTGCTGTTGCTGTTGCTGGGCGGCGCTGGCTGCGGACGGCATGGGGAGGCGCTCCTTAGAGGCGACTCTAATAACCAACCAGTTGGTTGGAACGGCAGGTGCAACAGTCTGGGGCGGGCGCGAATTCCCTGTCAACCAACTAGTTGGTTATGTGCCTCGCTACGATGTCCCCATGGCAACCACCAGGGATCCCGAGGCCACCCGAGCCCGGATCTTCGACGCCGCCGTCGCGGAGTTCGCCCGCTACGGCATCGCGGGCGCGCGCATCGACCGCATCGCCGCCGAGGCCAAGGCGAACAAGCAGCTCATCTACGCCTACTTCGGCAACAAGGCCGAGCTGTTCTCCCTGGTCCTCGGCCGCAGCATGGTCCACCTGGCCGCCGCCGTCCCCGTCGACCCGGACGACGTCGAGGGCTGGATCGACCGGCTGATGGACTACCACGCGGCCCACCCCGAGCTGCTGCGTCTCCTCTACTGGGAGGGCATCGAGTACGGCACCGCCGAGCTGCCCGACGAGGCCGCACGCCGACAGCACTACGCGCTCAAGGTCGGCGCGGTGCAGGACGGTCAGGACCGGGGTGTGATCACCGACGCCATTCCGGCCCGTGACCTGCTCTTCCTGCTGATCGCGATCGCCAACTGGGCCACCGTCGTACCCCAGATGAGCCGCATCCTCGCGGGCGCCGAGGACTCCGACCGCGACCGCCTGCGGACCTCCATCAAGGAGGCGGCCCGCAGGATCGTCGCGAAGTCCTTTTCCCCGTCGTCCTAGTTGGTGCCGATCCGCGCCAGCAGGTCCACGATCCTGCTCTGCACCTCGGGGCTCGTCGACCGCTCGGCGAGGAAGAGGACCGTCTCCCCCGACGCCAGACGCGGCAGGTCCGCCTGATCGACGGCGGCCGTGTAGACCACCAGGGGGGTGCGGTTGAGCTGCCCGTTCGCCCGCAGCCAGTCCAGGATCCCGGACTGGTGGCGGTGCACCTGCATCAGGTCCATCACCACCAGGTTCGGCCGCAGCTGCCCGGCGAGGGTGACGGCGTCCGCGTCGCTGGCGGCCCGCGCCACCTGCATCCCGCGCCGCTCCAGCGTCGAGGTCAGCGCGAGCGCGATCTCGGCGTGCTCCTCGATCAGCAGCACCCGCGGCGGGTGCTGCTCGCTGTCCCGGGGCGCGAGCGCCTTCAGCAGGACGGCGGGGTCGGCGCCGTAGGCCGCCTCGCGCGTCGCCTGCCCGAGCCCGGCCGTGACCAGGACCGGCACCTCGGCGGCGACGGCGGCCGTCCGCAGCGACTGCAGTGCGGTGCGGGTGATCGGCCCGGTCAGCGGGTCCACGAACAGCGCAGCCGGGTAGGCGGCGATCTGCGCGTCGACCTCCTCGCGCGAGTGCACGATCACCGGACGGTAGCCGCGGTCGCTGAGCGCCTGCTGGGTGTGGACGTCCGGCGCCGGCCACACCAGCAGCCGGCGCGGATTGTCCAGCGGCTCCGGGGGCAGCTCGTCGTCCAGGGGCTGCGGACGCGGCGGATCCGCCACCTCGACGGCCCCTCCGGGCCCGTCCAGCGGTTCCGGCCCCTCGGCGGCGTTCTCGTCCGGCGCTCCTATGGCGTACGACCGTCCGGCGCCCTCGGTGCCCGAACCGCCGGGCGCGAGCCGCGACTGACCCGCGAGGGAGGGATGCGGCTGCGGCAGGGGCGTCGAGGCGGGCGTGGCGGTGGACCCGTGGACGGACGCGGGCGCCCCGGCGGCCTGCGGCTGCGGGGCGACGACGGCCTGCGGCACCATCGGGATCGGCGGGGCCATCGGCGTCTGCGCCGCCGCCGGGGCCTGCGAGGCCTGCGGCATGCCGGGCTGCTCGGCCGACGGGTGCGGCCGGGCCGTCTGCTCCGGGCGGGTCCCCGGGTCGGGCGGGGTGCCCAGCTTGCGGCGTCGTCCGGAGCCGCCGGGGGAGTGCGGAGGGGGCGTGGCCGTCTGCTGAGCAGCCTGCTGGACCTGCGCGGCCTGCCGGGTGAAGGGGACGCCCTGGCCCAGGGTGCGCACGCTGATCGCGCGCCCCTGAGTGGAGTTGGGGTCGATGGACGGCGCGGCGGCGGCCTCGGCGGGCAACGGCTGCGCCGCTCGCGGCTGTCCGACGGCGGCTTCGGGCGGAAGCGGGGTGCCTCCACCGGGGGTCGGCGCGGCTGGTGCGGCGGGGGCGGGCGCTGGGGCCGGCGTGGCGTGGGGCGGCACGGGGGCGCCCGGGACGGACCCCGGCGCCGCTTCGGCCGGAAGCGGCTGACCCTGCCCGGTCGCGTTCGGCATGGCCGCGCCCGCGGGGTCTCCGGGAACAGCCTGGCCGACGGCCGCCTGACCGGGGAGGGGTTGACCCGGGAGGGCTTGGCCGGGGGCGGCTTGTCCGGGCGCGGGGACGGAAGCGGGAGAGGGAGCGGGCTGAACACCGGCGACGGGCTGCCCGACCTGCGCCTGAGCCTGAATCTGCGCCTGCGCCTGTGCCTGTGCCTGTGCCTGTGCCGGTGACGCGGGCTGAGGCTGGGGCTGGCCCTGCGCCGGGACGGCCGCCTGCGCCACCGCGGGCCCGGCCTGCACGCCCTGTCCGGGCACGCCGACGGCTTCGGCGGGCGGCTGGGCGACGGCGCGGCGGCGTCGGCCGGTGGGCGCGTTCGTGGGGTGCGGCTGGGGCGGGGTGTGGTCGCCGGCCTGGTCGTGCGGGACGGCGTCGTGCCGCCCGTGGTCGAACGAGTCCTCGGCGGAACCCCTACCCGGTGCCTGACCCTGAGCGGGAATCGGGGCCTGAGCGGGGGCAGGAACCTGCGGAGAGACAGCGACCTGCGGGGACATCGGAGTCTGGGCCGGAATCGGGGGCTGCGCCGGAACGTGCACCGCTGCGGGAGCCGCTCCCGGAGCCGTCACCGCCCCCGGCGCACCCCCGGATGCCGGTGCCTGTGCGGGCAACGGACCTGCGCCCGTAGGAGGCACCGGCCCCATCGCCCGGGCCTGGACCGCCGCACTCAGCTCACCGGGATGGCCGGAGTCGCCGGGGTGGGAGGGGTGGCCGGATCCGTTGGACCCGTTGGACCCGTTGGACCCGTTGCTTCCGTCGGGGCCGTCGGAGCCGTCCGTCACCCGGTCCGCCTCCGCGGGCGGCAGGGCGAACACCGCGCGGGGCCCCGCCTCCTGGGCGGCGGCGCGCTCGTTCGCGGCGGCCAGCGCACGCCGACGGCGACCGGTCGGCTGCCCGCTCTCCGCCTCGGTGCCCGGGGTGCCTGAGCCGGTTCCGCCCGGGCCCGTGTTCGGCGTCCCCGGAACCTCGGCCGGTGCGCCCGCGAGCGCCGGCAGGGCGGCGGGCGGCAACGCGTTCTGCGGCTGCTGGTCGTCCGGCGCGTGGCGGGCCCGTCGTCCGCCCGGGGCCGGCACGCCCTGCGGCGGAACGGTGCCGCCGAGTCCCGTGCCCGCGGCGGCGGTCCCCGCCGCGTGCTCCGCGGCGGTGACGACCGCGCCCTCGCTGACGCCCGAGCCCGCGTCGGCCCCCGCGACCGCGACCTCGGCAGACCGCCCACGCCGTCGTCCGGTGCCGCCGGAACCCTCCGCGCCGTCGGCGCCCTCGGCCTCGCCCACCGCGGGCGGAAGCTCACCCGGCGTCTCCTGCGCGGCCGGGCCGCGCCTGCGCCGACGTCCGGTGGGAGCCGCGGACTCCGCCTCCGCACCGCCGTCCGCGCCGGAGGAGTCGCCCTCCAGGAAGGCGTCCACGGAGGACCGCCGGGCCCGCCGGCGCCCACCGGCGCCCTGCCCGCCCGGAACCTCTTCCTCCGAGCCCGCGCCCGGACCGGCCGCGAGGGCGGGCAGAGCCATGGCCGCGGGAGCCGGAACGGCGCCCGCCCCACCGCCCAACGGCACCTCGAGCACGTAGGCGCTGCCGCTCATGCCCGGCACCTCGTGCGTCTGCAGCACGCCGCCGTGCGCCCGCACGATGCCCCGCACGATCGGCTCGTGCACGGGGTCGCCGCCGGCGTACGGCCCGCGCACCTCGATGCGCACGACCTCGCCCCGCTGGGCGGCCGCCACCACGACGGTGTTGTCCATGTAACCGCCCGCCGAGACGGGCGCGTTGCCGGTGGCGTCGACGCCCGCGACGTCGGCCACGAGATGTGCGAGCGCGGTCGCGAGGAGCCGCGAGTCGACCTCGGCCTCGATCGGCGGCGCGTGCACGGCGAACTGGACCCGCCCCGGCCCGATGAGCTCCACCGCACCGTCGACGCCGGCGGCGACGACGGCGTCGAGCATCACCTTCGTACGGGCGACGGTCTCCGCCCCCGTGTCGAGCCGCTGGTACCCGAGGACGTTGTCGATGAGCGTGGTGATCCGCGAGTAGCCCGCCGACAGGTGATGCAGCACCTGGTTGGCCTCGGGCCACAGCTGGCCGGCGTCGTCCGCGGCGAGCGCGGCCAGCTCGCGGCGCAGCTCGTCCAGGGGACCGCGCAGGGAGCCCCCGAGCAGGGTGAGCAGCTGCTCGTGCCGGCCGGCGAGCGCCTCGTAGCGGTCCTTCTCCCGCTCGCCCAGCGCGGCGTAGCGCTCCTCGCCCGCCGCGAGCTCCTCCTCGTGCCGCTCGCGCAGCTCCTCGAGCTCGGTGACGTGCTGCTGGCGCAGGGCGGTGAGGTCGGAGGCGTGCTCCTCGGAGAGCTTCTCGAGCTCCGCCGCGTGCCGCTTCTCGACGGCGTCCTTCTCCTCGGCGAGCGCGTCGTAGGGCCGCCGGTCGGTGAAGGTCATGACCGCGCCGACGAGTTGGTCCCCGTCGCGCACGGGAGCGGTCGTCAGATCGACCGAGACCCTCTCCCCGCCCTTGGACCACAGCACCTGCCCGCGCACCCGGTGCTTGCGCCCGGAGCGCAGGGTGTCGGCCAGCGGCGACTCCTCGTACGAGAACGGCGAGCCGTCGGCGCGCGAGTGCAGCACGAGGTCGTGCAGCTCCTTGCCGCCGAGGTCGCTGGCCCGGTACCCCAGTATCTGGGCGGCGGCCGGATTGACGAGCACGATCCGCCCGTCGGTGTCGGTGCCGACGACGCCCTCGGCGGCGGCCCGCAGGATCATCTCGGTCTGCCGCTGCGAACGCGCGAGCTCGGCCTCGGTGTCGACGGTGCCGGAGAGATCGCGCACGACGAGCATCAGCAGTTCGTCGGAGGCGGACGTGTAGCCGTAGCCGTCGTAGGCCTGCTGGCCGTTCTCCAGGTTGGCGCTGGTGACCTCGACCGGGAACTCGGTGCCGTCGGTCCGGCGCGCGACCATGCGGGTCGGCTTGGTCTGGCCGCGCGGGTCCATGTGATCGGGCCGCCGCATGGACCCCGGGATGAGCTTGGAGTCGAACTGCGGCAGCAGGTCGAGCAGCCCCCGCCCCACCAGCGCCGTGCCCGGCGTCTCGAAGGCCTCGAGCGCGATGGTGTTCGCGTTGACGACCGTCCCGTTGGCGTTGACCAGCACCAACGCGTCGGGAAGCGCGTCGAGTATGGCTGCGAGGCGAGCAGCGCCTCGGGATGGCCTGCTGCTCACGAGTCGCTTCCTCCCTGTTACCGCACCTTGCCGACCGCTCGGGCCATATTGCCAACCGGTCCGCAGCGTGTCACGCGAGGGAGTCTAAGGGCTGGGGTCCCGTCGGCGACGCCGGATGAGAGGGAGCTCGCACGACGAAGCGGCACAGAACGTGTGTCCGCGCCCGTCCCCACCGGCCCCGTCCCCCGTCGGCCTGCCGCGAAGCGCGTCCGACGCCGGATCCGAAGATTCCTGTGACTTCGCGGGACCTTCGCGCGACCTTTACGGAACGGGTGCTTCCGTCATGCGACCCCGGTACGAGACCGCCCCCGCCCCCGGCCCCGGCAACCACCGCCCCGGCCCCCCGGGCCTCGGCCCCCGCCTCGGGCCCGCGCCCTGCGCCCCCCGCTTCGGACCGTGTCAGGACCCGTGTCCCGCCCCTCCCGTTCCTGCCCGCGTCTCGGTCCGCCTCCGCCGGCACTGCTGCTGCCGCTGCCGCCGACCCCGTCGGCGGAGTCAGCGGCCGGCCTCCGGGCTCAGATCGGGCAACAACGGAACAAGCCGGTCCCACCGCTCGATCTCGCAGCCGTTGCTGCGGTCGTACGTGGCGTCGACCGGACGCCCGGCCCAGCGTCCGGTGACATGCGCGGTGGCCGGCCCGCCGTATCGCATCGTGCAGACGTCGCCGTCGGGCACGGGCGCGAAGGCGTCCCGGCCCCACCGGGTGTTGCGGTCCACGGCACGACACGCGCCGCTCGGGTGCGGATGACTGCCGCCGTCCGGGTGGCACTGCACCTCGATGGTCCCGTCCACCCGCCCGCCGGCGTGCCGGACGGTGACGGTGAGGCGGTCGCCGGAGATCCGGTCCTCCTCCCGGACGGGCGGAGGCGCGAAGGAGGCGCCGTCATCGAGTGGCGTGACGGCGGTGAGGGCGTCGACCGTCCCGGCGTACGCGGCGCCGGGGCCCGCGCCCGAGGAGGCGATCACGGCGGCGCAGGCGGCGGAGGCGGTGACGGCGAACCGTCCGAGCGGGGTGACCTGGAACATGACCGGACTAACGCCGACCCGCCCATGATGTTGCGCCCCGACAACGCCTTTGCCCTGCGACCCGACTGCCTAGTACCGTAGAGGCCGATTGGTGACACGCCGCTCGACTGTGTCATCATCTGCACGCACCACTCGCACACACGCGAGCGGCTGTGCTGGAGGCGTCGCCTAGTCCGGTCTATGGCGCCGCACTGCTAATGCGGTTTGGGACTTCAATCCCATCGAGGGTTCAAATCCCTCCGCCTCCGCTCGAACATCGAAGCCCCGGTCCAAGCGACCGGGGCTTCGTCGTTCCCCGGCCCACGCGCGGCACCCGCGACCTCACCCCCCGGAAGCCCCCACGGAGACGTTTCCGCAGGTCACAAGGGGTATTGCAAACGGATTTCACATGTCGGCGGCAGTCATGTAATGTTCTTCCTGTCGCCGCGAGCGGCCCGGAAGGGCAAGAAGCGAAGACAGAAAAACCGAATAACAAGCACTCGTAGCTTAACGGATAGAGCATCTGACTACGGATCAGAAGGTTGCAGGTTCGAATCCTGCCGAGTGCACAGCAGTCCAGAGGCCCTAAGGATCACTCCTTAGGGCCTCTGGCTTTTGCGTTGACGGCAGTGTTTGACGGCAACCGCCTCAGCCGACGGGAAGTACTCTGGCCGGCCACTGGTTGAAGAAGCGGGGATACCTGCACCCGGCCGGAGCGTGTGCGTCAGACGGTCGCGGCCAGCCAGCCGATGGTTTCGGTGGTGTGCTTGCCGTCGCTCTTGGCGGCACCGGCGTACACCTCGTTCAGGCGGATGAGGAAGCCCGTGTTGGTGACGTCATGGACGCGGATGCCCGGCGTCTCCGGGCCGTTGAAGGTCTGGGTCAGCGGGAAGACGACGACGTTGGAACCCGGCGGGAACGGGCTGGGGAACGTGACGCGCGTGAAGGTCGAGGTGTTACCGCCGCTCGTCTCGATCGGGTCGTCAGACCTCAGGTCGATCTTGCCGGTCTGGATGAAGCTCATGGTCGACTTCCTTCGTGTGAGGGGTGCGATTACCTGGCCGTCTTCGGCGGCTGACGGGAGGCTTGTCACCAAATCGGCCCTATATGCCGAAGTCCTGCGAACGAGTGATCGCATTTCGGACAACAGCTGACCGTGCGCTTCCTTGCTGATTCATGGACTGAAGGCGGCTAGACAGCTGTGAGGGCACCGGCCGAGCCATCGTCATCGTCTGGATCGTTGCCGTCACCTCTCAGGGCATCACCCACCCGGTCGAACGCCGAGCGCTGCGAGTCGAGCCGGACGAAGGTGTAGATGTCCATGGTCACGCGGATCGAGCTGTGGCCGAGGACTTCCATGATCATGCGGGCGTCGGCGCCCTGTTCGTGAAGCAGGGACGCGCAAGTGTGGCGCAGGTCGTGAAAGCGGACCTTGCGGACGCCGGCCCGGATGGACAGTGCCTCGAAGGAGCGGTTCAGATTGCGTGGCTCGGAGCGACGATCAGCAGCTCACCGCCGACCCGCTGCAGGGCCTGCCGGACGGTGAGGACACCTTCGTGGAGATCCACGTCCGACCAGCGCAGCCCGAGAATTTCGCCCCACCGCAGGCCGATGCGGACCGCCAGCTCATATGCCGCCCAGAGCCGGCTTTCCCGAGCCGCCGCCAAGAGCTGACGTCCTTCCCCGACGGTGAGCGGTTCGATCTCTCGCTTCGTTCCCATGCTCAACTCCACGTTGCGGGCCACGTTGCGGGGCAGCTCGTCCTCACGAACGGCGTGCTGGAGAGCTGCACGCATGATCACCAGCAGGAAGCGCACGGTCCGGTCTGACGGGAGCTTCTTGCAGCACTGGCCGAGGGCGCAGCAGCGCCGCTTGTGTTCCGGCCGTTTCTTGTCCTTGCCCTGCGCGCAGCACTGGCAGGTGACGGCCGTCTTCGCGAGGAAGGCGCGGATATCGCGGGCGGTCAGCCTGACCAACAGTCGGGTAGTCGCCGCGTCCGCGGTGGTCACTGACGACGAGGGCCGCATCCTCCTACAGCGCCGGCGGGACAACGATCTCTGGGCGCTGCCCGGCGGCGCCATGGAGATGACTGACTCCCTGCCAGGAACCGCCGTCCGCGAGGTGAAGGAGGAGACGGGCCTGGACGTGGAGATCATCGGGCTGGTAGGGACGTACACCGACCCGCGCCACGTCATCGTCTACACGGACGGAGAGGTGCGTCGACAGTTCAACGTCTGCTTCACCGCCCGTGTGCTCGGCGGGCGGCTTGCTCTCTCGGACGAGTCCACAGCGCTGAGGTTCGTCCAGCCCGAGGAGATTGATCAACTGCCCATGCACCATACGCAGCGGCTCCGAATCCGGCACATCCTGGAGCAGCGTGAGCGGCCCTATCTCGGTTGATGGTCCGCAGGCGTCTGCAGTGGCACGAACCTCGGCCGACGGCTGTCAGCCACGGCGGCGGGTGCGTCGGCCGGACAGCACGCGTATGCCTCGCAGCGCTGCATGGCCCGATAGCTCTCGGAAGACAGTCGGCCGGTGACCACCGTGCGGTGGTCACCGGCCAGTGCGGGTCATCCGCCGAGGCGATGGTGAAGGTGTCGCCCTGTGCGGGATCCGGAAAGCCGGTTCGTTCTCAGACCGCTGTGATCTTGGCGAGCGGCTTGTTGGCGGTCCAGCAGGGGGAGTCGAACCTGAGGACGCCGGTGCCGCCGGCACCGCCGTCGCAGTAGGCCGCGGGGTCCGAGGAGTTGAGGAATACCGCGTCCGGGTCGACGTCGATGCCCTGGTACGGCGCGCCGGGGAAGGTCTGCGCTCCGACGTTCAGGCTGTCGTAGGGGCAACCGGTCGGGGTGCTGTAGCAGGGTGCACCGGTGCCGATGGGGTTCGCTCCGGCGTTCGTCGTGTTGAACGCCACCGTCCAGATGACCCTCTCGGGCAGGGTGGTGCCGCCGGGGAAGTCGAACTTCAGCCGGAAGGCGAAGCCGTTGTAGCAGGTGCTGTTGGCGGTGTTGAACCACCTGCCGCCGGTGCAGTTGACGTTGTCGGCCGACGGGCGGAACGGGATGCTGCTGTTCTCGGTCCTGGAGGCCAGCAGGGCACCCGGCGCCGGGGTGGTTCCGGATTCGTCCACCGCGTAGATGTTCATCGTGATGGGGTGGGTGAACGTGGCACCCGGCGTGGTCGTGCAGGTGGTCATGCTGCCGCTCTCGCAGGCCCAGCTCGACATCACGACTTCCATGGAAGCCAGTTCACGCTCGGTACCGCCGAACTGAACTTCGTCACCGAACTCGCTCGTGCGCTGCGCCTGAAAAGCCTGGGCCGCCACATTCCCGGGCAGTACGTCCGGAATCGAATTGTAGATCGGCACGGCTGTCGGCGTCGGAGGCGGAGTTGTCGGCGGCGTGGTTGGCGTGGGCGTCGGTCCGGGCGTGTGTGTCGAGTTCTGGTGGCAGTCGTTTTTCTGGTTGCCCTGGACCGTGTTGGCGTGGCCGACCTGCCCGGAAATACAATACTGCGGAGAAAGAATGGGGCCCAGGAGCCCCCCGCTCGCCGAGGTCTGGTGGCAGTCGTTTTCTTGATTGCCCTGAACCGTGTTGGCTGCGCCTACCTGGCCAGAGACGCAGTACTGAGGGGAAAGGACGCCTCCCAGGAGCCCCGCGATGGGGTCCGGGTCCTGGGCCACGGCGGCCCCGGCTCCGGCCAACACGACCACTGCCGAGGTGAGCAAGGCAGCGGTATGGCTTGCCCTTTTCGCCACTCCAGCACGCCTGCATCTATCGAAAACCCCGCGCACTTGCCCTCCTGAGGAGAATCATCCGACCGGCCGGAACGGACGCTAGTGCCGGTTCAGAGGAAATCATCCGATCAACTCGCCGTTCGTAGACAGCTGACATACGACAGACGAGTGAATTCTTGCCGAGGGAAACGCGAAACGATGCCCTTTTCGAGAGTCGAGATTTTCTGATTGCCGGAGCGGGTGTCTGGTGTGGTGAGGTGTCGAAGTTGGCCTCAGGGCAGGCTCGGCACTCGCAGCCGCTCCAGACGCCTGCGGCCGCTGTGACCGTCATTGCCGCACGCTGGGAGCCGGCGCTGGTCGGTGTGCGCCGTCCAGAACCGACGGCAACCCTGACGGCAACGACGGCACACATAGGCTGTTGATCGCGATCGCTGGCAATCATCCGGGAGGACGGCGGAGCCCCCACCAAGCAGCCTGCCCGATCCTACGGATCAGAAGGTGCAGGTTCGAATCCTGCCGAGTGCACACAGATCAAAGGCCCCGGAGAGATCCGGGGCCATTGGCGTTTTGCCAGGGTGTATAGCAGCGAAGTACAGCAACGGTTGATGTCAGGCCTTGAGGTCAGCCCGCCTCGCCGCCGACAGCTTGCCGAGCGCGGCCCACCCCTCCTCCTCGCCGACTTCCGCGTGGATCTCCGCCGTCATGGCGATCTGCGAGTGACGGACGATGCGCTGTGCCGCCTTCGGGTGGACCTTGAGGGCGACAAGCAGCGAGCCGCACGTGTGCCGAGTGTTCCGCGGCGGGATCTGCGGAGGCCGGCCCGGCGGGCGCGCAGGGCGACCATGCGGGTGAGGTCGGCCGGCTCGATGGGCGTCTCGCACTTCGCCGTCATGCGTGCTCTCAGACCGACGCAGACGGAGACGAGTTGAGGTCCAGCGGCTTACAGGGCCAGGGCGCTGGACGTCGATCGGACACAGGTTCGCCCACGGCGAGCCTGCCGTCCACGGAGCGCCAAGCTCTGATCTTGCTCAGGACCCTTCATGTTGTCTTCACCAAGGTCATAAGTTCATTTCGACCAACGAGGCGAACAATGCCTCACTCAATTGAATACAAAAACACGGGGAATCTCGCATGACCACCAGTACCAGGCCGTGCAGCATGTTCCATCGCATCAGCACCATGATCGTTGCTGCGGTGACCGCCGGTGCTCTCTTCTCCACCGCCACCGGTGCCCATGCTGCGGAGCCGATATCGCGGACCAGTGTCAGTACCACTCTGGCCGCAGACGCCTCGGGCTTCACGCCCAAGGAGCAGGAGCAGGGCGCGCTGCTCGCGCAGAGCGTGGCTGAACTCGGGGTGAACGAGGAACAGTTCGCCAAGTGAGGTGACGTGATGAATATCGAGCATGTAGCGGTGATCGCTCTCGCGGTGGAGGTGGCGATCATGGTGTTGGCGCGGTTTGGCACCGAGCGGCGCCACTGGAACCACCACAAGCGCCGTGGTCCTGTTCCGCTGAAGAGGGACGACATCACGCTCGTGTCGGGAGCCCTGTACGCGCTCGCCGCTGTCGCGATGGCTGTTGGTGCCCTGATGGCGCGGGTGGAGTTGACCCTGTCCGCGGTGGGTACCTTCGCGCTGTTCGGCATCCTGCTTCCGGCGTTTGCCGCCAACTCCGTCATGGTGATGGCGACGCGAGGTCGCCCCGAATCGGTCACCTGGTGGCAGCGCGGGATCGCCTGTGCGGTCGCCGCCGGCGGGGGCCTGGTGTCGGTCGGCCTTGTGGGCTGACACTCTCTGACGACGGTCCGCCGGGGGCATCTGCCTGACGGGTTGCAGGTTCGGATCCTGCCGAGTGCACACAGGGCCAAGGGCCCCGGAGAGATCCGGGGCCCTTGGCGTTTCGGAGACGTACAGCAGCGAAGTACAGCAACAGGCTTCGACTGGTCGATGCCACTTCCCGCCCATGGCGTCAGACAGCTTCCGGTGGAGCAGGGCCGCGCAGGTGTGCCGCAGGTCGTGACAGTGAGTCCGATTAGTTGAATCGCCTTTGCATTTGTGCGTCACCTCAGTAGTCCCTCAAATTTCTTGCCATAGCGCGCCGATGGGCCCGATGATCACATGCGTGCCGCGAACTCCCGCCTGACCAGCGGAGATTCTGCGTCAGGTCCAGTGATGACCAGCTGGACGTTTGTGATAGGGGGAACACCTTGAAGATAAAGAGACTGACCGCCGCCACTGCTGCGATAACCGCAGCCGCGATTCTCAGTACGGGTCTCAGCCAGGTTGCTGTGGCCGCCGATCGAGACGCCACGGCAGGGTCGGCGGTTGTTGCCGCGAACAAGTCCATGACCGCTGCGGAGGAGTTGAAATCAGCTGACGGGGAGAAGCTCCTCGCCGTGCTGAAGGTACTGGACGGGATGCCCGAAAGCGTCGAGCAGCAGGGAGAGGCTGCGGTCCAGGCATACCTTGACTCACACCTCGCCGGTGCGAAGCCGGCCTTCGCGGCCTTCGGCTGGTGGCAGACGGCAAAGTGCGTGGGCTCCATCACGGCTGCCGTCGCCGGCGGTGCGGTCCCCGTTGCCAAGATCCTCAAGTTGAGGGCGTTCATCAAGAAGGCCGGTTCCGTCAAGGAAGCCGCCTACCTCCTCATCCGCGTCGCCAAGGGTGAGGAGAAGATCAGCGAACTGGGTGCCACGCTCGGCGGCCTTGCCTCGGTGGTACTCGGGATCGACGGGATCAAGAAGAACTGCAAGTGACGGGGAGTTCTGGAGCGATATGACGAGCACCAAGGCACGTACGACCGCACTGATCACGCCCATCGAGCAGCAAGCCCAGAACGAGGCGACGGCGCTGGCCGGTGAAGGGCGTACTGCCAAAGCCATCCGTCGGCTGCGCAAGGATTCGGGCCTCGGCCTGGCCACGGCCCCGGTGGCAATGGACCTGCTCGCTCAGGGGCACACATTGCCCACTACCTATGGCCAAGCGCTGGACGCCCTGCGACAACTCGATGCCCCGCTTGTCGCGGAAATGACTGCCCTGCTCAACAGCGGTCACCGCGACTCCGCGATCAAACTGCTCAGGGAACGGACCGACATCGATCTTGCCGGGGGATACCACCTCGTCATGGAGCTGAGCGGCCAACTCGACACGCAGTGATCGCGTGTGGCAGGGGCGCCGCCGCGCGGGTGGAGTAGACCTTGTCGGCGGTCGGCCTCGTCGGCTGACGGCACCCAGGTCAAGGGCCCCGGAGAGATCCGGGGCCCTTGGCGTCCTCGGCTCGCACTGCAGCGAAGTACAGCCACGGTCGATGTCGAAGGGCACCGGTGCCCGCTAGCCCTTGAAAGGACCCTTGGTCTGTTCCTTCGTGCCCCGCATCCTGCCGCGTGCCTCGAGAGCGGCGCCCTTGGCTGCGAGGGTTTCCCTGTGCACCGCGTGGGCCGCCTTCCGCACGGTCTTTCCGACGACCTGCTCGACCTTTGCTTTGGTTCTTTCTCCGGCACTCATCTCGGTACCTCCGCGGAGTCTCACTCGCCGTGTGCCCATGGGGCAGGGGACAAAACCGTCCAGCGGGATGCACCGAGCGCCATTGCTGTGACCCCGCGTCAGATGGGTGCCGGATGCTGTGGCGGCCGCGGGCTGCAGCGGGGAGCGCATGAGGGAGATGGCCCAGCGCCGTCGGCGACCCGCCGCAGCTCAGCGGCCCGGTCCGCTCTGGATGACCTGAGCTTCCCGTGCTCGGGTCCTCGGCCGTATCGGATAGCGGTGGCCATCCGATACGCGGTTCTGTAGCTTGCCCCCATGACCGACAACCGAAAGGGCAATGCCGCGTAGGCGCCCGTCAGCCCTGCGGGGCGATGTCCCTGTCCGCCCCCTGAAGCGGGGACGGTACCCGTTCATCGATCACCTTTCCGGATCTTGCACCGCCGACCTGCGTCGGCTGGAGCGGACCCGCTTCTGGCCCGGAGCCACGGAAGAAGCGTTCCGGCACTGGAAGGCGCTTGCCCACGGTCCTCTCAGGAAACTTGTAGATCCACCCTCAGGTTCTGATTGCGGCCTGGCTGAGTGCGGGTGTCACGGTGGCTACTTCCGCGGTCACCTCGAAGCCGTGCTTCACGCACTGCCCAGGAAGAGCGCGCGGGAGCTGCGCGCCCTCGTGCGAGCCCTCGACCAGAAGATTCTGGCGAGAGCCAAGGTCATCCCGGCCGAGAACCCGGAGGTGCCGTGGTGGATGGGGCGGTTCTAGGACCATGGCCGGGGGCGCGGACGCGGTTCCCCTCTCGGCTCCCGTCTCGTCGAGCCCCGCCTCGTCGAGCCCCCCTCGTTCCTGGTGAGGTCGCCATCCACGCGATCGCCGGGGGCGGTGGACACTTCCCGCATGGAGTTCTTCTGTCATCACCGTGATCGGGTCGGGGCCATGGCGTTGCGTGGCGAACTGGTGGAGCAGCACTGGGCCTACATGGACCGGTACACGAAGGAACTGATCGCTCGCGGGCCGACGTTCGGTGAGGACGGCGACGTGCCCTCCGGCAGCGTGCACATCGTCGATCTCCCCGACCCCGCCGCCGCCCGCGCGTTCGCCTTCGACGAGCCCAACTACCAGGCCGGCGTGTACCGGGACGTGCTGCTGCGCCGGTGGCGCAATCTGCTGGGGCGCACCATGTGGGACTTTCCCGGTGGGCGCAGCGGCGGGAACCGGTACCTGGTGCTCGGCTTCGGCCGGGGCGAGGCCGTCGACCTCGACGTGCCCGCGGACCAGGACGACCTGATCGCGTACGGGCCGCTGCTGTCCGACGACGGAACCGCCTGGCTCGGCACCGCGGCCCTGGTCCGGGCGTCCGGCCCGGATGCGGCGCGGGCCGTTCTGACCGGAGGCCAGGACCGGGACCAGGACCAGGACCGCGACCGCGACCGGGGCCAGGGCCAGGACCGAGGGAGGGGGCCGGGCGGGCACCTTGTCCAGGGGCGGTACGACGATGTCGAGGTGCACGAGTGGGAGTTCGGCGGGCGGCGGTGAGGGGGCGGCCGCGGTGAGGGGGGCGGCGGCGGTGGGGGGCTGCGGTGAGACGTCGGGGAGCGGGCCGCGAGGGCTGAGGGCGAGGGCCGCGGGCGTTCACCCTCAGCCCTCGGGTCCGCCCTACTCGGCCTCTGCCTTGGTCCCGGCCTCGCCCCTCACCCCGGTCCCGGCCTCGGCCTCGGCCTCGCCCCCGGTCCCGGCCTCGCCCCCTGCCCCCGTCCCGGCCTCGCCCCCCCTCCCCGTCTCTGCCTCGCTCGTGGGCTCGGGGTTGTCGGTCCGTTGGCGGAGTTCTTCCCGGTAGGCGTGGGCCAGGGCGGTCGCTCGGGTGAACCAGTCCGTCAGGACGGCGGTCTCCTGCGGCGAGTAGTCGGCGAAGAGGGCGTTGAGACGGATGTAGTACGGCTCGTAGAGGGCGTAGGCCCTGGCCACCGCGGCGGGTTCGGCGGCCACCCGGACCCGTCGGCGGTCCCGGGGGTCGGGGCGACGGGTGACGTAGCCGGCGCGTTCCAGACGGTTCAGGATGCCGGTCACCGCGCCAGTCGTGACGCGGACGCGGTTCGCGAGATCGCCGGCGGTGAGGAGGTCGTCGCCGGCCTGGATGACGTAGGCGAAACAGATCAGGTCGGTGACGTTCAGGCCCAGCCGCTGGGCCATCTCCTGCTGGCCGACCATGCTGGCCGCGATGAGGTCGTCCATCGCCGCGAGCGCTTGCGCGGGAGTTGCCGCGGGGCGGCCGGACGGCGGTGGCTCGGGTGGGGTCATTGCGGGGGGCTGGTTCCTCTCCTGCACGCTGCCGCACGCTCATGTGCCCGCCTGGGCACTCCTGCGCGTGCGTTTCTGATGGCTCCTTGTTATCCGACTTCGACTTGTCTTACCTTGTAAGAGGTTTCCATTCATAACTTCTTAGGTGGTGAGAGATCCTGTGGCTGGGCATCTGTACGACGAGGGGCACACGATCGCCGGCTGGACCGGCGTCGCCATCGCGACCGCCGGGGCCTCCCTGATGGGCGTCGGGGTCTGCGCGGTCTCAGGGCCCGCGCTGGTCGGCGGAGGCGTCGTCGTCGCGGTGAGCGCGCTGGTCACCTGGGGGCTGCATCTGGCCGGGTGGGGCAAGCCGCCGGGGGTGCGGCCCCGGGCGGAGTGGGGGATGCGGGTGCGGGACACGGAGGCCAGGGCGGGGCACCCCGGGTGCGTCGGGTGCCGGCTCGCGGGGCGGGGACGTCGGGCCGGGGCCCCGCTGTCAGTGCCCGGGCCTACCGTTGCTGGTGATGGCACAGGCATGGAAGTGCTCGGGACTGCGGTGGTCGGCGCAGGGTCCCGTGCTGATGTGGGACGGGGGGCGTCGTAGCGCGCTGTCCTGGGGGAAGCGGGTCGCCTTCGGGGTCGTGGCCGGGGGCGTGCGGCAGTGCGTCGGGGCTCGGGGGCATCCGTGTCCCCTGCGGGCGGGCGTCTCCGGGAGGAGCACGGGGGCCCGGTGCGAGGAGTGCGCACGCCTGGACCGGGCGCACTCGGTCGCCGCGGACGGGATCGCCGACGATCCGCGGCCGTACCACGTGTACCTCGCCTGGTTCGGGCCCGGCCTGGTCAAGGTCGGGATCACGGCGGTCGAGCGCGGGTCTGCGCGGCTTCTGGAGCAGGGGGCCGTCTGCTTCACCTGGCTCGGCGCGGGGCCGCTGATGGCCGCCCGGCGCACCGAGGAGCTGCTGCGGGCCGCGCTGCGGGTGCCGGACCGGATCCCGTACGCCGAGAAGCGGGCGGTGCGGGCCGCGCTGCCGGAAGGTGAGGAGCAACGGGCCGCCGAGGTGCGGGAGGTGTACGCGCGGGCGGTGGAACTGGGCGGCTGGCCCGAGTCGTTGGCGCGTGAGCCGTTCCGATCCGTCGACCACGTGCGGGCGTTCGGGTTGACGGACGCGCCGGCCGCTGTCGCAGAGGTGCGCGAACTCGTCGCCGGGGGGTCGGTGAGCGGGGAACTGGTGGCGGCCGCCGGGCCCGATCTCCATCTGGCCGCCGAGGGCGGGGTGGTCGTCCTCGACACACGGCTGCTGCGGGGGTGGGAGCTGGTCCCGGCCGCGAGCGGGGAAGTCGCTTTTCCCGTACGGCACTTCGAAGTTCCGGCGGATCATCGTCAGGACGGTCTGTTCTGAGCGATTCCGGCCCGTGCGCCGGGGCGGGGCCGGCGCGGAGCAAGCGGTTCCCAGGTGTTGCCTGAGAGTCGCCTGTGCGTTTCTCAGGGAAATCACAGACTGGTGAAAGAGTGCTCTCAGGGCGCCCCGACAAGGTGTCCACCATGACCACGACCTCGCCCCAGGGGCGCACCGAACTGCTGAGGCCGGACGGGAGCCCCGTCCGAGTGCTTGTGGTGGACGACGAGATGTCGATCACCGAACTGCTGTCCATGGCCCTGCGCTACGAGGGATGGCAGATCCGGAGTGCGGGAGACGGTACCGGCGCCATCCAGACGGCCCGGGAGTTCCGGCCCGACGCCGTCGTCCTCGACATGATGCTGCCCGACATGGACGGGCTGACCGTCCTGGGGCGGCTGCGCCGTGAGCTCCCGGACGTTCCGGTGCTCTTCCTGACGGCCAAGGACGCCGTCGAGGACCGTATCGCCGGCCTCACCGCCGGCGGCGACGACTACGTCACCAAGCCGTTCAGCCTCGAAGAGGTCGTGGCCCGGCTGCGTGGGCTCATCCGGCGCTCCGGCGCCGCCGACCGGCGCTCCGACTCCGTGCTCGTGGTCGGGGACCTCACCCTCGACGAGGACAGCCACGAGGTCTCGCGGGCCGGGGACAACATCCACCTGACCGCCACCGAGTTCGAGCTGCTGCGCTTCCTGATGCGCAACCCGCGGCGCGTGCTCAGCAAGGCGCAGATCCTGGACCGGGTGTGGTCGTACGACTTCGGCGGCCAGGCAAACGTCGTCGAGCTGTACATCTCCTACCTGCGGCGCAAGATCGACGCCGGCCGGGAGCCGATGATCCACACACGACGCGGGGCCGGTTATCTGATCAAGCCCGCCGTGTCATGAGCGGACGACGACGGCCGCGTCCGCAGAAGAGACGAGCGGGGAAGCCGCGCACCCTGCGGACCCGGCTCGTCGTCGTGTCCGTCACCCTGATCGCCGTGGTCTGCGCGGTGATCGGCGCGGTGACCACCCTCGTGCTGCGGGACCATCTGTACGACCAGCTGGACGGTTCCCTGAAGGAGGCCGCCATGCGCGCCTCCGGCGGGCCGGTCGGAGGCCCCGGCGGCAGGGACGGCGCCGAGAACGGAAGCACCGCCGGGAACAGCACCCCGCCCGTGCAGAAGACGTACGGCATCGACAAGCTGGTCACCGGGCCCGGGCCGCAGAAGACCCTCGCGGCCACGGTGGTCAACGGCTCGATCACCAGCGCCAAGGTCGGCAACAAGAAGAGCAACGCGGCCGGCTACACGGACATGACGCCCGTGCCCCTCAAAGAGGCCCAGATCACGGCGCTCGGCTCGGTCGCCCAGGACCAGAGGCAGCACACCGTCGACATCCCCGGACTCGGCTCCTACCGGGTCCAGTACATCAACGGCAACAACGGCGACTACTACGTCGGCGTCCCCACCTCCGACGTCGACAACACCATCAACACCCTGATCATCGTCGAGATCAGCCTCACCGTCGCCGGTCTCGTCGCGGCCGGGCTCGCGGGCATCGTCATGGTCAACGTCGCCACCCGCCCCCTGCGCAAGGTCGCCGCCACCGCCACCCGGGTCTCCGAGCTGCCCCTGCACACCGGCGAGGTCAACCTCAGCGAGCGGGTGCCGGAGTCCGAGACCGATCCGCACACCGAGGTCGGGCAGGTCGGCGCGGCGCTCAACCGCATGCTGAACCACGTGCACGGCGCCCTGCACGCCCGCCAGGAGAGCGAGATGCGGGTCCGCCGGTTCGTCGCGGACGCCAGTCACGAGCTCCGTACGCCGCTCGCCTCCATCCGCGGGTACGCCGAGCTGACCCGGCGCGGACGCGAGGAGGTCGGCCCCGACACCAGGCACGCGCTCGGCCGTATCGAGTCCGAGGCCGGCCGGATGACCTTCCTCGTCGAGGACCTGCTGCTGCTCGCCCGGCTCGACGCGGGCCGTCCGCTGCAGTTCGAGTCGACCGACCTCGTCCCCCTGGTCATCGACACCGTGAGCGACGCCCGCGCCGCCGGACGGGAACACGTCTGGCGCCTTGAACTCCCCGACGAGCCCGCACTGGTGTCCGCCGACTCGGCGCGGCTGCAGCAGGTCCTGGTGAACCTGCTGGCCAACGCCCGGACGCACACCCCGCCCGGCACCACGGTCACCGCGCGCGTGCAGCGGCGCGGGCCGTGGCTGTGCGTGGACGTCCAGGACAACGGTCAGGGCATTCCGCCCGACCTGCTTCCGCACGTCTTCGAACGGTTCGCGCGCGGCGACTCCTCGCGCTCCCGTGCCTCCGGCTCGACCGGCCTCGGCCTCGCCATCGTGCAGGCCGTCGCGACCGCGCACGGCGGCGCCGTCACCGTCGACAGCGTGCCCGGGCAGACCGTGTTCACCGTGCACCTGCCCGCGCTCGGCCCGGCCGTGCCCCAGCCGGCTCCCGAAACGAACTGGCAACGGGACTCACAGGTCGAGCACAGTGCCACCACATGGGTGCAACAGGGCTCCTGACGAAAGTCGACGACATGCGAACCGACTCTTCTCCCGGCACCCTGCCGGCGCGGGAGCACCTCCCGGCCGCCACAGCCGGTACGCCTGTCCTGGACGTAGTGATCCCCGTCTTCAACGAGGAGAAGGACCTCCAGCCCTGCGTCCGGAGACTGCACGACCACCTGACGCGCACGTTCCCGTACTCCTTCCGCATCACGATCGCGGACAACGCGTCGACCGACACGACGCCTTCGGTGGCGCGGCGGCTGGAGGCGCGGATTCCGGAGGTGAGGAACTTCCGGCTCGAGCAGAAGGGCCGCGGCCGTGCGCTGCGGACCGTCTGGTCCGCCTCGGACGCCCCGATCCTCGCGTACATGGACGTGGACCTGTCCACCGACCTCAACGCGCTGCTGCCGCTGGTGGCGCCGCTGATCTCCGGTCACTCCGACCTGGCGATCGGCTCCCGGCTCGCCCGTGACTCCCGTGTGGTGCGCGGGCCGAAGCGGGAGTTCATCAGCCGCGCGTACAACCTGATCCTGCGCGGCTCGCTACAGGCCCGCTTCTCGGACGCGCAGTGCGGGTTCAAGGCGATCCGGCGTGATGTCGCACAAGTTCTGCTCCCGCTGGTGGAAGACACCGGCTGGTTCTTCGACACTGAGATGCTGGTGCTCGCCGAGCGTGCCGGTCTCCGTATCCACGAGGTGCCGGTCGACTGGGTCGACGACCCGGACTCCACGGTGCACATCGTGAAGACGGCGTCCGACGACCTGAAAGGGGTGTGGCGCGTGGGCAAGGCCCTGGCCACCGGTTCGCTGTCCCTCGACCGGCTCACCCGCCCGTTCGGCGACGACCCGCGCGACCGCGACATCCAGGACGTGCCCAAGGGCCTGGCCCGTCAGCTGGTCGGATTCTGCGTCGTCGGCGGTCTGTCCACCCTCTTCTACCTCCTGCTCTACAGCGGCTTCCGCCAGTTCAGCGGCTCGCAGATCGCCAACGCGCTCGCCCTGCTGGTGTCCGCGGTCGCCAACACCGCCGCCAACCGGCGCCTCACCTTCGGGGTGCGGGGCCGCGGCGGGGCCGTCAAGCACCAGGCGCAGGGCCTCGTCGTCTTCGGCATCGGTCTGGCGCTGACCAGCGGCTCGCTCGTCGCGCTGGGCGCGGCCACCTCCGACCCCGCGCACTCCACCGAGCTGGCGGTGCTCGTCGCCGCCAACCTCGCGGCGACCGTGCTGCGCTTCCTGCTCTTCCGCGTGTGGGTCTTCTCCGACCGGCGCGACGGCGACGACCCGGCGACGACGACCGCGGCACCCGCGCCCGCGCCCGCAGCCGCAGCCGCCGCCGCGCCCGCCTCTCCCGCGGGTCCGCCTTCGGCGACGTACCCGACCGCGTCCGCGCAGGCCGACGGCCCCTTCGTGCCGCTGCCGCAGCGCCCGGTCGCCCCGCCGCACGGCACCGCCCACCCGCACGGCCCCGCCCACCCGCACGACCCCGCCCACCCGCACGACCCCGCCCGGACCACGCATCACCTCCGCGCCGGCGAAGCCGCGGACGGCACCTGGAGGGACGCCACGATGCGGCTGCAGCCGGTGCGCCCCCACGACACCGACCCGGGGGACGCCCGATGACCGCCCACCTCGACCAGCCGACGGCCACCTGGGGCCCGCCCCCCACCGTGGCGCCTCCGCGGGAACCGGCCGTCCCGGCCCCCGACTCGGGCGAGCCGAAGCAGCCCCTGCACCGCAGACTGTGGCGCGGCCGCCCCGAGGACCCCCGATGGGCGCGCCCGGCCTTCCTCGGCCTGCTGGCGGCCACGCTCCTCCTCTACCTTTACAACCTGAGCGCCTCCGGCTACGCCAACTCGTTCTACTCCGCGGCCGTCCAGGCCGGCAGCCAGTCCTGGAAGGCCTTCTTCTTCGGCTCGCTGGACGCGGGCAACGCCATCACCGTCGACAAGCCGCCGGCCTCGCTGTGGCCGATGGCGCTGTCGGTCAGGATCTTCGGCCTGAACTCGTGGGCGATCCTCGCTCCCGAGGTGTTGATGGGCGTCGGCGCCGTCGCCGTCGTTCACGCCTCCGTGCGCCGCCGGTTCAGCCCCGCGGCCGGTCTGATCGCGGGCGCCGTGCTCGCGCTGACCCCGGTCGCCGCGCTGATGTTCCGGTTCAACAACCCGGACGCGTTGCTGGCCCTGCTGATGGCCGTGGCCTGCTACTTCGTCGCCCGTGCGGTCGAGGACGGCCGGACGAGGTGGCTGGTGTGGGCCGGGGTCGCGATCGGCTTCGCGTTCCTCGCCAAGACCCTGCAGGCCTTTCTGATCCTGCCGCCGCTCGCGATCGTCTACGCGGTCTGCGCGCCGGTGCCGGTGCGGAAGCGGCTGGGCCAGCTGGCCGTCGCCACGGGCGCGCTGATCGTGTCCGGCGGCTGGTGGGTCGCGATCGTCGAGCTGTGGCCCGCGTCCTCCCGTCCGTACATCGGCGGCTCGCAGAACAACTCCTTCCTCGAGCTGACCTTCGGCTACAACGGTCTCGGCCGCCTGAACGGCGAGGAGACCGGCAGTGTCGGGGGCGGCGGTGGCGGCGGCAACACCGGCCAGTGGGGCGAGACCGGCTGGGACCGGATGTTCAACTCCGAGATCGGCGGTCAGATCTCCTGGCTGCTGCCGGCCGCGCTGATCCTGCTGGTCGGCGGTCTGGTGGCGACGCGGAGGCTGCGTCGCGACTCGGCCACCCGTGGCCTGTTCCTGGTCTGGGGCGGCTCGCTGCTGATCACCATGGTCGTCTTCAGCTACATGGCGGGCATCTTCCACCAGTACTACACGGTGGCCCTCGCCCCCTACATGGCGGCCGTGATCGGCATGGGCGCCGCGATCCTGTGGGAGAAGCGGTCGGAGATCTGGGCCTCGATCACCCTGGCGGCCTCGGTGGTGGCGGCCGCGGCCTGGAGCTACGTCCTGCTCAACCGCACCCCCGACTACCTGCCCTGGCTGAAGTGGCTGGTCCTGATCGGCGGCCTGGTCGCCGCGCTCGGCCTGGTCTTCGCGGGCCGGATCAACCGTCAGCTCGCCCTCGCGGCGGCCTCCGTGGGCGTCGTGGCCGCGCTGGCCGGGCCGACGGCGTACACCGTGAGCACGCTGCGGGAGGGCCACACCGGCTCCATCGTCACGGCGGGCCCGGCGGGCGCGGCCATGATGGGCGGCGGTCCGGGTGGCGGCGGCCGCGGCGGCTTCGGCGGCGCCATGCCGGGCCGGAACCAGCAGAACGGCAACGGCGGAACCCAGGGCCAGAGCCCGCAGGGCGGCGGCACGGGCGGCTTCCCCGGCGGCGGTCCGATGGGCGGCGGCATGCCCGGCCGGAACCAGCAGAACGGCAACGGCGGCACGCAAGGCCAGGGCCAGAACCAGCAGGTCGGTCCCGGCGGCCAGACCGGCGACGGCGGCATGGGCGGCGGGGGGACGGGCGGTGGCGTCGGCGGTCTGCTGAACGGCGCGAGCGTCTCCGACGAGGCCAAGAAGCTGCTGGAGGCCGACTCCGGCGAGTACACCTGGGCCGCGGCCGCGATCGGCGCCCAGAACGCGGCGAGCTACCAACTCGCCACGGGTGACGCCGTGATGGCGATCGGCGGGTTCAACGGCACCGACCCGTCCCCGACGCTCGCGCAGTTCAAGCAGTACGTGACGGACGGCAGGGTCCACTACTTCATCGCCGGTGGCTCGGGCGGCGGCATGGGCGGCAGCGGCACCGGGACGTCCTCGCAGATCACCTCCTGGGTCGAGGCCAACTTCAAGAAGGTGACGGTCGGTTCGGCCACCTTCTACGACCTCACGCAGAAGGCGAGCGGCTGACGCGTCGCTGAGTCCGAGAAGCCCGAGAAGCCCGAGAAGCCCGAGAAGCCCGAGAAGTTCGACGAAGGGCGGTGGCTTGATGCCACCGCCCTTCGTCGGCAATTCGTTGTACACCGTATGGGGACTCTTCTACGGTGTACGACATGACACTGTCCCCGACCCCGTCTTCGCCCCCGTCCGCGTCCCCGCAGGGCCACCCCCGGCGCTGGCTGATCCTCGGCGTGATCTGTCTCGCCCAGCTCACCGTGCTGCTCGACAACACGATCCTGAACGTCGCGATCCCCTCCCTCACCCGCGAACTGGACGCGGCCACCTCCGACATCCAGTGGATGATCAACGCCTACTCGCTCGTGCAGTCCGGTCTGCTGCTCACCGCGGGCAGTGCCGCCGACCTCTACGGCCGGAAGAAGATGCTGGCAGCGGGTCTGGCGCTGTTCGGCATCGGTTCCCTGGTGGCCGGCCTCGCGGACTCCACCGCCCAGCTGATCGCGGCACGGGCGGGCATGGGAGTCGGAGGCGCGCTGCTGTTCACCACCACCCTCGCGGTGGCGATGCAGATCTTCACGCCCGAGCAGCAGCCGAAGGCGATCGGCATCTGGGCCGCGGTGAACTCGCTGGGCTTCGCGACCGGTCCCCTCATCGGAGGCTTCATGCTGAACCACTTCTGGTGGGGTGCGGTCTTCCTGATCAACCTGCCGGTGGCGGCGCTGGGCCTGGTGGCCGTCGTCACGATGGTCCCCGAATCGAAGAACCCGCAGGGCGAGCGTCCCGACCTGCTCGGCGCGTTCCTCTCCACGATCGGCATGGCCTCGCTGGTCTTCGCGATCATCTCCGGACCGACGCAGGGCTGGACGTCGTCGCGGGTGCTGGTGAGCGCGGCGGTGGCGGTCGTCGTCCTGGCGCTGTTCGCCCACTGGGAGAGCAGGGTCCCGTATCCCATGCTCGACCTGGCCTTCTTCCGCAACCGCCGGTTCACGGGCGCGGTGGCCGGCGCGGTGCTGGTCACCTTCGGGATGGCCGGCGCGCTGTTCCTGCTCACGCAGCACCTGCAGTTCGTCCTGGGGTACGGCCCTCTGGAGGCGGGCCTGCGGACCGCGCCGCTGGCGCTGACCGTCGTGGCCCTCAACTTCACCGGAGTGTCGGCCAGGGTGATGGCCAGGCTCGGCGGGCCGTTGTCGGTCCTGGTCGGGATGGTGCTGATGTCGGCGGGCCTGGTCTGCATCGCGGTGGCCGCCGACGGATACCCCGCGATGATGGCGGGGCTGGTGCTCATCGGCGCGGGGACGGCGGTCGCCAGCCCGGCGATGGCCCACGCGATCATGAGCTCGATACCGCCGGCGAAGGCGGGGGTGGGGGCCGGGCTCAACGGCACGGTGGCCGAGTTCGGGAACGGGCTGGGCGTCGCCGTCCTCGGCGCGGTGCTGACCGCGCGGTTCGCGGCGGAGTCGCTGCCGGCCGCGCTGGCCGCCGCCGGGTCGGCGCAGGAGCGCGGACGCGTCGTCGAGTCGTTCTCGTCCGGCCTCCGGACCAGCCAGCTGCTCGGGGCCGCGGCCGTCCTGGCAGGCGGAGTGCTGGCCGCGGGGCTGCTGCGCCGGGCGGAGCGTGAGGAACGGAAGGACAAGCCGCCGGTTCTGGCCGCCTGAACGCCGGGAGGACGCGGCGGGGCGTGCGACGGGGTGTGGTGGGGCGTGCGATGCGGGGCGTGTGGCGGGCGTGCGACGGCGGTGGGGCGCGCTCGCGCATACGGCGGACGTGCCGACGGCGTGGGGTTGCCGGTGCGGCGTGCGGCCCGGCCGTCTCGCCTCCGCGCGCTGGAAGAGGCCGCATGCCGGGGCGCACGGTGGAGCAGCCGGTGGGCCGTCTGCCGGACTGTGCGACCTGCGATGGTGTCGGGTTGCCGCCGTGCCCGGGACCACCTGCCGCTTAGCATCTTCATCAGTGACCGGACGTCCAGGAGGTGCCCTGCCATGGCCGAGACCGCCAAGGATGCCGCGCAGCACAGTGTGTGGCTGGAGGGCAAGGCGCGTCGGCGGGGCCGTGGCGGGGGGCAGCCCTCGGGGCTCGACCGGGACCGGATCACCGAGGTCACCGTGCGCCTGCTGGACGCCGAGGGGCTGGCCAAGTTCTCCATGCGGCGGCTGGCGGCCGAACTGAACGTGACGGCGATGTCCGTCTACTGGTACGTCGACACCAAGGACGACCTGCTCGAACTCGCCCTCGACACGGCCTTCGGCGAGCTGGAGGAACTGCCCGACCCGTCGGACGAGGACGCGGACTGGCGCGAGCAGCTCCGGGCGCTGGCCACGGCCTACCGCGGACTGCTGGTCCGGCACCCCTGGCTGTCGCCGCTCGCCGGCCGCTACCTCAACATCGGCCCGAACTCCGTGCGCTTCTCCCGCACCGTCCAGCAGGTCGTGCTGCGCACCGGGCTGCCCGCGCACGGCATCACCGGCGCCATCTCGGCCGTCTTCCAGTTCGTGTACGGCTACGGCACGATCGAGGGCCACTTCTTCGCCCGGGTCGCGGACACCGGCCTGACCCCGGACGAGTACTTCCGCGACGCCATGACCGCGACGGCCGAGGCCCCGCAGACCGCGGACATCATCGAGCAGTCCAGGAACCTCATGGCGGCCCGCGGCGGCGACACGGTCGCGGAGATGATGGACCGCGACTTCACCTTCGCCCTGGACCTGCTGGTGGCGGGCATCGAGGCGATGGTCCTGCGCGGCTGAGCCGGCGCCCGGTCGGCAGGGCGCCGGCGTAGCGTCTCCGGCCCTTCGCCGATCCCCCCGCCGGTGCTCAGTCCTGCTGTGCGAGGCGGGCCGGGAAGCCGCCGGTGGCCACCGGGCCCCATCGCCGCGGGGTGATCCGGATGATCGACTTGCCCTGCTTCAGCATGGCCTGCCGGTACTCGTCCCAGTCCGGGTGCTCGCCGGCGATGTTGCGGTAGTACTCGACCAGGGGCTCGACGGAGTCCGGCGCGTCGATCACCTCGGCCGTGCCGTCGATCTGGACCCAGGGACCGTTCCAGTCGTCGCTCAGCACGAGGACGCCGACCCGGTCGTCCCGCTTGGCGTTGCGCGTCTTGGCCCGCTCCGGGTAGGTGGAGACGACGATCCGGCCCGAGTCGTCGACCCCGCAGGTCAGCGGTGAGGCCTGGGAGCTGCCGTCGGTGCGCCGGGTCAGCAGGATCGCGCGGTGACGGGGGCGGACGAAGTCCAGCAACTCGTCCAGGGAGACCTTGGTGTTCGTCGCGATGTTCGGTGCCATGGGTTCAGCCTAGGCGGCGGGGCCCCGGTTCCGGCTGACCCTGCCGGGCCTATGACCGCGCCCGCACGGACGAGCAGGCGGGCGCCCCTTCCGCCCGTCCTCCGGCGGGTTCGCCAGGACCTCGGCGGGTTCCGTCAGGCCCCCGGCGGGTTCCGTCAGGCCCCGGCGGGTTCCGTCAGGCCTCTGGCGGGTTCCGCTAGGCCGTCGGCAGGGCGTCGCCCTGTACCGCCTGGACGTCCAGCTCCACCCTCAGGGTGGTGCCGATGGCCGCGATGCCCGCCTGGACGACCTGGTTGTAGTTCATGGCGAAGTCCTCGCGCCGCAGCTGGGTCGTGGCCCGGAAGGCCGCCCGGGTTCCGCCCCACGGGTCCGCGCCGGTGCCGAGGTAGGCCAGGTCCAGGTCCACCGGGCGGGCGACGCCGTGCAGGGACAGGTCGCCGTGGACGGTCCAGCGGCCGGGCCCGGCCGGGGCCAGGCCGGTCGAACGGTAGGTGATCTCCGGGTACCTCTCCACGTCCAGGAAGTCCGACGAACGCAGGTGGGTGTCGCGCATGGCGTTGCCGGTGTCGATGGAGGACGCCCGGATCACCGCCTCCACACGGGACTTGGCGACGTCGTCCGGGGCGACCTCGATCGCCGCCGCGAAGTCCCTGAACCGGCCGTGGACGCTGGAGATGCCCAGGTGCTGGGCGACCGCGCCGACGGTCGAGTGCGCGGGGTCGACGGCCCAGGGGCCGGGCGGGGGCAGTTCCGTGCCGCCCTGCCGGGCCAGGGTCACCGTCCCGACCTCGATCCGGCCTCCCCCACTCGCGGCTCCGCTCGAGCGCGAGGTACCCCCGGCCGTGACGATCGCGCTGGCGGCGGTGGGCGCGTATCCGACGGCCGTGACGATCACCGTGTACGCGCCCGGGGCGAGTTCGGTCGCGTCCCGTACGGCTCCTTCCGCGTCGGCCTCGGCGCGCAGCACCTGGCCGCCCGCCATGTCGGCCACCGTGACGACCGCGTGCGACACGGCCCACCCGTCCCGCGTGCGGATCTTCGCGGTCAGTCCCATCTCACTTGCTCCTCACACTGGAACCGGCCCGGTGCGGGGGTTCGCCCCGCACCGGGCCGGAGTCGACAACTGTCCGAACTACTCGCCGGGGTGGGCGAGTTCGATGTCGTGGCCGTCGACGCCGGGGCCCGCCAGGATCAGCGCGGTGGCCACCGGCGGGTAGCCGGTCGCGATGACGGTGTAGTCGCCCCCGTCGAGGTCGGCGAAGGCGTACGCGCCGTCCACGCCGGTGGTGGCGGTGCCGACCACGTTGCCGGCCGCGTCCACCAGCGTCACGCGCGCATCGGCCAGCGGACCGTGCGGCGCCCGGACGACGCCCTGCAGCCGGGCGCCCGCGTCGAGGACTACCTCCGTGCGGGTCACGCCCGTCGCGCCGATCTCGACGGGCAGGGCGCGCGGCCGGAACCCGACGGCGTTCACGGCGACGGTCACCGTGCCCGGCACCAGCTCGGCGAAGGCGAACTCGCCCTGCTCGCCGGTGGCCGCGGTGGCCAGCAGGTCACCGCGCACATCGGTGACGATCACCATCGCGTCCTTGACGGCCTCGCCCGACTCGGCGGCGCGCACGACTCCGCTGAGCCCGCTGGTCCCGCTGAGCAGGATGTCGTACGCGACCGGCTCGCCGTTCACGACGATCGTGGACGCCTGCGGCTGGAAGCCGTCCGCGGAGGCGATCAGCACGTACGAACCCGTGCCCGGCGCGTCCAGCGCGTAGGAACCGTCGCCCTGCGCGACCGAGCGGCCGAGCTGCCGTCCGGCGAGCGAGATGAGTGTGACGGCGGCCTGCGGGACGGGAGCGCTCTCCGCTCCGCGGACGAAGCCGTGCACCGGGACGCCGCCCGCGGGAGTCCGCGGGGCTTCGACGGTGGCGACGGCGGCGAGCCGCTGCGTCCCCTCGGGACCGGCCTCGGGACCGGCCTCGGCGGCCGAGTCGGCGACGGCCCAGCTGGGGACCCTCTCACCGGCACCGCCACCGGCACTGCCACCGGCCGTGGCGGCGACGGACGCCGTGGCCGCGTTCGTGCCCGTGTCCGCGTTCGTGCCCGTGATCGCGTTCGAGCCCGTCACCGCGTCCGCGTCCGTCACCGCGTCCGCGTCCGAGACGTCCGAGGCGTCCGAGTCCGTGGCCTGCGCCATCGCGCCGCGGGTCTTCAGCGGAACCTCCTTGATGAACAGGGTGATCAGGAAGGCCAGCAGGGCCAGGGCAGCGGCGATCATGAAGACGTCCGCGATGCCGTGGCCGTACGCGCTCTCCATGACCGTGCGCAGCGGCGCGGGCAGCTTGTCCATGTCCGGGATCGAGCCGGAGGAGCTCGAACCGGAGGCGAGGGAGGCGTACTTGGGGCCGAGGTCGGCGATGCCGTCCTTGGCGTAGTCGGTGATGCGGTGGGCCATGACGGCGCCCAGCGCCGAGACGCCCATCGCACCGCCGAGGGAGCGGAAGAAGGTGACCGTGGAGCTGGCCGAGCCGAGGTCGGACGGGTCGACCTGGTTCTGCGTGCACAGCACCAGGTTCTGCATCATCATGCCGATGCCGAGACCCAGCAGGGCCATGAAGACCGCGGTCTTCCAGTAGTCCGTGTCGTAGCGGATGGTGCCCAGCAGGCCCAGCCCCGCCGTGACGAGCACGCCACCGCTGACCAGCCAGGCCTTCCACCTGCCGGTGCGGGTGATGAACTGCCCGGACACGGTGGAGGAGATGAACAGGCCGCCGATCATCGGGATCGTCATGACGCCCGACATGGTCGGGGACTTGTCCCGGGCCAGCTGGAAGTACTGGCTGAAGAAGACCGTGCCGGAGAACATCGCGACGCCCACGAACATCGAGGCGAGCGACGACAGCGTGATGGTGCGGTTGCGGAACAGCCGCAGCGGGATGATCGGCTCGGCGGCCTTCGACTCGACGAGCACGAAGACCAGGCCGAGCACGAGGGAGCCACCGACCATCGCGGCCGTCTGCCAGGACAGCCAGTCGTACTTGTCACCGGCGAAGGTGACCCAGACCAGCAGCAGCGAGACCGCGGCGGAGATGAAGAAGGCGCCGCTCCAGTCGACCTTGACGTCCCGCTTCACTACGGGCAGGTGCAGGGTCTTCTGCAGCACGATCAGCGCGATGACCGCGAACGGCACACCGACGTAGAAGCACCAGCGCCAGCCCAGCCACGAGGTGTCGGTGATGACACCGCCGAGCAGCGGGCCGCCGACGGTGGCGACGGCGAAGGTCGCGCCGAGGTAGCCGGAGTAACGTCCGCGCTCACGCGGGGAGATCATCGCGGCCATCACGATCTGCGCGAGGGCGGACAGACCGCCGACGCCGATGCCCTGGACGACTCGGCAGGCGATCAGCATGCCGGCGTTCTGGGAGAGTCCGGCGGCGGCCGACCCGAGCACGTAGATGACGAGCGCCATCTGGACGAGCGCCTTCTTGCTGTACAGGTCGGAGAGCTTGCCCCACAGGGGGGTGGCCGCCGTCATCGACAGCAGGGCGGCGGTGACGACCCAGGTGTAGGCGGACTGGCCGCCGCCGAGGTCGCCGATGATCTCCGGGAGGGCGTTCGAGACGATCGTGGAGGACAGGATCGCGACGAACATGCCGAGCAGCAGCCCGGAGAGGGCCTCCATGATCTGCCGGTGGGTCATCGGAGCGGCCTCGGCGGAGCCGTGGGACCCTCCGCCGTGCTTCGCGTGAGCCCGCACACCGGCTGGTGTGGTCGTTGCCATGGGCTTCCTTCTCTTACGTTGCTTGTGCGGGTGTACGGGTGGTCTGTGTCCGTTCGCCTGCGGGAACGGGAAGTGCGGGGGATACGGGAGGCGGGGGGTCGGGCGGGGGCGGCGGCCGGTGCGCGACCGTCCGGCAGTCGCCGAAGCTGGCGCGCAGCCGGGTCAGCAGTCCGATGAGCTGGCCGACCTCGGCGTCGGTCCAGTCGCTCAGCCGCTCGGCCAGGAGGCCGGCGCTCCGGCGGGACAGGTCGACGAGCATCGTGTGGCCCTCGGGGGTGAGGTGCAGGATGCGTGAGCGTTTGTCCGCCGGGTCGGGGGAGCGCTCGATCCAGCCCCGGTCGGCGAGGTGCGCGGCGTGCCGGCTGGTCACGGACATGTCGACGGCGAGCAGCTCGGCGAGGTTGCTCATGCGCATGTCGCCGTGACTGCCCAGCAGGGCCAGCACGGCGGCCGAGCCGGCGGAGCAGTCCTGCGGCAGGATCCGTCCGAGGTCCCGCTTCACGGCCCCGACGGCGCTGAGCTGACGCGCCAGCTCCTCGTACTGCGCCTGCCCTGCCATCGCACCTCCCGTTATCGTTGCTTAGGGCAACCATAGAAGCGGTTGGTTGCTGCAGGCAAATAAAGAGGGTCACAGAGGCCGCAAAAAGTTGGCAAAGGCAAGTATTGCTGCGGTAAATATGCAGCTGGAGTCGGTGGCGGCCGTGTGGGCCGACCGAGGCGGGCGAAGTGCGCTCGGCCTGCTCGCCCGGGGTGGCGCCGGGGCCTCTGTGGCGACCCCCGCTTGGGCCCGCCCGCCCGTTTTCGCTAGTGTCTCGGCCCATGGCTAACACCCAGGGCCCCCAGGGCAACCACGACCCCGCCGGCAGCACCCAGATGTTCCGCGCGTTCGTCGACGAGGGCGCCCCTCGGGCCGCCCAGCCGGCCCCCGCGCCGGCCGGCCCCCGCATCGGCCTGATCGTCGGCATCGTCGCCGCGGTCGTGATCGTCGCGGCCGTCGCCTGGCTGGCGCTGAAGTAACTCCCGTACGGGCTGCTGGTGCCGGTGCTGTGCCGGCCCCGGCGGCCCGTGCCGGGCGTCGGTGTCGTCTGTACTGGTACTGGTACTGGTGCTGGTTACGGGGGCGGGTGCTGGTACCGGCACCCACGGCGTGCGAGGGTTCGGCGCTCCCCGTCCCGCCCCTACCTCACTTCCACCGCACCGACACGTCCCGCGTCTCGATGTGCATCCCCAGCGGTACGCGCCACGCGTCGACGCACACCGTCCAGGTCCGCTCCCTGCGCGTCCTGGCGGCGATCGGCGTCGGCAGCGGGGCCGTCGACTCCCGGGTGGCCCAGTCGATCCCGAGCGCGTCCACGACATGCGTCCCGAAGGTGACCGTCCCGGAACCGACGTCCGTCCCACCGGAGTTGGTGAACGTGAGGGTCACGTCCTCGCACCACCGGTGATCCGTTCCCGCGCGGACGGGCTCGCTCACGGCGAGGGAAGCCGGTTCGGCGGAGGCCTCTCCGGACGGAGCGGAGGACGTCGGCGAAGGCGTGGCCGACGGTGCGTCAGAAGGCGTGTGACCGCCGCCCGCGGAGCCGCCCTCGGCGGGCGTGCCCTGCCCTGGAGCCCGCTGCCGAGCCGGCCCGGTGCCGGAAGCGTGCGGAACGCCGGGCACGTCGCCGGGCGGGTCGGCGGTGGTCTTCGCTTCCGCGGGGCTCTTCGGCGTCGCCCCCGGACCGGAGAGGCCGCCGGGGGAGCCGCTCTCCCCGTCCAGCGGGACGAGCCGCACTCCGCCCGTCGGTTCGGCAGACAGGTCCGCGCCCGGCTGCGCGGGATCGCCCGCCCCGCCGATCGCGACGTAGTCGCGTCCCTTGCCGTCGCCTCCGCAGCCGGACGACAGTCCAGCCGCTCCCACGACGACGGCGACCGCCGAGGCACTCCATACGGCGACCCGCCGCCCACGTGCCCGTGTCGGACTTCGCATCGCGACAGTCTGGCTGACGGGCCGTCAGTAAGGAAGCCCTCTGAAATCCTCCGAAGCTCTCTGAGTCCTCTGAGTCCTCTGGGTCCTCTGAGGTCGGGAGGGTCCTGTCCGGACAGTTCCGGAACCGGACAGGCCTGGTCGGGCGGACATGCCTGGTCGGCCAGTCCGCCCGTCCTCTCGTCCGTCAGTCCGCCTGTCGGCTAGTCGGAGATCAGGCCCTCGCGCAGCTGGGCGAGTGTCCGGGTGAGGAGGCGTGAGACGTGCATCTGGGAGATGCCGACCTCCTCGCCGATCTGCGACTGGGTCATGTTGGCGAAGAAGCGCAGCATGATGATGCGGCGCTCGCGGGGCGGCAGCTTGGCCAGCAGGGGCTTCAGGGACTCGCGGTACTCCACGCCCTCGAGGGCCGTGTCCTCGTAGCCGAGGCGGTCCGCGAGGGAGCCCTCGCCGCCGTCGTCCTCCGGGGCCGGGGAGTCCAGCGACGATGCCGTGTAGGCGTTGCCGACCGCGAGGCCGTCGACGACGTCCTCCTCGGACACGCCCAGCACCGCGGCGAGTTCGGCGACCGTCGGGGAGCGGTCGAGCTTCTGGGAGAGCTCGTCGCTGGCCTTGGTGAGGGCCAGGCGCAGCTCCTGAAGCCGGCGCGGCACGCGCACCGACCACGACGTGTCGCGGAAGAAGCGCTTGATCTCGCCCACGACCGTCGGCATCGCGAACGTCGGGAACTCCACGCCGCGTTCGCAGTCGAAGCGGTCGATCGCCTTGATCAGGCCGATGGTGCCGACCTGGACGATGTCCTCCATGGGCTCGTTGCGCGAGCGGAAGCGGGCCGCCGCGTAGCGCACGAGGGGGAGGTTGAGCTCGATGAGAGTGTCCCGGACGTACATGCGCTCGGGGCTGTCCTCGGCGAGGGCGGCCAGTCGCAGGAACAGGGAGCGGGACAGGGTGCGGGTGTCGATGGCCCCCGTGGCCGTGAGGGCCGGGGCCGGAGCGGCCTCGGGGGCCGTGACGTCGTCGAGCACATCGGGCTCGACGGGCACGGCGGGCGCGGACTCGCTCTGCGCGAGTGTGAGCACCTTCGAGCTGCCCTGTTCTGCGGACATGCCACCCCCTTTGGGTCGCGGGACGGTCGCGGCGAACGCCCCCGCTTGAGGAACGTCAGCCTTCACCTGAATACCGGAGCCGAAGCCCCGGCAAACGCGCTTCCGGCAGAATGTCACATGTCGGCAACACGCTGTAGTGACATGTCGACATGTGAGTGACGAATCAGCCCTGGAAAGAGGGGGTCTGACGGTTTTTCAGCGCAGTTCTGTCGGCAACAGCCCCGGTGAGCGATTCGCTCTCATCGGTGACAGCTCGGTCGTGCTTGCGATCCCCGATCGAGTGACGTGTCCCGTCACGCCTCGATGCGGTTCGCCGAGCGAAGCCGCTGGAAGCTGCGCGCGAGCAGCCGGGACACATGCATCTGGGAGACGCCGAGTTCGGCGCTGATCTGCGACTGCGTGAGGTTGCTGTAGTAGCGCAGCAGGAGGATGCGCTGTTCGCGCTCCGGCAGTTGGACGAGGAGGTGGCGGACGAGGTCACGGTGTTCCACGCCGTCCAGCGCGGGGTCCTCGTAGCCGAGGCGGTCCAGCAGGCCCGGCAGGCCGTCGCCCTCCTGGGCCGCCTCCAGGGAGGTGGCGTGGTACGAGCGGCCCGCCTCGATGCAGGAGAGGACCTCGTCCTCACCGATGCGCAGCCGCTCGGCGATCTCCGCCGTCGTCGGAGTGCGGCCGAAGGCGGTGGTCAGGTCCTCGGTGGCGCTGTTGACCTGCACCCACAACTCGTGCAGTCGGCGCGGTACGTGGACCGTGCGGACGTTGTCGCGGAAGTACCGCTTGATCTCGCCGACGACCGTCGGCATCGCGAACGTCGGGAACTGCACGCCCCGGTCCGGGTCGAAGCGGTCGATGGCGTTGATCAGCCCGATGGTGCCGACCTGGACGACGTCCTCCATCGGCTCGTTGCGGGAGCGGAAGCGGGCGGCCGCGTAGCGCACGAGCGGGAGGTTGGCCTCGATGAGCGCCCCGCGCACCCGGTTGTGCTCCGGCGTGCCCGGCTGCAGTTCCTTGAGCTCGGCGAAGAGCACCTGGGTCAGCGCCCGGGTGTCGGCGCCGCGGCGGCGTTCGGGCGTCGGGGCGGTTTCCTCGGCGGCCTCGGCGGCGGCCGCCTGGACGGTCTCCAGGGTGGGCATCGGAGCGGGAGCGGGTGCAGGGGTGGACGCCGGTGCCGGAGCCGGTGCGGGGGGTGCCTCTTCCTGAGGCGGCGCAGTACTGGCCGACACGGTCAACGCCACCTCTTCGTCAGGTCAACATCGGTCAACTCATCCGTCAAAAGCGGTCATAGCATCACAAGACATGTGCACTGTGTGCAAGCACCCCATAACCCCGTGTTGAGGTACAAGTTGGGCCGTCACCGGGCGTGCGGGACGCGCGAGAGCCCCCCGCCGGAACGGCGGAGGGCTTCCGTATCGACCGAGCGGAGGGCTCCCCTCCTGACTGAAGGGGTGGCTCGGGGGCGGCTCAGAACTCGTAGTCGGCGACCACCCAGGTGGCGAACTCCCGCCACAGGGCGACGCCCGCCTGGTGGGCCGGGTGTTCGAGGTAGCGCTTGAGGGCGTCCGCATCCTCGACCGCCGAGTTGATGGCGAAGTCGTAGGCGATGGGGCGGTCGCTGACGTTCCAGCCCAGCTCCCAGAAGCGCAGTTCCTCGATCTGCCCGTCCAGCGCACGGAAGGCCGCCTCGCCCCGCACGACCCGGGGGTCGTCGCGGTCGACGCCCTCGTTGAGCTTGAAAAGGACCAGATGGCGGATCATGGGCACTCCCACTGCGTGCGGCGGCCTCGGCTACTGGGCCCCGTCGGCGAGCCAAGTGAAGAAGTCGCCGATGGCCTTGGCGGCGTCCGATATGCCCTCGAAGCCTATCTGGACGTAGTCCGCCGCCTTCGCCGGGTCCGTGATGATCACGTAGAGCACGAAGACCACGAGCATGTAGACGGCGATCTTCTTGGCGTTCACCGCCACCTGGCCTCCCCTGGATGTGCCCGCACGGGCCCCTGTTGACGGCCGCGAGTGTATCTGTAAGTGCGATTTACATACCGCTTTTGAACATCGCGGCGCGTTCGTGAACCGATCGCGGGGTCTCGTCCGATGAAGAGGTGAACGCCCGCAAGCGGCGGGCGGAGCGGAGGGGGAGACGCGTGCTGGAACTGCTGGCGCCGGCGCCGGTGATCATCGTGGTCGCGCTGTACCTGGGGATGTTGATCGACTGTGTCCACACGCCCGGCGAACGCGTCCGCTACGGGGCGAGGCCGCTGTGGCTGCTCCTCATGCTCTGCGCCCCGTTCGTCGGCGGCCTCGCCTGGATCTACTTCGGCAAGCTCCCCGCTCCACGGAAGGGCATACCGAACACGGAGAAGGGCCCGACTCATCGAGCCGGACCCTTCGTCCACCAGCGGTAGCGGAGGGATTTGAACCCTCGGTGACTTGCGCCACACTCGCTTTCGAGGCGAGCTCCTTCGGCCGCTCGGACACGCTACCGAGGGAGACCTTACAGCAAGGTCGGGCCCGGTTTGAAATCGGTATGCGGCGGCGGGCTCAGCGCTCTCGGAAGAACTCCGTGAGCAGCCCCGAGGACTCCTCGGCGAGGACTCCCTCGACGACCTCCGGGCGGTGGTTGAGCCGACGGTCGCGGACGACGTCCCAGAGGGAGCCGGCCGCGCCCGCCTTGGCGTCACGCGCGCCGTAGACGACCCGGTTCACCCGGGACTGCACGATCGCGCCCGCGCACATCGTGCACGGTTCGAGGGTCACGACGAGCGTGCAGCCGGACAGCCGCCACTCCCCGGTCTTCTCGGCCGCCCGCCGGATGGCGAGCACTTCGGCGTGGGCCGTCGGATCACCGCCCGCCTCGCGTTCGTTGTGGCCGGTGGCGAGGACCGTCGTGCCGTCCGCGGCCAGCACGACGGCGCCGACCGGGACGTCCCCGCCCCGGGCGGCCAGCCGTGCCTCGTCCAGGGCGAGCCGCATCGCGGCCCGCCAGCGGTCGCGTACGGGGTCCGACGGCTTCTGCGGTGCGGTCAGCGGACGGTCTCCAGGACTTCCGAGGCGCCGAGGGATTCGGCGATCTCGGTGACCGCGTCCGCCGACAGCGACCTCAGTTCCTTCTCGCCGACGCCGAGGTCGTCGAGGATGGCGGCGTCGCCGACCGGGCCGTGCGGCACGGCATCGGCGGAGCCGCCGCCCACGGCGCCGGCGGGTTCCTCGTCGTCGTCCTCGTTCTCACCGTCCTCGGTGCCGTCGAGGTCGAGGGCGTCCAGGTCGTCCTCGTCACCCGGATCTCTTCCGAGCAGTTCGTCGGTGAGCAGGATCTCGCCGTACGAGCTGCGGGCGGCGGCGGCCGCGTCGGACACGTAGATGCGAGGGTCCTCCTCGCCGTCGATGCGGACGACCCCGAACCAGGAGTCCTCCTGCTCGATCAGCACGAGCACCGTGTCCTCGTCAGGAGAGGCTTCCCGGGCCAGGTCGGCGAGATCCGACAGGGTTTCCACATCGTCGAGCTCTGTGTCGCTCGCTTCCCACCCGTCTTCGGTGCGCGCGAGCAGTGCGGCGAAGTACACCGTGACTCTCCCACTGGTCTTAGGCGTGCCGGTTGGGGGTCCCCCCGGCGGAGGTTGCGGGCGGAGAGAGCTCAGGCTCCGAGCCCCACCCACTCGGAATCGTGGCAGAAACAAGGCGTTCAGGGGACGTCTTCGGCTCCCTGTGTCCGGTGGTTTTGATCGCACGTCCGCAGTGACGTCCGTGAGCGACTCACCAGCGCACTCGTTGCGGCCACGAGCGGATCGTACGCGGCTTTCCCGTGCGCCCGGCACGCCCACCCCCGCGCGACACCCGTGGCGGTGGCGATCTTCCCCGTATGCCCCAAGTCCCGTACGGCCGTATGCCCCAAGTCCCGTACGGCCGCGGCTACCAGCGGAAGGTGCGCATGCGCATCGCGTGGCGCAGCCGGGCGGTCTTCGCACGGCGGGGCTGGACCCGGTCGCGCAGCTCGCGGGCCTCGGCCAGCTCGCGCAGAAACCGGGCGCGCCGTCGGCGGCGCTCGGCGTCGGTCTCGGCCGCTTCCGGCGACCGTTTGTCGGGCAAGTCGGGCAGCTCAGGCATCAGCACACCACCCCGGGTACCCCGGTCCGTCTCCATACCTCCCCCTCACTTTCCCTCCGACGGGCGGTTTGATGCCAGCGAACGGACCAGGCCGGGGGGAGAGGCTCACTGTGCGTGGTGGCGCCGGGCGGGTTCGGCCCGGTTACTGTTGTGGACATGCGTCTCCACGTCGTCGACCACCCCTTGGTCGCCCACAAGCTCACCACGCTGCGCGACCAGCGCACGGACTCCGCGACCTTCCGCCGGCTGGCCGACGAGCTGGTCACCCTGCTCGCCTACGAGGCCACGCGTGACGTGCGCACCGAACAGGTCGACATCAAGACGCCGGTCGCCTCGACCACCGGCGTCAAGCTCTCGTACCCGCGCCCGCTGGTCGTGCCGATCCTGCGTGCGGGACTGGGCATGCTGGACGGCATGGTCCGGCTGCTGCCGACCGCCGAGGTGGGCTTCCTGGGCATGATCCGCAACGAGGAGACGCTGGAGGCCTCCACGTACGCCACGCGCATGCCGGAGGACCTCTCCGGCCGCCAGGTGTACGTCCTGGACCCGATGCTGGCCACCGGCGGCACGCTGGTCGCCGCGATCCGCGAGCTGATCCGGCGTGGCGCCGACGACGTGACGGCCGTCGTGCTGCTCGCCGCCCCCGAGGGCGTGGCGATCATGGAGCGCGAGCTGGCGGGCACTCCGGTCACCGTCGTCACGGCGGCCGTCGACGACCACCTCAACGAGCACGGCTACATCGTCCCGGGTCTGGGAGACGCCGGCGACCGGCTGTACGGAGCGGCCGAGTAGGTCCGGCAGGTCCCCGCGGGGGCCCGCAGCCGGCTTCGGCGGCGGCCCGGCCTGTCCGTCGGGGGACTTCGGCGGGCTCTTCGACGGGCTCCCGTCAGTGGGCCTCGGCCGGCTCTTCGACGGGCTCCCGCGGTGGGTCTCAGCGGGCTCTCCGACGGGCTCCGCGCGCTCCGGCGGTGGGTCTGACTGTCAGCAGCCCTTCTTCGTGGACGCCGTGGGCCGCGGCGCGGCCAGGGCCGTCAGCGCCTTGGTCGCCTCCGCCTGGCTGGTCAGCGTCTTGAACCCGTTGCCGATGATCAGGTCGACGGCGGTGCCCTGGCGGGCGGCGTCGGTGCGGCGCTCGGCGGCGGTGAGCTGGGTGGCCAGGACCGGCAGCGAGGTGTTGAGCGAGGACGCGGGGCCGAGCAGTATCCCGGCGCCGGTGACCTTCTTGTCGTACTGCTTGGGGGCGTTGCCGACCTCGCCGATCCGGAACCCGCGCTTCTTCAGCTCGTCCGCGGTGGTCTTGGCCAGACCGCTGCGGGTCGTGGCGTTGAAGACGTTCACGGTGATCTGTGCGGGCTTGGGCACCGCGCCCGCGCCGGTCCCCACGGCGGACGTGGAGGCGGCGGAGGCCGCGGGGCTCGCCTTGGCGGTGTTCACCCCCAACGAGTCCGTTTTCGTCGCGTTCTTCGAACAGGCGGCACCGGCGGCCGTGGCCGTCCCGCCGCCGCCCGTGAAGACGTCGATGAGCTGCAGGGTGCCCCAGCCGGCCACGCCGAGCACGGCGCCGCAGGCCACGACCACGGCGACCAGCCTGCCGCGTCGCCGGTGGGGGCGCATGCGGGGGTATTTGTCCCCCGTGATCCGGTACTTACCGCCCATGCCCGGGGGAGTCAGCATGCTCATGGGCGCAGCGTAGTGCGCACGGGCGGCCGTGACTAATAAACGATCATCCGACACCGCGCGGAGACGCGGGAAAGAACCCGAAAGGGTCAATCCGGGGGCCCGGTCGGGTTTGCGGCGGCCTCGCTCGGCGGGTTTCCGGCCGGGTCAGTCCAGCTCGAGCACGCGCGCGTGCAGCACCTGGCGCTGCTGGAGCGCCGCCCGCACCGCGCGGTGGAGTCCGTCCTCCAGGTACAGGTCGCCCTGCCACTTCACGACGTGCGCGAAGAGGTCGCCGTAGAACGTGGAGTCCTCCGCGAGCAGGGTTTCCAGGTCGAGCTGCTGCTTGGTGGTCACCAGCTGATCGAGGCGGACCGGGCGCGGCGCGACGTCCGCCCACTGCCGGGTGCTTTCCCGGCCGTGGTCGGGGTACGGCCGGCCGTTTCCGATGCGCTTGAAGATCACACGGAAAGCCTACCGGTCCAGACGTTCCGGGCGCAGCCATGGAGACGGAGTGCGGCGTTGGAAAAGACGTGATGAACATGGTTAAAACGGGAACGGTGGTCCACCGGCGAGTGAACGGCCGCTCCGGTGCGCGAGCCCGTTCCGGCACTGGACGCGCATGGTCCGGTTGGGGGCTGGTCGGGGTCTGGTTGGGGCGTCACCGGCCCCGGCCGGGCCACGACGCTCCAGCCTGACCGCTGCGCGGCTCGCGGCGCGGGACACGCCGGTCCTGCGTGCTGACGAGGAGGCCGGGATCCCGGGCTCGGTGCCCCGGACCGCGGCCGACAGGGCGGGAGAGGATGTGGGAGTGGGTGGTGAAGTCGGCCGGAAATGGGCGGCGAACGGCTTCCGGCCGAGTCCCCCACCTCGGCAGGCCCGGCCATGGCACGCCGCGGGCCGGCGCCGGTCCACCGTCTTCGGCCCCTGCTCCCGCCCGAGGCGGCCGGGCCGGGCCGGGGGTGAGAAGGGGTGATGAGGGGGCAGGGCGGGGTGGGGCGGCGTGTTCTTCGTCACGCAGGCCCCGGTGGGCGCGTCCGGACGGTCTTGCCACGCGGGCCGGGGAGGACGCATCCTGACATCCTCGTCCCGCAAGTGCGTGGCGGCGCGTCGGACGCGCTCGGCCGGCCCGGCACGGGGGTGGCCGCTCCACGCGGCCGGTATGCACAGGCTGTGGACGAAGGATTGGCGTTCACGAAGCCGAGACGGGCGCTTGACCGCCCGCCCGGTCGCCGGCGCTCGGGCGGCCCGGGCACGGGGCAGGGTGCAGGGCAGGACGCGGCGCGGTCCGGCGGGGGCGGTTCGCTCCGGGCAAACCGCCCCCGCCGACCGGTCAGCGGTCCCGCGTCTGCGGGGGCTGTTGCGGGCTCGGCTGCTTCACCTGCGGTTTCGGTGTGTTGCGGACGGCCTCCGCGCGCAGCAGGGCGCGCAGGACCGCGTACGGGTCGGTGGGCATGGCTGTGCTCCTGGTGCTCCTGGCGTCGTACTGACTGACCTCGGTGCGGGGTCTGTCAGCAGCGCAGGACCACGGTGCGCAGGGCGCGCAGGGTGTGCGGAGGGCTCGGCGGCGCGGGGTGCGGCCGCTCCGCTGCGACAGCGGGCGCCGGAGCCGGGAGGGGTGCGGGACGCGGGGGCGCGGCGGGGCGATGGGTGCAGGGCGCGGGCCGCAGCGCCGTGTCGAGGACGTCGTACTCGGCGATCTCGGCGGCGGCGACCGGCGGCGGCGAGAGTTCGGCGGGCGCGCTCGGCGCCAGCAGGGCGAGCAGCAGCACGAGCACACGCAGCCAGGCGCGGCTGCGGGAGTGACTGCGTGCGGCGCTCATGAGAGGTCATCTCCCCACGACACGCTCGGGGTTCAGCACGGCGGGGGCCGGATGCACCCGATCGGCGGACATGGGCGGACACCAGACACGGGCGGGCACGGGCGGGCCTGTCGAACATGCCCGCCCGGGGTGGGGCGGGCGACGGGTGGCCGGGCGGGGGTGGGTCCGTCGAGCGCGGGGCGTTGGCGCAGGTGGGGTGTACGGCCGGGCCGCCGGGCGCGGGCGGGTCCGTCGAGCATGCGGCACCGCGCTGCGCGGGGCGTGGGGGTGTACGACAGGGCTGCCCGGCGCGCGGGCGGGGCCGTCGGGCATGCGGCACCGCCCGGGGTGGGCCGTACGGGCCGGGTGCCGGGGGCTCAGGGCTTGGGGGGCGTTGCAGCTTTCGCTGCCTTCGCTGCCTTTGCCGCTGCCTTCATCTCCTGCTTGTGGGCCCGTACCTTCGCCAGCGACTGCGGGCCGGTGATGTCGGCGACGGACCGGAAGGACTTCGCCTCGCCGTAGGCGCCGGCCGCCTCCCGCCAGCCCGTGGGCCGCACGCCGAGCTGCTTGCCCAGCAGCGCCAGGAAGATCTGCGCCTTCTGCTTGCCGAACCCGGGCAGCTCCTCGAGGCGCTTGAGCAGGTCCTTGCCGGTGTCCACGCCGTGCCAGACGGCGCCGGCGTCGCCGTCGTAGTGCTCGACGAGGTACTGGCAGAGCTGCTGGACGCGCTTGGCCATGGAGCCGGGGTAGCGGTGCACGGCCGGCTTCTCGGAGAGCAGCGCGGCGAACGACTCCGGGTCCTGGGCGGCGATGTCGTGCGCGTCCAGGTCGTCGGCGCCGAGGCGGTCGGCGATCGTCCGGGGTCCCTTGAACGCCCACTCCATCGGAACCTGCTGGTCGAGCAGCATCCCGACCAGCGCGGCGAGCGGGGAGCGCCCGAGGAGCTCGTCGGCCTCGGGATCCTGGGAGAGGTGAAGGGTGACGTCCATGCGTCGATGATCCCGCCTGGGACCTCAGCTCGCGCGCCAGTACCCCAGCGCGTGCATCCGCTCCTTGGGGACCCCGAGTTCCTTGCGCAGGTACGTCGACAGCGTCCGGGTGGTGTGGGTGTCGCAGGCGATCCAGACGTACGGGTCGGGGGTGGCCCGCCACAGGTCGGGCAGCTCCGCCCTGACCCGCTCGACGAGGTGCGCGCCCGAGTCCACGCGCGGCACGTGCCGTATCTCGTGGCGGGCGGGGTCCGTCCGGAAGGGGAGGCCGTCGGGGCCGTCGGGCGAGACCTCGAACCAGACGGTCGCGGGGGCGGAGCCGAGCGCGCCCTCGCCGTCGCCGAGCAGGGAGTTGATGGCGGGCAGCGCGGCCGGGTCGCCGATCACGAGGACGTGGGAGGGGGCCGGGGCCGGCGGTTCGAAGGCGGTGCCCTGGACGGTCGCGTCGATCGTGTCGCCGGGCTTCGCCGCCCGCGCCCAGTCGCTGGCGGCGCCGTCGTGCAGGGCGAACTCCAGGCTGAAGGTTCCGGCCGCCGGGTCGGGGTCGACCAGGGTGTAGGCCCGCTGGTGGGGCCGGCCCGCGTTCTCGAACCAGAGCCGCACCCAGATCGTCGGATGGACGCCGGTGGCGGCGAGCAGTCCGCCGTCGGAGAGGTGCAGCCGGCGGTAGCTGCCGGTGACCTCCTCCGTGCCCGTCACCGTGAGGGTGAAGTCCTTCGCCCGCATCAGTCTGAGGACCGCGCCCTCCCAGCCCCGCCCCTGCGCCATGTCCTGTGCACCCCTCGCGTACGATTTCGACACAACCTACTTAGGGAAGCCTAACCTAAAGCTCAAAGGGGCCGCAGGGTGACCACCGAGATCCACCGCGACGCCTGGGGCGTTCCGCATCTGCGTGCCGGCTCCGCCCTCGCGCTCGCCCGCCTCCAGGGGCTGGTCACCGCCCGCGACCGCGCCTGGCAGCTGGAGGTCGAACGCCACCGCGCGCGGGGCGCCTCGGCCGCCTTCCTCGGCCCGGAGGCCCTGCCCTGGGACCTCTTCGTGCGCCGCGCCCGCATCGAAGACACGGCGAGACGCTGCTTCGACGAACTGGACCGCCGGGACCCGGAGACGGCGGACTGGGTCCGCGCGTACGTCGACGGCGTCAACGAAGGGCTCCGGACGGCCGACGCCCCCGAGTTCACGCGCGTCGGTCTCGCCCCCGGCCGCTGGGAGCCCTGGACCCCGCTGGCCGTCTGGCTGGCCACGCACATCCTGTTCGCCGGGTTCCCCGCCAAGCTGTGGCGCGAGGAGGCCGCCCGGCACCTCGGCCCCGAGGCGGTCGGTCTGTTCGCCGCCGACGGACCCGGCACCTCCGGCAGCAACGGCTGGCTGGTGAGCGGCGCACGCACGGTCACCGGGCAGGCGGTCATCGCCGGCGACCCGCACCGCTTCATCGAGGACCCCGGCGTCTACCAGCAGATCCGCCTGGCCTGCGACGAGTTCGACGTCGTCGGCCTCGCCGTCCCCGGCGTCCCCGGCATCGCGCACTTCGGCCACACCGGCACGGTCGCCTGGGCCATCACCAACGCCATGGCCGACTACCAGGACCTCTACCGCGAACGGCTGCGCCGCACCGGCGCGGGCGTCGAGGCGCTGGACCCCGACGGGGTCTGGCGGCGGGTGGCCCGGCACACCGAACTCGTGCGCGTGGCGGGTGAGGAGACCGTCGAGGTGGAGGTCCTGGAGACCGGACGGGGGCCGGTGATCGCCGGCGGCCCGGAGGGCCTCGAGGACGGCGCACCGCTCGCGCTGGCCCTGCGCTACCCGCCCCGCGTCACCGCCGACCTGGGCTTCCAGGCGCTCCTGCCCCTGCTCCGGGCCCGCCGGGTCGCCGACGTGGACCGCGCCTTCGACCTCTGGGCCGAGCCGGTGAACGTCGTCCAGGCCGCCGACGTCGAGGGCGGCCTGCTGCACCGGGTCGCCGGCCGGGTGCCGGTGCGCGCCGAGGCCAACGGCGTCCGTCTCGTGCCCGCCTGGGAGCCCGGCCACGAGTGGACCGGCTGGCACGAGATGCCCCGCGCGGGACTGACCGACGGCGTCGCCGTGATGGCCAACCAGCGAGGCCCCGCCGCGGAGTTGGGCGTCGAGTTCGCCCCGCCGCACCGCGCCGACCGTATCCGCGCGCTGCTGGAGGCACGCCGGACGTGGTCGGCCGCCGACATGCCGGCCATCCACACGGACACCCATCTCGCCTCCGCGGCACCCCTGTTGGACCGCCTGTCCGCCCTCGACGACCTGAGCGCACCGGCCGCCGAGCTGCGCGACCGACTCCTGCGCTGGGATCGCCGCATGGACGCCGACAGCCAGGAAGCCGCCCGCTTCGCGGCCCTGCGCAGCGCCCTGGTCCGCCGCCTCGCCGCGCAGCCGGCCTTCGCGGCGCTGGCCGCCCCGCCCGCCTACCCGGAGGTCTTCCTCCCCTGGCTGGCCCTCCTCCCGCGCGTCGGCTTCGCCCTCGAACACCTCATGCGCGCACGGGAGTTGTACGGAATCGACCGCCAGCGGCTGGTACGGGAGGCCGTCGAGGAGATCGCCGGGGAGACGGCCGGGCGGCCGGCCGCCCGCTGGGGCGACACCCACCGCCTCGCCCCCTGGCGGGCCCTGCCCGCTCCCGCGCAGGAGGCACCGGCCCTCGACGGCGACCACGACTGCGTGCTGTGCACCTCGGCCGTACCCGGCTGGACCGACCTCGCCGCGCGCGGCCCCGCCGCCCGTTACGTGTGGGACCTGGCCCGACGCGAGGACAGCCTGTGGGTCGTCCCGTACGGCGCGTCCGGCCTCCCCGACCACCCCCACCACCACGACCAGCTGCCCCTGTGGCTCAAGGGCGAGCTGGCCCCGGTCGTCACCGACTGGGCACAGCTGACGAAGGAGAGCGACCATGGCTGACCGCCGCCCGCATGAGCACGAGCACGAGCACGGGGAAGGGGACGTCCGCGACGATCCCCGCGTCGACGGCCACGAGGGCCCCCGCGCGTACGTCCACGAGCGCGCCGTCGAGGGCTTCGGCGCCGTCGGCATCCGCCCCCTCGACCCCGAGGGCGACGCGCAGACCGTCCACGGGTGGGTGAGCGAGGAGCGGGCCGCGTTCTGGGGCATGAACGGCCTGACGTGCGACCAGGTCGCCGAGATCTACGCCCACATGGAGACCCTGGACACCCACCACGCCTTCCTGACCGAGCTGGACGGCGTCCCGGTCGCCCTCCTGCAGACCTACGAGCCGGCCGAGGACCGCGTCGGCGAGGTCTACGAGGTGGAGGACGGCGACATCGGCGTCCACGTCCTCATCGCGCCGGCGGGCGAGCGGGGCGCGCGGCCGGGCTGGTCGGCGGCGCTGATGGGCGTGTTCGCCTCGTACGTCCTGCTCGACCTGGACCGGCGACGGGTCGTGGTAGACCCCGACGTGCGCAACGAGAAGGCCGTGGCCCGCTTCCTGCGGCAGGGCTTCGAGGCGGGCCCGGTCGTGACCCTGCCGGAGATCGACCTGCCGGACGTGTACCTGTCGGAGAAGAAGGCTCAACTGGCATTTCTGCGCCGGGAGGTAGCGTTCCCCGGGTGACATCCCAAGTCCCGGCCGCAGTCCCGGCCGCAGTCTCGGCTCCGGTCCCGGCCGCAGTCCCGGCCGCGGCCCCGATCACCGCGGAAGCCCTCGTCGCGCACTACGGCCTGGAACCCATCCCGCGCGAGGGCGGCCTGTTCCGCCGTACATGGGCGGGCCCCGAGGGGCCGGACGGCCGCCCCGCCGGCTCCGCGATCGTCGCGCTGCTCACCGCGGACGACTACTCGGCCCTGCACCGCCTGCCCACCGACGAGGTCTGGCACCACTACCTCGGCGACCCGCTCGAACTGCTGCTCCTGGCTCCCGACGGGACCTCCCGCACGGCGGTGCTCGGCCCGGACGTCCTCGGCGGGCAGCAGCCGCAGCTCACCGTGCCCGCCCGCACCTGGATGGGCGCGCGGGTGCTCGCCGGAGGCGCCTGGACCTTCTTCGGCTGCACGATGGCCCCCGGTTTCACCTACGGGGACTACGAACACGGTGACGCCGCCCACCTCACGGCGTGTCATCCGGACCGGGCGTCGCTGATCAGGGAACTGTGCCGGCCATGACGTTGCTGGCGGGCCGGGTGGCCCTGATCACGGGTGCGTCCGGCGGTGTCGGGCGCGGCATCGCGCTGCGGTTCGCCCAGGAGGGCGCGGCGGTGGCGCTGCACTGCCGCAGTGGTGTGGAGGCGGCACAGCGGCTCGCGCGGGAGATCCGGGAGACCGGCGAGCGGGCCGTCGTGCTGCCGGGCGCCGATCTGATCGTCGAGGACGAGTGCCGAAGCCTGGTGGCGCAGGCCGCCGATTGGGGCGGCGGCCGCCTGGACGCCCTGGTGAACAACGCGGGCGTCCAGCCGGTGCAGCCGCTGCCCGGGATGACGGCGGCCCACTGGCGGGCGGTCGTGGACACCAATCTGACCAGCGTGTTCGCCTGCACGCAGGCCGCTGCCGAGGTGATGCGGGAACGCGGCGGGACCATCACCCACATCGCCTCCGTCGAGGCGGCAAGGCCGGCTTCCGGTCACGCCCACTACTGCGCCTCCAAGGCCGCGGTCGTGATGCACGCGCGGGCGGCGGCCCAGGAGTACGGGCCGTCCGGCATCCGCGTGAACACGGTCTCGCCGGGGCTGATCGACCGGGAGGGCCTGGCCGAGGCGTGGCCGGAAGGGGTACGGCGCTGGCGGGAGGCGGCCGCGGTCGGCAGGCTGGGCCGCCCGGAGGACGTCGGCGACGCCTGTGTGTTCCTGGCCTCGCCGCTCGCGTCCTGGATCACCGGGCACGACCTGGTGGTGGACGGCGGGGTGTCGGCCCGGCCGACGTGGTGAACCGGATGCCCTGTGCATGCGTACGTATCCCGAGCACGCGAGGCTCGGGTCTCGATGTCGGGCAGGGTCACAAGCAAGGCGGAGCGGTGACGTGAGCGAAGGCCACGATGACGGACGACACGGAGGCGGTCGCCACGAAGGCGAAGGCAGCCGCCACGGCCGCAGCCGGCAGGACGACGGCCGCCGCGACGGTGGTCGCCGGGACGACGGCCGACACGACGACGGCCGACACGACGGTGGTCGCCGGGACACCGGTCGTCGGGACGGCGGTCGCCGGGACGGGGATCGAGCCGGCGGCGGTCCCCGCGGCGCAGGCCGACGACGGCTTCAGGGGCTGGTGCTGCTGGGCTCCGTGCTGGTCCTGCTCCTCCTCGGCGGCGGACCGGCCTCGGCCCACGCCGCCCTCCGCAGCGCCGACCCCGCCGACGGAAGCGTCGTCAAGACGGCCCCCGCCTCCATCACCCTCACCTTCACCGAGTCGGTGGGCCTGCTCGACGACTCCTTCCGCGTCTTCGACCCCGACAACCAGCGGGTGACGACAGGCAGGTCCGAGCACGCGGACGGCCGCGCCGACACCGCCCGGGTGACCCTGCCCGACAGCCTCGGCACCGGCACGTTCACGGTGGCCTGGCGGGTCGTGTCGGCGGACAGCCACCCGATCGCCGGCGCCTTCACCTTCTCCGTCGGCCGGCCCTCCGCCGTTCCGCCCGCCCTGCCCGGCGCCTCCGTGGAGAACCCGGCCACCAGCGGCCTGTTCAACATCGGCCGCTACATCGCGTACATCGCCGCGGCCCTCCTCATCGGCACCGCCGTCTTCGTCGCCGTCTGCGGGCCGCCCGACGCCCGGCCGCTGCGCAGGCTGCTGCAGGCCGGCTGGTGGGCACTCGCCGGATCGACGGTGTTCCTGCTCCTCCTGCGCGCCCCCTACGAGACCGGCGCCGGCCCGGCGCAGGCGCTGGACCCCTCGGGCCTCACCCGCACGCTCGGCACCCGTCCGGGCCTCGCCCTGGTCGCGCGCCTGGTCCTGCTGGCGGCTGCCGCGGTCCTCCTCCTGCGGCAGCGAGAGCTCCTCCGGGAGCGCAACGGAGAGCGGCCGTCGCGCGCGGCGCTCGTGACCGGGGCGGTCCTGGCGGTTGGCCTGACCCTGACCTGGGCGTCCGCCGAGCACGCGTCGGCCGGCCTCCAGGTCCCGGCGGCGATGACGTCGTCGGTGCTGCATCTGCTCGCCATGGCGGCCTGGCTGGGCGGCCTGACGGCCCTGCTCACCCTGCTCCACCGGGCGTCCGTCCCCTCCCACGTGGTCGCCCGCTTCTCCCGGCTGGCGGGTCTGTCCGTGACGGTCCTGGTGGTGACGGGCGTCTACCAGTCCTGGCGCGGCCTCGGCTCCGCGTCCTCCCTGACGGACACGACCTACGGCCGGGTCCTGCTGGCCAAGCTGGCCGCGGTGGCGCTGCTGCTGGTCGCGGGGGCGTGGTCGCGGCGGACGGTGACCGGCGGCGCGAGGACGGCGCGTGCCACGACGAACGTGACGGCCGCCGCGGCCGTGGCGGCGCGGAAGGAAGTCCGGGTCCCGGTGCCGGTGGGCGGCTCGTCGAGCCACGCGGCGGACGGGACACCGGACGAGCTGCCGGACGACGAGACGAACCGTGCGGCGAAGCCGGACGACGCGGCGGACGGCCGCGCGGACGCGTCGACGAAGGCGTCGGCGAAGGCGTCAAAGGAGGCGCCGACGGAAGAGCCGGGGGAGACGTCGGCGAAGGCTTCCGCCGCGGAAACGCCCCCGGGACCGGACGCCGGCTCCTCGCCCCCCTCGTCCTCCGCGTCCCCCTCGTCCTCCGCGAGGTTCCCGTCCGAACAGCCGCACCCCGCCCCGCACCCCGCCTCACCCTCCGCCTCGCCCCTGGCCCCGGCCGGCGAGGCCCGGCGGCGGGCGTTGCGCCACTCCGTGCTGGCCGAGGTCGCGCTCGCGGTCGTCGTCCTCGTGCTGACGACGGTGCTGACCGGCACCCTCCCGGGCCGGGCGGCGGCCGAGGCGGCGTCGGCGGAGCAGTCCGCGGGGCTGCCCGTGGCGTCCGTGACCAACGTCCCCTTCTCCTTCGGGTCCCCGGGCGCCGGCACCGTCAGCGGCAAGGTGCAGATCACCCTCGACCCGGGCCGGGTCGGCGACAACAGCCTCCAGGCCGTGGTCTACGGCCCCGACGGCGGCTTCGCCAGCGTCCCCGAACTGCGCATCTCCTTCAGCCTCCCCGACCAGGACGTCGGTCCCCTCGACTCCAGGATCACGAACAGGGGCGGCTACTGGGCGGCCGACGCCGTCAACCTGCCCATGCCCGGCGAGTGGGAGATGAAGGTGACGATCCGGGTGTCGGACGTCGACCAGGTCACCGAGTCGCAGCCGGTCCGGATCGAACGCTGAGCCGACCCCGGGGGCCTGCTCGTGCGCGGACCGGCTACCGGCTACCGGCGGACCGGCGGACCCGAACGGGGACGACCGGCGGACCCGAACGGGGACGAGCGGCGGCTCCGCGTCACGCCTGCGGCGTGGCGTGCCGGGCCGCCAGGATGCGCTCCGTCTCCTCCAGACGACGGGTGCGGCGGGCGTCCGGGTCGTAGGCGACGGCCGTGCTCACGCACGTGCAGAAGACCTGCGTGTCGCGGGTGACGCGGCTGGTGAGCCGGAAGGACGAGCGGCGCAGATCCCCGATCGTGGTCGTGATGGTGACGGGCTCCGGCTGCAGCACCAGAGGCTCCGAGTAGTCGAGTTCGTGGCGCGCGTACACGAACCGGGGCCGGACCTCCTGCCCGGGCAGTCCGGGGCGCAGGTAGAACAGGTCGATGTGGGCGTCCTGGATCATCTCCAGCAGCCGGACGTTGTTCACATGGTTCATGGAGTCCAGGTCGCTCATGCGGACCTGGCGCAGATACAGATGCGGTCGGCAGTCCGGCACGGTGCTCGCGCGGCGGATGTCGGCCGCCAGGGCGTGGGTCAAGACGTCACTCCTAGAAAAGGGCTGCGGGGCTACAGGGCCCGCTCGATCAGGTCGGCGGCGGCGCCCGCCCCGCCCGCCTCCACGATCTCCCGGCGCATGGCGGCCACGGCCGCGCGGACGTCCCGGTCGGACGACACCCGCAGGACGGCCTCGCGCAGCGCCTCGGGCGTGACCGTCTCGCGCGGCAGGTGGACTCCGAGCCGGAGTCGCTCGATCTGCGCGGCGTTGACCCGCTGCTCGGCCATCTGCGGGACCGCCACCAGCGGCACGCCGTAGTACAGCGCCTCCATCGTGCCGCCCATCCCGGCATGGGTGACGAAGGCGTTCGCCTGCGCGAGCACGGCCAGTTGGGGCACGTGCGGATGCACTTCGACGCTGTCGGGAAGGTGCCCCAGCTCGTCCGCCGGGACGCCGGAGCCGACGGACATCACCACATGCCAGGGCAGCTCGGCGAACGCCTCGACACAGGACCGGTAGAACTGCGGCCGCCGGTTGAACTGGGAGCCCAGGGACACCAGCAGGACCGGCACGTCCGGCCGCGGGGGCCGCCAGGAACCCTGGTACGAACGGTCCCCCAGCGCGGGCCCGACATAGGCGACGTTCCGCGCCATGACCGTGTCCGCCCTGCGCTGGAAGGCCCGCGGGAAGAACGCGACGGCGTGTTCCGGATGGACGAGATCGTGGATGCGCGCGCCGTCGACCCCGTGCTGCGCGAAGGCGGCCGCCAGCTCCCCGAAGCCCTGGATCTGGGGGAGCCCGGGCACGTCGAAGAACTCGGGGACGATGCCGTCGTAGGCGAGGTGGGTGGGCGACGCCACGACGGTCGGCACCTGCCAGCGGGCTGCCAGCAGCAGGCCCGCGAAACCGTAGACGTCGCACAGCGCCAGGTCCGGTCGGTCCCGGTCGAACGCCCTGTTCAGGGCGGGCAGGGACGCCAGCGCCAGTTGGACGACGCGCGCGAACCCCTCGCCCATCTCCTCGGGCGCCTCCGAGCCGTCCCCGCTGTCCGGGTAGAGCACGGGCTCGGCGCCGGCCGCCTTCACCTGGTGCACGAAGTCCTCGGTGACGGCGTAACTGACCCGGTGGCCCCGCCGTACGAGCTCCTCGACGACCCCCAGCGTCGGATTCACGTGTCCGTGCATCGGGACGTTGAACACGGCGATGTGCGCGGGATTCGGACGAGTACCAGGCACGACACGCAACTCCTGTCCGGCGCGGAGCCGGGGCGGGGACCGAGGACGGGTGAGGGGGCGTCCCGACGAGGACGCGGAGTCCCGATTAAAGGCGCTCGCACACCGCTCCCGGCCGCAAACCTGCTGCAGTGTCACCCCATCAGGGAGCCTCAGCGCCCGCGCGTTGACACCTGGAGGAGGCGCGGCACGTGACCGGCGGTCGCATCGGCCGTTGGGGGTACAGGACGTCGTCCTCCAGCGGCCGGCCCACGACAGGACCGGTCCAACGACAGGGACGGCCCACGACAGGAGCAGTCTCATGCCCGGATCGCATCTGCCCTTGATGGAAGAGGGGATGGCCCGCTGGCCGTTCGGCCCGCCCAACGCCGGGATCGCCCTGGACTTCGCGGGCGACCCGCCCACGCTGGACGAGCTGCGGACGCTGGTGGAGGAGCGGTGGAAGGCGCTGCCGAGGCTCACCCAGACCCTGGTCGCCCCGGGCGCCGCCCGGACGGGCCTGGCCTGGTGGACCGGCCGGCACCGCTGGGCCCGCGCGGACGGCCACGAGCTGGGACGACAGGTCGGCGGCGCGGACTGCACCCTCCGGGACGCCGTGCGGCAGTGGTTCCACACCCCCTTCCCCGCCGGACGCCCGCCGTGGGGTCTGCACCTCCTGCGGGGCTCGACGCAGGGCGAGTTCTCCCTCCTGTTCCGGATGCACCACAGCCTGCTCGACGGACGCTCCCTGACGACCCTGCTGCGCGCCCTCTTCGACGACGGCCGGCCGCTGGACGGCGCCGCCTCGCTGGCGGTGCCCGGACCACGCCGCCGGACGGCCCGCCCGGTCCCGGCGGCGGGCGGCCCGCCCGGTCTGCTGACCACGGGACGTGCCGTGCCCCTGCCGCACCGCGGCTGCCGGGAGCCCGCCTTCGCCCTCGTACGGCTTCGCACCGACGTCCTGCGGGCCGCGCGGGACGCCGCCGCGACGCGCACGGCGACCACCAACGAGGTGTTCCTGGCGACGGTCTCCGGGGTCCTGAGGTCCCGCCTGTCCGCCGCCGACTCCGCCCGGCCCGCCGGCGGGCCCCTTGAGCGGCGACAGGTCTGGCTGTCGGTCCCCGTCGACGAACGCCCCGACGACTGCGGGGAGTTCCTGGGCAACGCGTTCGCCAACGTGCGGATCCCCGCGCCGGTGACGCTGGCCGACCCCGCGGCCCGGCTGACCGCGTGCACCGGCCTGCTGACCACCGTCACCCGCCCCCGGCGCACCTCGGAGAAACTGGTCGAGGGAACGCTCGCCACGGTTCCCGGGGCGACGATGGCACTGGCCGGCGGCAAGATCTTCGCGCCCGCCTACGCGCCCGCGGCCTGCTCCTACGTCCATCTGCGCGAACAGGGACAGACCCTGGCCGGACGACCGCTGCGCCACCTGGACATCGTCCCCATGGTGCCCCCGGCGGACACGGTCACCTTCGCCCTGGGAGGCTGCACCCAGGGCCACACCCTGAGCGTCGCCACCAACTCGGGCAGCCAGGACGCCGCTCTCCTGGCAGAAGCCTTCCTCGACGAACTGGCCCTCCTGGCGGAGCGCAGCCGCTGAGCCGGCCCTGCTGAGACGGCCCTGCTGAGACGGCCCTCACGGGACGGCCCCGATCTCTGACCAACGTGCCTCGGCAGAAAAATCTGTGAATCTTCGCGCGCGCGGCAACCTTTTCGGCCTCCGCGGACCACTGGGAGTCGTCCGGCCAGGTGGTCCGGTCAGATGCAACGGCTGAAAGTGAGCACAGACATGTCCCACGCCCACCCGCGTCATCGGTGGCGTACCGCGCTGGCGGCCGCAGTGCCGCGCGGTCGCGCCCGCGGTCGTCGCCGGTCGTCCGGTTCAGCCGTCACGGGCCGGCGGAAAGTGATGCATCGTGCCCGTCGGTTGTTCGCGCGTCGGAGTGTCTGGGCGGCCATCGTCATGGCCGTCGTGACCGGCTCCGTTGTCGTGGTCAACACGGCCTCAGCGGGAACCGTGGATCCCAAGGCCTGGTACGTGCTGGTCAACCGCAACAGCGGCAAGGTGCTGGACGGCAGCGGTTTCGCCACGAACAACGGCGCGGCGGTGGTGCAGTGGGGCCGTCACGGCGGGGCCAACCAGCAGTGGCGGTTCGTCGACGCGGGTGACGGGTACTACCGGCTGCAGAACCGGAACTCCGGCAAGGTGCTGGACGACCACAACTGGTCGAAGACCGCCGGCTCCGAGATCGTGCAGTGGAGCGACCGCAACGGCACCAACCAGCAGTTCAAGCTGGCGGAGTCGTCGGGCTACGTGCGTTTGGTCAATCGCTTCAGCGGCATGGCCGTCGAGGTCAACAACGCCTCCAAGGCCGACGGGGGCAAAGTCGTCCAGAACCGTGACCGGGGCGGAGCCAATCAGCAATGGCAACTCGTCCCGGCCGGCAGCGTCGACAGCGCCACACAGGCCCCGAGCGGCACGCGCCCGTCGCCGGCGTCGTCTCCCGCGGCCGGTGGCGGCAGCTCGACGACCGGTTTCATGGGCAGCAACAAGGTGCTCATCGGCGGCTCGATGTCCGACGAGTCGGCGAACGCCGCACCGTTCGACGCGCGATACGCCTACGTTCACAGCCAGCCCGCGCCCTCGTCGGACTACTACACGGCAGCGAAGTGCAAGGACGAGTGGAAGAGCTGGTGGGGCTGCTGGCAAGGCAGCACGACACCGCCCGGTAACTACGTCACCTGGTGGAACGACCATGTGGCCAAGGCGACCTACAAGGGCAGCGCGCGCCCGCAGAAGTTCTTCTGGACCTGGTACTCGCTGCGCGACCTCGGGGACCTGGCAGGCCAGGGCGACGGTCCGGGCGAGGTCCAGGCCATCAACAGGGTCGACCTGCTCACCCGTTACATGAACGACTACCGATTCTTCCTCCAGAAGATCGGCAACTCGGACAACATGATCGACCTCGAGCCTGACTTCTGGGGCTACGTCCGGTCGCTCGGCGATCCGCACAAGGTGGCCGCGAAGGTCTCGTCCGCGAATCCGACGGACTGCGGATCGCAGGAGAACAGCGCCGCCGGACTCTCCCGCTGCCTGATCACGATGGCGCACAAGTACGCGCCGAAGACCACCGTGGGATTCCACCTTTCCTGCTGGGACTGGCAGAACAACATCCAGGGATGCGTCAAGGACTACGCGAACCTCGGTGCGAAGGACGCCGACTTCCTGGTCGCCGATGTGTCGGACCGCGACGCAGGCTGGTACGCACAGCCCGCCCACGGCGGCTACGACAACTTCTGGACCGACCAGAAGGCCAAGGCCCAGCTGGGGTTCTACAAGACGATGGCCGAGTCCGTGGGCAAGCCCGTGGTCCTGTGGCAGATCCCCGTGGGCAACATGGCGCAGAACAACACCCTCAACCATTACAAGGACGACAAGGTGGACTGGTTCTTCGCGCACATGGACCAGGTGGCGAACGCGCACATCGCCGGCCTGCTGTTCGGTGCGGGGCACGGGGAACAGACATCGGTCGAGACCGACGGCGGCAACCTGATCAACAAGACGATCGCCTATGACAACTCGGGCGGTGCAGCGCTCAAGTAGACGGAGACGCACAGCCGGCCGGCCCTGTCCTCGACGGGGCCGGCTTCGTCGCTTCACCGGGCCCTTATCCGCTCCGGTCCCCCACAAGCTGGACCGCCCGGAGCCCGAGCACCTCCTTCGACCTCCTGCCCGGTGAGGCACCGGCGGAGGACACGAGATCCGAACCGGCCCCCTCACCAGCGTGGCCCCCGCTTGCCGCCGAATCCCTGCTCAACCGCCACTGTCGGACGACCCTCGGCCCTCCATGAGCTGCCCGGCTGCGGTCAGCTCATGCGCGGATACGGACGGTACGCGGCGATGTACTGCCGCGCGTGCCGGGCCGTCCTCAACGGGCGGCAGCCGGGAACTGAGACGGACAACGACGAAGGGCCCCGCTGCAAGCAGCGGGGCCCTTCGACATCGTGCCCGGTGAGGCACTGGCGGAGGATACGAGATTCGAACTCGTGAGGGGTTGCCCCCAACACGCTTTCCAAGCGTGCGCCCTAGGCCTCTAGGCGAATCCTCCGCCGCAAACAATACAAGACGTTGAGGAGTGCTCGCGAACTCGTTCCTCCCGCTCAGATCCTGTAGCCTGTGCGGAGCCCCTCACGCGGCGCTATCTGACTGAACTCCCCCAGGGCCGGAAGGCAGCAAGGGTAGGTTGGCTCTGGCGGGTGCGTGGGGGGCGCTTGCGTTCCCCGGGGGCTGGGGCGGGGGGTCCGGCGGGAACCGGGCATGGGACCGATGTCAGCGGTCGCCTATAACCTCGTAAGCGTGTCGTCTCTCGCGCTGTACCGCCGCTATCGCCCGGAGTCATTCGCCGAGGTCATCGGGCAGGAGCATGTCACCGACCCGCTGCAGCAGGCGCTGCGGAACAACCGGGTCAATCACGCGTACCTGTTCAGCGGGCCGCGTGGGTGCGGGAAGACCACCAGCGCGCGGATCCTGGCCCGGTGCCTGAACTGCGAGCAGGGGCCCACGCCGACCCCGTGCGGGGAGTGCGAGTCGTGCAAGGACCTGGCCAGGAACGGGCCGGGGTCCATCGACGTCATCGAGATCGACGCCGCCTCGCACGGCGGTGTGGACGACGCTCGTGACCTGCGCGAGAAGGCCTTCTTCGGGCCTGCCCGCAGCCGCTACAAGATCTACATCATCGACGAGGCCCACATGGTCACGTCGGCCGGCTTCAACGCGCTCCTCAAGGTCGTCGAGGAGCCGCCGGAGCATCTGAAGTTCATCTTCGCCACCACCGAGCCCGAGAAGGTCATCGGGACCATCCGGTCGCGTACCCATCACTACCCGTTCCGGCTCGTGCCGCCGGGAACGCTGCGGGAGTACCTCGGCGAGGTGTGCGAGAAGGAGGGCATCCCCGTCGAGGAGGGCGTCCTGCCGCTCGTCGTGCGCTCCGGCGCGGGGTCGGTGCGTGACTCCATGTCCGTCATGGACCAGCTGCTCGCCGGCGCGAGCGACGCGGGTGTGACGTACGCCATGGCGACCTCCCTGCTCGGCTACACCGAGGGCTCGCTGCTCGACTCCGTGGTCGAGGCCTTCGCCACGGGGGACGGGGCCGCCGCCTTCGAGGTGGTGGACCGGATCATCGAGGGCGGCAACGACCCGCGCCGGTTCGTCGCGGACCTGCTGGAGCGGCTGCGGGACCTGGTCATCCTCGCCGCCGTTCCCGACGCGGCGGACAAGGGGCTCATCGACGCCCCGGCGGACGTCATCGAGCGCATGCAGGCCCAGGCCGGCGTCTTCGGCGCCGCCGAGCTGAGCCGTGCCGCCGACCTCGTCAACGAGGGCCTCACCGAGATGCGCGGCGCCACCTCGCCCCGCCTCCAGCTGGAGCTGATCTGTGCGCGCGTGATGCTGCCCGCCGCCTATGGGGACGAGCGGTCCGTCATGGCCCGCCTGGACCGCATCGAGCGCGGCGTGAACTTCGCGCCGGGCGGCGCCGTGCCCGGGCAGGGGTTCGCACAGGGAGCGCCCGCGACGCCGGCGATGCCCGCGATGGGGTACGTGCCCGGGCCCGAGGCGCACGGCGGCGCCGCCATGGCGGGCGACGTGTCTATCCCGCCGGGGGCCGGCGCTGCCGCCGCCCGCGCGGCGGTGCGGGGCCAGGGGCCGGGCCAGGCCGTCGGCCCTTCCCCGGCGTCCCCGGCCGCCCAGCCCCCCGCCGCTACGCCCGCGGCCCCTGCGGCGCACATGCCCGCGCCCACCCATACGCCGGAGCCGACGCCTACGCCGACCCCGGCTTCCGCGCCCGCTTCCGCCCAGCCCGCCCCGCCTGCGGACGAGACTCCCGCCCAGCCCGCCCCGGGCGCCTGGCCCACCGCCACCGCGGCGGGCAGCGGTCGCCGACCCGGCGGCTGGCCCACGGCCGCGCCCGCGGGCGGCGGCGGACGCCCCCCGGCGACACCAGCCCCCGCCGCACCGGCGGGCCCTGCGACCTCGTCCCCGGCTCCGGCCGCCGCCCCCGCGCCCGCCGCCTCGCCGGCCGGGTACGCGCCCCCCGCCGGGGGCCTCGACCCCCGCATGCTGTGGCCGAACATCCTCGAGGCCGTCAAGAACCGTCGCCGCTTCACGTGGATCCTGCTCAGTCAGAACGCCCACGTCGCCGGTTTCGACGGCACGACCCTGCAGCTCGGCTTCGTCAACGCCGGCGCCCGCGACAACTTCGCGAGCAGCGGCAGCGAGGAGGTGCTGCGGCAGGCGCTGGCCGAGCAGTTCAGCGTGCAGTGGAAGATCGACGCCGTCGTCGACCCGTCCGGCGGCTCGGCGCCCCAGCAGTCCGGCGGCTTCGGTGGCGGCGGCGGTGGCTTCGGGGGCGGCGCTCCCGGCGGCTACGGCAGTCCCGGCGGACCCGGCGGCGCGGGCGGATACGGAAACCCGGGCGGCTCCGGCGGCCATGGCGGTCACGGTGGCTACGGTGGCTCCGGCGGCGACGGTGCGACGGCCTCCTCGGCCTCCGCCGGCACCTCCCCCTCCTCCTCGCCCTCGGCGTCCGCGCGGGCCGCCGTATCGGGCGCCCCGGCCCAGCACAGACCTCCCTCGACGTCGGCGTCGGGCTCCGGTCCCGCGGGTTCCGCCCCCGCCCCGTCCCGGCCGCCCGCCCCGGAACCGGTGTCCCCCGAGGACGACATCCCCGAGGACGACGATCCCGACCTCAACGAGTCCGCCCTCTCCGGCTACGAACTGATCGTGCGTGAGCTGGGAGCGACGGTGGTGGAGGAGTTCACCAACGAGTAGCGGGCCTCGTCGCCCCCTCCGTCGCGGCCGCCTTGGAGGAACGCACAGTGTTCCCGGGGCCCGGTCCTCGGAAGCCCGCACAAATCACGCCGGCCCGCGCCGGTTAGGCTGACCCCCGTGAACGTCCTCGTCATCGGCAGCGGCGCCCGCGAACACGCCCTGTGCCGCTCACTGTCCCTCGACCCCGCCGTCACCGCGCTGCACTGCGCGCCCGGCAACGCCGGCATCGCCGAGGTCGCCGAGCTGCACCAGGTCGACGCCCTGGACGGCGCCGCCGTCTCCGCGCTGGCCGTGGAGCTCGGCGCCGAGCTGGTCGTCGTCGGCCCGGAGGCGCCCCTGGTCGCCGGGGTCGCCGACGCCGTGCGCGAGGCGGGCATCCCGGTGTTCGGCCCCTCCAAGGAGGCCGCGCAGCTGGAGGGGTCCAAGGCGTTCGCGAAGGACGTGATGGCCGCGGCCGGCGTGCCGACCGCCCGCTCCTACGTCTGCACCACCCCGGAGGAGGTCGCCGAGGCCCTCGACGCCTTCGGCGCGCCGTACGTCGTCAAGGACGACGGTCTGGCCGCCGGCAAGGGCGTCGTCGTCACCGACGACCTGGAGGCGGCCGCGGCGCACGCGGCGGCCTGTGAGCGTGTGGTCATCGAGGAGTTCCTCGACGGTCCGGAGGTCTCCCTCTTCGCGATCACCGACGGCGTGAGCGTCGTCCCGCTCCAGCCCGCCCAGGACTTCAAGCGCGCCCTCGACGGCGACGAGGGCCCGAACACGGGCGGCATGGGCGCCTACTCGCCGCTGCCCTGGGCCGACCCGAAGCTGGTGGAAGAGGTCCTGCAGACCGTTCTCCAGCCGACCGTCGACGAGATGCGCCGCCGCGGCACCCCGTTCTCCGGGCTGCTCTACGCCGGCCTCGCGATGACCAGCCGCGGTGTCCGGGTCATCGAGTTCAACGCCCGCTTCGGCGATCCCGAGACCCAGGTCGTCCTGGCCCGGCTGAGGACTCCGCTGGCCGGCGTCCTCAAGGCCGCCGCCACCGGCGACCTCGCCGACCTGCCGGCGCTGCGCTGGAGCGACGACGCGGCCGTCACCGTCGTCATCGCCTCCCACAACTACCCCGGCACCCCGCGCACCGGCGACCCGATCACCGGCCTCGCCGAGGTGGCCGCCGAGGACGCCCCGCACGCGTACGTCCTGCACGCCGGCACGAAGCGGGACGGCGACGCGGTCGTCAGCGCCGGCGGCCGCGTGCTGTCCGTCACCGCGACCGGCGCCGACCTCACCGAGGCCCGCACCCGCGCCTACCAGGCGGTCGCACGCATCGGCCTGGACGGCTCCCAGCACCGTACGGACATCGCCGCGAAGGCGGCAGCGGGCGCGTAACCGCGTCTCATCAGGCGTTTTACAGGCCCCGGGCCACTCTGGAACCCCTCACCGAGGATCCGGGGAACCCGGGGCCTGATCGTTGCCCACCGTCATACACCTTTCCCCAGAGCCATTCCATCGAGTGACCCTGAGCTATCCAGCTGACGAGGGCCGGACCGCCAACTAGGGTGCGGCGCAAGCGTCCCGGCGCTCGTTCCGGCACTTGGCCCACCGGCATTGCGATGTCAGTGGGCGGTGCCACAGTGGGGGAGTGACCACTGCGAAGACAGCCGGGGGAAACAGGACTTCAGGGAGGGGGTGACGTCCAGTCGTGACCGGTATGGGTGTGGAGGTGGGCGCGCACGCAGCGCGCGCCCGGGCACTGGCCGTGCTGCGCATCCGCAGCCGGGCGCTGGCCGTCGCGCTGCTGCCCGCTGCGGCCGCCGTGATCCTGCTCGCGGGCGGTTCCACCGGGCACCTCGTGGGCCCGGGCTGGGACGCGGCACGTGCGGTGGTGTCCGTCGTCGCGGTCGTCGTCCTGCTCGCCGCCGGGGTGATCGCCCTGGTCGTCGCCCGGTCCCGGCCCGCCGTCAGTCCCACGGTGACCATCGCCGAGACGGCGGCACCCGATCTGTACCGTCTGGTCCGCGACCTGGCCGACCGGCTCGAGGTCCCCGCGCCCTCGGCGATAGCGCTCACTCCGGACTGCGACAGCTGGCTGGAGGACCGCACCCACCCCGCCCATGGCGCGCCCCCGCCCCGCGACCGTGACGAGATAGCCGGCCCGGGCGGCTCCCACGGACCGCTCCACCGCCGCGCGACGGCGGCGCCCGTCCTCGTCATCGGCTCTCCGTTCCTGTGGTGGATGCGCGTCGGCGAGCTGCGCGCCGTCCTCGCCCCGGTCGTCGCCGGTACAGGCCCCTCGGCGCACCCCGACATAGCGGCCGCCCGGCGCTTCGTGCGCGGGCTGGACGCGGCGGTGGCCGTCTGCGCCCACCGCGGCGGCCGACGTCTCGTCCTGCGGCCGGCCTGCTCGGGCATCGGCTGGGTGGCGCGCCTGATGCTGCGCGGCTGCCAGGCACACGCCGTCGAGATGGAGCGGGGGGTGGCCGCCGCGGCCGCCGAGCGTGCACAGTCTGTGGATTACGGGCTGCGCATCGTCGCCCAGGAGCAGGTGGGCCTCGCGTACGCGGGTTGGGACCGGCTGCTCACCCGGGTGGCGCTGCCCGCCTGGCGGATGGGCCGCTGGCCCTCCCGGCTGGACGCGGGGGTCGTCGCCGCCCTCACCGAGCTGTCCCGGCGCGACCGGCTGGCCGAGGGCTTCGCCTCCCGCCTCGGCGAGCGCCCCGCCTGCGACCTGCTCGAAGAGCCCGGCACCGTCGACGAGGCCGCCTCGCTGCTCGCCGCCCGTCTCTTCCACGGGGGTCCCGCGGACCCCGGCCCGGACTGGTCGCCGGTGGCCTGGGAGGACTACCCGGACGAGGTCGTCGACCGCAAGTGGCGCACCGACGCGGCCCGGCTCCACCGGGTCCTCGACGCCCTCGGCGTCCGCCGCGCCCCCGACCCCACGACCGTCCACCACCCCGGCGGCCCCACCCTGGCCCGAGTCCTGGAACACCTGACGGACGGCCCCCACACCGCGGCGGACCCCCACCCGGCCTCCACGCCCCCGGCGTCACCCCCGCGCCGACAGACGGCCGCCCCACCGGCCACACCCGCCCCGGGGAACCCGGCCCGCCCGACCGGCTCGGCCCACCCGACGGACCCGCCCGATCCGACGACGGCCCCGGCGGCCGAAGGGGAGACGCTTGACGCGCCGGGACCGGGCCGACTGCCTGCCGGCCCCACTCCGACAGGCCCGGGCCACCCGGCGGACGCAGCCCAGTCGCCGGCCCCGACCCCCGCTGCCGACGCCGTCCCCGACTCATCGCGCCCGACCCCCGTGGAACGGGGCGCGACCGCCCCCGTCGAACCGGGCGCCGCCCCCGACTCCCCGGCCCCGGCCCCGTTGCCCGCCCCCGACCCCGACGGCGTCCCTGATCCCCTGGCCCGGGCCCTCGGCTTCCCCTTCGACCTCGGCGACGGCGAGGACGACCCTCCGCCCGCCAATCCCCGCAGTGCCGCACTTGCCGCTCGGCTCGGTGTCGAGGTCGGCAAGGAGGAGGCGGCGGTCGTGCCGCAGGGTTCCGCCGGGCCGTCGGCGGCCGGGCAGGGGCCCGACGCGGCCCTCTGGGACGACGCCGCGCTCCCCCTGTTCCCGCTCCAGCCCCCACGTACCGATCGTGAGCTCCTCGCCGACCACGTCACGGCGATGGTCTGCTGCGCCGCGATGGACACCGTCGGCGCGACGCCGGGCCTCGACTGGCTCGACGGTCCCACGCTCCTGGTCGACGGCGAGCGCGTGGCCGACCTGACCCCGCGGGTTCTCAGCCTCGTGGAGGACGGCGACGCGGGCCCGCTGCGCACCTGGCTCGTGTCGCTGGGGATACGACCGGAGAAGCCGGTGCGGCTCGGCTGAGTGCGCCCCGGGCCACCCCGGGCCACCCCCGCCTGGGCCACCCCGGGGCGCACCGGCCGCGCCGACCCCGGGCCGCACCGACCCGTACCGGCCCCGAGCCGCACCAGCCGCACCGGCCCCGCCCGCATCAGCCGCATCAGTCGCACGGGCTCCGGCCCACGCCGGTCGCACAGGCCCCGGGGCCACCCCATCCGCACCGGCTCCGCCGTCCCAAGCCGGCGCACACGCCCCAGGGCGGCCCCAGCCAGCCCACACGACGACGCCAGCCCCACCATCCACCCCAGCCCCCAGCCAGCCTCACCACCCCACCCCACCCCACCCCACCCCAGCCCCCAGCCCTCCCCACCACCCCACGCCAGCCCCATGCCCTCCCCACCACCCCACGCCAGCCCCCTGCCAGCCGAACCCGATGCCATCCCCACCCCCCACGCCCGCCCCACCCACCCAAGCCACCCCCACGCCCGCCCCACCCATCCCAAGAGACCGCTCCACGCCCCACCCCCCCCAAGCACCACCCCCCGCACCGCCGCCCCCCGCAGCCCCGCGCCGCGCGTCGCACCGAATGGAGTGCCGGATTCCACTTTCGGCCAATTCGCAACGAATAGTGACTGCCTGCGCGCGTTATGTGATGTGCTGGGATCGATAGAGCCCATGGCAAGGGCTTGCGACATAGGACAGTCGGCAGAAGACCGGACGCGCACGGCGGTCACGTCCGTACGAACCATCACGGGGGCACGAGGGAGGGGAGCACCATGGGACCCGGACCAGGACCGGAGCACATCCGTCGATGGGAGTCGGGAGCGCTGGCCCACGCCGTGACCGACCCCTTCGGACAGGGCCCCGTGCCCTGGCTGCGCGGCAGTGAGACGTACTTCGACGACACCGGCCAGGTGGTCCCCTGGTACGTCGACCCGACGGCCCCCGCACCTGCGCAGGACGCCCCCCGCGTCCCCGGTCCCCGCACCGCGCCCGGGGTGGGCGGCCCCCGTTCCGCCGACGACGTGCGCCGCCAGATCAAGGGCTTCATCTCCACCGGCGCGGTCGCTCCCGGGGACGCCGTCGACTTCCACGTCACCGTCGACCCGCCCCAGGAATTCAGCGTCGACATCTACCGCATCGGCCACTACGACGGCGACGGCGCCGCGAAGATCACCACCAGCCCGCGCCTCTCCGGCATCGTCCAGCCCCCGCCGCTGACCGCCGACCGCACGGTCTCCTGCCACCACTGGTGGCTCTCCTGGCGCCTGCAGGTCCCCTCGTACTGGAACGCGGGCGCGTACGTCGCCGTCCTCACGACCGTCAACGGGTACCGCTCCCACATCCCCTTCACGGTCAGCGACCGGCGCCCCGCCGACCTGCTCCTGCTCCTGCCCGACATCACCTGGCAGGCCTACAACCTCTACCCCGAGGACGGCCGCACCGGCGCCAGCCTCTACCACGCCTGGGACGAGAAGGGCCGTCTCCTCGGCGAGGCCGACGCGGCGACCACGGTCTCCTTCGACCGGCCGTACGCCGGCGCGGGCTTACCCCTCCACGTCGGCCACGCCTACGACTTCATCCGCTGGGCCGAGCGCTACGGCTACGACCTCGCCTACGCCGACGCCCGCGATCTGCACGCCGGTCACGTCGACCCCACCCGTTACCGGGGCCTGGTCTTCCCGGGCCACGACGAGTACTGGTCGACGAACATGCGCCGGACCGTGGAACTCGCCCGTGACAGCGGCACCTCGCTGGTGTTCCTGTCCGCCAACTCTCTGTACTGGCAGGTGGAGTTGGGGCCGTCGCCGTCGGGCGTCCCCAGCCGCCTGCTCACCTGCCGCAAGCGCAAGGGGCCGGGCAGGCCCGTCCTGTGGCGGGAGATCGACCGGGCCGAGCAGCAACTGGTCGGCATCCAGTACGCGGGCCGGGTGCCGGAGCCGCACCCGCTGATCGTCCGCAACGCCGGCCACTGGCTGTGGGAGGCGACCGGCGCGAGCGAGGGCGACGGCATCGAGGACCTGGTCGCCGGCGAGGCCGACCGCTACTTCCCGCGCACTCCTCTCCCGCCGCACGAGGACCGCATCCTCCTCGCCCACTCCCCCTACCGCGACGGCGAGGGCGTCCAGCGGCACCAGGAGACGTCCCTCTACCGCGCCCCCTCGGGCGCCCTGGTCTTCGCCTCCGGCACGTTCGCCTGGTCCCCGGCCCTGGACCGCCCGGGCCATGTGGACCCCCGCATCCAACGCGCCACGGCGAACCTCCTGGACCGCATCTGCAAGCGCGCCTGACGCCCGTCCACCCCGCCGCGTCCGTTCTCCGTCCCCGCCCCACCCGGTGTCCGTGCCCCCCGGTTTCCGTCTCCGTCCCACCCGCTGTCCTAGATCAATCCTGATGTAAGGGACAATCAAGCCTCTAGGACAGAACCACGGGGAGGAACCGTGTCCGGATTCGTAGAAAAGCCCGAGCCGCTTCAGGTGCCGGGCCTGGTGCATCTGCACACCGGCAAGGTGCGCGAGCTGTACCAGAACGAGGCGGGCGACCTCGTGATGGTCGCCAGCGACCGTACCTCCGCCTTCGACTGGGTGCTGCCGACCGAGATCCCCGACAAGGGCCGCGTCCTCACCCAGCTCTCCCTGTGGTGGTTCGACCAGCTCGCCGACCTGATCCCGAACCACGTGCTGAGCACGAAGCTGCCGGCCGGGGCCCCCGCCGACTGGGCCGGCCGCACGCTGATCTGCAAGTCGCTGCAGATGGTCCCCGTCGAGTGCGTGGCCCGCGGCTACCTCACGGGCTCGGGCCTCGCCGAGTACAAGGAGTCCCGCACCGTGTGCGGCCTCGCCCTCCCCGAGGGCCTGGTCGACGGCAGCGAGCTGCCCGCGCCGATCTTCACCCCCGCCACCAAGGCGGCCGTCGGCGAACACGACGAGAACGTCTCCTACGAGGAGGTCGCCCGCCAGGTCGGCGCCGACACCGCGGCCCAGCTCCGCCAGGCGACCCTGGCCGTGTACAGCCGTGCCCGCGACATCGCCCGCGACCGGGGCGTCATCCTCGCCGACACCAAGTTCGAGTTCGGCTTCGAGGGCGAGACCCTGGTCGTCGCCGACGAGGTCCTCACCCCGGACTCGTCCCGTTTCTGGCCGGCCGACCAGTGGCAGCCGGGCCGGGCGCAGCCCTCGTACGACAAGCAGTTCGTGCGCGACTGGCTGACCTCGGCCGAGTCCGGCTGGGACCGTGCGAGCGAGCAGCCCCCGCCGCCGCTGCCCCAGCACATCGTGGACGCGACGCGCGCGAAGTACGTGGAGGCCTACGAGCGTCTGACGGGCACCGCCTGGGCGTGAGCGCCGACGCGAAAGGCCCCGGTCGATGACCGGGGCCTTTGCGATGGAGCGGACGACGAGGCTCGAACTCGCGACCTCAACCTTGGCAAGGTTGCGCTCTACCAACTGAGCTACGTCCGCACTGCGCCGTGGCGCGAGGCCAACTATACCCAACCGCGCTCCCGGGCGAGCCGCACCGCCGCATGCCGGTTCTCCGCCCCGAGCTTGGAGACGGCCGAGGACAGGTAGTTCCGCACGGTCCCCTGCGACAGCGCGGCCCGCTCGGCGATCTCCGCGACGGGCGCCCCGTCGGCGGCGAGTTCGAGGACCTCCGCCTCGCGCGAGGTGAGCGGCGAGTCCCCGGCCGCGATCGCGTCGGCCGCCAACTCCGGGTCGACGTAACGGTTCCCGGCGTGCACGGTGCGGATGATCTCCGCGAGCCGCTGCGCGCTCACTGTCTTCGGGACGAACCCGCGCACACCTGCCGCAAGCGCCCGCTTGAGGTGCCCGGGCCGCCCGTGGCTGGTGACGATCAGTGTCTGGCAGCCGGGCAGTTCGGCCCGCAGGGATGTGGCGACCTTCACACCGTCGGCGCCCGGCATCTGAAGATCCAGGACTGCCACGTCGGGCTCATGAGCCCGGGCCATCGCCAGCGCCTCCGGTCCGGTGGCCGCCTCGGCGACGATCAGCAGGTCGTCCTCCAGGGAGAGCAGCGCGGCCAGCGCACCCCGGATGAGGTGCTCGTCGTCGGCGAGCAACACCCGCACCGTCATGAAGTGACCTCTCTCACAGCGTCCTTATCGCTCAGCGGTACCTCGGCGACCACCCGGAACATGCCCGCGTCGACGAGTCCGGCGCTCAGTGTCCCCTCGACCGCCCGCAACCGTTCCCGCAGCCCGGCGAGCCCCGACCCGCCGCCTTCGGCGGTGGGCGTCGCGCCGTCGTTCTCCACCGTCAGCACCACACTCCCCTCCGACCGCCGCAGCGCCACCGCGCACCGGCCGGCGTCTCCGTGCCGCAGCACGTTGGTGGTGGTCTCGCGTACCACCCAGGCGAGCGCGGACTGCACCTCAGGGGGCAGCCCGCCGGTCTCCGCACTCACCTCGCACGCGATCCCGGCCGCCTTCAACACCCCCTGTGCACCCGCGAGTTCGACGCCCAGGTCGGCCTCCCGGTAGCCGCGTACGACATCGCGCACCTCGCGCTGCGACTCCTGCGCTATGCGCTGCACCTCGATCATCTGCTCCACGGCGTCGGGCCGCCCGCGCCGTGCCAGCTGCACGGCCAGCTCGCTCTTCAGGGCGATCACCGCCAGATTCCGGCCCATCACGTCGTGCAGATCCCGTCCGAACCGCAGCCGCTCCTCGGCGACGGCGAGGCGGGCCCGGGTGTCACGGGCCTCGTCGAGCCGGTAGACGGCGTCGAGCAGCCACACGGAGAAGACGGAGGTGAAGGCGAGGAAGCCGGCTCCGAGGAACACCGCCGCCATCGTCACCAGAGCGGCCGCGCCGGGCAGCCCGATCGGGAACGCGACGACTCCGGCGCCCAGGGCGAAGCCGACGACGACGGCGAACACCCGTCTCCGCCTGCGCACGCCGAGCGCGGTGAAGCCGGCCCCGAAGACGAGGACGGTTCCGAAGACCCCGCCCGCGGCGGCGGCGACGTCCTCGTGGTCCGGGCCGCGCTCCGCGATCCAGACCGCGACGACGGCCACGGCCGCGGTGACCGCGGCCAGGCTCCACAGCAGCCGGACCGGCTGCGGCCGGCGCCCGCGGGTCCAGTCCAGCGCCCGTGACGCCGTCACCGCACCGAGCGTGCAGTGCGCGAGCGCCAGCACCGGCAGCAACGGCCCGAGCCCGGCCCCGTGCCCGCCGGTGAACGGCAGGCCCACCGCCATGAACTCGGCCACGGCGAAGAAGTGGAACGACCACCGTGTGTACGTCTCGACCTTCGCGGGCGTGCTCTTCCGCCGCCACCAGCCCCACGGCCTGCGCATCCGCACGCCCCCCGTTTCCCCGTACCCCCGGCGCTCCGTGTATGTCAGCGCCTCGGCTCCCACCGGAACCACCGCCGTACAGCAAACACCGCGAGCACGGTCCAGGCCAGTGCGGTCGCCACGGCGCCCAGGGCCTCGTACGCCGACAGGCTCCCGGTCCAGCCGCCGCGTACCAGGGTGATCACCGGGGACAGGGGCAGCAGTTCGCAGACGGAGGCGAGCCGGTCGGGCAGCATTTCCAGGGGGACGGTCACTCCGGAGCCGACCATCGACACGAGCACCAGCGGCATCGTGGTGACCTGCGCGCTCTCCACGGTCCGGGTCGCCGACGCCGTGACCGCCGCGAACGCCGCGCACATCACGAGGCCCGACAGCAGTCCCAGCACGGCGAGATGAGGCGCCTTCGGGGCCGGTACGTCGAGCAGGACGGTGGAGCCGACGATCAGCACGAGTGACTGCGCCAGCCCCGTGGCGAGGACGGGCAGCGCCGCACCGCCGAGGATCTCGCCGTCCCGCAGCTCGCCGGTGCGCAGCCGTTTGAGCACCAACTCCTCGCGCCGGGCGGTGTAGATGGCCGACAGCGCCGAGTACACCCCGAACAGCAGGGAGAAGCCGATCCCGGCGGGCATCAGCACCAGGCCGACGCTGAGGCCGACGTCCTCCACGCCCATGTCGTCGACCACCAGGCCCAGGCTGACCGGCAGCACCAGCGGTACGAACACGGCCGTGAGGAGCGAGCTCCTGCTGCGGCCGAGCAGCGTCAGTTCCGCCCGGGCGAGCGCGGCCATCCGGCTCACCGGAGTCGTGACCGTCCCGGTGGCCGTACGGCCGGCCGTGTCCTTCGCCGTCGCCCCGCTCATGCCGCGACCCCCTCGGTCCTGTCGCTGTCCGACGCCGCCCGGGCGATCCCCAGGAACGCCTCCTCCAACGAGGCCGACCGCACGTCGAGTCCGCGCAGCTCGACCCCGGCCCGCTCGGCCCACACCAGCAGTACGGTCGCCGCCCGCTGCAACTCCCGCGTGCGCAGCCGTACGACACGGCCGTCGACCTCGTGGCCGCACACGCCGAGCTCTCCCAGCGGCGGCAGGTCGCCCACGAAGTACCCCTCGGGCAGTTCGAAGGCGATCCGGGACGGCTGGGCGGCCGTGACCTGGGCGGGCGTCCCGGTGGCGGCGATGCGGCCCTGGTGCAGGATGGCCAGCCGGTCGGCGAGGTTCTCGGCCTCCTCCAGGTAGTGGGTGGTCAGCAGCACCGTGGTGCCCGCGTCGCGCAGGGCGCGCACCAGGTCCCAGGTGTCCCGCCGGCCCTCGGCGTCCAGGCCGGTCGACGGCTCGTCCAGGAACAGCACCTCGGGGTCGCCGAGCACCGCGAGCGCCAGGTCGAGGCGTCGCCGCTCGCCGCCGGACAGCTGCTTGACCCGGACGCCGGTCCGCCCGGTGAGCCCGACGAGCGCCAGCGCCTCCCCGACCGGACGGGCCCCGCTGACGCAGCCGGCCCACATCTGCGCGGTCTCGGCGACGGTCAGCTCGGAGGGGAAGCCGCCCTCCTGGAGCATCACGCCGGTGCGCGGCCGTACGGCGGCCCGCTCGGTGTACGGGTCGTGGCCGAGCACCGCGACCCGTCCGCCGTCGGGCCGCGCGAGCCCTTCCAGCAGCTCGACGGTCGAGGTCTTTCCGGCGCCGTTGGTGCCGAGCAGCGCGAAGATCTCACCGCGGCCGACGTGGAAGGAGATTCCACGGACCGCTTCGAACCCGCCCCCGTACACACGCCGGAGGTCGGTGACCTCGATCACGTGTTCTTTCGTGTCCATGCCTCCAGGCTCCCCGGGGACGGAGGCCGTCGGCAGTGCGAGGTGTCACGTGTGCGTGTGACAAATGTCAGACGATGCCGTGCGGCCCCCACCGCTGTGCGGGCGCACGAAAAGACCCCGGTCCAGTGGACCGGGGTCTGATTCCCGAGCGGACGACGAGGCTCGAACTCGCGACCTCAACCTTGGCAAGGTTGCGCTCTACCAACTGAGCTACGTCCGCATTGCCTCCGACCGGCTCTCACCGATCGGCGCGAGCACCAGCCTACCTGATCCAGAGGACTGGTCAGATCGGCGGTGCAGAGCGGGTGACAGGAATTGCACACTGCGCCTTCCCCCTGGAAGGGGGATGTTCTACTACTGAACTACACCCGCGTGTACTCCGTGAGCTGGGCCTTTCGGCCGTGCCCCTCGGCGTGCTCCAGACTCTAGCCGACCGGGAGGGGTGCAGCGCAAGTCGACTCGTTCGAGGGGCGCGTGACCGGCCGTCGGCCCACGGGCCGGCCCGGAACGGGCCGACGGGCGCGGTTCACGCAACGCTGCTCACTGGGCTTCGGCGAACGCCTCGTAGACCTTCTTGGGGATGCGGCCGCGGGCCGGCACCTCCATCTTGTTGGCCTGGGCCCACGCGCGGACCGCCGCCGGGTCGGGTGCGACCTCCGTCTGCTTGTACGCCTTGCCGGACCTCGACCGCTTGCGGCCGGCGTCCACGTAGGGCGCGAGCGCCTTACGCAGTTTCTTGGCATTGGCTTCATTCAGGTCGATCTCGTACGACTTGCCGTCCAGCCCGAAGGCGATCGTTTCCGCCGCTTCCGAGCCGTCGATGTCGTCAAAGAGAGTGACCACGACCTTCTGCGCCACGAATATCGGTCCCTTCGTGCGACAGCTCTGCGATGACGTGCCAAGACGTCACGGAGATGTCGACTGTCCGCCTGTTATGGGGCAAAGTATCGGCTATTGCCAATTCATTTGTACAGTGCCCGCCATTGCAATGTGAAGCCCGACTAAATCTGTCCGCGTGTCCCAGGGCAATAGGGAACGCGGGTGCACCCCGGATCTTTCCCTGAAATTTTCGCGAAGGCACTGGTCCGATACCTGATCGTGATGGCGCTCACGTAGATTCCTACAACTCTACCCGCGTAGAAATTTTGTACGGGTAGTCTGAAGACACCTGTTGGAGACACCTGCAGGAACCTGCTCAGCACCACACCACCGGGAGTGCCAGTGGCACGCGTCGTAGTCGACGTCATGCTCAAGCCGGAGATCCTCGACCCCCAGGGCCAGGCGGTGCAGCGCGCACTGCCGCGGCTGGGTTTCGAAGGCATCTCCGACGTCCGTCAGGGAAAGCGATTCGAACTGGAAGTTGACGGTCCGGTCGACGAGGCCGTCCTCGCCCGCATCCACGATCTTGCGGAATCCTTCCTCGCCAACACCGTGATCGAGGACTTCACCGTCAAGGTCGAGTCGGAAGAGGCAGTCGCGGGAGCCGCGAAGTGACCGCTCGTATTGGCGTCGTCACTTTCCCGGGCAGCCTGGACGACCGGGACACCCAGCGGGCGATCCGCCTCGCGGGCGCCGAACCCGTCGCCCTCTGGCACAAGGACAAGAACCTCCACCAGGTCGACGCCGTGGTGCTGTGCGGTGGTTTCTCCTACGGCGACTATCTCCGGGCCGGCGCCATCGCCCGCTTCTCGCCGGTGATGGAGCCCCTCATCGAGCAGGCGAAGGCCGGCCTCCCGGTCCTCGGCATCTGCAACGGCTTCCAGATCCTCACCGAGGCCCACCTCCTGCCGGGCGCGATGCTCGGCAACGACCACCTCCACTTCATCTGCCGCGACCAGAAGCTGCGGGTGGAGAACGCGGACACCGCCTGGACGACCGACTACTCGGCCGGCCAGGAGATCCACATCCCGCTGAAGAACATGGACGGCCGGTACGTCGCCGACGAGTACACCCTCGACCAGCTCGAGGCCGAGGGACGGGTCGCCTTCCGCTACCTGGACGTCAACCCCAACGGCAGCCTCCGTGACATCGCCGGCATCACCAACGAGGCCGGCAACGTCGTAGGCCTCATGCCGCACCCGGAGCACGCCGTCGAACCCCTCATCGGGTCCGGCCGCACCGACGGTCTCCCCTTCTTCACCTCGATCCTCAAGAAGCTGGTCAACGCATGAGCCGGACGCCTCTGGACACGGTCGAGCACGCGACCGAGACCCCCGACGTCGAGCTGCCCTGGGCCGAACTCGGCCTGAAGAAGGACGAGTACGAGCGGGTCGTGGAGATCCTCGGCCGCCGCCCGACCGGCGCCGAGCTCGCCATGTACTCCGTCATGTGGTCCGAGCACTGCTCGTACAAGTCCTCCAAGGTCCACCTCCGCCAGTTCGGCGAGAAGGCGCCCCAGTCGGACGCGCTGCTCGTGGGCATCGGCGAGAACGCGGGCGTCGTCGACGTCGGCCAGGGCTACGCGGTCACCTTCAAGGTCGAGTCGCACAACCACCCGTCCTACGTGGAGCCCTACCAGGGCGCGGCCACGGGCGTCGGCGGCATCGTGCGGGACATCATCGCCATGGGCGCGCGCCCGGTCGCCGTGGTCGACCCCCTGCGCTTCGGCGCGGCGGACCACCCCGACACCAAGCGCGTCCTGCCGGGCGTCGTCGCCGGCATCGGCGGCTACGGCAACTGCCTGGGCCTGCCGAACATCGGCGGCGAGGTCGTCTTCGACGCCTGCTACCAGGGAAACCCGCTGGTCAACGCGGGTGCCATCGGCGTCATGCGGCACGAGGACATCCACCTCGCCAAGGCGTCCGGCGCGGGCAACAAGGTCATCCTGTACGGGGCCCGCACGGGCGGCGACGGCATCGGCGGCGCGTCGATCCTCGCCTCCGAGACCTTCGACGACGCCAAGCCGTCCAAGCGCCCCGCCGTGCAGGTCGGCGACCCCTTCCAGGAGAAGCTCCTCATCGAGTGCACCCTGGAGGCCTTCAAGGAGAAGCTGGTCGTCGGCATCCAGGACCTCGGCGCGGCCGGCCTGTCCTGCGCGACGAGCGAGCTGGCGTCGAACGGCTCCGGCGGCATGCGCGTGACGCTGGACGACGTCCCCCTGCGTGACTCGACCCTCTCGCCCGAGGAAATCCTCATGAGCGAGTCGCAGGAGCGCATGTGCGCGGTCGTCGAACCGGGCAAGGTCGACCGCTTCCTCGAGATCTGCGACAAGTGGGACGTCATCGCCACCGTCATCGGCGAGGTGACCGACGGCGACCGGCTGGAGATCTTCTGGCACGGCGGCAAGATCGTCGACGTCGACCCGCGGACCGTGGCCCACGACGGCCCCGTCTACGAGCGCCCGTACGCCCGCCCGGAGTGGCAGGACGCTCTCCAGGCGGACGACGCGAACAAGCTGCCCCGGCCCACCACGGGCGCCGAGCTCAAGGAGCAGGTGCTCAAGCTGGTCGCCTCGCCCAACCAGGCGTCCAAGAAGTGGATCACCTCGCAGTACGACCACTTCGTGCAGGGCAACACCGTCCTCGCGCAGCCCGAGGACTCCGGGATGATCCGGATCGACGAGGAGACCGGCCTCGGCGTCGCCATCGCCACCGACGGCAACGGCCGGTACGCCAAGCTCGACCCGTACGCGGGCGCGCAGCTGGCGCTCTGCGAGGCCTACCGGAACGTGGCGACGACCGGCGCCAAGCCGCTCGCCGTCTCCGACTGCCTGAACTTCGGCTCGCCCGAGGACCCGGCGGTGATGTGGCAGTTCGCGGAGGCCATCCGCGGCCTGGCCGACGCCTGCCAGCAGCTGGGCACCCCGGTGACCGGCGGCAACGTCTCGCTCTACAACCAGACCGGCGAGGCGGCCATCCACCCGACCCCGGTGGTCGCGGTGCTGGGCGTCATCGACGACGTCGCCCGCCGTACGCCGGTCGCCTTCCAGGAGGAGGGCCAGCTGCTCTACCTCCTCGGCGACACGCGTGAGGAGTTCGGCGGCTCGGCCTGGTCCCAGGTCGTCCACGACCACCTGGGCGGGCTGCCCCCGAAGGTCGACCTGGAGCGGGAGCGGCTGCTCGCCGAGATCCTGATCTCCGCCTCCCGCGACGGCATGATCGACTCGGCGCACGACCTGTCCGACGGCGGGCTGATCCAGTCGGTCGTCGAGTCGGCGCTGCTCGGCGGCAAGGGCGCGCGGCTGATCGTGCCGGACGGCCTCGACGCCTTCACCTTCCTCTTCTCGGAGTCGGCCGGCCGCGCCGTCGTCGCCGTCCCGCGCTCCGAGGAGCTCCGCTTCAACGACATGTGCGGGGCGCGCGGCCTGCCCGTCACCCGCGTCGGCGTCGTCGACGGCGACACGGTCGAGCTCCAGGGCGAGTTCGAGCTGTCGCTGGAGGAGCTGCGCAAGGCTCACGAGGACACCATCCCGGCGCTGCTCGCGTAACCACCGGCAGCACCCGCGTCCGCGCGGTGCCGGCACGGCGTCGAAGGCCTCGTCCGTTCCCACGGGCGGGGCCTTCGCCGCGCGCATCACACCGCCGCGGTCCCGGCCTCGCGGAGTACCGGTGCCCCGCCTGCCCCGCCTGCCCGCTCCGCCGCTGCCCCGACCCTCCCCTGGCCCCCCGAGTCCCTGGCCCCCCGAGTCCCTGGCCCCCCGAGTCCCTGGCCCCCGGCCTCCGAGTTCCCCGGCCTCCGAGTCCCCGGGCTTCCGGGTCTTCGGGTTTCCGGGTCTCCGGGTCCCCGGGCTTCCGGGTCTTCGGGTCTCCGGGTCCCCGGGCTTCCGGGCCCTCAGGTCTCCAGGCTTCCGGGCCCTCAGGCCCCCGGGCGCCCCCGGCACTCCCGCACCCCCGGCACTCCCGTACCCCCGGCACTCCCGTACCCCCGGCACTCCCGTACCCCCGGCACTCCCGCACCCCCGGCACTCCCGCACCCCCGGCACTCCCGCACCCCCGGCACTCCCGCGCCCCGGCATCCCCCGCGCCCCCGGCATCCCCCGGGCCCCCGCGCCCCCACCGGGTCCCCGGCGCCTCCTTCCGTGTCGGGCAGGCCCTAGGCTCAGCGCCATGCCTCCGGCCAAGAAGCGTGTGCGTGCCTACGACCCCGTCAAGATCCGTGCCGCCGTCGCCGCGCAGTTCGGCCACGTGCGGCGGGCCGTGGGCACGCTCACTCCCGAGCAGCTCGCCCTGCCCACGCGGCTGGCGGGCTGGACCGTGCGGGATCTGGCCGCGCACGTGACGATGGCGGTGGAGACCGTCAGCCGCAACCTGGACCGGGACGAGCCCGCGAGGGCGGAGCTCACGCTCCTGCAGTGGCCGTTCGCCACCGCCGCCCGGGCCGCCGACATCTCCGACGGCACCCTGGACCTGGCCGCGGCCCACCCCGACCTGGACGTCCTGTACGCCCGCACCGAGGAGCGCCTGGCCGCGGCCCTCGCCGCCGCTCAGGGCGACCGGCTGCTCGCCGCCCGCACCGGCGCCATGACCCTCGCCGACTACCTCGTCACCCGCACCGTCGAACTCGTCGTCCACACCGACGACCTCAACGACGCCGTGCCCGGCCTGGACGTCCCGTACGACCGGCAGGCCCTCGCCGCCGCCACCCGGCTCCTGGCCGACGCCCTCGCCGCCAGGGCCCCCGGGGGCGCGACCGAGGTGCGGATCCCGCCGTACGCCGTCGTCCAGTGCGTCGAGGGCCCCCGGCACACCCGGGGCACCCCGCCCAACGTCGTCGAGACCGACCCGCTGACCTGGATCCGGCTGGCGACCGGCCGGGTGACCTGGCAGGACGCCGTCGAGGAGGCGAAGGTCGCCGCGAGCGGCGAGCGGGCGGACCTGGCCGCCCTGCTGCCGCTCCTGTCCTGATCCGGCCCCCCCGGTGGAACCGTCCACCCCACCCGCCCCGTCGAACCGGCATGGACAGGCACAGGCACAGCCCCACCCGCACGTACACGCGGCGCGCGAGGTCGGCGCCGGCCCTGGCGGTCGTCCTCCTGCTGGCCCCGCTCGCCGCGGCCTGCGGCGAGGAGAAGGCGGACGGCGAGCGGCCCGGCAGCGGTGCGGTGAGCGCCGAGCAGCCGGTCACCGGCGTGCGCTGGAAGGTCGACAGCGTCACCGTGGACGGCGCCACGCACCGGGCGCCGGACGGCGCGCACCTCAGGATCGACGACGGCAAGGCGGCGGGCAGCTACGGCTGCAACACCTTCACCGCCACGGCCGTCGTCGAGGGCGGCAGCGTCCGCTTCAGCGACGCCAGGGCGACCAGGATGGCCTGCCAGGGCAAACCCATGGCCTTCGAGCGCACGCTGGCCGGCACCCTCGCCGACGGCGCCCTCACCACCGAGGTCAAGGGCGACACGCTGACGCTCGGCACGGCCGACGGCGACCTGGTCAGGCTGACCAGGAAGTGAGACCGGTCCGCGCCACCGGTCCCATTGGTGTGCGACACCTCACTCACCCATGGGGGACGGCCCCTTGCCCGGCCGCCCCCATGGTGCGTCCGACCTTCCGGTGGATCATCAGATTCATACGCTGACCTGCGAAAACAACGGGATCATGGCCGGGGCGACACTGGAGTGATCCAGTTACCCGCGGGTATCCCCAATTCGGACCAGTGGTCGATCTCGCCTACACTCGGATGCGTGCCACGTGGTGACGGTCGACTCAGTCATGATCTGCTCCCCGGCGAGAAAGGCCCCCAGGACGCTTGCGGCGTCTTCGGAGTCTGGGCTCCCGGTGAAGAGGTCGCCAAGCTCACTTACTTCGGGCTCTACGCCCTCCAGCATCGGGGTCAGGAATCCGCGGGAATCGCGGTCAGCAACGGCTCCCAGATCCTCGTCTTCAAGGACATGGGCCTCGTGTCCCAGGTCTTCGACGAGACCTCGCTCGGTTCGCTCCAGGGTCATATCGCGGTCGGACACGCCCGCTACTCGACCACCGGAGCCTCCGTGTGGGAGAACGCCCAGCCGACGTTCCGCGCCACCGCGCACGGCTCGATCGCGCTCGGCCACAACGGCAACCTGGTCAACACGGCGCAGCTCGCCGACATGGTCGCCGACCTGCCCAAGCAGGAGGGCCGTACCCCGCGCGTCGCGGCGACCAACGACACCGACCTGCTCACCGCGCTGCTCGCGGCCCAGGTCGACGAGGACGGCAAGCCGCTGACCATCGAGGAAGCCGCCCACCAGATCCTCCCGCAGGTGAAGGGCGCCTTCTCGCTCGTCTTCATGGACGAGCACACCCTCTACGCCGCCCGCGATCCGCAGGGCATCCGTCCGCTGGTCCTCGGCCGGCTGGAGCGCGGCTGGGTGGTCGCCTCCGAGTCCGCCGCCCTGGACATCTGCGGCGCCGCGTACGTCCGTGAGATCGAGCCCGGCGAGTTCATCGCCATCGACGAGAACGGTCTGCGCAGCTCCCGATTCGCGGAAGCGAAGCCCAAGGGCTGTGTCTTCGAGTACGTGTACCTGGCCCGCCCGGACACCGACATCGCCGGCCGGAACGTGTACCTCTCGCGCGTGGAGATGGGTCGCAAACTCGCCAAGGAAGCGCCGGCCGAGGCCGATCTGGTCATAGCGACCCCGGAATCCGGCACCCCGGCCGCCATCGGTTACGCGGAGGCCTCCGGCATCCCCTTCGGCGCGGGTCTCGTGAAGAACGCGTACGTCGGCCGGACGTTCATCCAGCCCTCGCAGACCATCCGCCAGCTCGGCATCCGCCTGAAGCTGAACCCCTTGAAGGAAGTCATCAAGGGCAAGCGTCTGGTCGTCGTCGACGACTCGATCGTGCGCGGCAACACCCAGCGCGCCCTGGTCCGCATGCTCCGCGAGGCGGGCGCGGCCGAGGTCCACATCCGGATCTCCTCGCCGCCCGTGAAGTGGCCCTGCTTCTTCGGCATCGACTTCGCCACGCGCGCGGAGCTCATCGCCAACGGCATGACCATCGACGAGATCGGCACCTCCCTGGGCGCCGACTCCCTCGCCTACATCTCCATCGACGGCATGATCGAGGCGACCACCATCGCCAAGCCGAACCTCTGCCGCGCCTGCTTCGACGGCGAGTACCCGATGGACCTCCCCGACCCCGAGCTGCTCGGCAAGCAGCTCCTGGAGACGGAGCTGGCCGCCGGTCCGGCCGCCACGGCCGCCGCCGACGCGATCCGTCGCCCGTAGACGGCCCGTCACACCTGCCGTACGACACGAAGGTTCTCACCACCCATGTCTGAGACAACTGGTGCCAGCTACGCAGCCGCGGGCGTCGACATCGAAGCGGGCGACCGCGCCGTCGAGCTGATGAAGGAGTGGGTGAAGAAGACGCAGCGCCCCGAGGTCCTCGGCGGCCTCGGCGGTTTCGCCGGCCTCTTCGACGCCTCCGCCCTCAAGCGTTACGAGCGCCCGCTCCTCGCCTCCGCCACGGACGGCGTCGGCACGAAGGTCGACATCGCCCGCCGGCTCGGCGTGTACGACACGATCGGCCACGACCTGGTCGCCATGGTCATGGACGACATCGTGGTGTGCGGCGCCGAACCGCTGTTCATGACCGACTACATCTGCGTCGGCAAGGTCCACCCCGAGCGGGTCGCCGCCATCGTCAAGGGCATCGCCGAGGGCTGTGTGCTCGCGGGCTGCGCCCTGGTCGGCGGCGAGACGGCCGAGCACCCGGGCCTGCTGGGCGAGGACGACTTCGACGTCGCCGGCGCCGGCACCGGCGTCGTGGAGGCCGACCGCCTGCTCGGCCCGGATCGTATCCGCACGGGTGACGCCGTGATCGCCATGGCGGCCTCCGGGCTTCACTCGAACGGGTACTCCCTGGTCCGGCACGTCCTGCTGAACCAGGCCGGCCTCTCGCTGGACGCGCGCGTCGACGACCTCGGCCGCACGCTCGGCGAGGAGCTCCTGGAGCCCACCAAGATCTACTCCCTGGACTGTCTGGCGCTCACCCGCACCACGGACGTCCACGCCTTCTCGCACATCACCGGCGGCGGCCTCGCGGCCAACCTGGCCCGAGTGATCCCGGACGGGCTGCACGCGCGGGTGGAGCGCTCCACCTGGACCCCGGCTCCGATCTTCGACCTGGTCGGCAGGACCGGCTCGGTCGAGCGCCTGGAGCTGGAGAAGACCCTGAACATGGGCGTGGGCATGATGGCGATCGTGCCCGCGGAGTCGGCGGACGTGGCCCTGACCACACTGGCCGACCGCGGCGTCGAGGCCTGGGTCGCCGGCGAGATCACCGAGCGCGGCGAGCACGCCGCAGGAGCCGAACTCGTCGGCGACTACGCGAGCTGAGCCCACCGGTCCTGCGGGCCGGGAGGCCTGCCGGACCGAGTGGGCAGCACAAGACCCGGTCGGTGACCGAAGCCACCGACCGGGTGAGTGCTCAGTACAAGGTCAAGCGCCGCGACGGTGTTGCGAGGAGTCCTCGCCGTCATCCTCGTCATCGTCCCCGTACAGCTCGGCGTACCGTGCGTACGGGTCGTCGTCTTGCTCATCGTCATCATCCTCGAACGGTTGACCGTTCGGCGGAATGTTCGATGGCGATGCGCCCAGCTCTTCGGCCAGGCGTGAGAGATCCGTCCCGCCGCTGTTGTACTTCAGCTGGCGGGCGACCTTCGCTTGCTTGGCCTTGGCCCGGCCGCGCCCCATGGCTCGACCCCCTCAACGACGGGGCTCGACGGCCCCAGGTTGACACGCGTTCATGATCCAGGACGGCCTCTCCATGGAGAGCCCGTCGTAGGGCTCCCACGGTACCTGAGCCCGCGCCCCTACGGTACGTCGCCCGTACCACGCGCGTATGCGCAGCACCTTTCGAACGCCCCGTCCTCGCTGGTCAGTGGCGATTTTAACCACTTATCGGCGGGCGACCCGCCGGGAAGAGTGAGAGTTCTCTCCAACTTTCCACCGGCCGGTACCGCCGAAACCCTCGGACGGGGCGTCGCGGAGCTCTGCCCGGACGTCACCAGCCGCGTGACTGGGCCGCCTCGTGCATCCGCTGCTCGGCGATGCGGTCGGCCGCCGCGGCCGGCGGAATGCCGTCCGCCTTCGCACGTGCGAAGATCGCGAGCGTTGTGTCGAAGATCTGCGCGGCCTTCGCCTTGCACCGGTCGAAGTCGAAGCCGTGCAGCTCGTCGGCGACCTGGATGACCCCGCCGGCGTTCACCACGTAGTCCGGCGCGTAGAGGATCCCGCGGTCGGCGAGGTCCTTCTCCACGCCCGGGTGGGCGAGCTGGTTGTTGGCCGCACCGCAGACGATCTTCGCCGTCAGCACCGGCACGGAGGCGTCGTTCAAGGCCCCGCCGAGCGCGCAGGGGGCGTAGACGTCCAGCCCGTCGATCTCGATCAGCCGCTCGGTGTCGGCGACCACGCCCACCGACGGGTGCCGGTCGGCGATCCGCTCCACGGCTTCCCGGCGCACGTCCGTGATCACGACCCGGGCGCCCTCCGCCAGCAGGTGTTCCACCAGGTGGTGGCCGACCTTGCCGACGCCCGCGATGCCCACCGTGCGCCCGCGCAGCGACGGGTCGCCCCACACGTGCTGTGCGGAGGCCCGCATGCCCTGGTAGACGCCGAACGCGGTCAGCACCGAGGAGTCGCCCGCACCGCCGTTCTCCGGCGAGCGCCCGGTCGTCCAGCGGCACTCGCGCGCCACGACGTCCATGTCGGCGACGTAGGTGCCGACGTCGCAGGCGGTCACGTAGCGCCCGCCGAGCGAGGCCACGAAACGGCCGTAGGCGAGCAGCAGCTCCTCGGTCTTGATCACATCGGGATCACCGATGATCACAGCCTTGCCGCCGCCGTGGTCCAGACCGGCCATGGCGTTCTTGTACGACATCCCGCGCGCGAGGTTCAGCGCGTCGGCGACGGCCTCCGCCTCGGTCGCGTACGGGTAGAAGCGGGTACCGCCGAGGGCGGGGCCCAGAGCGGTGGAGTGGAGGGCGATGACGGCCTTGAGGCCGCTCGCGCGGTCCTGGCAGAGCACGACTTGCTCATGACCCCCCTGGTCCGAGTGGAACAGGGTGCGCAGAACATCAGCAGGTGCGCCGGATACGTCGGTCACTGTGGTGACTCCCGGGTAACTAGCGGCGGTCGGGGCGCAGGCCCCGTAAGGGTGGCGGGGCCCGTGGTCAGAGGGTAGAGCCTGCGTGGCCCGCTGATCCCGCAGTGTCGGGGATCACCCACGTGTGGAGTACCGCCATGGGACGATTCGCAGGGTTTCCCGGTCGGCCGAAGGGGGATGGAGCAGGCGTGCCCAAGGTGTCCTCGGTGATCGTTCCGTACGCGGTCTATCTGCGCGTGTACGAGCCGCTGGCCGCCTTCGCGGAGCCCGAGCGCTCCCACTGGGCGCGCTACGCCCGCCGTCCCGGGCTTCCCTCCTGCCAGGACGAGCTGCGCCGCTCGCTCGCCGACCTGCTGCCCACCCCGCCGGTCGCGGTGCCGGTGCAGGAGAGCGCCGACGCCTTCGTGGCCGAGGTGGACGGCGTGCTCTGCGTCTGCCCCTGGCGCACCCGGCTGCGCGGCTGGCTGGCCCTGGCGGAGCTGGACGAGGAACTGCCCCGGCCGGTCCTGGACGCGGCGCTCCCCGAGGTCGTGCGCCTGCAGGCCGCCAAGGACCACGAGCGGTGGCTGGAGCGCAACCCCGACGCGCGTCCGTGGATCCGCACGGCGGTCTGGCAGGTGCCGCTCCACTGGTTCGTGCTGGTCTCCGACGAGGAGCGCGAGTACGACAAGGGGACGGCGGAGGTGGCTCCCGTGCTGCGCTACCGCACGCCGATGGTGCAGGCGCGCCGCAGGGTGGCGCGCTCGCTGCGCACGCTGAAGGACGCCGTCGACGAGGGACCGCTCCTCGACGGTCTGGTGGACGTCGGCCGCTGGCTGGAGGAGTTCCACCCGCGTTCGCTGGTGGAACTGGATTACGGCGGTCTGGTGCACGTGCTGCCGGCCGGCGATCTCGAGGACGACCGCTCGGCGAAGGACGTGGCCGACGGCATCGAGGCGCTGCGGATGGGCGACGGCGCGGCGGCGGGCGAGGCGTACGCGCGGCTCGTGGAGCGGTGGCGTTCGGTCCGGGACCGGCGCTCCGCGAACTGACGCGGGCCCCCGCGACGAGGCCTGCCGCGATGAGCTGACGATGTGACAGACGCTACAGCGCTGACGCGAGTGACGTGCGTCACGGCCACAAAGCGCTCGAACAGCGTACGGTCAGCGGCACTTCACGGAACTCACGGGACGTAGGTCCCGATCCGGGCTTATGTCCCAAGGGTGACGGACCGCACGTACACGGCCCTTGCGTCGCTTGCCCCTCCTCGTGCCAAAATAGGACAAGGAGTCCGGGGAGGGCTCCGTCCGCCTACTTATGCTCCATCGTGGGGGGAATCTCGGTATTGCGCTGCTTTGGGGGTTCTGTGACTCCTGAGCGCCCCTGTGACTGATCGTCACAGGGGCGTGACTGTCCGCTATGGCATGGTCCATCGGCTTCCGTCGCCGATGAACACCTGGGGGGCAATTCCATCGGTTTGGCCGACGCGGCTGGACAGATGGTGTAGTTGTAGTGCCGAGGACAAGCCGTTCGTCCTATAACCGACTCGACTCGCGTCCGCCATTTCGGGCAACGCGGGTCAAGGTGCAGAATTTAGAGGAAAGAACCGAGAAGGTTCGGTTCTCCCGAGGAGGCCGCTCATGACCGCTCGCACCCCTGATGCTGAGCCGCTGCTGACCCCGGCTGAGGTCGCCACCATGTTCCGCGTCGACCCCAAGACGGTCACGCGGTGGGCGAAGGCCGGCAAGCTCACGTCGATCCGCACGCTCGGCGGACACCGCCGTTATCGCGAGGCTGAGGTCCGCGCACTGCTCGCGGGCATCCCGCAGCAGCGCAGCGAGGCCTGAACAAGTGAATAGCCGGGCAACACGTCAGGTCCCCCAATCTGTGCGGACGCCCGAAACCTAGCTCCAAGCGACGTGGGTCCTGCCCCAACAGGCCCCTCGCCCACTGGGAACGTCGTCGATCGCGCCGGACTCCGCCGAGTCCGGCGCGGTCTTTTTTGTGCGCTTGAGGGCGTCTGCCGAGCAGTATCGGGTGGCTCTGTGAGCGCCCTTGTCGGAGTCTGGGGAGGCTCTGGGAGGGTTCTGGGGGGCATCCTCCGGAGTGGTGCAATTGCACATATAAAATTGACTACTTGTAGGAGATGGGTAAGAACCCGGTTTTTCAAAACTCATACAGTGACACCCGTCACATGACGGAGCTCTTGTTGCCGTCGGCTCGCGTGGGTTAGAGGAAGCACCCACTCCAGCACCCCGCGCAGGTAAGGCCGTTGACGCCGCGGGCGGTCGTGCCGCGCCCCGCCGGACGGCCGGGCCGTCAGACCGCCAGGTCGTCGGCGGGGCCCTCGCCCTCCGCGGCCTCCTCGGGGGCCTGGCCGCCCCGTGTGCCGCCGTCCATCGCCAGCCGCTGCAAGCGGTGGCAGATCGGGCAGTGGCGGGTCAGATGCCGGTAGGACGACGCGGCCGACAGATGCGCGCGGAGCAGTGCCCGCGTCTCGTGCCTGACCGATGCCGCCATACGCCACCTCCACCGGGGCGCCGCGAGGAACGGGCCCTGTAGTTCTGGGGTACCGGCCGGATGTGACGCCGTCAAGAGCGCGGCGGGAACGCCGAAGAGCCCCGGTCCGGGGACCGGGGCTCTCCTATGTGGGCCGGGAAGTGAAGAAGGCCCGCGTCCCTTGCGGGGACGCGGGCCTTCTTCGTTCACTGCGGTCCTGACGGGATTTGAACCCGCGGCCTCCACCTTGACAGGGTGGCGAGCACTCCAAACTGCTCCACAGGACCAGGTTTTGCGGCACTTGATGCTGCGTTGTGCTGCGAGAAGGACTGTACAGGAGGGTGAGCCCGCTGGTCGAACTCACCCTGCGTACAGGACGCGTCACGGCGCGGCGGCGTCGATCGCCTTCACGATCCGCTTGTCGGAGACCGGGTACGCCGTGCCCAGCGCATGGGCGAAATAGCTGACCCGGAGCTCCTCGATCATCCACCGGATGTCCAGGACCTGCTGCGGAACCGGCCGGCCCGGCGGCAGCTGCTCCAGCAGCCACGCGTACTCGTCCTGCATCTCGTGGACCTTCTCCATGCGGCTGGTGTCCCGCTGCACGCCGGTCGGCATCTGCTGCAGGCGCCGGTCCGCGGCCACCAGGTAGCGCATGAGGTCGGGCAGCCGCCGCAGCCCCGCCCAGGTCACGAAGCCGGGCTTCACGAGAGCGTCCAGCTGCGCCCGGACGTCCGTCAGGTTCGCCAGCAGCACAGGGCTGCGCACGCCCTTCAGACGGCGCTCACAGGCCTGCCAGGCGGCCAGGACCTGCTGCACCTGCCCGACCGTCCGCACGGTCGTGTCGACGATCTCCGCGCGCACCTTGTCGTACAGCTTGCGGAACGACTCCTCGTCCCACGCCGGCCCGCCGAAGTCGGCGATCAGCCGGTCCGCCGCGGCCATCGCGCAGTCGTCGAACAGCGCCTGGATCGAGCCGTGCGGATTGGCGGACAGCGCGAGCTTCTGGGCGTTCGTCAGCTTCTCGGACGCGAACTTCGCGGGGTTGACCGGGATGTTGCGCAGGATCAGCCGGCGGGTGCCCTTCCACATCGCCTCCGCCTGCTCCGCCTCCGTGTCGAAGAGGCGTACGGAGACCGTGTCGCCGTCGTCGACCAGCGCCGGGTACGCCTTCACCGGCTGGCCCGCGCGGCGGGTCTCGAAGACGCGGCTGAGCGTGCCGATCGTCCAGTCCGTCAGGCCCGAGCGCTCCAGGGACTCGCCGCCCCGGCGTTCGGCGGTGGCCGCGGCCGCCTGGGAGATGGCCTGCCTCGCCTTCGGCTTCAGCCGGAGCTTCAGGGACTCCAGGTCCTTGTCCTCGGCCAGCTTGCGACGCCGCTCGTCGACGATCCGGAAGGTGATCTTCAGATGCTCGGGGAGCCTCGACCAGTCGAAGTCGTCGGCCTCGAAGGGAACGCCCACCATCCGCTTCAGCTCGCGGGCCATGGCCGTGGTGAGCGGCTCCTGCAGGGGTACCGCCTGGTCCAGGAACCGCTTCGCGAAGTTCGGGGCCGGCACGTAGTTGCGGCGGATCGGCTTCGGCAGGGAACGGATCAGCTCCGTGACGACCTCCTCCCGCAGGCCCGGGATCTGCCAGTCGAAGCCCTCGTCCGTGACCTGGTTGAGCACCTGCAGGGGGATGTGGACGGTCACGCCGTCCGCGTCCGCGCCCGGCTCGAACTGGTAGGTGACCCGGAACTTCAGCGGGCCCTGCCGCCAGGTGTCCGGGTAGTCGGCCTTGGTGACCGCCTCCGCCGACTCCCGGATGAGCATCTCCCGCTCGAAGTCGAGGAAGTCGGGCTGCTCGTGCCGCTTGTGCTTCCACCAGGAGTCGAAGTGCGCGCCGGACACCACGTGTTCGGGCACCCGCTGGTCGTAGAAGTCGAAGAGCGTGTCGTCGTCGACCACGATGTCCCGGCGGCGGGCGCGGTGCTCCAGCTCCTCGACCTCGCTGAGGAGCCGGCGGTTGTCGGAGAAGAACTTGTGGTGCGTGCGCCAGTCGCCCTCGACCAACGCGTTGCGGATGAACAGGTCACGGCAGGTCTCCGGGTCGATCCGCCCGTAGTTGACCTTCCGCTGGGCGATGATCGGCACGCCGTACAGGGTGACCTTCTCGTCCGCCATCACGGCGGCCTGGTCCTTCTCCCAGCGCGGCTCGCTGTACGTCCGCTTCAGCAGGTGGCCGGCGAGCGGCTCGACCCACTCCGGCTCGACCTTCGCGTTGACGCGCGCCCACAGACGGCTCGTCTCCACCAGCTCGGCGGACATCACGAACCGCGGCTGCTTCTTGAACAGGGCCGAGCCCGGGAAGATCGCGAACTTGGCACTGCGCGCGCCCAGGTACTCGTTCTTGTTGCCGTCCTTCACGTCCTTCATGCCGATGTGCGAGAGCAGACCGGCGAGAAGGGAGACGTGGACACTCTGCTCGGCCGCGTCCTCCTCGTTCGGATGGATGCCCATCTGCTTGGCGACCGTTCGCAGCTGCGTATAGATGTCCTGCCACTCACGGATGCGCAGGAAGTTCAGGTACTCCTGCTTGCACATACGCCGGAAGGAGGAGGAACCGCGCTCCTTCTGCTGCTCGCGGACGTACCGCCACAGGTTGAGGTAGGCGAGGAAGTCGCTGGTCTCGTCCTTGAAGCGGGCGTGCTGCTGGTCGGCCTGCGTCTGTTTGTCGGCGGGGCGCTCGCGCGGGTCCTGGATGGACAGCGCGGCGGCTATCACCATGACCTCGCGCACACAGCCGTTCTTGTCGGCCTCCAGGACCATGCGGGCGAGGCGGGGGTCGACGGGCAGCTGGGCCAGCTTGCGGCCGGTCTCGGTGAGCCGCTTGCGCGGGTCCTTCTCGGTCGGGTCCAGCGCGTGCAGCTCCTGGAGGAGCTGCACGCCGTCACGGATGTTGCGGTGGTCCGGCGGGTCGATGAAGGGGAACTTCTCGATGTCGCCGAGGCCGGCCGCGGTCATCTGCAGGATGACGCTCGCCAGGTTCGTGCGGAGGATCTCCGCGTCGGTGAACTCCGGGCGGGCGAGGAAGTCGTCCTCGTCGTACAGCCGGATGCAGATGCCGTCGCTGGTACGGCCGCAGCGGCCCTTGCGCTGGTTGGCGCTGGCCTGCGAGATCGCCTCGATCGGCAGCCGCTGGACCTTGGTGCGGTGGCTGTAGCGGCTGATGCGGGCGAAGCCGGGGTCGATGACGTACTTGATGCCCGGGACGGTGAGGGAGGTCTCCGCGACGTTCGTCGCCAGAACGATCCTGCGCCCCGTGTGCTGCTGGAACACGCGGTGCTGCTCGGCGTGCGAGAGCCGGGCGTAGAGCGGCAGCACCTCGGTGAACCGGTACTTCTTCTTCTCGAGCGCGTCGGCGGTGTCCCGGATCTCCCGCTCGCCGGAGAGGAAGACGAGGATGTCGCCCTTCCCCTCGCCCATCAGCTCCTCGACGGCGTCGCAGATCGCGGTGATCTGATCCCGGTCGGCGTCCTCGGAGTCCTCCTCCAGCAGCGGCCGGTAGCGCACCTCCACCGGGTACGTCCGCCCGCTGACCTCGACGATCGGGGCGTCGCCGAAGTGCCGGGAGAAACGCTCGGGGTCGATGGTCGCGGAGGTGATGACGACCTTGAGGTCCGGGCGGCGCGGGAGCAGCTGGGCCAGGTAGCCCAGCAGGAAGTCGATGTTGAGGGACCGCTCGTGGGCCTCGTCGATGATGATCGTGTCGTAGGCGCGCAGCTCGCGGTCGGTCTGGATCTCCGCGAGCAGGATGCCGTCGGTCATCAGCTTCACGAAGGTGGCGTCCGGGTTCACCTGGTCGGTGAACCGCACCTTCCATCCGACGGCCTCGCCCAACGGCGTGCGCAGCTCCTCGGCCACGCGCTCGGCGACGGTACGGGCGGCGATACGACGGGGCTGGGTGTGCCCGATCATGCCGCGGACGCCGCGCCCCAGCTCGAGACAGATCTTGGGAATCTGCGTGGTCTTGCCGGACCCGGTCTCACCGGCCACGATGACGACCTGGTGATCACGGATGGCGGCCGCGATCTCGTCCTTCTTCTGGCTGACCGGCAGCTGTTCGGGATAGGAGACGGCGGGCACGAGGCCGCGCCGGACGGCCATCCGCTCCTCGACCTTCGTGACCTCCGCCTCGATCTCGGCGAGGACGGCGGCACGGGCCTCCGGCTTGCGGATCTTGCGCGCGCCTTCGAGCCTGCGTCCGAGCCGGTGCGCGTCGCGCAGGGACAGTTCGGCCAGGCGGGGGGCGAGTGCGCCGAGGGCGGGGGCAGGGTGCGTAGACATACGGGAACCAGGATCTCACCTCGGCGAAATTCGTGGCGAACCCTTTTGTCCGCGACGGCGACGGCGTCGTGGGCATGCAGCGCGGCCTGCGGCCCGGGCACGGCGCGGGCACGGCGCGGGCATACAACAAGGCCCCGATCCGGGGATCGGGGCCTGTGCTGTGGCTGGGGCCGGGGTCGAACCGGCGACCTACCGCTTTTCAGGCGGTCGCTCGTACCAACTGAGCTACCCAGCCGAGGAGTCCACGAGGAACTCCAGCGGTCCTGACGGGATTTGAACCCGCGGCCTCCACCTTGACAGGGTGGCGAGCACTCCAAACTGCTCCACAGGACCAAGCTTTGTGTACGACAGTGTCGCACACGGTGTTGCGTGCCCCCAACGGGATTCGAACCCGTGCTACCGCCTTGAAAGGGCGGCGTCCTAGGCCGCTAGACGATGAGGGCTATCGGCCCGCCTGGGCGCTTCTCAGCGCGTCGGGGACGTCATGAGCATATGGGATGGCGCGGGGTATCGCCAAAACGGTTTACGGGACCCTCCTGGAGGCGGTCCCGGAGGTGCCGGCGGACGGGCCGGGAGACGGGCTCCCGGACGGGCTGCCGGCAGGGCTCCCGGACGGGCTGGGGGAGGGGGCCGGCGTCGGGACGGCGCCCGGCTGGTTCTCCTTCGGGAGGTGGCGGCTGACCTCGGCCGTCGTCAGACCCAGGCCGCCGAGCTTGATCTCGTCCCAGGCCTGCAGACGGCGGGTGGCGCGGTCCAGGTAGAGCACCGAGGCCTCGATGGGGTCGGGGTACTTGCCCTCGACGGCGCGCAGGCCGCTGCCGCCCGTCGAGCCCTCGGTCCGCAGCCGGGTGCCCTTCTTCATGATCTCCATCCCCTCGTGGTGGAGATGGCCGGCCAGGGCGAGGGGCACCTCGCCGTCCGTGCCGCGGGCGGCGGAGGGCTCATGGGCGATGGCCACGTCGGCCGGGGTGCCCGCGGCCCGCTGCGCGCGCAGGGCCTCGGCCAGACGGGCGCCCGCCGCCTCCTGGCTCTCCTCGGCGCCCGGCGCGGCGGAGCGGTCGGGGGTGAACTGGGGGTCGCCGATGCCGGCGAAGCGCACTCCGGCGACGGTGACCGCGCGCCCGTCGTCGAGGACGTGCACGTTCTTCATGCCCTCCAGGTAGCGCTGGGTGACGCGGGAGTCGTGGTTGCCCCTGACCCACACGTACGGCGCGCCCAGGGTGGCGATGGGGTCCAGGAAGCCGTTCTCGGCGGCGGTGCCGTGGTCCATGGTGTCGCCGGAGTCCACGATCACGTCGACCTTGTACTGCTCCACCAGCGAGGCGATGATCTTCCAGCTCGCGGGGTTGAGGTGGATGTCGGACACGTGCAGGACGCGGACGGTCGTCGGGTCCGGCTGGTAGGCGGGGAGCGTGGAGGTGACGTCGTAGAGCTTGGTCACGTTGGTGACCAGACGGGCGAGTTCCTGCTGGTAGACGTCGAACTCGGTGACGATGCTGCGCGCGTTGCCGACGATGGAGGGCGCCGAGGACAGCAGGCCCGAGAAGCGGGGCTCCAGCACCGACTTGGGGTTCCAGGTGGCGTACGCGGTCGCGCCCGAGGCGGCCAGCAGGGCGAGTGCGAGGCCGCCGGCGGCGAGGGCGCGGCGCGGGCGGCGGTAGACGGCGAGGCCGAGGGCGGTGGCGCCGGTGACGACGGCGACGCAGGAGCGGAGCGCGAGGTCGAGGGTGCCGTGTTCCACGTCGCGGGCGACCTCGTCCTGGAGGCCGGAGAGGCGTTCGGGGTGGTCGACGAGGGCCTGGGAGCGGACGGGGTCGAGCTGGTCGACGTTCACGTCGAGGCGGACCGGGGCGTTGTGACTGTCCAGGGTGAGCGCGCCGAGGGGCGAGACGTTGATCTTCGTGCCGCCGGTGACGGACGGGCGCAGGGTCATCGTCGTGTCCATGGGGCCGACGGGGACGCGGACGTTGCCGACGACCAGCAGGCCCAGCCAGGCGCCGAGGACGACGACGACGGTCATGCCGAGGGCACGGGCCCAGGGGTTGGGGCGGGCGGCGAGCTCGGGGGTGGGGTTCGTGCGGTTCCCGCGCGTGGCGGGCTTGAGGCGGTTCAGGGCTGCGGCGGGGACGCGGGCGCGGGCCATTGGTGCCGTATGCCCCGGTCCGGACCTGGGTATGCGGATGGTTCGTGCCCTCCGCACGGCGGCTTCTTGCCGGACAATGGGGCCTGTGCTGGAGATGACGCGCGAGGAGTTCGAGGAACTGGTCGCCGAGGCCCTGGACCGGATTCCGCCGGAGTTGACGCGGCTGATGGACAACGTCGCGGTGTTCGTCGAGGACGAGCCGCCGGCGGAGGATCCCGAGCTGCTCGGGCTGTACGAGGGGACGCCGCTGACGGACCGCGGGGAGTGGTACGCGGGGGTGCTTCCGGACCGGATCACGATCTACCGGGGGCCGACGCTGCGCATGTGCGCGTCCCGCGAGGAGGTCGTCGCGGAGACGGAGGTGACGGTGGTGCACGAGATCGCCCACCACTTCGGCATCGACGACGCGCGGCTGCACGCCCTCGGTTACGGCTGAGCCGTCCGACGGGCGGCGCGCGGCCCCGCGCGTGTCCTCCTGCGGGCGGGGGGAGTTGGGCACGTCGACTCTTGCGTCTGCCCCGGAGGTGGCCCCGTGCGCCCCTTGTACGTACCCGTTCGTCTGGCCGCGACGGTCATGGCCGTCGCCGCGGCCGCCGGCTGCATGAGCGTGGGAGACGAGGAGGGCGGCCGGGCCAGGCCGTCGCACTCGGCCGGCCAGCGGGCAGGTGAGGCGCCGGACGGGGATTCGGCGGGAGCCGGCGGCGGCTCCGGGATGGGCCCGGCGGGCGGGGACGGCAAGCACGGGCACGGGAAGAGCGGCCGGGGCGCGGCGAGCGCGTCGGCGTCCGGGTCGGCCTCGCCCTCGGAGGGCGGGAGCGCGCCGGCCTCGCCCGGGGCGGTGAAGCCGGGCAGCAGTGACCGGCCGGGGATCCCGACGCCGACCGGGGCGCAGACCGCCGCGCCCACGCGTTCGCCGGATCCGGAGCCGCCCGCCCCCTCGCCGGAGCCCCCGTCGCCCTCGGCGGAGCCGACGGTCGCGGAGCCGTCGTCGTCGGCGCACGAGGGCGGGGGCGGCTCGGTGCCGCAGCTGGTGGACCGGGAGCCGGCGCCGGAGGCGGGCTCGCCGGCCGGGTGACGGCGCCCGGGAGCCGGGGGTTCGGCGCGACGGCCGCACTGCCAGGCTGCTGAGCTGCGACGATGGGCTCGGTTTGCCTTCCCCGGACAGGGTGCGTATGGTAGTAGATCGTTTGATCCCATTTGCCCGGCGCCACCGCAGAGCGCGCCGTGTGGCGCGTACTCTCCCTTGCCGTGGCTGACCGCATAGAGGCGGTCCTTGCAATGCGAACACGGAGTTGACGGGCGCGTGCCGACGAGACTCCGGAAGGTTTCGCATTCGCATGTCCATTTCCAGTACTGATCGTTCCGTCGTGTCCGAGAACAACGACGAGCCGATCACCCTCGAGGCGATCGAGGTCACCGAGACGGCCGAGGTCATCGAGACCGCTGAGGCCGTCGAGACCGCTGAGGCCGCTGAGGCCGCGCAGGCCGTCGTCGAGACCCCCGAGACGCCCGAGACCCCCGAACTCACCTTCGCCGACCTCGGTCTGCCCGAGGGCGTCGTGCGCAAGCTCGCGCAGAACGGCGTGACGAGCCCCTTCCCGATCCAGGCCGCGACCATCCCGGACGCCCTGGCCGGCAAGGACATCCTCGGCCGCGGTCGCACCGGCTCCGGCAAGACCCTCTCCTTCGGTCTGCCGACGCTGGCCACGCTGGCCGGCGGCCACACGGAGAAGCGCAAGCCGCGCGCCGTCATCCTCACGCCGACGCGTGAGCTGGCGATGCAGGTCGCGGACGCGCTGCAGCCCTACGGCGACGTCCTCGGCCTGAAGATGAAGGTCGTCTGCGGCGGTACGTCGATGAGCAACCAGATCTACGCGCTGGAGCGCGGCGTCGACGTCCTCGTCGCCACCCCGGGCCGCCTGCGCGACATCATCAACCGCGGCGCCTGCTCCCTCGAGAACGTGCGGATCGCCGTCCTCGACGAGGCCGACCAGATGTCGGACCTGGGCTTCCTGCCCGAGGTCACCGAGCTGCTCGACCAGATCCCGGCCGGCGGCCAGCGCATGCTCTTCTCCGCCACGATGGAGAACGAGATCTCCACGCTGGTCAAGCGCTACCTGAGCAACCCGGTCACGCACGAGGTCGACAGCGCCCAGGGCAACGTCACCACGATGTCCCACCACATCCTGATCGTGAAGCCCAAGGACAAGGCGCCGGTCACCGCCGCGATCGCCTCCCGCAAGGGCCGCACCATCATCTTCGTCCGCACCCAGCTCGGCGCCGACCGTATCGCCGAGCAGCTGCGCGACTCCGGTGTGAAGGCGGACGCGCTGCACGGCGGCATGACCCAGGGCGCGCGTACCCGCACGCTGGCCGACTTCAAGGACGGTTACGTCAACGCGCTCGTCGCGACCGACGTCGCCGCCCGCGGCATCCACGTCGACGGCATCGACCTGGTCCTGAACGTGGACCCGGCCGGTGACCACAAGGACTACCTGCACCGCGCGGGCCGCACGGCGCGCGCCGGTCGCACCGGCACGGTCGTCTCCCTGTCCCTGCCGCACCAGCGCCGTCAGATCTTCCGGCTGATGGAGGACGCGGGCGTCGACGCCGGGCGTCACATCATCCAGGGCGGCGCCGCCTTCGACCCCGAGGTCGCCGAGATCACCGGCGCCCGGTCGATGACCGAGGTCCAGGCGGAGTCCGCGGGCAACGCGGCGCAGCAGGCCGAGCGCGAGGTCTCCGAGCTCACCAAGGAGCTGGAGCGCGCGCAGCGCCGGGCGACCGAGCTGCGCGAGGAGGCGGACCGCCTGGTGGCCCGCGTGGCGCGTGAGCGCGGTGAGACCGTGCCGTCCGAGGCGCCGGCCGCGGTGGCCGACGTCCAGGCGCCGGTGACGGAGGCGGCCCAGGCCGAGACCGTCGTCGCGGCCGCGGCGCCGGAGCAGGCGGTCGTGCGTGACGCGGACCGTCCGGCGCGCGAGGAGCGTCCGGCCTCGACGACGTCGTACGAGCGTCGTGACCGCCGTGACGACCGTGGCGGCCGTTCGTTCGAGCGTCGTGACGACAACCGCGGTGACCGCGGTGGCTTCAACCGCGACCGTGACAACAACCGCGGCTTCAACCGCGACCGTGACGACCGCGGTGGCCGTTCGTTCGAGCGTCGTGACGACAACCGCGGCGGCTTCAACCGTGACCGCGACGACCGTGGCGGCCGTTCGTTCGAGCGTCGTGACGACAACCGCGGCGGCGGCTTCCGCCGGGACGAGCGCGGTGGACACCGGGGCAGCGACCGCCCGTTCAACCGTGACCGTCGTGACGACCGCCCGGGCTTCCGCTCCGCCGGTCACGACCGCCCCTACGGCCGTCGTGACGACCACCGTGGCACCGGCCCCGGCGCCCACGGCCGTCGCGACGACAAGCCGCGCTGGAAGCGCAACGGCTGACGCGAAGCCTCACGCCGGCTCAGCTGAGTGAACGCCGTGGCCCCCACCGAACACCGGTGGGGGCCACGGCGTTTTCGCGCACGTACGGCGTCCGCGCACGCGCGCCCGCGCGGTCGGCAGGGCGGAAACCCCTTTCTCCGGAGCTGTGAAGTGACTGTAGGATCAGCCGACTTGTGAGACGGATGTGAAGGCCGGGGGGCCGCAGGCGCCACAGAGCGTCCAGTCCGTCTCCGTTCCCGGGGAGGGACTCTCTTGGCTCGCTCGGCCCACCGTGGCTTCGTACGTCTGCGCCTGCCTCTGGTCGCCGCCTCCGCCGTCCTGGCGGCCGGCCTGACCCCACTGCTCCCGTCCACCGCGGTCGCGGACACACCGACGGAGACGGTGGTGCCGGCCGAACTGCGTTCCTACGGCCTGGACGCGCTGTTCCGGGCGTCGTCCACCCACAGCGGTCACGACGCCGCCGGAGCGCAGGGCGTGTTCCACACGCTGGAGGGCAGCGGTGGCCTGCTGTGGACGCGTTACGCGGACGGCGAGTCCGTGAAGGTGCCGGCGTCGCCTCCGGGAACGTCGCCGATGACGACCGGCACCGACGTCCTCGCGTACAAGTACGCCGACGGCCGGATCGACTTCTGGGACGCCGCCGACGGCGCCATGCGCTCCCTGCGGCTCCCGGCCGGACTCGGCTACCTCACGTCCTACGACAACCTGACGATCGCCTACGAGAGCGTGACCGGCGCCGACGGCACGGCCAACCGGATCCTGCACCTGCTGACACCGGGCGACGCCGGGACCACCGCGGACCTGAAGGTCACGGGCGGCCCCTCGGGCATCAAGCTGGGACAGGCGGCCGGAGCGGACGCGGCAACGCTGTACTTCCGCGCCTCCGTGGACGGACAGACGGGTCTCGCCGCCGTGGACCGGACGACCGGCGAGGTGCGCGGTTGGAGCGGCGCGCTCCCCCTGGCGTACAGCAAGGTGGAACTGGGCGGGGGGCACGTCGTCGTCGCCGCCCCCGACAAGGCCACGGTCCTGGTGTTTCCGCGCGATCTGGCGGGCGCCCCCGTCGAGGTCGCGTTGAAGGGCGTCAGCGACGGGGCGAACGCCACGCACGACCTGGCCGTCGTCGGCGACTGGCTGATCAACGGCGTCGCCTCCACGACCGCGCAGTCCCTCGCGGGCGGCGAGCCGGTGACCCTGCTGCGCACCTCTCAGTACGGGACCGCGGCCGGCCCCGGCGGCACGGCCGTGAAGATCGGCACCGGCGCCGGGGAGCGGGGCATCCAGCGCATCACCCCGGGTCTGGACGGCGCACCGCCCGTCGTGACGCTGGTCAAGCCCCTGCCTCGACCGCCGATGCAGATCCAGGGCCTGTCCCTGGACCAGGGCCGGCTTGTCGGCATGGACCTCCTGCCCGGCGGTCTGCGCGCCGACTGGAACCGGACCGTCGCCCCGGCCGGCACGCCCCTGTTCGGCAAGCGCAGCGCGTTCACCACCGATGTCCGCATGGCCTCCTGCGCCGCCACCGACGTCGCCTGCGCCCAGGTCCGGGGCACGGCGGACGGCCGGATCGCCTGGCTCGAGCACGACGGGAGCACCGATCGGATCAGGGTTCACGGACCGGAGGAGACCGGGGGCCTCTGGGAGCGCACCGGGCTGTCCCCGGGCGGGCGGATCACGGACGTCTCCGGCGAGTTCCTGCTCTACACGGGCCCCGGCACGCAGAACGTCTACAGGATCGGCGACGACGGCGCCCCGGTCGTCACCCGCGCTCCCGGCCCCGCCGCCCTCTCCGGCGACGTCCTGTGGACGGCCGGGACCACCCCCGGCACGCTCACCGCGTACGACCTGACGTCGAAGCAGACCACCGGGACGCTCGCCGTCGACGCCGACTGCACGCCCACCGAACTCCAGGCGCTGGGCCGCTGGCTCTACTGGAACTGCGGCGACAGGGCCGGGGTGTACGACCGTACGGCCGAGAAGTCCGTGGCGGTCCCGGCCGACGAGGCCGAGCTCGGCGACGGATACGTCGTCACGCACGACAAGCGGGCCGGAAAGCTGACCCTGACGGCGGTCGCCGACGGCACGCCCGCGAGCCGGGTGATCGGCGACCTGCCCGACACCGGGGTGTCGCAGCGGGACGTGCGCTGGACGGTCGACGAGTCGGGTGCGAACGCGGCCTACGTGGACGACGGGGAACAGGTGCACCTGGTGCCGTCCGGGGTGGCACAGCAGCCGCTGCGTGCGCTGAGCGCGCCGCGGAACGCGGCCCAGGTCTCGGGCAGCACGGGCCCGGTGACCTCCGTGCTGCTGTCGAAGCCGGCCGCCAGCTGGAGCCTGACCGTGCGCAGCGAGGCGACCGGAAAGGTGGTTTCCGGTACGGACGGCGGCCCGGTGCGCGGGCCCCTGAGAGCCAGATGGGTCTCGGGCGGCCTCGGGCTGGGCCTGCCCAACGGCCGGTACGGCTGGACCCTCTCGATCGTCCCCGCGGACGGTTCCGGCGACCCGCTGGACCTACGGGGAACGGTCCGGCAGGTGAACGGCCGACCGGTGTTCCGCGACTTCGTGGGTCCTGGGGCGCTGCCGGACGGCGTCGGCGACCTGCTGACCCTCACCTCCTCGGGCACGCTGGCGTTCCAGCAGGGCACGGGGAACGGCACCTTCTCCGGCAAGGCAGCCGGCGGCGGATGGCCCGCGTCCGTCACGGCAGTACCGCTCGGCGATCTCAACGGCGGCCTGTACGGGGACGGCTGCAACGACGTCCTGGTGCGGCTGAGCAGCGGGGCGCTGCGTCTGTACAAGCAGGCGTGCGGGAAGGCGATCACCCCGTCGACGCCGTACGCCACCCTCGCCACCTCCGGCTGGAACCAGTTCGACGTGCTCACCTCGCCGGGCGACGTGAGCGGGGACGGCCGTCCGGACCTGATCGCCCGCAACGCCACGACGGGCGCGGTGTACCTCTACAAGGGGACCGCCGCGGGGAGGTTCGCGTCCGGCGTGAAGCTGTACGCGAACTGGAAGACGTACAAGAGGGTCGTCGGGGCCGGGGACCTGAACGGCGACGGCGTCGGCGACCTGCTCGCGCAGGACAAGGCGAACAACCTGTACCGGTTCTACGGGACCGGGAGGGGGACCTTCGGCTCGGGTGTGAAGCTGTTCGCCGGCTGGGGCGCTCCGTACAACGCGGTCGTCGGCGTCGGCGACATCACCGGGGACGGGACGGCTGACCTGGTCGCGCGGGACACGGCCGGGGCGCTCTACCGGATTCCCGGCAACGGGAGGGGCTCCTTCACCTCGCGCGTGAAGATCGGCTCCGGCTGGCAGGGCTACAAGGGCATTTTCTAGCCAAGTTGTGACGTGTGTCACGCCCTCCGCAAGGGAATTGCTGGGGGCATGACAGATGACGGCACAGCGGGCGGGCGCTCCCCCGGGAATCTCTCGGACGAAGAGCGGCTGGCCCAGCTCGGTTACACGCAGGTTCTCGCCCGCCGCATGTCGGCGTTCTCCAACTACGCGGTCTCCTTCACGATCATCTCGGTCCTGTCGGGCTGTCTGACGCTGTACCTGTTCGGCATGAACACGGGCGGCCCGGCGGTGATCACCTGGGGCTGGGTCGCCGTGGGTCTGATGACCCTGTTCGTCGGCCTGGCCATGGCCGAGATCTGTTCGGCGTACCCGACCTCGGCCGGCCTGTACTTCTGGGCGCACCGGCTCGCGCCCCCGCGATCGGCGGCGGCCTGGGCCTGGTTCACGGGCTGGTTCAACGTGCTGGGCCAGGTCGCGGTGACCGCCGGCATCGACTTCGGGGCCGCGTCCTTCCTCGGCGCGTACCTGAACCTGCAGTTCGACTTCGAGGTGACGCCGGGCCGGACGGTCCTGCTCTTCGCCGCGATCCTGGTGCTGCACGGCCTGCTGAACACCTTCGGGGTGCGGATCGTCGCCCTGCTCAACAGCGTCAGCGTGTGGTGGCACGTGCTGGGCGTGGGCGTCATCGTGGGGGCGCTGGCCTTCGTCCCCGACAAGCACCAGTCGACGTCCTTCGTGTTCGGCGAGTTCGTCAACAACACGGGCTGGGGCAGCGGGGTGTACGTCGTGCTCCTCGGCCTGCTGATGGCCCAGTACACCTTCACGGGCTACGACGCCTCCGCGCACATGACCGAGGAGACGCACGACGCGTCGACGGCCGGCCCGCAGGGGATCGTGCGGTCCATCTGGACCTCGTGGATAGCCGGCTTCGTCCTCCTGCTCGGCTTCACCTACGCCATCCAGTCCTACGACGCCGCGCTCGGCTCGCCGACCGGAGCGCCGCCCGCGCAGATCCTGCTCGACGCGCTCGGCGCGACCGCCGGCAAGCTGCTGTTGCTGGTGGTGATCGGCGCCCAGCTGTTCTGCGGGATGGCGTCGGTGACCGCCAACAGCCGCATGATCTACGCGTTCTCCAGGGACGGGGCTCTGCCCTTCTCCCACGTCTGGCACACGGTCAGCCCGCGCACCCGCACGCCCGTCGCGGCGGTCTGGCTGGCGGCCGGCGGCGCGCTGGTGCTGGGCCTGCCGTACCTGATCAACGTGACCGCGTACGCGGCCGTCACGTCGATCGCCGTCATCGGCCTGTACATCGCGTACGTCATCCCGACGCTGCTGCGCCTGCGCAGGGGCGAGGCGTTCGAGCGGGGTCCCTGGCACCTGGGCCGCTGGTCCAGAGCGATCGGCGTGGTGTCGGTGGCGTGGGTGGCCGTCATCACGGTCCTGTTCATGCTGCCGCAGGTCTCCCCGGTCACCTGGGAGACCTTCAACTACGCCCCGGTCGCCGTCCTGGTCGTCCTGGGCTTCGCGGGGGTGTGGTGGCAGGTCTCGGCCCGGAACTGGTTCCTCAACCCCGAGCACGAACGGACCATCGCCCGCGAGGCGGCCCGCGTGGGCGCGCCCGACGAACTGCCGGATCGGTGACCTCTTCCCCTCGCGTGAGGGCCGCGACGTGGCCGTGTCTCAGATACCCGATCGGAGACACGGCCACGTCCGGCTATGCTCGGGGAGGCAACATCGCCTGGGCCCTTAGCTCAATTGGCAGAGCAGTGGACTTTTAATCCATTGGTTGTGGGTTCGAGTCCCACAGGGCCTACCGAAACGCCCCCAGCTCGGAGGAACTTCGAGCTGGGGGCGTCGTCGTGTCCGGGACCTCGTGGCGAACATGTCGATGTTCGTTCGCACATCAGCGTGGTAGAAATGGCGTCATGGATGTCGCCGACCGACTCGACCTGACCCTCCGACTCGTGCAGGGGCAGGGACGAGAGCAGGGCCAGGTTCAGGGGCAGGGGCGGGTATCCGTCGCCGAGCTCGCTCAGCGGCTCGGCGTCTCGGAGATGACCGTGCGCAGGGACCTGGACGCGCTGGAGCGCCGGGGGCTGGTGCGGCGGGTGCACGGCGGCGCCGTGGCCGGGCGGGCGCGCGAGGAGGGCGGCGGTTTCGAGGCGCGGCAGGCGTGGCGGGCGACCACCAAGGACCGGCTCGGAGCGGCCGTCGCCGGGCTGGTCGAGGCGGGGTCGCGGGTGCTGCTGGACGCCGGGACCACGACCGTGCACGTGGCCGAACACCTCGCCGCGCGGGGCCCGTTGACCGTCGCGGTGCTCAGTCTGCAGGCGGCGGTGCGACTCGCCGACCGGCCCGGGATCGAGCTGCTGGTCGTCGGCGGGCGCTCCCGCCCCGGCGAGCGCTCCCTCGTCGGGCCGCTGGCCCTGCGCACTCTGGAGGCTCTGGCCTTCGACGTGTTCGTGATGTCGATCGGCGGAGTGCACGCCGTGCACGGCTGGTCGGAGTTCTCGCTGGAGGACGCGGCCGTCAAGCAGGCGGGGCTCGGCCAGGCCGGCCGTACGGTCGCCGTGGCCGACGCGACCAAGCTGGGCGTGCGCGCGTTCAGTCAGGTCGCTCCGCTGGACGCCGTGCACACGTTCGTCACCGACGCCGCAGCGGCCGACCCCGGCACCCATCCCGGCGGCCCCCGGACCCTGGAAGCCCTGAACGAGGCGGGCGTCGACACCCGCCTGGCCTAGACCCGCGCCGGGCCCCCTGAGTCCCGTAGCCCCTGAGTCCCGTAGCCCCTCAGTCCTGCCTGGGAGAAAGACCGTGACACCGCTGATGATCCTGGTCGCCGGCCCGTACCGCTCGGGCGCCGGCGACGACGCCGTGAAGCTCGCGGCCAACGTCCGGGCCATGAACGAGGCAGCCCTCGTCCTGTTCCGTGCCGGGCATCTGCCCGTCACCGGCGAGGCGCTCGCGCTGCCCCTGCTGGAGACGGCGGGCGCCGCCGGGCCCGGCGACCCGCTCTTCGAGGAGCTCTTCCATCCCGTCGCCGAACGTCTGCTGGACCGCTGCGACGCGGTCCTGCGCATCGGCGGCCCCTCGCAGGGAGCGGACCGGATGGTCGAGCGGGCCCGCGAGCAGGGCAAGCGGATCTACCGCGAGCCGGCCGAGGTTCCCGACGCGCGGCCCGCGGGCCTGCGATGACCGCCGGGATCGACACGCCCGACGCCCGCGGCCGTACCGGGCTCGACCAGCAGGGACGCGACCTGACCGGCAACGACCGTGTCCGCATCCTGAATGTGGAGGTTCTCGCCTGTGACTGGTCCGTCCTGCGCCGCACCACCTTCGACTACCGCCACGGCGACGGCCACGTCAGCCGCGAGCGGCGCGAGACCTACGACCGGGGCGACGGCGCGACGATCCTGCTCTACGACCCCGACCGGCGCACGGTCTTGCTGACCCGTCAGTTCCGGCTGCCCGCCTACGTCAACGGGCACCCCGACGGCATGCTGCTGGAGACCGCCGCCGGACTCCTGGACGGCGACGACCCGCAGGAGGCCATCCGCAGGGAGGCGGCGGAGGAGACCGGACGCACCGTTCACGACGTCCAGCACGTGTTCGACGCGTTCATGAGTCCGGGCTCGGTCACGGAGCGCCTCAGTTTCTTCGCCGCCCCCTACGACGCCTCCGTCCCCGGCGTCGACACCGCGGGCGTGCCGGCGGAGGGCGAGGACATCACCGTCGTCGAACTGCCCTTCGCCGAGGCCCTCGACCTCGTCCGCACCGGTGCGATCGCGGACGCCAAGACCATCATGCTGCTCCAGTGGGCCGCGCTGGACGGGCCGTTCGGGCCGTCCGCGGTCAGCCCACGCCGATCACGGTGAGATCGGCCAGCGGCAGCGTGTGCTGGGTCTGCAGGACCTTCGCGCGCAGGTAGCGGACGTTGTGCGGGGTGGTGAACACGCCCGTCGGGACACGGTCGTGGACGTCGATGCCCAGCCCTCGCAGCTGGTCGGCCTTGTCCGGGTTGTTGGACAGGAGGTCCAGGCTCGTGATGCCCAGGGCGCGCAGCATCTGGGCGGCGGCCGTGTAGTCGCGGTCGTCCTCGGGCAGGCCGAGGGCGGCGTTCGCCTCGTAGGTGTCCAGGCCCTGGTCCTGGAGGGCGTACGCGTCGAGCTTGTTGTAGAGGCCGATGCCGCGGCCCTCCTGGCGGAGGTAGAGCAGCACCCCGCCCGTCACGGCTATGCGCTCGACCGCCTCGCGCAACTGCGGCCCGCAGTCGCAGCGGGCGGAGCCGAAGACGTCGCCGGTGAGGCACTCGGAGTGCAGCCGCACCAGCGGGGTGGCGCCGGGCGCGGGCTCGCCGAGGACGACGGCGACGTGCTCCTGGCCGTCGGCCAGACCGTGGAAGGTGACCAGTTCGGCGTTCACGGAGTAGCCGTCGGGGAAGCGCAGCGGTACTCGGACGCGGGCGCGCGGGGTGGCGGCGGGGGTGGCGGGCATGCGGGTCTCCCGGGTCCGGAGGGCGATGACAGGGTGGTGCCAGGCCGGTCGCTGTTTCAGATTTGAAGCAGATCCGACGAAGCGAGACCCTACCTCGTGCTTTAAAGTTGAAGCAACTGCTTTGTGGCACGGCTCACGATGCGCCCGCCCACGAAGCGCCCCGATCGCTATGCGCCGGGGTGCGGGGCCCGGGGGGGGCGACGGCTCGGAGGGCTGAGGAGGCTCAGGGGACTCGGCAGGCTTGGCAGGCCCGGCGGGCTAGGAGGGCTCGGTGGGCTCTGAGGGCTGGGAAGGTCCGGAGGGGCCGCTGCAGGGTGTTGAGCGGCGGCGCCACGGGAGGTCCTCGGGTGCGGCCTCGTCGCCGCCGTCCCCCTGGAACCCTCGGGCGACCTGCGTGAAGATCTCCGCCAGCTGCCCCACCTGCTCTGGCGTGAGCCGGTCGAACAGGCCGGCGCGGACGGTCTCGACGTGGCCGGGCGCGACCTTCCGCAGGACCGCCATGCCCTCGTCCGTCAGGACCGCCACGCTGCCGCGCTTGTCCCAGCGGCATTCCTCGCGTCGCACCAGCCCGTCCTTCTCCAGCCGGGACACCGCGTAGGTCAGCCTGCTGCGGGTGATCTTCAGCTGCTCCGCGAGGTCGGTCATCCGCAGCCGCCGCTCCGGGGTCTCGGAGAGGTTGGCGAGGATGGAGTAATACAGGTGGGGCATGCCGGCTTCCTGCTGGAGCTGCCGGTCGATCGCGTCCTCCAGGAGGAGGTACCCGGCCACGTAGGCGCGCCAGGCGCGCTGCTCCTCGGGGGTGAGCCAACGAGTCGTCATGCGGCCAGTGTAAGTTTGTTTCAAACTTGAACCAAGAGTGCCGTCGCGGGACCACCGTCACACCAGCCGCCGTCGGACCGAGCCCGGGGAGCACGCCGATGCCGTACCCGTACGTCCTGCTGTCCGCAGCCGTCTCCCTCGACGGCTACCTGGACGACACCACGCCCGAGCGCCTGCTGCTGTCCAGCCGCGCCGACTTCGACCGCGTCGACGAGGTACGGGCCTCCGTGGACGCCATCCTCATCGGCGCCGGCACGATCCGCGCCGACAATCCGCGGCTCCTCGTGAACTCCCCCGAGCGCCGCGCCGCCCGCGTCGCCGCAGGACTGCCGCCGTACCCCCTCAAGGTCACCGTCAGCGGCTCCGGCGACCTGGACCCGAAGGCCAACTTCTGGCACACCGGCGGCGAGAAGGCCGTCTACACCACGGAGAAGGGCGCCGAGCGGGCCCGCGCCCTCGGCATCGCCGCGGACGTCGTCCCGCTCGGCCCCGAACTCGACTGGCGCCGCCTCCTCGAACACCTCCACGACGTCCTCGGCGTACGCCGTCTCATGGTCGAGGGCGGCGGCACCGTCCACACCCAGCTGCTCCAGCAGGGCCTCGCCGACGAACTCCAGCTCGTCGTCGCCCCCCTGTTCGTCGGCGACCCGGACGCCCCCCGCCTGTTCGGGCCGGGCGGCTACCAGGGCGGACGTCTGCGCCTGGTGGAGACCCGGCGCATCGAGGACGTCGTCCTGAACCGCTACGAGCCCACCGCACCCGGCGCCGGACCGCTGCCCGCCGCGGCCGACCGGCACTGGCTGTCCCTCGCCTGCGAGCTCGCCGAGCTGTGCCCGCCCTCGCGGACCGCCTTCAGCGTCGGGGCGGTGATCGTGGCCGCCGACGGCACGGAACTGGCACGCGGCCACTCCCGCGAGGGGGGCGACCCGGTCGTGCACGCCGAGGAGGCGGCCCTCGCCAAGCTCGACCCCGCCGACCCGCGGCTGCCCACGGCCACCGTCTACAGCAGCCTCGAACCCTGCGCCCGCCGTTCCTCGCGCCCCTCGCCCTGCGCTCGGCTCATCCTCGACGCGGGCGTGCGCCGGGTGGTCACGGCCTGGCGCGAGCCGGACACCTTCGTGACGGCGGCGGACGGCACCGGAATGCTGACGGCCGCGGGCGTCGACGTCGTCGTGCTGCCGGAGTACGAGGAGCGGGCGAAGGCACCGAACCGGCACCTGGCGTGAGGCCGCGGTCAACCGTGGTGTTTCACCTCCCGCAGATGACGTACACTGGAGTCACAACGACGCGGGGTGGAGCAGCTCGGTAGCTCGCTGGGCTCATAACCCAGAGGTCGCAGGTTCAAATCCTGTCCCCGCTACTGAAGGCCGAGGGCCGGAATCCAACAGGGTTCCGGCCCTCGGTGTATTCCGTCTCGTATGCCTCGCGCCCACCTTTCCCCCTCACTTTCTTACGCATGGTGACCAGGTGACCGCCCTGCGCATCAAGGTTGAGTCGCCATCAAAACGCCTGTGACTGCCGAGGTGTGCGGCAGGCAGGTCAACTCGCCCGTTTTTCACCGCTGGTGGCCCGAAAGTCCAGGCCGGAAATGTTGTTGATCAAGCAGAACAGCTTGGAAACCCACCCCTGGGTCTATTAACGTTCGATAACGCAGCGCGGTCGTCCCAGCCGGCACCAGAGTCGGCTCCGTGCGCACGCGCCGAATCCCGCAAGGGAACCGGGGAACCACCAACTTGGGGTGAATCGCGCGGAAGTCACCGTGAACTCGCAGAGTCCACGGTCGGTATACGCGCGTAGGAGACCTTCCCGCTCCGAACCCGTCAGCTAACCCGGTAGGCGACGGAAGGAAAGGAGCGCGCCCGCGTGGCGTCCAACCCGCCTGCCCCCGAGGCCCCGTACGCGCCGAGCCAGCGGTCCACCGAGACCTTCGGCTACGGCGGCTACCGCACCGACGAGGGCCCCTGGGAGGAATGGAACCCCACCGCGGAGTCCGTTCGCCCGGTCCGGGGCAAGCACCGGGTCGCCAAGCAGCGCGGCGGCGGGTTCGCCCGCAGCTCCACCGTCCTCGGCGTCGGCGTCATCGCCGCCGTCAGCGCGGGCGGAATGGCGAGCGCCAACACCGGCAAGGCCCCGGTCTCCATCTCGATGCCGGACATGCCCAACGTGGGCTCCCTCATCTCCGACGAGGACCCCGCCCAGGAAGCCGCGCCCGCCCTGGCGAGCTTCGGGTCCGAGACCGCCGTCGACACCGAGGAGAGCGCCGCCGACGCCGGCGAGGCCCTCCGCAGCCGGATCATGGCGCAGGCCGAGTCGCAGCAGACCCAGTTCGAGGTCAAGGCCGCCGAGGCCGCCAAGAAGGCCGAGGCCGACGCCGCCGCCAAGGCCGAGAAGGAGGCGGAGGCCGAGGCCGCCGCCGCGAAGAAGAAGGCCGCCGAGGAGGCAGCCGAGAAGGCCGAGGCCGCGCGCCTGGCCGAACTGGCCAAGCAGTACACGCTGCCGACCTCCTCGTACACGATCACCTCGACCTTCGGCCAGGCCGGTTCCCTGTGGTCCTCCGGGTACCACACCGGTCTCGACTTCGCCGCGCCCACGGGCACGCTCATCAAGGCCGTCCACAGCGGCACCATCACCGAGGCGGGCTGGGCCGGTTCCTACGGCTACCGCACCATCCTCACGCTGGACGACGGCACCGAGCTCTGGTTCTGCCACCAGTCGTCGATCAACGTCAGCGTCGGCCAGAAGGTCGCCACCGGCGATGTGATCGGCCGCGTGGGCGCGACCGGAAACGTCACCGGCGCCCACCTCCACCTCGAGGTCCACCCGGGTGGCAGCTCCGAAGGCATCGACCCGGCGGCGTGGCTGCGCAGCAAGGGCCTCAACCCCTGAGACGTGCCTGAGGCGTCCCGGAGAACTCCCGAAGACGTCCCGGAGACGTCCGGGAGACGTCCCTTCGGGGAGACTCCGTACGGCGCGGGACACCCGTACGACGCGGGGCACTCCGTACGACCTCATCGGGGAACCCTGACCGGTCCCCGGCAGCCCTGACGGCCACCCCCGACGTCAGGGCTGCCGGTCTGTCGGGCCACACGCCGTTCACGCGTTCTTCGCAGGCCGCGTGGAATGGGCGTGGCCCGTGTGACCGTTGAGATGACACATGACTTCCCTTCGCACACTCGGCTCCTCCGACCTCGAGGTCTTCCCGCTCTCCCTCGGCGGCAACGTCTTCGGCTGGACGGCGGACGAGGCGTCCTCCTTCGCCGTGCTCGACGCCTACGCGGCCGCCGGCGGCAACTTCCTCGACACCGCCGACTCCTACTCCTCCTGGGCCGAGGGCAACTCGGGCGGCGAGTCCGAGACCGTCATCGGCAACTGGCTGAAGCAGCGCGGCAACCGCGACGACCTCGTCATCGCCACCAAGGTCAGCCAGCACCCCGAGTTCCCCGGCCTGTCCGCCGGGAACATCAAGGCCGCCGCGGACGCCTCCCTCCGTCGGCTGGGCACCGACCGCATCGACCTGTACTACACGCACTTCGACAAGACCGAGGTGCCCGTCGAGGAGATCATCGGCGCGCTCGACGAGCTGGTGAAGGCGGGCAAGGTGCGCCACATCGCCGCCTCCAACATCTCCCCCGAACGCCTCCAGGAGTCCCTGGAGTTCTCCGACCGGGAGGGCCTGGCCCGGTACGTCGCCCTGCAGCCCCACTACAACCTGGTCTCGCGTGACACCTACGAGGGCGGCCTGCAGGACCTCGCCGCCCGTTTCGGCCTCGCCGCCGTGCCGTACTTCTCGCTGGCCTCCGGATTCCTCACCGGCAAGTACCGGCCCGGTGCGACGGTGGAGAGCGCCCGCTCCGCCGGCGCCGCCAAGCACCTCGACACCGAGCGGGGCCGCCGGGTCCTGACCACCCTGGACGAGATCGCCCAGGCCCGCGACGCCCAGGTCGCCACGGTCGCCCTCGCCTGGCTCGCCGCACAGCCGACCGTGGCCGCACCGATCGCCTCCGCGCGGACGGCCGAACAGCTGCCGGCGCTGCTGGGTGTGGCGGACCTGGAACTCACGAGCGCGGAGATCACCCGGCTGACGGAGGCTTCGGCCTGATCTGCCCACCCTGACTCGACCCCACCCCACCCGACCGGGACCGCCCCGACCCACCGCGGCTCGGCCCGGTGCTGCCTGGCAGGCGGGGCTGGGACGGAGGGCAGGACCGAGGGCTGTGGCTGTACCTGTGGCTGTGGCTAGTGGTAGGGGTTGGGGGAGGGGTTCGGGGCCGCTGGGTAGCCGTACCCCGCGTGATCGTGCCCGCCGTACCCCGCTTGGCCGCCGTACCCGCCGTGGCCTGAGGGACGGCCGGGGGCCGGCCCTGCCGGGTTCCCGGGCGTCGGGCCCGCCGGATACCCGTAGCCGTACCCCTGTCCGTACCCGTATCCCGGTCCGGGACCGGGGACCTGGCCGTACGGAGGGGCCTGGCCGGGACCGGGGCCGTACCCGTACGCCCCGTACACCGGCCAGGGCGGCGGAGCCACCCGTACCGGAGGGGCCGTCATCCGTGCCGCGTGGTCCAGCGCGGGACGGGCGACGTCCTTGCGGCGCCACAGCTCGTTCAGCAACTCCCCTTCCCGGACGACGAAGTCGGCGTCGGCCCGGCCTCGTCGGCCCCGGTGCCGCAGGAACGCGAGAGACGTCGCGTACGCCTCGTAGCGCGCCACCTCCCGCGCCGCCGGCCTGCCCAGGTGGCGGCCGGCGTACTTCCTGGCCAGGCGACGGGCCCGCATGGACGCGAGCGCGTACGGCTCGGCCGGGGTGAGCCATCCGGCGGCCGCGTAGACGGGCAGCTCCTCCTGGACGGTGCGCAGCTCCCGCTGCCGGGTCCACACCACCAGCCAGGTCAGCAGTCCGAACGCGGGCACCATGATCGCCGCGTACACCGCGAAGAAGCCGAACTCGCCGAACGTCGACGAGCCGTTCCACAGGGCGTGCATGCCCATCGCGAGAAGCAGCCCGCACAGGGGGAGCAGCACACGCCGAACGGGCCGACGGACCCCGGAGAGCGCGGCGATGCCGAAGCCGATGCCGGTCAGCACGGTGAACAGGGGATGCGCGAAGGGCGACATGATGACGCGCACGAAGAACGTCGCGGCGGTGACGGAGGCGATGCCGGTGTCACCCGTGAGCTGGTCGGTGCCGAAGGCGGTGCCGAGGTAGAGGATGTTCTCGGTGAAGGCGAAGCCGGTGGCGGTGACCCCGGCTATGACCACGCCGTCGACGATCCCGGTGAAGTCCCGCCTGCGGAAGAGGAACACGAGCAGGACGGCCGCCGCCTTGGCGGACTCCTCGACGACCGGCGCTATGACGGTCGCGCCCAGGGTGTCCGCGCTGGAGGGGTCGGCCGTCGCGGTGGCTATCCATCTGGTGGCGAAGCTGTTGGCGACGATGGCTATCAGCGCCGCCGCGCACGCGCCCCAGGCGAAGGCGAAGACCAGGTTCCGCCAGGGTCCCGGCTCGACCCGGTCGAGCCACCGGAAGGCGGCGACCAGCAGCGGCACCGGCAGCACGGCGAGCCCGAGCCCGACCAGGAAGCCTTCCGTGCCGGTCTGCTCGCGCACCAGCGCGAGGATGACCAGCCCGGACAGCACGAGCAGCGTGACGAGCGCGCCGTACCGCACCCACCTGTGCTGCCACCAGTGCGCGTGCCTGAGCTCGCCGTCCTCGGGAGCGCCGCCGGGATACGGCGGACAGGGCGGAAACGGGGGACTGATGGCCACGGCATCGACCCTAACGAGGGAGGGGACTGTGGTGGAGGGCGTTGGGCGGTCAGCGAGCCCCGTGCTGGACGCGATGCTGTACGCGTCGGAAGAGCAGATCGTTCACCACGTGACCCTTGTCCAGCCCCTGTCCCTCGAAACGGGTCAGCGGCCGGAACTCGGGCCGGGGCGCGAACCCGCCGTCGGCCCTGGTGTTCTCGAAGTCGGGGTGCGCGGTCAGCACCTCCAGCATCTGCTCCGCGTACGGTTCCCAGTCCGTGGCACAGTGCACGATCGCGCCCGGCCTGAGCCGCGTCGCGGCCAGGTCGAGGAACTCCGGCTGGATGAGGCGCCGCTTGTGGTGGCGCTTCTTGGGCCAGGGGTCGGGGAAGTAGACGCGCAGCCCGTCGAGCGAGTCCGCCGGGAGCATCTCGCGCAGCAGGATGATCGCGTCGCCGTTGGCGACCCTGACGTTGGTCAGCCCGTTGCGGTCCGCGAGGTTGAGCAGGTTGCCCTGGCCGGGCGTGTGCACGTCCACCGCGAGGATGCCGGTCTCCGGGTCGGCGGCCGCCATCTGCGCGGTGGCCTCGCCCATGCCGAAGCCGATCTCCAGCACGACCGGGCGGTCGTTGCCGAACAGCTCCGCGAGGTCGAGGGGGCGGCCGTCGATGTCCAGCCCCCACTTGGCCCACAGCCGCTGCAACGCGTCCGCCTGCCCGGCCGTCACCCGGCTGCGCCGGGGCTGGAAGCTCCGGATCCGCCGCTCGAAGTGAGAACCGGCGGGGTCGGCCCTGGGCCCGTCGGGGAAGCGGGGCTCCCCCTTGGCGCGGGTGTGCCGAACGGACTCACCCGGGTGGTGCTCACCGTCGGGGGAGGGCTGGGGGGCTTCGGGGGTGTTCACGGAATCAGACACAGTGGGGTCGATTTTACGGGGACCGGCCAGGCGGACGCGGAGGAGGCCGCCGCCCGCCCGCCCACGCCGGATCAGCGGGGGGCGGTGCCCCCGCTCACGTCCAGGGCGTGTTCGCGTGGCCGGTGCCGGTGCCGGTGCCGGTGGCGTTCCATGGCAGGGCGCGGTCGCGCGGCCGGGAGCCGTTCGCAGGCCCTGGGCCCGCTCGCAGGACCTGGTGCCGTTCGCGTGGCGCGGTGCGTCGGCTGGTGCTGGTGCTGGTGCTGGTGCTGGTGCTGGTGACGGTGCCGTTTGCGTGGCGGAGCCGCGGCTCATGCGCTCGCCAGGGACTCCAGTGCCCTGCGTGCCACCTCCCGCCCGATCGGCAGTGAGGCCGTGGCCGCCGGGGAGGGGGCGTTCAGCACGTGGACGGCCCGCGGCGCCTCCCTGATGAGGAAGTCGTCCACCAGTCCGCCGTCCCGCAGCACCGCCTGCGCCCGTACTCCGGCCGCCGCCCGCACCAGGTCCCCCTCCTCCACCGCCGGCAGCAGCCGACGCACCGCGTCCACGAACGCCGCCTTGGACACCGACCGGCGCAGCTCGCCGATCCCGTACCGCCAGTGCCGGCGTCCCATCCGCCACGCCCCGGGCCACGCCGCCGTCGCCAAGGCCTCCCGGGGGTTCACGACGCCCCACCCGTACCCCTCGCGGGCCAGGGCCGGCACGGCATTGGGCCCGACGTGCACGCCTCCGTCGATGCCCCTGGTCAGATGCACCCCGAGGAACGGGAACGCCGGATCGGGCACCGGATACACCAGCCCGCGCACCAGCTCCGGCCGCGCCAGCTCGTAGTACTCGCCCCGGAACGGCACGATCCGCACCTCGGGCTCGTCCCCGGTCAGCCTGGCGATCTCGTCGCAGTACAGGCCGGCGCAGTTCACCAGGACCCGCCCCCGTACGACGTCCCCGCGCTCGGTGAGCACGGCCACCCCGCGCTCGGGCCGCCGGTCGATCCGTACGACCCGCGCGCCGTACCGGATCTCCGCCCCGGACGCGCTGCCCAGCTGCCGCGCGACGGCCGAGTAGTCGCAGATCCCGGTGGTGCGGACGTGTATGGCGGCGAGCCCCCGCACCTCGGGCTCGTACTCCGCGATCTGGCCGGGGCCCAGCTCCCGCACCGCAAGGCCGTTCTCCCGGCCGCGCTGCACGAGCGCGTGCAGCCGGGGCAGCTCGGCCCGGTCGGTGGCGACGATCAGCTTGCCGGTGACGGCGTGCGGGATGCCGTACTCGGCGCAGAACTTCGTCATCTCGGCGGCGCCCCGGACCGCGTACCGCGCCTTCAGCGAGCCCGGCCGGTAGTAGATCCCGCTGTGGATGACTCCGCTGTTGCGCCCGGTCTGGTGCCGGGCCGGCGCCGGCTCCTTCTCCAGCACGGTCACCCGCGTGCCCGGTGCGGCCCGCGTGATCGCGTACGCCGTGGACAGCCCGACGACGCCCCCGCCGACCACGAGCACATCACAGTCGTAAGCGATCTTCGGCACGTGCACCACCTCCCGGCTCCGATAGTGCACTGCGCCACTGACAACGCCTTCAAACCCGGGCCGGACGTCGTGCCGGTCACGGGCGCGGGGCCGTGACGGTGTGCGGCTCAGCCGTCACGGAGCCCCGCCCTACGCCGGAGCCCCGCCCTACGCCGGAGTCATGAGCAGCGGCCGTGCCCGCTCCCTCAGCTCCACCACCCGAGGCTCGTCGCCGTACGGCTCCAGCCGGTGCAGGAGATCCTTGACGTACTCCGTGGTCCGCGCGGAAGAGATGCGCCCGGCGACCTCCACCGCCCGTACGCCCTGCTCGCAGGCGGCGTCGAGGTTTCCCGACTCCAGTTCGGCGACCGCCGAGACCACCAGGCGCAACCCGTGCGACCGCACGAACTCCTCCGTCGGCCGGGACAGCGCCTGCTCGGTGAACCTCCGCACCTGTCGCGGCGCCTTCAGGTCGCGGTAGCACTCGGCGGCGTCGGCGGCGAAGCGGTCGTAGGAGTAGAAGCCGAGCCACGACGGATCGTGGTCGCCCTCACGCGACCGCTCGAGCCAGCTCTCGGCCGCCTTCAGCGCCGCGCCGGCGGCGTGCGCGTCCCCGGCGCGTGCGTGCGCGCGTGCCTCGACGAGCCGGAAGAAGCTCATCGTGCGCGCGGTGGCCAGCCCCCGGTTGCGCTCCAGGGCGGCCTGCGCGAGGTCGACGCCCTCGTCGCCGAACCCGCGGTAGGTGGCCTGCAGGGACATGGAGGCCAGGACGTAGCCCCCGAGGGGGACGTCGGCCGCCGCGCGGGCCAGCCGCAGCGCCTGGATGTAGTACCGCTGTGCGGCCTCCTGCTGACCGGTGTCGAAGGCCATCCACCCCGCCAGCCGGGTCAGCTCGGCGCTCGCCCCGAACAGCGCACGTCCCACTTCGTCGGAGTACGAGCCGAGCAGCAGCGGCGCCGCCTCCACCCGCAGACACTCCGGGACCATGGACGAACGCCAGTCGCCGCCTCCGTACTTGGAGTCCCAGCGCCTGGCGTCCTCGGCGGCCTCCCGCAGCTTCTGCACATCGCTGTGGCCGACTTTGAGCGGTGCGCCGGACTCCTCCACGAGGTGTACGTCACGCGCCACCGAACTGTCGGCCGGGGTTATCAGCCACCGGGAGGCAGGCGTCGCGTACGCGCTTACTGCGAACGATCCGGCCAGCGACTGCCAGATGCCTCCGGAGCCGGCCCGGCGGCCCGCGAGGTCGAGACGGTAGAGGTCCGTGGCGGAGCGCACCGCCTGTCCGACGTCCCTGGGGAAGGCGAGACCCACTTCGGGCGCGGGATCCGCGTCCGCCAGGCCGATCTCGTGGAGCGGCACCGGGCGACCGAGCTTCTGTCCGATGGCGGCCGCGATGAGGTGCGGCGCGGCGCCCTGCGGCACCATGCCCTTCGACACCCAGCGCGCCACGGACGTCTTGTCGTAGCGAAGAGTCAACCCGCGTTGAGCGCCAAGGTCGTTGACGCGTCGTGCGAGTCCTGCGTTGCTGATTCCCGCGAGGGCGAGAACGGCGCCGAGTTTTTCGTTCGGCCCGCGTTGCTCCCTGGACATTGCGCCACCCCTCGACACAGACGGCTGCCGCGCTGGCATAACCATGCGGCATTCGTAAACCCAGCGTAGTTCGCCGCATCCCAAGCGTTAAGGGGCATTCTTCCGGTTGGCGGGATTGTGGTCCGTACGGAAGTACGGGCGCAGGTACGGACCGTTGCATCGTGCTCCCGCTGTGTGGCCGTGCGCCCGGCCGTGCGCTCTTCTCCGGCCACCTCGGGAGCGGTTCCATGGGCCGTGCGTGGGTCGGCCCGCTGTACTGGATCCAGTGGGCTGGGGGACACCGCCGCCTTCATCCCCGCGGGCGGCGGAGCGGTCCGGGGGGCGAACTCCGCCTCCCGGGCCGGCGCGGGCCTTCGAGGCACGCGCGTGTGTACGGAGCGTGTGCGAAGCCTGCTCGGCACGTTCCCAACGCCGGACGTACGCCCGGGATTTGGCCGAAAAGCGACCCTGTGTTCCGTGGGGGGCAACGCCTCTCACCACGGAAATCGAGGGCGCGCGGGGCGTCCTGGGGGAGCGTACCGGGGGCGCATTCAGGTCGCAGACACCGGGGTGCGCGCGGTCGCAGGGGTCGGCGCCGACGTCAACACACGGGCGCACTCCCCGGATCACAAGCGGTGCCGCCTCCCTCTGTGGCGCGTTCTTCGTGGCAGCATGGTGAACCGTTCGTACGGTGCACTCGTTTGTCCACAGCCTGTGGAGGCGTCGATGCGGTGGTTGGTGGGATGGAGCAGCACCGCCGCGGGTGCGCTGGGCGGGTCCGTCGGCTACGACGGCCGTCAGGGCGACGGCGCGGCGTACGGGGGCCAAGTCGGCTACGAGGGCGAGACCTTGCAGCCCGTCGGCTCCCAACTCCTGTGGGGCGACCCCGATCCGCTGTGGGCGGTCGGCGACTGGCGCCCCGACGAGGTGCGGGTGGTGAAGGCCGACGCACAGACCCGGATCGCCGTCCTCGGCACGTGCGGGGCGACCGACGAACAACTGCGCGTCGGGCTGTTCGCCGCGCGCGGAGGGGCACTTCGGCATCTGACGGCCTGGCCGGGCAGCTACACGGCCATCGCCCAGGTCGGTCGCCGCATCACCGTCTGCGGCGATCTGGCGGGCGCGCGCCCGGTGTTCCACACCCCCTGGGCGGGCGGCACGGCCTATGCCACGGCCGCGCTCCCGCTGGCCGACCTCATCGAGGCCAACCTCGACTTCGGCCACCTGGCGGCCCTCCTCGCCGCCCCCGACGTGCCGGCGGCCCTGCACGACTCCACCCCGTACGACGGCGTGCGCCGCATTCCGCCCGGGCACGCGCTGATCCTGCGCGCCGGGGCGCGCGAGATCGCCGGGTACGAGCCGGTCGCCTCGCTGGCCGTGGCAGCGCCCCCGGCCGACCCGGACAGCGCGGTCGACGCCGTGCGCGACGCGCTCGTCGAGGCGGTGCGCGCGCGGCTGTCCGCGCCCCGGCACGTCCCCGACATCGACCCCGGGCCCGTCCCCGGCATGGGACCCGCCGAACGGCGCGCCGCGCGCGGGATGCCCGTTCCGGGCATCGGCGCGGACCTCTCCGGCGGTCCGGCCTCCGGCACGCTGGCGCTCCTCGCGGCGGGCCTGCCCGGCAGACCGGGCACGCTGCTCGGCCACGGCACCGGCGCGGGCGAGCGGCTGCTGGCCGTCACCTTCAACGACCTGGCCGTGGGCGGCCGCGAGGCCGAACTGGAGCGGGCCGGCACGCTCGCGGCCAATCCGCGCCTGCACCACGTCGTCGTGGCCGCCGGCGAGGAGACCCTGCCGTACGCCGACCTGGACGGGCCGCTCACCGACGAACCCGGCCCGAGCCTGGTCGTGGCCGCCCGCCATCGCGCGCGCCTCGCGGCGGGCAGCGCGGACCACTTCACCGGCTACGGCGCCCGCCAGGTCCTGGACGCCCACCCGGCCCGCCTCGCCGACCTGTTGATGGACCGCAAGCGTCGCCACCTCGTGCGACCCGTCGCCGCGCTCACCAAGGCGGACGGCTCCGTGCTCGTCCCCGCGCGTGTGTACGGCGCGGCCAGACGGCTCGCCCGTACGCCGTACGGTGCGGGCCTGGAGGGCCTGGCCGACCGGCTCCTGCACCGCAGCTTCAGCTTCGACGACCCCGCAGGCGCCGTCGGGGCCTCCCTGGCCGCCCTCACCTGGGGCGGAGCGGGGCCGGCCGCACGCTGGCTGACGGGGGAGGCGCTGGCTGAAGTATCGGTTCGCCTGCAGGGGGCCGCGCACCGCACCGGCGTGGGCCCCGGCCAGCGTCCGGGCGACTACCGCGCGCGGGCGGCCCTCACCCGGCACGCCATGGACGTACGCGTCCTGGAACAGGCCGCCGAGGTCCGATCCCAGCGTCTGCACGCGCCCTTCCTCGACAACCAGGTCGTACGGGCCTGCCGCGCGCTCCCCGAGACGCTGCGCGTGCAACCCGGGGCGCGCGCCGCGATCCTGCGCACCGTCCTCAAGGGGGCGGGCGTCACCGACCTCCCGCACGGCTGGGGCGCGCCCTCCCAGGCCTCCGCCACCGCGGCCGCCCGGGCCGGGCTGCGCATGGCCATGGACCCTCTCCTCACCCTCTTCGAAGCCCCGCTCCTGGCCGAGGCGGGCCTGGTCGAGGCAAGGGTGGTCCGCAAGGCCCTGCGCGCCGCGGCGGCAGGCGAACCCCTCCCCCTGGACGGTCTCGCCGACCTCATCTCCCTGGAACTCTGGCTCCGCCGCCTCCTGTCCCGCAGAGGAACCTGCTGGACCGGCACACCGGCACGCGCCCGCGCCGTACCGGCGGGCATCGCACCCCAGAGACGGGCGGTCTCGTCGGGCGGGTGAGGGTCCCGCTCCGCCCGTCCCTGGCATCAGGCGTGCACCCGCACCGGCGTCTGCCCCCGCGCTGGTGCTGTGCGGTTCGACGGTTCGGCGGCTCGGCGGCTCGGCGGCTCTGCGCTTCGGCGGGGAACGGCGTCCGAAACCCCCGTGCCTCACGGCCCGCCCCCGGCGACAATGTGCGGGTGCGGTACAGAATCCTGGGCGTCACCCAGACAGAGGACGACCAGGGGACAGCCGTACCCGTCCCCGGCGCCCGGCTGCGGGCCCTGCTCACGGCCCTGGCCCTGCGCCCGGGCCTCCTCACCGCCCCGGACACCCTCATCGACGAGGTCTGGGCCGAGGACCCGCCCCAGGACGCCCCCGCCGCCCTCCAGGCCCTGATCGGCCGTCTGCGCCGCGCCGTCGGCCGGGACGCCGTCGTCTCCGCACCGGGTGGCTACCGGCTCGCCGCGACCAGGGACGACGTCGACCTCTTCGTCTTCGAGCGACTCGTGGGTCAGGGCACCGCGGCCCTGCGGCGGGGCGACGCCCCCACGGCCGCACGCGCCCTGGAGGACGCCCTCGCGCTGTGGCGCGGCCCCGCCCTCGCAGACCTCCCCGACCGCACTCCGGCCGCCCGTCCCGAAGCCCTCCACCTGGAGGCCGCCCGCGCCCGGGCCGAGGCCGACCTCCTCCTCGGCCGCGCCCGCGACGTCGTCCCGCGCCTGACGGAACTCGCCGCCGCGCACCCCTACGACGAACCGTTGCACGCCCTTCTCATCCGCGCCCTGCGCGACACCGGCCGAGACGCCGACGCCCTCGCCGCGTACGAGTCCGCCCGCCGCACCCTCGCCGACGGCCTCGGCACCGACCCGGGCCCGCAACTGCGAGCCCTGCACACCGAACTCCTGAACCGCCCGGACCGGGCCCTCTCGGCAGCGACCAGCCCGGACCCGGCCCGCCCGCAAGCGGCTTTCGCGGACCCGGCCTTCTCGGCAGCGACCAGCCCGGACCCGGCCCGCCCGCAAGCGGCTCTCGCGGACCCGGCCCTCCCGGCCACGACCCGCCCGGAACACCACCGCCCGGAACACAACAGTCCTGAACCCCTGCGCCGCTCCGCGCCGCCCCTCCCGTCCACGCCCCTCCCGCCGCTGCGGCTCCCCGAACGGACCGGCAACATCCGTCCGCGTCTTACCTCTTTCGTGGGCCGGGAACCCGAGCTCGACGCCATCCGTTCCGAATTGCACAGGGCCCGACTCGTCACGCTCACCGGACCGGGCGGCTCTGGCAAGACCCGCCTCGCCGAGGAAGCCGCCGCCGGGCTTCCGCAGGCGTGGCTGGCCGAGCTGGCGCCGCTCGACCGGCCGGAGGCAGTGCCGGGCGCGGTGGTCAGTGCCCTCGGTCTGCGCGAGACCGTGCTGCTGACCACCGAGCTGACGACCCCGCAGGACGACCCGGTCGCCCTGCTCGTCGAGTACTGCGCACCGCGCAGCCAACTCCTGATCCTTGACAACTGCGAACATGTCATCGGCGCGGCCGCCGCCCTCGCCGAGACCCTCCTCACCCGCTGCCCCGGGCTCACGATCCTCGCCACCAGCCGTGAACCCCTGGGCGTCCCCGGCGAGTCGGTCCGTCCGGTCGAGCCCCTCCTCCCCGACCAGGCGCACCGCCTGTTCACCGAGCGCGCTGCCGCCGTCCGCCCCGACGCGGCCGCCGCCCCGCGGGACGAGGAGGCGATCGCGGAGATCTGCCGGCGGCTGGACGGGCTGCCGCTCGCCATCGAGCTGGCCGCCGCCCGGCTCCGGCTGCTCACCCCGCGTCAGATCGCCGACCGCCTCGACGACCGCTTCCGCCTCCTCACCTCCGGCAGCCGCACGGTCCTGCCCCGCCAGCAGACCCTGCGGGCCGTCGTCGACTGGTCGTGGGACCTGCTCGACGAATCGGAGCGCATGCTGCTGCGCGAGCTGTCCGTGTTCGCGGGCGGCTGGGACCTGGAAGCGGCGGAGGCCGTGTGCAGCGGCCCGGTGGCCGACGGCGTCGGGGCGCTCGTCGACAAGTCCCTGGTCGTGGCCGCCCCGTGCGAGGGGACCGGCAGCGTCGGCATGCGGTACCGCATGCTGGAGACGATCCACGAGTACGCCGTCGCCCGCGCGGCCGAACTCCCGCAGTGCCGCACGGCGGCCGAACGGCGACACCGCGCGTGGGTGCGCGCGCTGGTCGAGCGGGCCGAGCCGCTGCTGCGGTCGGCCGAGCAACTTCCCTGGATCTCCCGCCTCGAGACCGAGCTGGACAACATCCGTGTGGGCCTCCACCGCGCGGTCATGGCGTGCGACGAGGAGGAGGCCGCCGCCGTCTGCCTGGGCATGGGCTGGTTCTGGTGGCTGCGCAACTACCGCCGCGAGGGCGCAGAATGGACCGACCACGTCCTGCGCCTGGGCACGGTCCTGGACACCCTTCACCCCTCCGCGACGGACGACGCACCCGCCCTCGCCCCCGCACCCGCCCTGACCTGCCGATCCGTCCCCGTCCCCGAAGTGTCCGCCGACCTCGTGGCCCGCATGGACGCAGCCCGCCCCGTCGACGCCTTCCTCGACACTCCCGCCGACGTGGACGACGGCCACCCACGCCACACCCGGCGGATGAACCTGCGGATGCTGAACCTGTTCCTGCTGTCCGAGTCCGCGCCGGAGGACGTCGCGGCGCACCCGCGCCATCGGGAGTACCTCACCCGTCTCCGGGCCGGGTACGAGTCCGGCGGCCCGCAGGCTGCGCGGCTGCCCGGGCTGGTCTGGCCGCTGACGCTCTTCCCGACGCGCGACACGGTGGACGCCCGGGGCATGCTGGACGCGGCCGTCGTCAACTGCCGTGAACACGGCGGCGACTGGGAACTCGGCTGCACCCTGCTGTTCCGTACGCACATCGTGGTCGACTCGCCCGGCGGACTGCACGGCGTGGACGACGACCTGGCGGAGCTGCGAGCGCTCGGCCTGCGCGTCGGCGACCGCTGGATGCGGGCCCAGGTGTGTGGGGTGGCGGGCGAGGCGGAGCTGGCGCGCAGCCGCTTCGCCGAGGCGGAGCGGGAGTACCGCGAGGCGCTGCGGCTCGCCCACGAGGTGGGGGCGTACGCCGAATCGCCGTTCCTCGTCGTGCGGCTCGCCGAGATCGCCTACCGGTCGGGCGACCTCGACGGGGCCCGGGCCACGCTGGACGAGGCGAGCGGCGCCGCCGAACGGTACGGACTGGCGGACGTCCGAGCGTTCGTCCTGCTGCTGCGCGCCCACATCGCACTGGACCAGGACGAGACAGCCCACGCGCGCGTGCTCTGCGACGCGACCCGGGTGGCGATCGGGGAGGGCACTCCGCCGCACCAGTTCTCGTCGATGCTGGGCATCCTGGAGGCGAGGCTCACGGCTGCCGAGTCCGGCCCGCGGCACGGTCTGCCGATGCTCGCCCGCGCCCTGAGCCAGGCGGTGGCCGACCAGTGCGCCGAAGCGGTCACCTCGGCGATCGTGGACTGCGCGGCGCACCTGCTGGCCCGGCTCGGGGACTTCCCGCGTGCGGCACGGGTTCTCGCGGTCGCCGACGGGCTGCGCGGACCCTACCCGCGCCCCGCCCCGCAGCGAGCCTGGGCCCGGTGGGCCGAGGCCGCCGCCCTCGACGCCCTGGGCGCGGAGCGCTACGCGGCCGAGCACGCCCGGGCCCCGCACTCGACCGCGACCGACGCGCTGCACGAGCTCACCGAGGCCGTGCTCGCCCACCCGGTCGCGGCCCCGCCGCCGGACACCGCGGCCACAGCGGGTGCCTCAGGTGCCTCGGACGCCTCGGACGCCCCGTGTTCCGCCGCCTCCCGGACGGCTACGAGCAGGTGAACCTGGACTCCGCCCAGTCCGCGAGCGCCAATGAGTCGACGCGGCTGTGCGGCTCGACCACCAGCCGCACGCTCGTGCGGCCGGCGAGGTCCACATGGACGGGCACGGCCGGGTCGCCGCCCCTGACGACCGCGGACGACCAGAGCCGGTTCCCGTCGGCGTAGACGGCGAAGGCGACCTTGCCGAGCCTCATCGTCAGGTCGTCCACGCCGACGAACGCGTCGTACGAGGTGCACGGCCGGTTGAGGTCGACGGTGACGGAGGAGTCGCCGTGCACGGTCACCCCGCGCTCATACGACCGGTCCGCTACCCGCAGCGCGGAGCGCTGCCACACCCAGCTGCTGCCGCCGAGCCGGATCTCGGGCCCGGACCCGTCGCCGGTGAGGTCGAAGGGCAGCTGGCTCAGCTGGTGGACGGCCGGGGCGGGCGGAGGCGGGGACGCGGGCGGCGTCGGGGCGGGCTTGGGCTTCGGCGCGGGCCTCGGCGTCGCCGAAGGGGTGGGTGTGGGGGCCGGCGTCCGCGCGGGCGTCGTGCTCGGGGCGGCCGCAGGCGTCGGAGCGGCCGCCGCGGGGACGATCGCCGCGGGCCGTGGCGGCGGCTCCTTCGCCCGGGTGGGCGTGGGCGCACGCGTCGGCGTCGGTTCCTCGGGCCGCGCGACCGGCACCGGCGCGGAAGCAGGCGGCCTGGCCTCGTGCTGCTCGGCGGGGGTGTCGTGCCCGACGAGCGCGAGGGCCGCCACGGCGGCCGCCACCGTGACCACGCCGGCCGCGATACCGGCCTTCACGGGCGCGCCCAGCCCCTCCGACGCCACCGCACCGCCCCCGGCGCCCGCCCCGCCGAACGAACCGCCCGCGGCGGCCGCGCCCGCGGCGCCCGCCGCACCGGCCCCGGCGCCGCCGGCGATGAGCGCGAGCGCCTTGGCGTAGCCGGCGGCGCCGAACCAGCCGATGACCGCGACCGGCACGACGGCGGGGATGCTGCCGGCCACTTCCTCGATCTGCAGGGCGGCCAGCCGGCACTTGGCGCACTCCTCCAGGTGCCTGCGCAGCCCCCGTTCGGCGCGGGTGCGCAGCCGGCGACGGGCGTAGGTGCCGAGCTGGTCGGCGTACCGGGCGCACTCCTCGTCGCTGGTGAGCGTGGAGCTGACGTGAGCCTGGAGGTAGGCCTGTTTGAGACCTTCGCGGGCGCGGCTGGCGAGCACCCGCGTGCCGTTGGCGTCGAGGCCGAAGAGCATGGCGACCTCGCTCGGCGACTCGTCCTCGACCTCGGTGTGCCACAGCACCGCCTGCCAGCGCTCGGGCAGCGAGCGGAAGGCCCGCATGGCCATGGACTGCTCGGCCTCGTGCATGGCGCGGACCTCGGCGCCCAGCTCCAGCGCCGCACCGAAGGAGCCCGTGGGCGAAGCGTCGTCGGCGGCGTCGGAGGAACGGGCGGACTGGGCGGCGAACACGGCGAAGTCGTCGACGAGCTGTTCGCGCTTCGCCGACCTGGTCCAGGCGGCGGCCACCCGCCGCACGGAGGTGAGGAGATAGGCGCGGACGGCGTGCTCGGGCCCGGAGCCGCCGCGCACCGCCTGGAGCATGCGGGCGAAGACCTCGGCGGTCAGGTCGTCGGCGGTGTGGGCGTCCCGGCAACAGGTGCGGGCGTAGCGCCGCACGGCGTCGGCGTGGCGCCGGTACAGCTCCTCGTACGCCGTGTCGTCGCCCGAGCGCATCCGGCCGATCAGGTCGGTGTCGGCGGGCGGCAGGTCGTGCGGCGGCGGCAGGATGCCCTCGGCCCGCCGCTCGCGCTGTGCCGGAACCGTCTCCTGCGGCGTCGGCCCGCCCGGCGGATGCGCCACCGGTCCGCCCTGCCCCGGACGGGCCATCGGTTCGTCCGTCGGACCGCCTGCGCGTCCGCCCTGGCCCGGCACCTGCTCGTCCCGACCTTCAACGCTCATCGCGGAAGCCTCCGCCGCCTGCCGAACCAGTCCCGACCACGCGGGTCAGAGTGCCATATTGGCTTTTGGTCAGGACCTGCACGACGGGCCGTCCACTCGTCCGTGGGGACTTGTCGCAAACCAGTACGGGGGCTCACCCGTACGGGGTAGGTTCAACTGCCGTTCTGCGAAAAAGAGTGGGACCAGGCAGCCGGAATGCCGCGTATGTCCCGCGCGGTGAGCGGGGCGAAGGCCGTGCGGCGCCTCGCCCCCCGTCACCCGTACGAGTCAGGCGGACCGCGACCGCAGGCCCTCCAGCAGGATGTCCAGCAGTCGTGCCGAGGCCGCCGCCTGCTGAGCCGGGTCGGGCAGCGAGGGCGCCGCCGTCGCGATGACCAGCAGCACGTCCGACACCGACACGTCGGCGCGCAACTCGCCGGCCTCCCGCGCCCGGTCCACGAGCCGGCCCACGACCTCGAGCAGCGCCGCGGCCCCGGCGTCGTCGACAGCGGCCGTCGCGGCGTCCTCCGGAACGAGGCGCAGTTCGCCGCCGCCCGGCTGGGTCCGCTGCTGCGGCACGCGTGCCGCCCCGTCCGGCGCCACCTCGGCACCGTCCTCCGCGACCCCGACGCGCAGCACCTGCGGCGGCAGCAGCCGCCCGGCGCCGGACGCCACGGACGTCCGCAGGAAGCGCGACAGCGCCGACCACGGCTCGTCCTCCTGGCCGAGCGCCGCCCGAGCCTGGTCGGTCAGCCGGGAGGTCTCCTCCTCGGCTATCCGGCGCACCAGGACGTCCTTGCTCGGGAAGCGCCGGTACACCGTGCCGACCCCGACCCGCGCGCGCCGGGCGACGTCCTCCATCGGCGCGCCGTAACCCAGCTCGCCGAAGACCTCGCGCGCCGCCCGCAGTACGTGTTCCAGATTGCGCTGTGCGTCCACGCGCAGCGGTGCCGTCCGCGCGTTCTCTCCACGACCGCCGCCCATCGCGGCGCCGATCGCGCCACTCGGTGCGAGGGCCGACGTGGTCGACCAATGCGAGTTCTGAACCGTCATGAATGATCCCCCGGTAATGACGTCTCCCCCCGGAGACTCTCCCCGCCATCGAAAATCCGGGGCGTGGAACACAGGGGACGGCCTCTCCGGACCCAGCCGTCGCAGACCCGCAGAGCACTTCCCCCTGACACCCCGTCGATACACGAACATAGTTGAGAGAGAGTCAATTCAGAAGGGGCAGGTTCCGCACGGAGCGCCCCCCGATCGGAGTACGGGTCGCATACGCCCCGATTGCACCCCTTCCCTCACCCCGGCGCACACGCGCTGACCTGCGCGCCTGCCCCGCACTCCGGTCTTTCGGCCAACCCCGGGCCCGCGCGACTCGCGGTCACACAGTTTGTCGAGGCTGTGGACAAACTCCGGCGGCCGGTGCGTCATGGGATGGTGAAGGAACGTGCGCGCATTCTCGTTGTCGGCGGCGGCTACGTCGGGATGTACACGGCCCTGCGGCTCCAGCAGAAGCTGAAACAGGACCTCGACCGGGGCGAGGCCGAGATCACGGTCGTCACCCCCGACCCGTACATGACCTACCAGCCCTTCCTCCCCGAGGCGGCCGCGGGGTCGATCTCCCCCCGGCACGTCGTCGTGCCCCTGCGCCGTGTCCTGCCGCACTGCCGGGTCGTGGTCGGCGAGGTCACCGCCGTCGACCACGCCAAACGCACCGCCACCCTCACCACGCTCGCCACCGACGAAGAGGGCACCGGCCCCCAGCAGCTGACGTACGACGAACTCGTCCTCGCACCCGGCTCGATCTCCCGCACGCTGCCCATCCCCGGCCTCGCCGACTACGCCATCGGCTTCAAGACCGTCGAGGAGGCCATCGGGCTGCGCAACCACGTCATCGAACAGATGGACATCGCCTCCTCCACCCGCGATCCCGCCATCCGCGACGCCGCCCTCACCTTCGTGTTCGTCGGCGGCGGCTACGCGGGCGTGGAGGCGCTCGGCGAGCTGGAGGACATGGCCCGCTACACCACGCGCTACTACCACAACGTCAAGCCGGAGGACATGAAGTGGATCCTGGTCGAGGCCTCCGACCGGATCCTGCCCGAGGTCGGCGCCGACATGGGCCGCTACACGGTCAGCGAACTGCGCCGCCGCAACATCGACGTACGCCTGAACACGCGCCTGGAGTCCTGCGCCGACCGCATCGCCGTCCTCAGCGACGGCGCCCGCTTCCCGACCCGTACGGTCGTGTGGACCGCCGGCGTCAAACCCCACCCGCTCCTGGCCGCCACCGACCTGCCGCTCACCGAACGAGGTCGGCTGAAATGCACCCCCGAGCTGACCCTCGACGGCGTCACGCACGCGTGGGCGGCCGGAGACGCGGCGGCCGTACCCGACGTGACGGCCGACGAGCCCGGCCGGGAGACCGCCCCCAACGCGCAGCACGCCGTCCGCCAGGCCGAGGTCCTCGCCGACAACATCGCACGCTCCCTGCGCGGCGAACCCCTCCGGACGTACTCGCACAAGTACGTCGGCTCGGTCGCCTCACTCGGGCTGCACAAGGGCGTCGCGCACGTCTACGGACGCAAACTCAAGGGCTACCCCGCCTGGTTCATGCACCGCGCGTACCACCTCAGCCGCGTGCCCACCTTCAACCGCAAGGCGCGCGTGCTCGCCGAATGGACCCTCTCCGGTCTCTTCAAGCGGGAGATCGTCTCACTGGGATCACTCGAACATCCTCGCGCGGAGTTCGAACTCGCTGCCGGTGGAAAGGCTTCTGACGAGTCTCCCGGCGACCCGAAGGGGTCGTCCTGACCGCAGCAGGAACTCCACCGGCCGTCCCCACGTCTGACGAATGTCGGCCCGGACGGCGGCCACACTGCCAGACTGCTCCCTGCTCATAAGCCCCCCGAGCCCCTCCCGAGCCCCCTTCCAGAGCCCGGGCGGACCACCACCCGCCCCCGCCAGACCCACGAGGCCGTTCCCACGTGCTCCACACCCCGGGTGCTGTAACAATGTGCGGCCACCGCCGCGCGGCCCCCGGAGCCCAGGCCGGGCCCGGAGCCGGCCGACGACGACTACACGAGGCAAGGATCCGTGAACTTCACGCGCTGGAGCGCCCGGCTCCCCGGAACGCAGCGCCGCGCCGCCGCGCGAGCCGAGCACCCGGTCACCACCACCGACCGACGGAGCGAGGGTTCCGTGCCCGCGGCCCGCGCCGAACAACTCACCGACGAGCCGCCCCCGGTGCCCGCGGTCGACGAACTCCCGGTCCGTGAGGTCCTCGACCGCGTCCCGGCCCTCGTCGCCCTCGTCCACGGCCCCGACCACCGCCTCGCCTACGTCAACGACGCCTACCGGGCGGCCTTCGGCGCACGCGCCTGCGGCGAACCCGCCGCCGACGCCCTCCCCGAACTCCGCGACCTCGGCCTCGTGCCCCTCCTCGACCAGGCCCTGCGCAGCGGCAAGCCCCGCACCCTGAAGTCCCGCAAGGCCCCCGACGGCCGCCACTACACGTTCACCTGCACCCCGGCCGCCGAGGACAACGGCAAGGGCGCCGTCCTGATCTTCGCCACCGACGTCACCGACCACGCCGAGGCCGCCGAACGCCTCAGAACCAGCGAACGCCGCCAGCGCGAGACCGCCGTCACCCTCCAGCGCTCCCTCCTGCCCCAGGAGCTCGAAGAGCCCGACGACCTCCGCATCGCCGCCACCTACCAGCCCGGCGGCACCGAGGCCGCGGTCGGCGGCGACTGGTACGACGTCATCACCCTCGGCGGGGGCCGCACCGCCCTCGTCATCGGCGACGTCATGGGCCGGGGCGTCCGTGCGGCAGCCGTCATGGGCCAGCTGCGCACCGCCGTCCGCGCCTACGCCCGCCTCGACCTGCCCCCGCACGAGGTCCTGCAGCTCCTCGACGGCCTCGCCATGGAGATCGACGCCAACCAGATCGCCACCTGCGTGTACGCCATCCACGACCCCAACGAGGGCCGACTGGTGTACGCCTCCGCGGGCCACCTGCCCATCCTCGTCCGGGACGAGAGCGGGACCGTCCTGCGCGCCGACGAACCCACCGGCCCGCCGCTCGGCACCGGCGGCTGGATGCACGCCTCCGGCTCGATCCCCCTGGGCCCCGGCTCGACGGCCGTCCTCTACACCGACGGCCTGGTGGAGCGCCGGAACGAGGACCTGGACGAAGGCATCGCGTCCCTGGAGCGCGCCCTGGCCGGCGCGACCGGCACCCCCCAGGTCGTCTGCGACCGCCTGGTCCGCTCGGCCGGCGTCACCGCCGACCACGACGACGACGTGGCCGTCCTCGTCCTGCAGCATCCGGCCCGCGTCGGCCCCGACGGCGAACTGTTCCGCAACGCGGCCCTGGAGCTCCTCGGCGGAGTCGAGGCGGCCCCACGCGCGCGGGCCTTCGCCTCCGGCGTCCTGACCAGCTGGCGCTTCCCGGCCGACCTGCACGACCTCGGAGTCCTCGCCACCAGCGAACTGGTCGCCAACTCGCTTCAGCACGGCGTCCCGCCCATGCGGCTGCGCCTGCGCCGCACCGACCGCCGCCTGATCATCGAAGTCACCGACGGCGACGACCACCTCCCGCGCCGCCGCCGCGCGGAACCGGGCGACGAGTCCGGCCGGGGCATCGCCATCGTCGCCACGATCGCCTCGAACTGGGGGAGCAGACGTACCCCGGGCGGCGGAAAGGCCGTGTGGTGCGAGTTCGTCCTGCCGAAGCCGGGCGACTGAGCGAGGCCGGGAAAGGACTTGAACATCCATTCCCCCGCGCGCGGCACCTAGGCGAACGCGCCCCTCGGTGCTACTAGCTCCCCATGGCAGACGCAACGGGCTTCGACCTCAAGGGAAGCGCTCCCGAGCGCTACGAACACTACGTCGCGCCCCTCATGGCGCCCTTCGTCACCGCACTCGTGGACGCCGTGGACCTCTACCCAGGCGCCACCGTCCTCGACCTCGCCTGCGGCACGGGCTTCGCGGCCCGCGCCGCCGCCGCTCAGGTCGGCCCCACCGGCCGGGTCGCCGGCACCGACCTCAACGAGGGCATGCTCAGGATCGCCGTGGCGTGCCATCCGCGCCTCTACCCGGACATCGAATTCACCGCGGCCCCCGCCGACGACCTCCCCTACGCCGACGCGACCTTCGACGCGGTGCTCTGCCAGCAGGGCGCCCAGTTCTTCCCCGACCTCGACGCCGCCCTGACGGAAACGGCCCGCGTCACCCGCCCCGGAGGCCGCTTCGCCGCCACCGTCTGGGCCCGCCTGGACGACTCCCCGTACTTCGTGGCCCAGCACCGGACCCTCGAGCAGTTCGACGGCCGGGAGGCGGCCGAGAACTTCCGGGCCGCCTTCGCCGCCGCGGACCGACTCACCGCCGCCCTCGACCGCGCCGGCTACCGCTCCACGACCCGACGCGATCTCACCTTCGCCATCGAGCTCCCCCCACTGGAGGACTACGTCGCCGGCCACCTCTCCGCCATCCCCTGGGGCCAGGGCCTCGTCGACTCCGGAGGCGACGAAGCCCTCACCCGGGCCGCCGACACGATCCGCGCCCACCTCCCCGCATCGACGACCACCTTCCCGTTCACGGCGACCCTGGTGACCGCGACCCGCTGAGCGCGGCAGAGCCTCGCGCGCGCAGACAGAGCAGACGGAGAGGCGGCCGTCGTCCGAAGAACGACGGCCGCCTCTCGGTCCGGTCCCTGTGAGCCTCAGGCCTGCGCCCGCGCGGGCTCCACGGCCGCCCCGCCCCTGGCCACCACCCGCTTGCGCGCCAGCCACGGCTGATCCTGGACGGCGGTCAGCTGCCGCCCCAGCCGCAGCGCGAGGTAGGTGATGCCCAGCGAGAACAGCAGGAACGTCACGATGTACGGCGTGTGCAACGAGGCCCCCATCGGCCCGCCCACCGCCGGCCCGACGGCCAGCGCCAACTGCTTCACCAGGGCGAAAGCAGAGTTGTACTGCCCCGCCAGCCCGGCCGGCGCCAGGTCCGCCACCAGCGGCGCGACCGTCGGCGACAGCATCGCCTCACCCAGCCCGAACAGCGCGTACGTCGACACGAACGCGGCCGTGGCCATCGCCCGGCTGCCGTGCCCGAGCCCGGCGTACCCGGCCACGACCCACGCCACGGCCCAGATCAGGCCCACGGCCGCGATCACCCGCGACCGCTTCTGCCGCTCGACGAACTTCAGCACGGCGAACTGCGCGACCACGATCATCGCCGTGTTCGCGGCGAGAGCGCTTCCGAGGGCGGACGTCGAGATCCCGGCGGCCTCGACCCCGTACGCGCTCAGCCCCGACTCGAACTGCCCGTAGCAGGCGAAGAACAGCACAAAGCCCAGCACGCACAGCTGCACCATCGCCCGGTTCCCGAGCAGCTGCCGCCAGCTGCCTCGCGCGGACTGCGGGGTGTCCTCCACGCGCGGGGCGCGCGGCAGTCGCACCGTCGACATCACCACGGCCAGCAGCACGAACATCGCCGCCTCGATGGCGAACAGCACGGTGAAGGACGAGACGCGCGTGGTGTCGACGAGATGCCCGCCGATCAGCCCGCCGACCCCGAGCCCGAGGTTCTGCAGGAAGAACTGCGTCGCGAACGCCCGCGACCGCGTCTCCGCCGTCGAGCAGTCCACGATCATCGTCGCCAGCGCCGGCTGCATCACGGCCTGCCCGGCCCCGAGCGCGGCGGCGGCGGCCAGGACGGCGGTGGCGTTGGAGGCGAGCCCCAGGCTGAGCGCGCCCAGCGCGGCGGTGACCAGAGCGGCGAGCAGGACCGGCAGTGGACCGCGCCGCACGATCGCCCGGCCGGCGAACGGCAGCACGATCAGCGCGGCCACGGCGAAGACGGCGAGGACGAGCCCCGCCGTCATGGCTCCCAGCCCCCGCACCTGCGCCACATAGACGTACAGGTAGGGGACGGTGAAGCCGAGCCCGAACGCACTGAGTGCGTTGCCCACGTGGATCCGGCGCATCGCTGCGCCCATCGCCCTGGTCACGTTCACCTCTCTCAGGTAGTGCTGCTGGAAGTCCGATGCTTCTGCTGCCTCAGTACTTAGGAGCGAAGACTTCGAACCTAAAGTTCGAAGCTAAACTGTACACCTCGAAGAACTTCAACGCGAACGAGCCCCGTGCGATACTTGCGCCCATGGGCGACACCCCCGGCACGACCGGAACCGGCCTCGGCGGCGAGCCGACCCTGGAAGAGCAGATCGCCGCCTATCAGCGCGAGTTCCGGGACCTCGACCCGCAGGTCGAGAAGATCGTCTCGGCGCTCTCCCGCCTCAACCGCCGCATGAACGTGGCGTACGGCCGCCAGACCGCCGATCTCGGGATCAGCAACGCCGAGTGGGAGGTGCTCAAGGCCCTCGTGCTCTCCGGCGCCCCCTACCGTCTGGGCCCCAGCGACCTGGCCAAGCGCCTCGGTCTGACGCCGGCCGCGATGACCCACCGGATCGACCGCATGGTCGGCGAGGGACTGGTTACCCGAGAACGGGACGAGTCCAACAGGGTCCGGGTGATCGTGGAGCTGACACCCGAGGGCCGCGAGAAGTGGCTGGAGGCGATGCGCATGGCGACGGTCTTCGAGGAGGACCTTCTCCAGGACCTCACCGCCGACGAACGCACGACCCTCGGCGAGGTGCTCACCAGACTCCTGCGCCGGGTGGAGCACGCCCAGCCGGACGCCGGCGGCAGACTCAGCGACCTCGACTGACCGCACCGGCAAAAGATCTTGACAGAGGGTGCTTGACACCCCCCTGCGAGGTCAGTAGAGTTCTTCGGGTTGCCGCAGAGCCGTAACGGTTCTTCGACAGCACCTCCGCCGCAGTAGCGGCACACAAACCACAGCATGATCTCCCGATGGGATTGCATTTCGGCGTGCCCGAATTCAATTCGATTCGGGGTCGGCAGCTCGATTAGCAACTGCCGAACGGATCCGCTAAGGTTTGAGACGTCGGAACGGCCCAACGGCCGCGAGGACAACCCCCTCTGACTGGGAATCAGGCCCGAAAGGATCTGATAGAGTCGGAACCGCCGGAAAGGGAAACGCGAAAGCGGGAACCTGGAAAGCACCGAGGAAATCGGATCGGAAAAGGATCTGATAGAGTCGGAAACGCAAGACCGAAGGGAAGCGCCCGGAGGAAAG
>NZ_JBVJSQ010000011.1:0-359082 GCF_055606485.1 Streptomyces sp. NPDC037083 | reverse complement strand
CGTCCGACAGTGTCAACTCGGCCTTCGGCCGCCCCGTCCGTGCCATGCAGCAAGCCTATACATCTGAACAGAATTCCTGACTCAGAACACTAGGGCGTGTATCGAAAGTGCGTGCGGCGGCCGGTGTGGCGTAGTACTGCTGGAGAACTTCAACGCCGTTCTGTTGTCACCTTGGAGTTGCCGATGGCCGTTCGCCGTGTCGTACCCAATGTCCAGTCGGAGGCTGCGCAGGAGAGCCGGGATTTCTACGACCTGCTCGGATTCGAGGAGGTCATGAACCACGGCTGGATCATGACGCTCGCGTCCCCGTCCAGTCCGACGGCGCAGATCAGTTTCATGGCCAGTGACAAGACCGCACCAGTCACTCCCGATATGAGCGTCGAAGTAGATGACGTGGACGCGGCCTACGCGGCCATGCGGGAGAGCGGCGCGGAGATCGTTCACCCCCTGCAGGACGAGGAGTGGGGGGTACGCCGGTTCTTCGTGCGTGACCCCAACGGCCGGGTGGTCAACGTGCTGGGCCACCGCTGACGGTCCTCACGGCTACACGGGAATGCGAGTCACAGCCATTCGTTGATGGCCGCGACGAGCACGGTCGCCTCGTAGCGGACGGCGAGTTTTCGTAACGGGTGGCCACCGCCCGATGTCTCTTGAGCCGGCTGATCCCGCACTCCACCGCGTGCCGCTCCCTGTAGTCGATCTTGTCGAACTTCGGTGGGCGGCCACCGCGGGAGCCCAGCTTCTTGCGGTTGCGGACGTGGTCGGCCTTGTCCGGGATGGTGCAGCGGATCCCGCGCCGACGCAGGTAGGCGCGGTTCTTGCGGGAGGCGTACGCCTTGTCGGCGCGCACACGATCGGGCCGGGTGCGGGGCCTTCCCGGCCCGATGCGGGGCACACGGACCTTCTCCAGGACGGGCTCGAACTGCGGGGAGTCCCCGCGCTGCCCGGCCGTGACCACGATCTACATGGGCTTCTGTCCTTGCTCGGTGGCCAGGTGAAGCTTGGTGGTCAGGCCGCCACGCGAGCGTCCGAGGCCGTGGTCGTCCGGCTCGGTGGCGATGCCGCCCGGCGGTTCCTTTTGCAGGTCCCCCTTTTCCTCGCCCCGGCGGCGTGCTGGTGGGCCCGGCAGACAGTGGAGTCGACGTTGAGGTCCCAGGTGATCAGGCCCCTGGCGTCGGCCCGGGCCTGCAATTCGGTGAAGACCCGCTGCCAGGTGCCGTCCCGCTGCCAGCGGCGGAACAGGTCGTACACCCGGCCCCATGGCCCGTACCGCTCCGGAACGTCCCCGCCATGGCGTTCCAGTCCGCGTCCGCCACCGTATGCCGTCGATCAGCTGCCGCCGGGCCCATATCGGCGGCCGACCAGACTTCTTGCCCTTCGGCAGCAGCGGCTCCAGCACCGCCCACTGCGCATCCGTCAGATCTCCACGTGCCACGAACCAGGATCATCGCACTCCAAGATCCACTTTCGATACACGCCCTAGGCCGGGCCGGCGGACCGGTCGGCGTGTCCTGGGCGTCATGTCGGGGGCACGCCAGGGGCGTGGGCAGGGCCCGAGGCAGTCGCAGAGGCGATACGGAGGCAGCTGGCGCGCTCCTGACGTGAGCGCGAGCTCACGAAGATCTCTCCGTGCGGCAGGGACCGGCCTGGGGGGACGAGTCCGGTGACGGTCGGCCTGCGCCGAAGCTCGGCCGTTCACCGGTGCTCGGCGAGAGGCCGGTCGGGTGACAGCGGCGGGCATGCGTCATGGGGCGGCACGGCACCGGCGCGTTCCTCATATCTTCATACGATGATCACCCCCGTATGTCGTCGCCTGGTCGCCCTCTGCGCACTCGGCACCGCCCTCGGAGCCCTCGCCGCGTGCGGCACCCCTCAGCAGTCCCGGGCTTCTCACCCGACCGCCCCCGCCCACTCCTCCGCCGCCCCTTCCCGCTCGCCCGACTCCCCTCCCCGCACCCCCGGCGCCCCTCCTCATACCTCTGCCGTTCCTTCCCACACCCCTGCCGTTCCCTCCCGGCCCCCGACGCTCGCACCTGGTCCGGCCGGTCTCACCCCCGTCTTCCGCAACGCCCCCCGCACCGCCGGCAAGACGGTCGCCCTCACCTTCGACGCGGACATGACCGCAGACCAGGGGGCCCGGGCGGCTGACGGCGAACACTTCGACAACCCCGGGCTGATCGCGGCGCTGCGCCGGATGAAGGTGCCGGCCACCGTGTTCATGACCGGCCGCTGGGCCGAGGAGTACCCGGACCAGGCCCGCTCCGTCGGCCGCGACCCCCTCTTCGAGGTCGCCAACCACTCCTACAGCCACTACGCCTTCACCGATGACTGCTACGGCCTGCCGACCGTCTCCCCGGACCGGATGCGGGCGGATGTGGAAAGGGCGTACACCGCGTTCCGCAAGGCCGGCGTGGCGGACGCGATGCCCTACTTCCGTTTCCCGGGGGGCTGCTACGACCGACGGGCGCTGCGTGCGGTGAGCGGCACGGGCGTGACCGCCGTGCAGTGGGACGTGGTGAGCGGAGACGCCTTCGCGACGGACGCGCAGGCCGTGGCCCGGCAGGTGCTGGACGGTGTGCGGCCCGGCTCGGTGGTCGTCATGCACTGCACCCGCAGCGCCGCCCCGACGACCGAGCAGGCCGTGCGGACGATCGTGCCCGAGCTGCGCCGCCAGGGCTACCGCTTCGTCAAGGTCTCGGAGTTGATCGGAACGGCCGGCGCACCGCGCTGAGTGGTGCGGCGGCGGGTTCGCCGGCCTCGCGCGCGGCTTTCGTACGCTGGAGGCATGAGCGACGACGGTGACCGGGACTACTGCCTGATGGACGCGGCGACACCGCCCAGGGCCGACGGACCGCCCTACGCGGAGTGCGTGCTGTGCAGGAAACCCACCGAACACCCGGAGTCGTACAAGGGAATCACCTTGTGCCCGGTGTGCGAGTGGCAGGAGGCACAGCGGACGGCTTGCTCCGGGTGACCGCTCCAGGTCTCTCCCGCCTCACGGTGATCGGCGGGACGTGAGCGCACAGGCCGTGGCGATCGCGGCGGCGCTCAGAAGTGCCGCCGCGGCCAGGGGCAGGATCGGCGCGTGGACCGTCGCCGTGTGGGAGCCGCCGACCAGACCGCTGACGGCGGCTTGCGCCGGGGAACCGGACACGACCAGCGCCAGCAGCGCCGCCAGCAGCAGTGCGGGGACCGCGCGGCCCGGCGAGCGCAGCACGGGCCAGGCGGTGAGCGCGCCGACGGCCGCGCCGAGCAGGGCACAGGTCAGGACGGCGAGCAGTCCGGCGCCGGCCGCTTCGAGCACGGGAACGCGTTTTTGGTGGTCGCTGCCGACCGGGTCGCTGACGAGCGTGACGATCACCGTCGCGGCCGTGCCGAGCGCGGCGGCCGCCGTCAGCGCGACCAGCACGCAGGCCGCGTGCGCCCGGCCGGGACCGACCGCCGCCGCGACCACGGTGCGGGCGGCCGGGGGCTCGTTGGCTACGCAGATCCGCACCAGCCAGGCCGCGACGGGCAGCAGGAACGCGGCGGCGTAGCCCAGCGAGTCCAGCAGCGGCTGGCCGCCCTGTACGCCGACGCCGAGGAACACGGCGTAGAGGAGGAACGGGGGCAGCCAGCGCTGCGAGCGCACGAGCAGGGCGGTCTGGTAGCGCAGGAGGGCGGTCATCGGCGGCTCTCGTCCGGGCGGACGCCGACCACGTGCCACGGGGGGCGGGCGGTCAGCAGGGCGCGGAGCAGGACGTCGGAGTGGGAGGCGGGGACGGTGAGCCGGTGGGTCCGCTCGGGTGTCTCCTCGGCCAGGACGGCCAGACGCAGCGCCTCCGCGGGCAGGGGGGCGTCGGGGCCGTGCACCTCGACGATCGTGTGCGGGCCGGCGGCGGCAACGGCCGGTTCGGCGTCGGTACGGCGGTGGAGACCGCCGTCGCGCACCGTGTGAGCGGCGTCCGCGGTGCCGGCGAGGCGGCGCGGGTCGTGGTCGACGAAGACGACGGCGGCGCCGGCGGCGGTCCGCTCGGCGACCGCCCGCTCCAGTTCGGCCCGTGCGTCCGTGTCCAGGCCGGTCCACGCCTCGTCCAGGACCAGCAGTTCCGGATCCGCCAGGAGCGCCTGGGCCACGGCGACCTTCTGGCTGCTGCCCTTCGAGAGGCGGTTCATGGGCGTGCCGGCGTAGGCGGCGGCGCCGAAGCGGTCCAGCCACTCGTCCGCGGCTCGCCGGGCCGACGCACGCGGCAGGCCGTGCACCGTGCCGAGGTGGGTGAGGTAACCGGCCGCGGTGAAGGGCAGGGCCGCGGGGAAGCGTTCGGGGACGTAGGCCGTGCGGGGGCGGCCGGTGACTCTGCCCTCCGTGGGGGCGTCGATTCCGGCGATGAGCCGGAGCAGAGTGGACTTGCCGGTGCCGTTGGGGCCCTCGATGCGGGTGAGGCTGCCGGGGGGCAGCTCCAGGTGCACGTTGCGCAGCACCCACGGGCCGCGTAAGCCGTAGCGGCGGCCCACGTCGTCCAGGCGTAGATCGCGTTCCATGGGAGGCATCTTTTCGTATGACGGCCGCTCGCACGACGGCCGCTCCCGCGCCGGCAGCTCCTGCGCCGGCCCGGTCCCGGGAGGGGCCGAGGTGAGCGAACGGGAGCGGACACGCCCCCCGCCGCGCTGAAGCGGTCCAGTAGCCTGCGCCTGTGAGTGAGAGTCCCTTTCAGACCGAGCCGAACCCTCGTGACCAGGCTCCGCAGTTCGTGCTGCCCCTCGTCGTGCGGATGGAGAAGTCCGCGCCCCCCGCCCGTACCGACGCCCTGGAGACGGCCGCTCGTGCCGTGCTCGTCATGCTCGGCGACGAGCGGTCCGTCGGGGACGGCGAGTGGGCGCAGCTCATGCGTGACTGGCAGGACGCCCGGATCCGCAAGGTGGTGCGGCGGGCCCGCGGGGCCGAGTGGCGTCGGGCCGGGGAGTTGCCGGGGATCACGGTCACCGGGAAGTCGGCGGAGGTGCGGGTGTTCCCGCCCGTGCCGCTGGACGGGTGGCCGAAGGAACTGGCGAAGCTGCAGGTCTCCGGAACCGATCTCGACGATCCGGAACAGCCCGCGGACGCCGAGCCGGGTACGGTCGTGCTGTGGATGAGTCCGGATGTGGAGATGTCCGCCGGGAAGGCGATGGCGCAGGCCGGGCACGGCGCGCAACTCGCCTGGTGGGAGCTGTCGGACGAGGAGCGGGCCGCCTGGCGCGAGGCGGGCTTCCCGCTCGCGGTGCGGACCGCGGATCCGCGGCGGTGGCGTGAGCTGACGGCGAGCGGGCTGCCCCTGGTGCGGGACGCGGGGTTCACCGAGATCGCCCCGGGGAGCTGCACCGTGGTCGCCGAGCATCCGGCCCTGCGCGCCCGCTGATCCCTCCCGGCCCCTGCCGGCGCCCCGCCCCTCTTTCGTCTGCTCCGCATCGCCCCCGCGTCCGAACCTCAAATGTTGCTCTGAAGGGCGGGCGCGGGCGGTTCGTCGGACGGCGGCGGGGCCATACCACCCTCACCACGCAGGGGGCACGAAGGAGGCGGGGACCATGATGCGGCTGGGGACGGGGATCGGCTGGCGGCCGGAGATCGCGGACGCCGTGGAGCGGATGCCGGGCATCGACTGGGTCGAGGCCGTCGCCGAGAACGTCTGTCCCGGGCATCTGCCCGACTCTCTGCTGCGGCTGCGCGAGCGCGGCGTCACCGTGGTCCCGCACGGCGTCTCGCTCGGACTCGGCGACGCGGAGCGGCCCGACAAGGGGCGGCTGACCGCACTCGCCGAACGCGCCGAGGCGCTGGGCTCACCGCTGGTCACTGAGCACATCGCCTTCGTCCGGGCGGGCGGTCCGCTGACGGCGTCCCCGAGGCTGGAGGCCGGACACCTGCTGCCAGTGCCGCGCACGCGGGACGCCCTGGACGTGCTGTGCGAGAACGTGCGCATCGCCCAGGACGCGCTGCCCGTGCCGCTCGCCGTCGAGAACATCGCCGCGCTCATCTCGTGGCCGGGCGAGGAGATGACCGAGGGACAGTTCCTGTACGAACTGGCCGACCGCACGGGCGTACGGCTGCTCATCGACGTGGCGAACCTGCACACCAACCACGTCAACCGGGGCGAGGACCCCGCCAAGGCGCTCGCCGAACTGCCCCTGGAGGCCATCGCCTACGTCCATGTCGCGGGCGGCTTCGAGCGGGACGGCGTCTGGCACGACAGCCACGCCCACCCGGTGCCCCGGCCGGTCCTCGACATCCTGACCGACCTCGCGTCCCGGGTGTCCCCGCCGGGAGTGCTGCTGGAGCGCGACGAGAACTTCCCCGAACCTGCCGAACTGGAAAGGGAGTTGGCCGCGATCCGGGAGGCTGTCACGATCGCGGCGGCCGGGACGGCAGAGGGCGCCCGCGCGGGAACGTCGCCGGCCACGGGCGCTCACCGTACGACGCGCGAACGCGACCACCCGGACGCGCAGCACGGCGGGAGGGGCGGACTCGGCGGGACGGGCGGACACCGCGCCCCGGCAGAACGCGCCGCGACGGCGGAACGTGCCGCGGCGGGAACCGAGCCCGCGCCGTCGGCCGGGGAGCCGGAGCGGATCGCCCCCGACGAGGCCGTCCGTCAGCGTCTCGCTCTCGCCCAGGCGGCCCTGCTGTCCGCCCTGGTCGCCGGGACACCGGTTCCCGAGGGTTTCGACCGGGTCCGCCTCGGCGTGCAGGCGCGGGCGCTGGCTGCGAAACGGGCGGACGTGGTGGCGAAGGTGGCGCCGGAACTGCCGCTGATCCTCGGGAACGGCTACCGGGCCGCTTTCATCGCCTACGCCCAGGGGCACCCTATGCGCGGCGGCTACCGGCAGGACGCCCTCGACTTCGCGGAGCAGATGATCGTGGTCGGAAGGGCGGCGCAGGGCCGGTCCCGCCGCGAACTGCGGCGCTGGTGGCTGGACCGCTCGGGCCCCGCACCACGACGGAGGTCGCGGCTGATGCGGGCGGGCCGGTCACTGATCCGGCACTGACACGGCGGGGGCTGACCTTGCACCGACGCCTTCGGGGCCGATCCTGCACCCACGCCTTCGGGACCGACCGGGGCGGCGACGCCCACGGAACGGGTGCTCCGCCCCGAATGTGCCGGGGTTAACACCGCAGTCGCACCACGTGTCCGCCGTAGCCACAGCACCCGTTTGCAGCCAGTTCCTCCCGCTGTGCCCGACACCCTCCTTTCCCCTTTCACCCGGTATGCGGGTGATGCAACCCTTCGCCCCCGTACGGCAGTTGGCGGGGCGGGCGCAGTAATATGCCAGTCCCGTAATCGAAGCGCACTAGTGTGCAGTGCCGCGAGCAGGAGGCACCATGCGCCCGCGACCCCCGATCAAGGGCAGAGGCATCTTCAGTGGCACCGGGCTCATCATCACCGGCCTGGCTGCGACCCTCGCGGCACTGGTCTTCCCGGTCTGGTCCTACTCCGAGCAGCCGGCGCCGGATGCGAACGTGCTGAACGCGGAGGCCGTGGCGACCCAGTACGGGCCGCTGTCCGCGCTGGACCAGGAGTTCGTCACCAAGGTGCGGCTGGCCGGGCTGTGGGAGCTGCCGGCCGGACGGCAGGCGCAGACGAAGGGCACGACCGAAGCCGTACGGACGGCGGGCCGACACCTGGTCGAGGGGCACGCCTTCCTCGACCAGCGGGTGCGCACCGTCGCCTCCCAGCTGGGCCTCACCCTGCCGAACGAGCCCAACGCCCAGCAGCAGAGCTGGCTGGGGGAGCTGGACGCGGCACAGGGAGGGGAGTACGACCGCGCTTTCGCCAACGTCCTGCGCCTCGCGCACGGCCGGGTGTTCTCCGTCGTCGCCCAGGTGCGGGCCGGTACGCGCAACTCACTGGTGCGCGAGCTCGCCGACGACGCCAACACCACCGTGCTGGACCACATCAAGATCCTGGAGGCCACCGGGTACGTCGACTTCGACGCGCTCGCCCAGAACCTGGCCGCCGACAGCGCGCCCTCGGCCACCGGCTCCCCCGGTCCGTCGGCGCCGGCCGCCGACCCGGGGCCGGTCGTGCCGCTCACGGCGTCGCCGTACCCCACGTACACCCTCCCGCCGGCCGCCGCCAGCCCGCCGCCCGGTTCCTGAGCCCGCCTGGCGCGCGGCGAGCAGGACGGGCACGGCCGAGAGGCGGGGCGCGCTCCACCGACGGGGGGCGCACAGGGGGCATTGGCGCCGACACCCGCCGGTGGTGCTTGCCTTCCCGCAAGGCCGAACCAACCATCCCTTGTGTCGCCGCCGTGCACCGAAGGGACACCCGATGCGAGCCGCCGCCCTCCATTCGGCCGCAGGAGCCCTGCTCCTGACCGCCCTGTCCGCAGTCCCGGCGGGCGGTGTCCCGAACGCCCCCGACCACACGGCCGCTCCCGGCCGCGTCGCCGGCCCCGACCGCCACGCCGCCGTCGGCGTGGCGGTCGCCGCCGCGCGGGCCGCGGCGAAGGGCGTCGACTTCGGGGCCTGCTCCGCCGGGAAGGATCTGCCCGGTGCCATGCAGTGCGGCACCGTGGCCGTCCCGCTCGACTACGCCCGCCCCGACGGCAAGCAGATCAAACTGACCGTCAGCAGGGTGCAGGCCACCCATCGGGACCCGCACAACAGCAAGCGGCGGGTGCCACGGCAGGGCGCGCTGGTCTTCAACCCGGGCGGCCCCGGCGGCTCCGGCCTGTACTTTCCGCTGACCGGGCTGCTGCCGGAGTGGAAGCGCATCGGAGGCGCCTACGACCTCGTCGGCTACGACCCGCGCGGCGTCGGCCGCTCGGCGCCCGTGTCCTGCCAGGACCCCAAGCGCTTCTTCAAGGGCCCCTCCCCCGCCCCGACCCACCCTTCGGAGTCGTACAAGCAGGAGCGCATCGCGCAGGCGAAGGCGTACGCGCAGGGTTGCGCGAAGCGGACGGGCAGCGCTCTGCGGCACTACAACTCCCTCAACAACGCCCGCGATCTGGACGTGCTGCGGGCCGCGCTGGGCGAGGAGCGGCTGACGTTCATGGGGGCGTCGTACGGCACCTACTTCGGGGCGTTGTACGCGACGCTGTTCCCCTCGCACGTGCGGCGGATGGTGTTCGACGCGGCCGTGAACCCGGACCCGGCGCAGATCTGGTACCGCAACAACCTCGACCAGTCGGCGGCGTTCGAGAGCCGCTGGACGGACTTCCGGGAGTGGATCGCCGAGCACGACGACGTGTACGGCCTCGGCGACACCGCGCAGAAGGTGCTGACCAGCTATGAGCGGGCCCGGGCCCGGCTGGCCGCGGAGCCGGCCGGCGGGAAGGTGGGGCCGGGCCAGCTCCAGGGCGCGTTCCTGCAGGCCGGGTACTACGACGACTACTGGCCCGCCCGGGCGCAGGCACTGTCGGAGTACCTGAAGGGCGATCCCGAACAACTGATCGCGCAGGCCGGACCGGTGCAGGAGGCCGCCGCCGAGGCGGAGAACGCCAACGCCGTGTACACCGCCGTGGAGTGCAACGACGCGCCCTGGCCGACGGAGTGGAAGGTGTGGAACCGCGACAACACGCGGCTCGCACGCGTCGCCCCGTTCGAGACGTGGGACAACGTGTGGGCGAACCTGCCCTGCGCCTACTGGCCGGCGTCCCGGCAGCAGCCGCTCGACGTGCGGACCGGGCCGGGCGAGCTGCCGCCGGCGCTGATCCTGGCCGCCGAGCGGGACGCGGCCGCGCCCTACGCCGGCGCCCTCGAGATGCACCGGCGGCTGTCGGGCTCGGTGCTGGTGACGGAGCGGGACGCGGGCACCCATGGCATCGCGGGCGGGCCCAACCGGTGCGTCAACGGGCATCTCGACGCGTATCTGCTGGAGGGGCGGCTCCCGTCCCGGCGCGCCGCCTGCGCCGGGCACGCGGAGCCGAAGCCGCTCGCTCCGCGGTGAGGCCGTCGGGGAACCGCGGGCCGTGACGCCCGTCCACCGGTTTCCCGACCGGCTCCCCGCACCAGCCACGCCGGCCGGCCCCCCGGGCCGGCACCCGGCCGTCAGGCCAGTCCGGCGATCAGGTCGGCCACCGACTTGCGACGGCCGGTGTAGAACGGGACCTCCTCGCGGACGTGCATGCGGGCCTCGGAGGCGCGCAGGTGGCGCATGAGGTCGACGATGCGGTACAGCTCGTCGGCCTCGAAGGCCAGGATCCACTCGTAGTCGCCCAGCGAGAACGAGGCGACCGTGTTGGCTCGGACGTCCGGGTAGCCGCGGGCCATCTTGCCGTGGTCGGCGAGCATGCGGCGGCGGTCCTCGTCGGGCAGCAGGTACCAGTCGTAGGAGCGCACGAAGGGGTAGACGCTCACGTAGTCGCGGGGCGTCTCGTCGGCGAGGAACGCCGGGATGTGCGAGCGGTTGAACTCGGCGGGGCGGTGCAGCGCCATGTTCGACCAGACCGGTTCCAGCGCGCGGCCCAGCCTGGTGCGGCGGAAGAGGTTGTACGCCTCCTGCAGCTGGTCGCTGGTCTCCGCGTGCCACCAGATCATGACGTCGGCGTCGGCGCGCAGACCGGAGAGGTCGTACGTGCCGCGGATCGTCACGTCCTTGGCGGCGAGCTGGTCGAACAGCTCCTGGACCTCGTCGGCGTAGCCCGCGCGGTCCTCGGGCAGCACGTCCTTCAGCTTGAAGACGGACCACAGCGTGTAGCGGATGACCTCGTTGAGGTCCTTGGCCAGCTTGCCCTTGTTCGGGATCCTGCCGGGCTCGGTGGTGGAGGCGTCGTCACTCATGGCTCTCATTCTCCCGCGCCGCCGTGCAGACTCTGCACCGGGTTGGCCATGAGCTGCGCCGCGGCGCTCAGGTCGCCGCCGATCTGGTCCACTGCGGCGTACGCGCTCGCGATGCAGGCGGGGATGCCCACTCCGTCGTACGGCGCGCCGCACACCGCGACGCCGGGGAGCTTGGCCACGTGTTCGCGTATGCGGGCCACGCGCGCGTGGTGCCCCACCGGGTACTGGGGCAGGCCGTCCGTCCAGCGGGTGACACGGGTTTCCAGCGGGGTCGCGTCCAGGCCGGTGGCCTCCCGCAGGTCGTGGCGGGAGACGGCGACGAGCCCGGCGTCGTCCCTCCGGAGGATCTCCGTCTCGCCGTGGCGGCCCACCGAGGTGCGCAGCACGACCGTGTCCGGGTCCTCGTCGGCGATCCAGCCCCACTTCTGGGAGGCGAAGGTGGACGCCTTGATGGTGTGTCCGTCGACGGGCGGGACGAGGAAGCCGCTGCCGTCGGGCAGGGTGGCGTCGGCGCGCCGGTAGGCGAGGGTGACGAGGGCCATGGAGGCGTACTCCACCGTGCGCAGCTCGGCGGCGGCCCCGGGGGACTCGGCGGCGAGCAGCGCGGCGGCGGCCGGCGCGGGGACGGCGACGATCACGGCGTCGGCCCGCAGCACCCGCTCCCCCGCGGTGACGCGCCAGCCGCCCGCGGGCTCCCGGCGCAGTCCGGTGACCGGTGCGCGCGTGTGGATCTCGCCTCCGTGCGCCTCGACGGACGCGGCGACCGCGAGCGGCAGGGATCCCACCCCGCCTTGGACGCCCATGAACACGGGCCCGGCCGGCGGGGCGGCCGCCGCCTTGTGCTGGATCTCGCGCACGGCCTCGGTCAGCGAGGTGTGGGTGCGTGCGGCCTGGAAGAGCTGCGGGACGGCCGACCGCATCGAGATCCGGTAGGCGTCCCCGGCGTACACGCCGCCCAGCAGCGGTTCGACGAGGCGGTCGACGACCTCGCGGCCCAGGCGGGCCGCCACGTACTCCCCGACCGCGACGTCCTCCCCGACCTCGGTGGGGGGCAGGTCGGCGTCGCGCTCGACACGGGCGAGGCCCTCGTCGGAGAGCACGCCGGAGAGGGCCGCGGCGGTGCCCGGGACGCCCATGACGTGGCCCTTGGGCATGGGGCGCAGCACGCCGCGGGTCCAGATCGAGGCCGTGGCGGTGGCGGGCGGCTGCAGGCGGTCGGCGAGGCCCGCCTCGCGCGCCAGGGCGACCGCCTCGGGCCGGCGGGCCAGCATCGACTCGGCGCCCAAGTCCACGCGCACGCCCGCGATCTCGCCGGGCAGCAGCTTGCCGCCGACCCGGTCGGACGCCTCCAGCACGGTCACCCGCGCCCCGCGCCGGAGCAGCCGGTGGGCGGCGGCCAGCCCGGCGATTCCGGCTCCGACGACGACTACGTGATGCCCCGTGCCCGTACCCGTTGCGCTCATGACCCCACTCTCTCAGACCCCTGCGACACTCCCGCCGTGCCCCGGTGTCCTGGCCGCGTCCGGACCGTGACCTGTTCGGAACCGGTCGCCGCCAACGTCCCGGCCCGCCCCGGCGTCGAAGGAGGGTCAGGTGGTCACGACCCCCGGGGGGTACATCAAGATGCGTACACGACGCTCCGTAAGAGGATCCGCACGCTCCGCACGACGTTCCGCACGGCCCGTCGGGGCACGGTCCGCCCACGCGCTGGCCGCGGTCGCGCTGGCCGCCGCCCTCGCGCTCACTGGATGCGGCGGCGCCGACGACTCGAGCGCGGGCGCCACGTCCGACAAGGCCGCCGCCGGAGAGGCCGCCGCCGGGGACGCGGGCGCCGACGAGGCGGGCGCGGGCCGGGAGGTGAAGGAGGGCGCGGGCGGCTCGAGGGCGACCGCGGCGCCGAAGCCCGCAGCCGACCGCATCATCCGCACCGCTTCCCTGACCGTGCAGGTCAAGGACGTGCCGAAGGCCTTGGACGAGGCCCGCGCGACCGCCGAGAACGCGGGCGGGTACGTCGGCGACGAGACGACCGTCCGGGACGAGGACGGCGCCGAGCGCACCCGCGTCGTGCTGCGGGTGCCCGTGCAGAAGTACGACGACGTCCTCACCGGCCTCCAGGGCGCGGGCAAACTGCTGGAGCGCACGGCGAAGGCCCAGGACGTCACCGCCGAGGTCGTCGACGTGGACAGCCGCATCGCCTCCCAGCGGGCCAGCGTCGCGCGGGTCCGGGCGCTGATGGACCGGGCCACGAAGCTCAGCGACGTCGTCACCCTGGAGGGCGAGTTGAGCGGCCGGGAGGCCGATCTGGAGGCGCTGCTCGCCCAGCAGGCGTCCCTGAAGGACCGCACGAGCCTGGCGACGGTCACGCTGACCCTGTCGGAGAAGCCGGTGGCGCAGGCCGCCGAGGACGACGACCCGGGGTTCGTGGACGCGCTGGCGGGCGGCTGGGACGCGTTCGTGACGACGCTGCGCTGGATCGCCGTCGCGTTCGGCGCGGTGCTGCCGTTCCTCACGGCCGCCGCGCTGCTCCTGCTGGTGTGGCTGCGGCTGGTGCGGCCGCGGCGGCGGGCGGCGCGGGCCGGCGGGCCCGGAGCCGGCGGTGAAGCGGGAGGCGAGCCCGGGCAGGACTGAACTGGGAGTCCCCCGTAGCGTGTTCGCATGAGCATCGAGCGACTGGTCGTGATCGGCGGCGACGCCGCGGGCATGTCCGCGGCGTCCCAGGCCCGCCGGCTGAAGGGGCCCGAGGAGCTGGAGATCGTCGCCTTCGAGCGCGGCCGCTTCACGTCCTACTCGGCGTGCGGCATTCCGTACTGGGTGGGCGGCGACGTCACCGCGCGGGACGACCTGATCGCGCGCACGCCCGAGGAGCACCGCGCGCGGGACATCGACCTGCGGATGCGCACGGAGGTCAGGGAGATCGACGTCGCCGGGCGGCGGGTACGCGCGCGTGACGCGGGATCCGGGACGGAGTCCTGGACGTCGTACGACAAGCTCGTCATCGCGACGGGGGCCCGGCCGATCCGGCCCGACATGCCGGGCGCCGACGCGGCGGGCGTGCACGGGGTGCAGACCCTGGGCGACGGGCAGGAGCTGCTGGAGACGCTGGCACGCGCGCGTGGCAGGCGGGCCGTGGTCGTGGGGGCCGGCTACATCGGCGTGGAGATGGCCGAGGCGCTCATCAAACGCGGCTACGAGGTGACGGTCGTCAACCGGGGCAGCGAGCCGATGGCGACCCTCGACCCGGACATGGGCCGGCTGGTGCACCGGGCCATGGAGGGGATGGGCATCACCATGGTGAACGACGCCGAGGTCACCGAAGTGCGCACCGACGCGGAGGGCCGGGCCCGGTCGGTGGTGACCGCGGACGCCGAGTATCCGGCGGACGTGGTGGTGCTGGGCATCGGCGTCCGCCCGGAGACCGCTCTCGCGCAGGCCGCCGGGCTGCCCGTGGGCGCGCACGGCGGGCTGCTCACCGACCTGGCGATGCGGGTGCGCGGCCCCGCCGCCGACGGGACCGTCTGGGCCGGCGGCGACTGCGTCGAGGTCCTCGACCTGGTGTCCGGCCAGGAGCGGCACATCGCCCTGGGCACCCATGCCAACAAGCACGGCCAGGTCATCGGCACCAACGTCGGGGGCGGGTACGCCACGTTCCCGGGCGTGGTCGGCACGGCCGTCAGCAAGGTGTGCGACCTGGAGATCGCCCGCACGGGTCTGCGCGAGAAGGACGCGCGCAGGGCGGGCCTGCGGTTCGTGTCGGTCACCGTCGAGTCCACCAGCCGCGCCGGCTACTACCCGGGTGCCTCTCCCATGACGGTGAAGATGCTCGCCGAGCGAAGGACGGGCCGCCTGCTGGGGGTTCAGATCGTGGGACGGGAGGGTGCGGGCAAGCGCGTCGACATCGCGGCGGTGGCCCTGACGGCCCGCATGACGGTGGAACAGATGACGGCCCTGGATCTCGGGTACGCGCCGCCGTTCAGCCCGGTGTGGGACCCGGTGCTGGTGGCCGCCAGGAAGGCCACGGCGAAGGTGCACGGCGGCGCACGATAGGGGGCGGGCCGCGGCCCGCCCCCGGGGTGTTCGTGGTGCGGTTACGCGGTGCCGCTCAGCCGCGGCAGCGCGGAGACCGCCGCTGCGGCGGGCTGTTCCGCCGGCTTCGCGTGCGCCGCGGCCGCCGGCCGCGACCGCAGCCGGTTGCTGACGGCCTCGTCCAGTGTCACCGGCCGCTGCATCTGCGAAGCCAGCCGCCCGGCCTCCTGGCCGAGCCGTGCCACGTCCTCCCAGGGCAGCCGGATCACCAGGGAGAGCTCCGCCTCGCCATCCGGGGTGGCGTGCATCGGGGGAGTAACTCGGTCGTTCATCGCCTGTTCCTCACGTCGTCCCCGCGACCCGCCTTCCTCGTGCCGCGAGCGGTTGACGGTTCATACGCGGTCGTGGGGAACCGCGTTCACCGATTCGCCGAACGGATCGCGGGCAGTACTTCCTTGTGGTCATCCCCGTGCATGACGTGAACCCCGTGCGCCGCACCCCGGTGGTGACGTACGCGCTGATCGCCGCGAACGTCTTCGTGTTCGTGTTCATGCCCGGCCTGTCCGGCTCAGTGGCGGGCGACAGCAGCCTGGCCCAGTCGTGTCATCTGCACGCCTTCCTGCAGCATTACGCGGCCGTGCCCAGCGAGTTGATCCACCATCGGCTTCCGCAGCTCGTGCCCACCGGCGAGGTGCGCGGCGCGGTCTGTCAGCTGGGGCCGCCCGGCTACGACAAGACGCCGGCGCTGAGCGTGCTCACCGCGATGTTCCTGCACGGCGGCTGGCTGCACCTGCTGGGCAACATGCTGTTCCTGCTGATCTTCGGGAACAACATCGAGGACCGCATGGGGCACGTCCGCTTCGCGCTCTTCTATGTCGTCTGCGGGTACGCGGCTTCGTACGGTTTCGCGCTGTTCAACGCGGACTCGACCGATCCGCTGATCGGCGCGTCGGGAGCGGTCGCGGGAGTGCTGGGGGCCTATCTGGTGCTCTATCCGAAGGCCAGGGTGTGGGTCCTCGTCCCGTTCCTGGTGTTCCTCCCGCTGCGACTGCCGGCCTGGCTCGTGCTGGGTTTCTGGTTCGTGCTGCAGGCGGTGTACTCCTCCGGGGAGGGCGTCTCGGGCGCGGGCACCGTGGCGTACGCGGCGCACGTCGTCGGCTTCCTCGCGGGAATGCTGCTCGCCTGGCCGCTCAAGCCGGGCACGCCTCCGCCGCCGGAGCCGCGCGGTCTGCTGTTCGGCAGACGGGCCCGGCCCCGGCACTCGTGGTGAACCCAGGTCAGCGGGCGGTCTGCCTGTGGACGTACTCGACGAGGCGGGTCAGCGCGTCCGGGTCGGTGGACGGCATGACGCCGTGCCCGAGGTTGAAGACGTGGCCCTCGAGGCCGGCGGCCGCGTCGAGCACCTCGCGGGTCTTGGCCTCGACGGCCTCCGTGCCGGCGAACAGGACCGTGGGGTCGAGGTTGCCCTGGAGCGCCTTGCCGGGGCCGATCCGGCGGACGGCCTCGTCGAGCGGGACGCGCCAGTCGACGCCGACGACGTCGGCGCCGGCCTCGCCCATGAGCTTCAGCAGTTCGCCGGTGCCCACGCCGAAGTGGATGCGCGGGACGCCGTAGCCCTCGACCGCGCGGAAGACCTTCGCGGAGGCCGGCAGCACGGAGCGGCGGTAGTCGGCGGGGGCGAGGGCGCCGGCCCAGGAGTCGAAGAGCTGGACGGCGCTCGCGCCGGCCTCGATCTGCACCTTCAGGAAGGCGGCCGTGATCTCGGCGAGACGGTCGAGCAGGTCGGCCCACAGCTCGGGGTCGCCGTACATCATCGCCTTGGCGTTCTCGTACGTGCGGGACGGACCGCCCTCGACGAGGTAGCTCGCGAGGGTGAACGGAGCGCCCGCGAAGCCGATGAGGGGGGTGGCGCCGAGCTCGGCCGTCAGCAGGCCGATGGCCTCGGTGACGTAGGAGACGTCCTCGGGGGTGAGATCGCGCAGCTGGGCGAGATCGGCGCGGGTGCGGACCGGCTTCTCGACGACCGGGCCGACGCCGGGCTTGATGTCGAGGTCGACGCCGATGGCCTTGAGCGGGACGACGATGTCGCTGAAGTAGATCGCCGCGTCCACGTCGTGCCGGCGCACCGGCTGCAGGGTGATCTCGGTGACCAGGTCGGGCCGCATGCAGGACTCGAGCATCCCGACGCCCTCGCGGACCTTGCGGTACTCCGGCAGCGAGCGCCCTGCCTGCCGCATGAACCACACGGGCGTGTGCGGCACCGGCTCGCGCCTGCACGCCTTCAGGAAGGCACTGTCGTACGTCGCTGTCGGCTGCCGGCCCGCGGGGCTCTCGTTCGCGCTCACGACGGCAAGTCTCCCACGGCGCCGGAGGCGGTGCGGCCCGCCCCCGGGGCGCCCGGTCCCGCTTCCTCGTCCGTGCCTTCCGCGCGCTCCACCCTCGCCCCGCGGCCCCTCGGCGGCCTGTCCCCAGCCCTTCACCGACCCCGCCCCGGCCCCTCCGCGCCCGTTCCTCAGCCCCTGCGCGCCCCTTCCGCGGGAAGCCCGCGCCGCCCGCGCACGCCCCCGGCCGTACCTCTTCGGAGCACCGCGGTCCGTGCGCCTGTTCGCCCAGCGCGCACCCGTCCGCGAGCCGCGCGCGGGTGTCTTGCCCTGCGCGAAGGCCCCGTTCCCCTTAATCTTCCCCGCATGGCTGCGGCTCAGGGACGACTGTCGGACGGCGCTGGCGGGATGGATGACGCGAACGAGGGGGACCGGGACAAGAGCCCGTCGGCTCCGCTGCCCTTCCGGGCCGCCGTCGACGCGCTGAGAGCGGCTCGGCTGCGGCCGCAGATCGAGGTCGAGGTGACACCGGCCCCCAAGCGGCTCGCCCCGTTCGCCCACGCACTGGAAGCGACGGTCGTGGACGGCGATCAGGACCTGGCCGACGGCCGGCTGGTGCTGCTGCACGATCCGGCCGGGCACGACGCCTGGCGTGGAACGTTTCGGCTGGTGACCCTCGTGCGCGCCGAGCTGGAGCCGGAGATGGCCGCGGATCCGCTGCTGCCGGAGGTGTGCTGGTCGTGGCTGACGGGCGCGCTCCAGGCGCGCGGGCTGACGTACGGGGAGCCGAGCGGGACCGTCACGCGCGCGAGTTCGCACTACTTCGGCGGGCTGTCGGAGCGCCCGGCGGCCTCGCAGATCGAGATCCGGGCCTCGTGGACGCCGCGTGAGGGCCTCGGCGGAGTCCCGGACTCCGGGGCGCACCTGGCGGCCTGGTGCGATCTGCTGGCGCAGGTGGCGGGGCTGCCGCCGGCCGGGCCGGGGGACGCGTCGGTGGTGACGCTGCCGCAGCGCCGGGGGCCGCAGTCACGTTGACCATCTCTTTGTCGATACGACCATTTTCGGTCCCGTAAGACTCCCACTTAAACCGACTCGATCTTCGGATGATCGATCGCTTGTCCGAATTGCACGTATTGTTACTCACTAGATCGTGATCATTCTCTAAAGGACCCCGGGTCGGCTGCCGAAGACGACTGTGACCTTGAAAGCACGGTTCGTCCCGGCTTCCTCCCCACAAGCCCCCACGAGCCGGCCCCCGTCCCCCACCCAGGAGGCCTGGTGTCCGTTCTCCTCGAGCAGCCCGCAAGCCTGGTCGCCTACCGCCCGAACAAGCCCACCGCCATGGTGGTCGTGGCCGACCCCCGCGTCCGCTCCACCGTCACCCGCCACCTGTGGGCGCTCGGTGTGCGCGACGTCATCGAGGCCTCGTCCATCGCGGAGGCTCGTCCCCGCATCGGCAACCCCCGCGACATCTGCGTCGCCGACGTCCACCTGCCCGACGGCTCCGGCCTCACCCTTCTGTCCGAAACCCGCGCCGCGGGCTGGCCCAACGGGCTCGCCCTCTCCGCGGCCGACGACATCGGCGCCGTGCGCAACGCCCTCGCGGGCGGCGTCAAGGGCTACGTCGTCACCGGCACCCGCACCAACCTCGGGCTCCCCACCCGTCCCGGTGCCGCCCCCCTCGGCTCCGCCGCCCGCCTCCACCGCCGCCCCCCGGGTGCCCCGAGTCACCCGGGTGGCTACCGCGAACTGTCCGGCCGTGAGGTCGAGGTGCTGCGGCTGGTCGCGGAGGGCCAGTCGAACAAGGCCATCGGCGTCTCGATGGGCCTGTCCGCACTGACCGTCAAGAGCCACCTCGCCCGCATCGCCCGCAAGCTCGGCACGGGCGACCGCGCCGGGATGGTCGCGGTCGCCCTGCGGACCGGCATCATCCACTGACCCGCCCGCCCGTCGGCCGATCGCCCCGATCATTCACCGACCTGACTGGTTTACGACCCCCCGGCGCCCGCCGACGGAACGTTCCGTCGGCGGGCGCCGTCCATACACGGATACCCTTGACAGGTGACCGACGCCCAAGAAACCGCAGCAGCCAGTTCACTGCGAACCACCGGAGGCGCCCCTCCGGACGACGGCGGATCTACTGCTTCCGGGGCGCCGACACCTTTGCTCGAACCGCGCGAGGGCATCCCTCCCGTGATCGCCGACGAGGCCTCGCTCGCGGAGGTGATCGCCGCCTTCGCCGCCGGCTCCGGGCCCGTCGCCGTGGACGCCGAGCGCGCCTCCGGTTACCGCTACGGCCAGCGCGCCTATCTGGTGCAGCTACGCCGCGAGGGCGCCGGCAGTGCGCTGATCGACCCGGTGGCCTGCCCCGACCTGTCCGCGCTCGGCGAGGCGCTGTCCGGCGTGGAGTGGGTGCTGCACGCGGCCACCCAGGACCTGCCGTGCCTGCGCGAGATAGGCATGGTGCCGACGCGGCTGTTCGACACCGAGCTGGCCGGACGGCTCGCCGGATTCCCGCGGGTCGGCCTCGGTGCGATGGTCGAGGGCGTGCTGGGCTTCGTACTGGAGAAGGGCCACTCGGCGGTGGACTGGTCGACCCGGCCGCTGCCCGAGCCGTGGCTGCGGTACGCGGCCCTGGACGTCGAGCTCCTGGTCGACCTGCGCGACGCGCTGGAGAAGGAGCTGGACCGGCAGGGCAAGCTGGAGTGGGCCCGGCAGGAGTTCGACGCGATCGCCTCCGCTCCGCCGGCCGAGCCCCGCAAGGACCCGTGGCGTCGCACGTCCGGCATGCACAAGGTGCGTCGGCGGCGGCAGCTGGGCGTCGTGCGCGAGCTGTGGCAGACACGGGACGCCATCGCCCAGCGACGGGACGTCTCACCGGGCAAGGTGCTGTCGGACGCGGCCATCGTCGAGGCGGCGCTCGCCCTGCCGGTGAACGTGCACGCGCTGGCCGCGCTGAACGGGTTCGGGCACCGGATGGGGCGGCGGCAGCTGGAGCAGTGGCAGGCGGCGGTCGACCGGGCGAGGGAGCTGAGCGAGTCGCAGCTGCCGCAGCCGGGACAGCCGGTGGCGGGCCCCCCGCCGCCGCGCGCCTGGGCCGACAAGGATCCCGTGGCGGCGGCCCGGCTGTCCGCGGCGCGGTCGGCCGTGTCGGCGCTGGCCGAGGAGCTGAGCATGCCGCAGGAGAACCTGATCGCTCCGGACGCGGTGCGGCGGCTGTGCTGGGAGCCCCCGGCGGCCGACCTGGACGCGGTGGCCGGTGCGCTCACCGCGTACGGGGCGCGTCCGTGGCAGGTCGAGCAGGTCGCGCCCGTGCTGGTCGCGGCACTGTCCGGCCCGGAGGCCTAGCCGCCCCGGAAACCGGATGCCGGGCCGCCGTAGCGCCTCACGGCGTACGGCGGCCGCCGGAGGACGGCACCCGCCGAGACCGTTTCCCGGTGGGCGGCGCGGGCCCCGGGAAGCGGGACGGCGACGTCGAGATCACGCCAAGATCTTGTGAGGCATGGGGCATGTGCCGGAATCGGTGGATCGTGAAGACGTCGGCGCCGTCGGCGCCGTCGAGGCGGGCCGGCCGGTGCGACTTCGCCCGCGTCCGGGCACCGGACGCCGGGGCACGAGGCGCCACCACTCCGGCCTTTCGGGACGCGTCCGGGTGTGTGACGTTCGCCGCTCCTCCCGGCAGGGGTGTGCAGCTACGTTACCCACAAGTAGCATGGGTCCTGAGCGCGTGCTCAGCGCTTGCGTGTCGCAGCAGTGCCATCCCGCACCCTGGAGGAGAGCCATCGTGCCTCGTACCGTCAGGGACGTCGTCTTCGTAGACGGCGTCCGTACCCCGTTCGGCAAGGCGGGCCCGAAGGGCATCTACCACGAGACCCGGGCCGACGACCTCGTCGTCAAGGCGATCCGGGAGCTGCTGCGCCGCAACCCGGGCCTCGACCCGAAGAAGATCGACGAGGTCGCCATCGCCGCGACCACGCAGATCGGCGACCAGGGCCTGACCATCGGCCGCACCGCCGGCATCCTGGCCGGTCTGCCGACCTCCGTGCCCGGTTACTCCATCGACCGCATGTGCGCGGGCGCCCTGACGGCCGTGACCGCGGTCGCCGGCTCGGTCGCCTTCGGCGCGTACGACGTCGCCATCGCGGGCGGCGTCGAGCACATGGGCCGCCACCCGATGGGTGAGGGCGTGGACCCGAACCCGCGGTTCGTCAGCGAGAAGCTGGTCGACGAGTCCGCCCTGTTCATGGGCATGACCGCGGAGAACCTGCACGACCGCTACCCGCAGATCACCAAGCAGCGCGCCGACGAGTACGCGGTGCGTTCGCAGGAGAAGGCCGCCAAGGCGTACGCCAACGGCAAGATCCAGGCCGACCTGGTGCCGGTCTCGGTGCGCCGCACCAACGCGGAGGCCGGTGAGACGGGCTGGGGCCTGGTCACCGCCGACGAGCCGATGCGTCCGGGAACGACGCTGGAGAGCCTCTCCGGTCTCAAGACCCCGTTCCGTGTGCACGGCCGGGTCACCGCGGGCAACGCGGCCGGTCTGAACGACGGTGCGACCGCGTCCCTGATCGCTTCCGAGGACTTCGCGCGCGAGAACGACCTGCCGGTCAAGATGCGCCTCGTCTCGTACTCCTTCGCGGGCGTCGAGCCCGAGGTCATGGGCTACGGCCCGATCCCGGCCACGGAGAAGGCGCTGGCCCAGGCGGGCCTGTCCATCTCCGACATCGGTCTGTTCGAGATCAACGAGGCCTTCGCCGTCCAGGTCCTGGCCTTCCTCGACCACTACGGCATCGCGGACGACGACGAGCGCGTCAACCAGTACGGCGGCGCGATCGCCTTCGGTCACCCGCTGGCCTCCTCCGGCGTCCGTCTGATGACGCAGCTGGCCCGCCAGTTCGAGGAGCAGCCGCAGGTCCGCTACGGCCTGACCACCATGTGCGTCGGCTTCGGCATGGGCGCGACGGTCATCTGGGAGAACCCGCACTTCGACGGAGGCGACAAGTGAGCACCACCACCGCTGAGCTTCTGAAGGGCGCGGCCGAGCTGTTCCCGGACGAGGTCGTCACCCAGGCCCACGTACGCCACCTGGACCTGCCGTTCGGTGCCGGGCGCTTCGCCCTGATCACGCTCGACAACGGTTTCGACCACACCAAGCCCACCACCTTCGGGCCGCAGTCCCTCGCGAACCTCGACCTCGCGATCGACCAGGTCGAGAAGGAGGCCGCGGCCGGCGAGATCGTCGGTGTCGGCGTCACCGGCAAGCCGTTCATCTTCGCCGTCGGCGCGGACCTCAAGGGCGTCGAGCTCCTCAAGGAGCACAAGGACGCGCTGGCCATCGGCAAGGGCGGCCACGAGGTCTTCAAGCGCCTCGCGGGTCTCGCCGTGCCGACGTTCGCCTACTACAACGGCGCGGCGATGGGCGGTGGCGTCGAGGTCGGGCTGCACTGCTCGTACCGCACGGTGTCCGCGGCGCTGCCGGCCTTCTCGCTGCCCGAGGTCTTCCTCGGTCTGGTTCCCGGCTGGGGCGGCTGCACACTGCTGCCGAACCTGATCGGCGCGGACAAGGCCGTCTCGGTGATCATCGAGAACTCGCTCAACCAGAACAAGCAGCTCAAGGGCGTGCAGGTCTATGAGCTGGGCATCGCCGACGCCCTGTTCGAGGGTGCGGACTTCCTGGAGCAGTCGCTGCTGTGGACGGCGTCCGTCCTCAAGGGCGAGATCGTCGTCGAGCGTCCGGTGATCGACCGCGGCGAGGCCTGGGACCAGGCCGTCGCGCGCGGCCGGTTCGTCGCGGACAGCAAGGTGCACGGGGCGGCCCCGGCCGCCTACCGCGCCCTCGACATCATCGCCGCCGCCAAGAACGGCGACCTCCAGCAGGGCTACGACGCCGAGGACCTCGCGCTCGCCGACCTGATCATGGGCGGTGAACTGCGCTCCGGCATCTACGCGTTCAACCTGGTGCAGAAGCGCGCCAAGCGCCCGGCCGGGGCCCCGGACAAGAACCTGGCCCGTCCGGTCACCAAGGTCGGCGTGGTGGGCGCGGGCCTGATGGCCTCGCAGCTCGCGCTGCTGTTCCTGCGCCGCCTGGAGGTGCCGGTCGTGCTGACCGACATCGACCAGGAGCGCGTCGACAAGGGTGTGGGCTACGTCCACGCCGAGATCGAGAAGCTGCTCGGCAAGGGCCGGATCAACCAGGACAAGGCCAACCGTCTCAAGGCGCTGGTGTCCGGTGTCCTGGACAAGGCCGAGGGCTTCGCCGACGCGGACTTCATCATCGAGGCCGTGTTCGAGGAGATCGGCGTCAAGCAGCAGGTGTTCGCGGAGGTCGAGGCGGTCGCCCCGGCGCACGCGATCCTCGCGACGAACACCTCCTCGCTGTCGGTCTCCGAGATGGCGTCGAAGCTGAAGAACCCCGAGCGGGTCGTGGGCTTCCACTTCTTCAACCCGGTCGCCGTGCTGCCGCTGCTGGAGATCGTCCGCGGCGAGCAGACCGACGACGCCTCCCTGGCCACCGCCTTCGCGGTCGCCAAGAAGCTGAAGAAGACGGCCGTGCTGACGAAGGACGCCCCGGCGTTCGTCGTGAACCGCATCCTGACCCGCTTCATGGGCGAGGTGCAGAACGTCATCGACGAGGGCACCCCGGTCGAGGTCGCGGAGAAGGGCGTGGAGCCGCTCGGCCTGCCGATGTCCCCGCTGGTCCTGCTGGAGCTGGTCGGCCCGGCGATCGGTCTGCACGTCTCGGAGACCCTCAACCGGGCCTTCCCGGACCGCTTCACGGTCTCCCCGAACCTCGCGGCCGTCGTCAAGGCGGGCAAGCGCGGGTTCTACGTCTACGACAGCGGCAAGCCCGAGCTGGACCCCGAGGTCGCCGCGCTCCTGAAGCAGGGCGACAACGTCCTGACCGAGGAGCAGGTGCGGGCCCGCGTCCTGGACGCGGTGGCGCAGGAGATCGGGCTCATGCTCGACGAGGGTGTCGTCGCCGAGGCGCAGGACATCGACCTCTGCCTGATCACGGGCGCCGGCTGGCCCTTCCACCTGGGCGGCATCACGCCGTACCTGGACCGCGAGGGCGTCTCCGAGCGGGTGAACGGCAAGAAGTTCCTGGCACCGGGCGTGGCATCGGTTCCGGCGTAACCGTCATGACCGCTTGCATGCCTCGCGCATGACAGAGGGCCTCCGCTCACCGGCGGAGGCCCTCTGTCATGCGTCGCCCTCGCCGCGGATCAGGTCATCAGCTCGCCCGAGCCGGTCCCCACGGCCCGGCGTACCGGGCAGCGGACACGGACACCCTGTGTCGCCACACGGGCCGCACGCGCCGCACGGCCGCGTCGACGAACCGCCCCGCCACGTCCGCCCCCCGCCACGTGCGCCCCGGCTGCCGGGCCACCGCATCACGCCGACCGCCCTCGGGCCGCCCCTCCGGCCACGTTCACACCGGCCGCCAGGCCCCCTCGACGGCCGGCCAGGCCACGTTCGCCCCGGCCGTCGGGCCGCCCCACCTCAACGGGCCGCCGGCCGCGTCACACGGTCCACCAAGGCGCGTCGACGAACCGCCCCGGCCACGTCCGCCCCGGTCGCCGAGCCGCCGCAGCACGCGGACCCGCCCTCAGGCCACCTCGACGGACCGTCGATCGCGTCATACGGTCCGCCAGGCCGTCAGGGCCAGGCCCGGCTCGTCCTTGCGGCGGGTGAGCTGCAGCGTTCCCGTCGACGGGGACAGGGTCGCCGCGACCACCCGGTCCTCGTGGTCCTTCGTCAGCGCCACCACGGCGTCGGCGGGCAGCGGGGGGCCCGACTCGGTCCACCAGGCGCCCGCCGACTCCCGCTCGGTCGGGTACGCGGCGAAGGCCACGCGGCCGCTCGCGGAGCGCTGGGCGAGCAACGTGCAGTCGTGGCCGTCCAGTTCGGTGCGGATCGCGGCGACCGGGCCGGGGCCGGCGGCCTCCAGCACAGCCACGGGCTCGGCGCCGGGGCGCCAGGCGCACACATCGCCGGAGTCGTCGGTGTAGAAGAGGGTGGTGTGTTCGGGGGAGGTGGCCAGAGCCCGCAGCGTCCCCGGCCGGACCGTCGCCTTCAGGGGCTCCTGGAGCACCGGCGGGGCACCCGGCTCCGTCTGCCGCCAGTGCAGGACCTCGCCGGAGGCGTCCGCGTACGCCTCGACGCAGCCGGACGGCGCCGTCACCGCGACGGGCGACCCCTCGACGCCCTGCCCCTTCAGGTCGCGCCAGGGTTCCCAGCCGCCCTTCTCCTTCTGGGCGATCATGCTCAGTCCGGCGCCGGCGTTGCGGACGAAGACGTGTGCGCGTCCCTGGGCGTCCACGGCGACGGCGGGCGTGCCCGTGCGGCCGCCCTTCTTGTCGGGATGCCCGACGGGCGCCCAGTCCAGCGCGGAGAGCAGGGGACGGAAGTGCGTGGAGTGCACCAGGCCCGTCACCCCCTTGAGCGTGGTCCACCAGGTGGCCAGGTGGGCGTAGTCGTCGGCGCCCTGGCCGACGGCCAGGGCCGGATGCACCTTCTGGTCGCCGCCCACCCTGCGTGAGGCCTCCCAGGTCCCGCCCGGGGTGCGTTCCGCCCGGCACAGGACGGCGTCGTCCGACATCAGATAGACACTGAGCCGCCCGTCGCGGCCGCGTATGAGCCAGTCGCCGTTCACCCGATCACTGTATGACGGCCCCTCGCGGCGCCCGCGCGAGGGGCACGCCTCGGGCCCGCGTGACGGTCTCGTCCGCCGGGCCGTCCGTGCGACCCTGAGCCCATGGACGACGCCCCCGCACTGCTCGTGATCGTCGACGCCGCGAACGTGGTCGGGTCGGTGCCCGACGGGTGGTGGCGGGACCGGCGCGGGGCCGCCGAGCGGTTGCGCGACCGGCTGGCCGCGGACGGGGTGCCGGGGCACGCGGGGCCCGAGGAGATCGTCCTCGTGGTCGAGGGCGCGGCGCGCGGGGTGGAGTCGGTGCCCGGCGTGCGGGTGGAGCCGGCGTCCGGCAGCGGCGACGACCGCATCGTGGAGCTGGTCGCCGAGGCCGGGGGCCGGCCCTGTCTGGTCGTCACCGCCGACCGCGAGCTGCGCCGCCGGGTGACGGAGCTCGGCGCGGACGTGACCGGCCCGCGTTCGGTGCGCGGCTGAGGCGGCGCACCCGGGTGCAGTTCCGAGGCGGCGCACCCAGCACGGTGCTCGGCTGAGGCGGCAGCGGGCGCCGGGCGTCCGGTACAGCTGTTGACGGTGGTCGTGCCCGGCGCGTGGTGATGGTCGGTGCCCGGGGCGGGGCGAGCGGTGCCGGACGGTGCCCGGCGGCGGGACGGGGACGGTACGACGCCACGGCCGGTCCCGCACGCGGCGTGCGGGACCGGCCGTGGCGGCGGGGCGGTGTCAGACGGTGTCGTCACGGCCGGGCCCGGCGGGCCCGCCGACGGCGGCCTCCTCGTGCCGTGCGAGACGGCTGTGCGAGCGGCCGTAGAGGAAGTACACGACGAACCCGACGACCATCCAGATGCCGAACCGCAGCCAGGTCTCGGCGGGCAGGTTGAGCATCAGCCACAGCGAGGCGCAGACCGACAGGATCGGCACGACCGGCACCCACGGGGTGCGGAAGGCGCGGGGCAGGTCGGGGCGGGAGCGGCGCAGGAGGATGACGCCGATCGCGACGACCACGAACGCGAACAGCGTGCCGATGTTCACCAGCTCGGCGAGTTCGCTGAGGCTGGTGAAGCCGGCCAGGATCGCGATGAGCACGCCGAGCAGGATGGTGGGCCGGTGCGGGGTCTTGAACCGCGGGTGGACGTGGGAGAAGAAGCGCGGGAGCAGTCCGTCCCGGCTCATGGCGAAGAACACCCGGGTCTGGCCGAGGAGCAGGATCATGCAGACCGTCGTCAGGCCGACGGCGGCGCCGAAGCTGATGAAGCCCGCGAACCAGGGGTGCCCGGTGGCCTTGAAGGCGTCGGCGAGCGGGGCGCTCACGGACAGCTTGGTGTAGTGCTGCATGCCGGTGACGACGATCGACACCGCGACGTACAGGACCGTGCAGATGATCAGGGAGCCGATGATGCCGCGGGGCATGTCCCGCTGCGGGTTCCTGGTCTCCTCGGCGGCCGTGGCGACGACGTCGAAGCCGATGAAGGCGAAGAAGACGACGGAGGCGGCGGTGAAGATGCCCATCACGCCGAAGTTGGAGGGCGCCCAGCCGAACATCAGCTGGATGAGCGGGGCGTCGAGGCCGCCGCCCGCATCGACGGTCTGCGCCTTGGGGATGAACGGGTCGTAGTTGTCCCCGTGGATGAAGAAGGCGCCCGCGATGATCACGGTCAGGACGACGGTCACCTTGATGGCGACCACGACGGAGGTGACCCGCGCGGAGAGCTTCGTGCCGACCACGAGGATGGCGGTCAGCACCAGGACGAGGGCGGCGGCGAGGATGTCGAAGCCGAAGCCGTCGGCTCCCTCTCTGCCGCTGAGCGCCGCCGGCAGGTGCCAGCCGGCGTTGTCGAGCAACGAGGCGATGTAGCCGGACCAGCCGACGGCCACCACCGCCGTGCCGAGCGCGAACTCCAGGACCAGGTCCCATCCGATGATCCAGGCGGGGAGCTCTCCGAGGGAGGCGTACGAGAAGGTGTACGCCGAGCCGGCCACCGGGACGGTGGAGGCGAACTCGGCGTAGCAGAGCGCGGCGAGCGCGCAGGCCACCCCGGCCGCGACGAAGGCCAGGGCGACGGCGGGACCGGCGTTGTTCTTGGCGACCGTGCCGGTGAGGACGAAAATGCCGGTGCCGATGATGACGCCGACGCCGAAGACGGTCAGATCGAGCGCGGACAAGGATTTCTTGAGCGCGTGCTCTGGTTCCTCGGTATCGAGGATGGACTGCTCGACCTTCTTCGTCCGGAAGAGGGTGCTGCTCACGGGGTACCTCCCACGCTGTGTCGTCCTCGACATGATCGAGAGGGGGCGTAGACCGTATGCCCCGGCGCGGGCCGGTTAACGCGAATGGACCGGTCGCACCACTCTTCACAGTGGCGCAACCGGTCCATCCGGGCGTGTCGGCGGGCCTGCGACGGCGTCAGTCGCGGGCGGACTCCACGGAGTCGACCTCGGCGGCCGCGGCGCTGCCGTACCGCCCGTCGAGCTTGGAGACCAGGCCGGTGACCTGGCGGGCGATGTCGGGGGCGGTGAGCCCGATCTCCGCCATGACCTCGGCGCGGGAGGCGTGGTCGAGGAAGCGCGGCGGGATGCCGAAGTCGCGCAGCGGCACGTCGACGCCCGCGTCGCGCAGGGCCTGGGCGACGGTCGAGCCGACGCCTCCGACGCGGGAGTTGTCCTCGACGGTGACGACCACCCGGTGCCGTTCGGCGAGGGGGGCCATCGCCTCGTCCACGGGCTTGACCCAGCGCGGGTCGACGACCGTGGTGGTGATGCCCTGGCGGTCGAGAAGGGTCGCGATCTCCAGGCACATCGGGGCGAGGGCGCCCACGGAGACCAGGAGCACGTCCGGGGTGTCGGTGCCGCTCTCGCGCAGCACGTCCATGCCGCCGACGCGTCCCACGGCGGGTACGGCCGGACCGACGGCGCCCTTGGAGAAGCGGACGACGGTCGGCGCGTCCTCGACCTCGACGGCCTCGCGCAGCTGGGCGCGGACCTGGTCGGCGTCGCGCGGGGCGGCGAGCCTGAGGCCCGGGACGACCTGCAGGATCGACATGTCCCACATGCCGTTGTGGGAGGCGCCGTCGGTGCCGGTGACGCCGGCCCGGTCCAGGACGAACGTCACACCGCACTTGTGCAGGGCGACGTCCATGAGGACCTGGTCGAAGGCGCGGTTGAGGAAGGTGGCGTACACCGCGAACACGGGGTGCACGCCGCCCGCGGCGAGGCCGGCGGCGGAGACGGCGGCGTGCTGCTCCGCGATGCCGACGTCGTAGACGCGGTCCGGGAAGGCCTTGGCGAACTTGTCGAGGCCGACCGGCTGGAGCATGGCCGCCGTGATGGCGACGATGTCCTCGCGCTCCTTGCCGAGCTCGACCATCTCCTCGCCGAAGACGGACGTCCAGTCGGCGCCGGAGGTGGCGATCGGCAGGCCCGTGTCGGGGTGGATCTTGCCGACCGCGTGGAAGCGGTCGGCCTCGTCCTGGAGGGCCGGCTGGTAGCCGCGGCCCTTCTCGGTGAGGCAGTGCACGATGACCGGGCCGCCGAAGCGCTTGGCGCGGGCGAGGGCGGACTCCAGGGCCTCGATGTCGTGACCGTCGATCGGGCCGACGTACTTCAGGCCGAGGTCCTCGAACATGCCCTGGGGGGCGATGAAGTCCTTCAGGCCCTTCTTGGCGCCGTGCAGGGTCTCGTACAGGGGCCTGCCGACGACGGGGGTGCGCTCCAGCACCTCCTTGGTGCGGGCGAGGAAACGCTCGTAGCCGTCGGTGGTGCGCAGGGTGGCGAGGTGGTTGGCGAGGCCGCCGATGGTGGGCGCGTACGAGCGCTCGTTGTCGTTGACGACGATGACCAGCGGGCGGTCCCCGTCGGCGATGTTGTTCAGCGCCTCCCAGGCCATGCCGCCGGTGAGCGCCCCGTCCCCGATGACGGCGACCACGTGGTCGTCGCGGTCGAGGATCTGGTTGGCCTTGGCGAGGCCGTCCGCCCAGCCGAGGACCGTGGAGGCGTGGCTGTTCTCGATGACGTCGTGCTCGGACTCGGCCTGCGAGGGGTAGCCGGAGAGGCCGCCCTTCATCTTCAGCCGGGAGAAGTCCTGTCGGCCCGTGAGCAGTTTGTGCACGTAGGACTGGTGGCCGGTGTCCCACAGGACCTTGTCCTTGGGGGACTCGAAGACCCGGTGCAGGGCGATGGTGAGCTCGACCACGCCGAGGTTGGGGCCGAGGTGGCCGCCGGTCTTGGAGACGGCGTCGACGAGGAAGGTCCGGATCTCCCCTGCCAGCTGGTCCAGCTCCTCCAGGCTGAGCCGGTCCAGATCGCGCGGTCCCCTGATGCGGGAAAGCAGCGGCACCCGTGCCTCCTTGCAGTAAAAGCTGATCGAGCTGTTGCCGGGCTTGTCGAGTCTAATGTTCCGCCGGGGCGGCCGGAGTCCGGCCCGTGCGTCATAGGTCACGCGAACGGCCGTACCCAGGATCGGCCGCTCCTATGACACGACGGTGCCCGGCATCCGAAGGATGCCGGGCACCTGGGGTCGTGCGCGGGGCTAGCCCCGGCCGGCCGCCTTCTGGCTCTTGCGGGACACCGAGTCGATGACGACGGCGCCGAGCAGAACGCCACCGGTGATCATGTACTGGATCGAGGTGTTCATGTTCAGCAGGTCGAGACCGGTCTGGATGGACTGGATGACCAGCATGCCCAGGAGGGCGGACCAAACGGTGCCGCGGCCGCCGAAGAGGCTGGTGCCGCCGATGACGGCCGCCGCGATGGCGAGCATCAGGGTGTTGCCGCCACCGGCGCTCAGCGACGCGCCCGCGGTCTGGCCCGCGAAGAACATGCCGCCGAGCGCGGCGAAGCCGCCGGAGATGGCGAACACGGTGATCCGGACCATCGGCACGTTGATACCGGCACGGCGGGCGGCCTCGATGCCGCCGCCGACCGCGAACACCTTGCGGCCGTACGTCGTGCGGCGCAGCACGAAGTCCACGATCACCAGCGCCGCCAGGAAGATCACCAGCGCGTTGGAGACGCCGGAGGCGTTGTTCAGCACGGCGGCGGAGACGAACGCGGCGAGGGCGAGCAGACCGACGCGCAGCAGGATCTCGCTGGTCGGACGGAACGGAACGCCCGCGGCCCGGCGGCGACGCTGCTCACCGAAGTTGCCGATCAGGGACAGCCCGACGGCGAGGCCGGCCAGGATCCACGCGCCGATGATGGCCTGGTCCATGAAGAAGGAGTTCTGGCCGAACAGGTGGATGGGGCCGGAGTCCGACGGCAGGTTGATCGTGCCGCTGGAGCCCAGCAGCCACAGCATCAGGCCGTTCCAGCCGAGGAAGCCGGCCAGGGTCACCACGAACGCCGGTACGCCGATCCTGGCGAAGAACCATCCCTGCAGGGCACCCACGGCGATGCCGGTGAGGACCGCCAGGACCAGGGACATCCATGGGTTCATGCCGTGGTCCGTCACGAAGACGGCGAACAGCGCGGACGCCAGACCGCTGACGGAACCGACCGACAGGTCGATCTCGCCGAGCAGCAGCACGAACACCAGGCCGATGGCGAGCATGCCGGTGGCCGACAGGAAGTAGCTGATGTTGGAGAGGTTGTCAGCGCTCAGGAAGCGGTCGTTCTGCAGCTGGAAGATCGTCCAGATGACGATCAGGCCGATGACGACCGGGATCTGGCCCAGCTCACCGCCCTTGACCTTGCGCTTGAACTCGGTGAGGTAGCCCTTGAGGCCCTCCTCGCGGATCAGCAGCCGAGGGTCGACGACGGTGACGGGCGCCGCCGTCGGGTCGTCGGCGGGGGCGACGGTCTCCTGGCCCTCGACCACGCCTTCGGACTTCGTGACCTCGGTCGCCGTCGCGGCCTTCTCGGTCTTGCCGCCCTTCCCGGGCTCCGAGGAGTCGCTCTTCACGGTCTTCGACGTGTCACTCACTTTGCCGCCTCCGCGGTGCGACGCCCCGCACGACGGGTCACGGCGTTGTCCGTGGCACCCGTGATCGCGGCGATGATCTCTTCGTGGCTGGTGTCCTTCACGGGGAAGGAGCCGTTGTTCTTGCCCAGACGCAGGACGGCGACGGTGTCCGCGACCGCCTTGACGTCGGCCATGTTGTGGCTGATGAGGATGACGCCGAGGTCGCGCTCGCGCAGCCGCTCGACCAGGTCGAGGACCTGCGCGGTCTGCTCGACGCCGAGGGCGGCCGTGGGCTCGTCGAGGATGACGACCTTCGGCTCGCCGATCAGGGCGCGGGCGATGGCGACGACCTGGCGCTGACCGCCGGAGAGGCTGGCGATCGGGATGCGCACGCTCGGGATGCGGATGGAGAGCGTGGACAGCAGCTCCCGGGCGTTCTTCTCCATCGTCACCTCGTCGATGACGCCGCGGTGCAGCAGCTCACGTCCGAGGTAGAGGTTGCCGACGACGTCGAGGTTGTCGCACAGGGCGAGGTCCTGGTAGACGGTGGCGACGCCGAGTCCCTGGGCGTCGTGCGGCTTGGTGATGCTGACGGGCTTTCCCTCCCACTCGATGACGCCGTCATCGATGGGGTGGACACCCGCGATCGTCTTGACCAGAGTGGACTTTCCTGCGCCGTTGTCGCCCACCAGGGCGACCACTTCTCCGGCGTGAACCTCCAGCTCGACGTCGGTGAGTGCCTGCACAGCACCGAATCGCTTGGAGACTCCGCGCAACGCCAGCACGGGCGTAGCGGACACGTGAACCATCTCCTTCGCCGCCTGACCGGCGGGGATGCCGCGCGCAAAAGACAGGCGCGGAGGGATGTGGGCGACGCGCGGGTGACGCGGCGTCGACGCACGAGGTTTACAAGATGAACATGCGCGAATCCGCTGCTCTTGGCAACGGTTCCGTCCGGCGCCCGCCCCGGCAGCGGGGTGTGAAGAAGGGACGGGCGCCGGACAGGTCTCGCGGGACCGCGGGGCGGTCGACGGGTCCCGGGGAGCGGTTTCCCCGGGACCGGGTGCCGCTACTGGAGGCCGGCGGCCTTGCAGGCGGCGGCGTACTCGGGGGTGCAGATCTGGGCGACCGTGAACAGGCCGTCCTTGACGACGGTGTCCTTGATGTTGGCCTTGGTGACCGACACCGGGGTCAGCAGCTGCGAGGGGACCTTGTCGCCGGAGCCGCTGGTCGACGTGGCGGTGGCCAGGGACTTGATGTCCTTGCCCTCGAGCAGGTTGACGGCGAGCTGTGCGGCCGTCTCCGCCTCGGGCTTGTAGGCCTTGTAGACCGTGGCGGCCTGGGTGCCGGCGACGATGCGCTGGATGGCCGCGAGCTCCGCGTCCTGACCGGTCAGCGGGATGTTGCTGATCTTCGCACCCTTGAGGGTGTTGGCGATGCCGCCGGCCATGCCGTCGTTGGCGGAGTAGACGCCCGCGATGTTCTTGGCGCCCAGCTGGGTGATGGCCGCGGACATCTTCTGCGCGGCGACGGTGTCCTTCCACAGGCCGGACTGCTCGTAGGCGATGTCGACCTTGCCGTCGAGGACCTTGTGCGCGCCTTCCTTGAACTGGGCGGCGTTCGGGTCGGCGTCGTCGCCGTTGATCATGACGATCTTCGACTTGGTGGTCGCCTTGGCGCCGAGGGCGTCGAGCAGGGCCTGGCCCTGGAGCTCGCCGACCTTGACGTTGTCGAAGGAGACGTAGGCGCTGACCGGGCCCTGGGCGAGGCGGTCGTACGCGACGACCTTGACGCCCTTGTCCACCGCGGACTGGATGGAGGACTTGATCGCCGCGGAGTCCTGGGCGGAGATCACGATGACCTTCACGCCCTTGGTGACCATGTTGCTGACCTGCTGGGCCTGCTTGGCGGGGTCGGCGGCGGCGTTCGCGTACTCGAGCTTGCAGTCGGAGCAGAGCGCCTTGACCTTGGCGTCGAAGTACGGCTTGTCGAACTTCTCGTACCGCGCGGTGACGCTGTCGGGGAGCAGCAGGCCGATGGACTTGTCGCCCGAGCTGCTGCTGCCGGAGTCGCTGCCCTTGTCGTCGCCGGCCTTGCCGCACGCGGCGATCGACAACGCCATGGAGACGGCGGTGGCGCCGATCACGACTCTACGCATCGTTGCGTTCATTTGGGGTGTGCCTCCCTGACAGGGCCGCAACGCTGCGGCCGAGGTGGCTGGAAGTCAACTCGGCCACACGTGCGACGTCAAGAAGTAAATACTTAACGAGATGGCAACGGCGTCATTCGTTCTCTAAGTGAAGGCAGGTGTCGCCGCGGTCAGAGTGCCATCCAAAAGGGTGGAATCGCCCATTTCGCTCAGCGCGAGAGCGAGCGCTCCGAGCACCTCCGCGCGGCCTCCAAGTGCCCCCGGGAGAACGGAGAGTTGACGCGCCGCACTCGGGATCGCATAGCGGCCGACGGACTCTCTGATCGGCCCGAGCACCAGCTCACCGGCCTCGGCGAGATCACCGCCGAGCACCACCCGGCTCGGGTTCAGCAGGTTGCAGAGATTGGCGACTCCACTGCCGATATGTCGGCCGACGTCGGCGATCACCCGACGGCAGCCCGGGTCTCCGTCCCTGGCCAGCCGCACAACGCCTTCCATCGTCAGATCCGTGCCGTGACTGGACTGGAGGAGCGGCAGCACATAGCGCGCGGCCGCGAAGGTCTCCAGGCAGCCCCGGTTTCCGCAGCGGCAGACAGGGCCGGATTCATCAAGTGTAATATGTCCGATTTCTCCTGCAGTTCCGCCGGGCCCGCGATAGATTTTCCCGTCTATCACCAGACCGGCGCCGACACCGCTCGCGACCTTGATGTAAGCAAGATCACGAACGCCCCTCCCGCTGCCCCAGACCATCTCGCCGAGGGCGCCGAGGTTGGCGTCGTTGTCCACGTGTACGGCCACACCGAGCCGGTCTCTCATCTCCTCGGCGGGCCTGGTGCCGATCCAGCCGGGCAGGATGGCGGAGGAACCGAGCGAGCCGGACTCCAGATCGATCGGCCCGGGGACGCCGAGACCGACTCCGGCGACCTTCGTACGATCCACCCCGGTCGCCTCGATCAGGCGGGTGACCAGCTGTTCCGCCCGGTCGAAGCCCTGTGTCGAGGAGGCGTCCACGTCCAGCGGCTCGGCCTCCTCGGCCAGGACCTGGTGGGCCAGGTTGCCGACCGCGACCCGTAGATGGGTATGGCCGAAATCGACGCCGATGACGATGCCGGCGTCACCGCTCAGGCTGACGCTGCGGGCCCGTCGCCCGCCCGCCGAGGTGGGCGTCACCTCGACGGTGCCGCCGTCCTTGAGTTCACGCACGATATTGGAGACGGTCGCTGCGGACAGGCCCGTCGTCCTGGCGATCTCCGCCTGTGTGAGGGACCCGGCCAGACGCACGGCGCGTACGACTCGCTCCAGGTTGGCTCGGTGCAGCGACGACTGCGACCCCGGAGTCTCCACGACGACCTCCCGCGCGCGGGACCGCTTCGATGAGGCCCCGTCTATGTCCAACTAGTGAACTCTAAGCTGAGCCGTTCGGGTCGCCTCCCGTCAAGAGGTTGAACAGTATCCGCCTGCTTGCAGAGAGACACGGAGCGTGGTCGGGCCTCCGTCGCGGGGCGTACGGGGCCGGGTGCGGGGCGTGGCGGAAGCGGCCGGGCGAAGGGCGTCGCGCATTCCACCGCTTCGGCCCATCGCCCCTCACCCACTTGCCGGACGCGGGTCGCCGGATGCGGGGCTCGGGCTCGGGCTCGGGGCGCCGGACGGGAGGCGCGCGTCCCTACTTCAGCGCTCCGGCGGTCAGTCCCTGCACGACCTGCCGCTGGAAGACGATGTACGCGGCCAGGACCGGCAGCATCGCCATCACCAGTCCCGCGAACAGCCCCGACCAGTCACCCTTGTATCCCTGGCTGACGGCCAATTGGACCAGCCCCTGGGTGAGGACGCGCTTGTCGGGGTCGGTGTTGAGGACCGTGGGGAGCATGTACTGGTTCCACTGGCCCAGGAAGTTGAAGATGCCCACGCTGATCAGACCGGGCTTGGCCATGGGCAGCATGATCTGGAAGAACGTACGGCTGTGCGAGGCGCCGTCCACGAAGGCCGCCTCCGCCACCGACGACGGCAGCGTGCGGAAGAAGGCCGTCAGGAAGAACACCGTGAACGGCAGCGAGTACGCGATGTAGACGAGGATCAGGCCGTGGATGGTGTTCAGCAGCCCCATGTTGTTCACGACGTAGAACAGCGGGACCAGCGCCAGCATGACCGGGAAGCTCATGCCGCCGATGAAGAGGAAATAGACGAAACGGTTGCCGGGGAAGTCGAACCGGGCCAGGACGTAGGCCGCCATGGAGCCGAGAGCGAGCGTGCCGATGAGCGAACCGCCCACCACCAGAACGGTGTTGAGGAAGTAGTCGCTCATGTTGGCCTCGGTCCAGGCCCGCGACCAGTTGTCGAAGTGCAGAGTGTCCGGCAGCGACCAGGGCGAGCCGAAGATGGAGCCGTCGTCCTTGAAGGAGGTCATCACCGCCCAGAGCAGGGGCAGTACGACCATGATCGCCCAGATGACCAGGATGCCATGAGAGAAGACGTTGAGGACCTTTCCGTCCGTTTTCTCCTCGGCCGGAGGCTTTCCGGAGGGCAGGTCGATCTTCGTGACGGACGTGCCGGCGCCTGAGCCGGCCGGCAGGGGTGCGGGGGTTTCGGTCGTCTTCATCGTCAGTACTCCAGCCGCTCGCGCCGTCCCAGTCGCAGCACGACCGCGGCGAAGGCCAGCGTCACGACGAGCAGGGCGACACCGATGGTGGTGGCGTAGGCGGCCTGACCGTCACGGAACGCCTTCTGGTACACGTACAGGACCATGACGGTGGTCGAGTAGTCGGGGCCGCCCGGTCCGGTCGTCATGATCTGCACGACCGCGAACGACTCGGCGCCGAGCGCGAGAATGCCCATGTAGACCCAGCCCGACTGCACCGTGTCCCAGAGCAGCGGGAGGGTGACGCGGAAGAACGTCGTGGCCCGGTTCGCGCCGTCGAGCAGCGCGGCCTCATAGAGGTCCGCCGGGATGGAGGCCATGCCGGCGGAGAACAGGACCACGAAGAAACCGACCGTCGACCAGACGAGCACCGCCATCACGCACCACAGCGCGAGGTCCGGGTCGCCGAGCCAGAGGGGCTGGAGACCGTCCAGCCCGACACCGCGCAGGAACGAGTTGATCGCGCCGCTGTCCGGGTTGTACGCGAAGGCGAACAGCAGCGCGACGATGGCGATGGAGAGCACCTGCGGGAAGAAGTAGACGATCTTGTAGAAGGAAGAGCCCCGGACGCCGGAGATCGCCGGGCCGCCCTTCCTCCGCCGTCCACCGACATTGATCATGAAGGCGAGGAACAGCGCCAGGCTGATCGTCACCAGCGGCAGCACGATCGCGAACATCAGGCTGTGCTGCAGGGACTTCCAGAAGATGTCGTCGTCCAGCATCCTGCGGTAATTGCCGAGGCCGACCATCCTGAATTCGGGGCTGAGGCCGGTCCAGTCGGTGAACGAGTAATAGATGGACTGGATGAAGGGCCACACCACGAAGAGCGCGTACAGCCCCAGGGGGGGTGCCAGGAACCCCACGATGAACCGGTACTTGCCGTGCTGCATCGCCACTCCGGTGCTGTGATGGACGCTTCGCCGGGATTCCCGTCGTCACTGGTGCTTGTAATGCTTGATCGTCGTGTCCTTGGCCGTCGCGTCGGCGTAATCCTGGATCTTCTTGATCGCCTCGGCCGGAGTGATCCGGCCGGCCATCATCTCGCCGAGACCGGACACCCCGATCTTCTCCTTCTGCAACTGCACGTACCAGTCCTGCAGTCGGGGATTCACCACGTTCTCACCGGCCTTGTCCAGCGCGGCGACGCCCGATTTCAGCCCGGGAGTGAGGGTGATGCCGTCGGTGCCGCCGTTGTACGCGGTCAGCGACTTGACCTTGGCGGTGAAGTTCCTCGAGGACGCCTCGCCGAGCATGATGCGCAGTTGTTCCATGCCGCCGGCCGTGTTCTTCGCCTTGGCGGGCACGACGAACGGCTCGCCGCCGGAGGCCCAGATGGTGCCGAAGGGCATCCTGTCGGAGGAGTCGATGCCGGTGGGCGCGGAGACCGCCAGGTCGAAGTCCTTCGGGATGACGTTCGCCGACTCGTTCTCGACCCAGGAGCCGTTGGGGATGAACAGCGCCTTGCCCTTGGCCCACGCGGTCTGCGACTGGATGTGGTCCAGCCCCGGGGTGCCCCGCAGGACGTACCCCTTCTTGTAGAGCTCGTAGTACGCCTCGAAGCACGCCTTCACTGCGGGGTGTTTCCAGGCGTTCGGTTCCAGGTTGTCGATGGCGTCGAGGACTTCGCGGCCGCCCACCTTGCCGATCATCGGGTACAGCGAGAAGGGAAGGTAATACGGGTACTTGCCCGCGTATGTCCAGCCCGCAATGCCCTTCTTCTTCGCTTTCGCGCAGACCGCGAGCATCTCGTCCCAGGTCTGCGGATACGTGACGTCGAGCGAGTCCAGGGCCTTCTGCGAGTACCAGACGCCGTAGACGGTGTAGGCGTAGTACATGATCCAGACCGGGTCGCCGTCGAACTGGCCCATCTCGACGATGCCGGGGCGCAGGGTGTCGCGGACCTTCTTGGCCGGGTCGTCGTAGGACGCGGCGTCGAGGAGCGGTGTGAGGTCGGCGAGCTGGTTCTTGCCCACCAGGACGCCCATGTCCATCTGTTCGGCGCCCGAGTTGTCGATGAGGTCGGGCGGGGTGCCCTGGTTGAAACGGGGCTGGAGCGTGGACTGGATCTTCTGGGTGGCCGAGAACCTCACCTTCGCCTTCGGGAAGTCCTTTTCGTAGATCTTCACGGCGTCCTCGGCGTACTCCTTGCCGAAACCGCCGTCGAACAGGACGAATTCCATCTGGGCGGTCTCGTTGACCGCGAGGGGGTTCTTCGCGGTCTTCTTTCCGGCCTTGGCCTTGTCCTCGCCGCCCCCGCCGCTGCTGGCGCAGGCCGACAGAAAGCTCATCGTGGGGACGGAGATCAGGCCGAGCGCCGCCGATCTCCTGATCAGGTCTCTGCGGCCGACAACCGCAGAGCCGCTCGTGTCGGAGCCGTTGTACTCGGAGTGGGATCCCATGCTCAAGTCCTCGCCTTCTCCAGGACTCAGGCGGTGAACCGGATCCTTCCCGGCACCGCGGTCAGGTCAAGCAGGGTCGTGCGGATCGCGCGGTTCGACGGTCTCGACGGGTCTCGACGGGTCTCGACGGTGAATCGCCGACAGGTATAGTCCACTCTCGGCCAATGGGGCAAGATCGAATGCAGGGTTGGCCATGGGTCTTTTCCGAGTTGAGACCTCCCGGAAATATGACCGGCCGGTGGGCGCCTTGCCGGAAAATGGCATGACATGAACCCCGCTCTGACGCAATCAACATCCTTGACATCACCCTCCACTTGCCCACCTACTGATTCCTGCGCAATCAGGAGGACATCGTTGTCCGGGGCGTCGTCCGGCGCGGGGAGGGTGCTCAGCGATGCAGCGTTGGGGACGGTTGCGGGCGGTCGTGGTCACGGCCGTCCTGGTCATGACGGCGGGCGTGCCGGGGTCGGCGGCGGCGCTGCCGACCCCGGTCCCCTTCCCGGCCCGGGGCTTCGCCTCGTCCTTCGAGGCGGGTGATCGCGCCCCCGACTGGCAGAGCGCCGTCGAGACCTCGCCCGACGGCGGCAAGCGCGCCTCGGGAGTCGACGGCGGCTACGGCGGCGGGCTCCCCGGCGACGTGACCGAGCGCATCACGGACGTCCGGGCGAGTGCGGAGAACACGGCCGGCGGCGAGGTGAAGGAGAACCTCGTCGACGGCGAGGCGAGCACCAAGTGGCTCGCCTTCGCCGCCACCGGCTGGGTCGAGTTCGACCTCGACGCCCCGGCGCGGGTAAGCGCTTACGCGCTCACTTCCGCAAATGACGTCGCCGAACGCGATCCCGCCGACTGGACTCTGTCCGGCTCGGCGGACGGCATCGCCTGGACGCGGCTCGACGCACGCTCCGGGGAGGTCTTCGCGGAACGGCTCCAGACCCGCGCCTACCGCCTCGCGGCCCCGGCCGAGTACCGGCACTTCCGGCTGGAGGTCACCAGGAACCGCGGCGCCGGAATCCTGCAACTCGCCGACGTGCGGTTCGGGACGGGCGCGAGCGACGGGCCCGTCCCGCCGGACATGCTCACCGTCGTCGACCGCGGCCCGAGCGGCTCGCCGACCGCGAAGGCCCGGGCCGGCTTCACCGGCCGACGGGCGCTGCGCTACGCGGGCCGGCACACCGCGCCGGGCCGGGCGTTCTCCTACAACAAGGTCTTCGACGTGAACGTCCGGGTGGGCCCACGCACCCGGTTGGCCTACCGGATCTTCCCGGCCATGGCGGACGGCGACCGGGACTACGCCGCCACCCACGTCGGCGTGGACCTGGCCTTCACGGACGGGACCTATCTGAGCGGGCTCGGGGCGAGCGACCAGTACGGCTTCTCCCTGTCGCCCCGCGGGCAGGGCGCGGCGAAGGTGCTGTACGTCAACCAGTGGAACGACGTGGTGTCGGACATCGGGACGGTGGCCGCCGGGAAGACGGTCGACCGGATCCTGCTCGCCTACGACTCCCCCGGCGGGCCCGCGCGGTTCCGGGGCTGGGTGGACGACATCGCGCTGCGCACGGCCGCCCCGGAGCCGAGGAAGGCGCACCTTTCGGACTACGCGGTGACCACCCGCGGCACCCACTCCAGCGGCGGCTTCTCGCGCGGCAACACCTTTCCCGCGACGGCCGTGCCGCACGGCTTCAACTTCTGGACGCCGGTGACGAACGCGTCGTCGCTCGGCTGGCTGTACGACTACGCGCGGGGCAACAACGCGGACAACCTGCCCACGATCCAGGCGTTCGGCGCGAGCCACGAGCCGAGCCCGTGGATGGGCGACCGGCAGACGTTCCAGGTGATGCCGTCCGCCGCGGCCGGCGTCCCGGACACCGGCCGGACGGCCCGGGCGCTGGCGTTCCGGCACGCGAACGAGACGGCTCGCCCGTACTACTACGGGGTGCGTTTCGAGAACGGTCTCAGGGCCGAGATGGCGCCGACCGACCATGCGGCCGCGCTGCGCTTCACCTATCCGGGGTCCGACGCGGGCGTGGTCTTCGACAACGTCACCGAACAGGCGGGACTCACGCTCGATCGGGAAGCGGGGGTGGTGACCGGCTACTCCGACGTGAAGTCGGGACTGTCGGCGGGAGCGACCCGGCTCTTCGTGTACGGCGAGTTCGACGCCCGGGCGACGGACGGGGCGTCGAGCGGGGTGAAGGGATACCTGCGGTTCGACGCAGGGGCCGACCACTCCGTCACCCTGCGCCTGGCGACCTCCCTCATCGGCGTCGCGCAGGCCCGCGACAACCTTCGCCAGGAGATTCCGGAGGGCACCGATTTCGAGACGGTGAAGTCGCGGGCCCAGCAGCAGTGGGACAGGCTTCTGGGCACGGTGGAGGTCGAGGGCGCGAGCCAGGACCGGCTGACGACGCTGTACTCCAGCCTGTACCGGCTGTACCTGTATCCCAACTCCGGTTTCGAGAGGGTCGGCGCGAAGGACCGGTACGCCTCGCCGTTCTCGCCGATGCCGGGTCCCGACACCCCGACGCACACCGGCGCGAAGATCGTGGACGGCAGGGTGTACGTCAACAACGGCTTCTGGGACACCTACCGGACGACCTGGCCGGCCTACGCGCTGCTGACGCCGACGCGGGCCGGCGCGCTGACCGACGGCTTCGTGCAGCAGTACAAGGACGGCGGCTGGACCTCGCGCTGGTCCTCCCCCGGCTACGCCGACCTGATGACCGGCACGTCCTCGGACGTGGCCTTCGCGGATGCCTTCGTCAAGGGCGTGGGCTTCGACGCCGAGACGGCCTACGAGGCAGCGCTGAAGAACGCGACGGTCGTGCCCCCGGCCCCGGGGGTGGGCCGCAAGGGCATGTCGACCTCCCCCTACCTCGGCTACACGAGCACGGCGACGCACGAGGGCCTGTCGTGGGCGCTGGAGGGATATCTCAACGACTACGGCATCGCCCGGATGGGGCAGGCCCTGTACCGGCGGACCGGGCACAAGCGCTATCAGGAGGAGGCCGCCTACTTCCTGAACCGCGCACGGGGTTACGTCCACCTCTTCGACAGCCGGGCCGGGTTCTTCCAGGGCAGGGACGAGAAGGGCGACTGGCGTACGGCGTCCGGGACGTACGACCCGCGGGTGTGGGGCTACGACTACACCGAGACCAACGGCTGGGGCTACGCCTTCACCGCGCCGCAGGACAGCCGGGGCCTGGCCAACCTCTACGGCGGCCGTGACGGTCTGGCCAGGAAGCTCGACGCCTATTTCGCGACCCCGGAAACCGCCTCGCCGGAGTTCGTGGGCTCGTACGGCGGTGTGATCCACGAGATGACCGAGGCGCGGGACGTGCGGATGGGCATGTACGGGCACTCCAACCAGGTCGCCCACCACGCGATCTACATGTACGACGCGGCCGGGCAGCCGTGGAAGGCGCAGGCGAAGGCGCGTGAGGTGCTCGCCCGGCTCTACACCGGCAGCTCCATCGGGCAGGGCTATCACGGTGACGAGGACAACGGCGAGCAGTCGGCCTGGTACCTGTTCTCCGCACTCGGGTTCTACCCGCTGGTGATGGGCAGCGGTGAATACGCGGTCGGATCGCCGCTGTTCACCAAGGCGACCGTGCACCTGGAGAACGGCAGGGACCTGGTGGTGGGAGCGCCGAAGAACAGCGCGAAGAACGTCTACGTCCAGGGCTTGAAGGTCAACGGCCGAGCCTGGAGGTCCACTTCGCTTCCCCACTCCCTCCTGGCCGCGGGCGCGACCCTGGAGTTCGACATGGGACCGCGCCCCTCGGCCTGGGGGACGGGCAAGGACGCCGGTCCGGTCTCCATCACCCGGGACGACAAGGCGCCGACGCCTCGCACGGACGTGCTCAAGGGCGGGGAAGGCGCCCTGTTCGACGACACGTCGGACACGCGGGCAACAATTCCGGGGACGCTCCCCCTGCCGGTCACCGCGCGGAGGAAGGCGGTGCAGTACACCCTGACGTCCGCCGAACACGCCCAGGCTCCCGAAAGCTGGTCCCTGCAGGGGTCCGTCGACGGGCTGACGTGGACCGAGCTGGACCGGCGCGCCGGGCAGACGTTCCGCTGGGACCGGCAGACACGGGCCTTCACGGTCACCCGCCCCGGCACGTACGGGCACTACCGGCTGGTCTTCGGCGGCGAAGGCGGACCGAGCGGTGGCGCGGGAGGTGAACTGCGCCTGGCGGAGGTCGAGTTGTTGTCATGATCTGGTAACCAACAGCGATCGTCCGCTGTACCGGGCGTCACTCGTGATCCAGAATCATCGGGTCGCCCGCGCGCGAACACGGGGCGGTCCGTCACGGAGGGGGAAAGCGGCTATGAGCGTCATCAGACGGTTCACGGGACTGCTCGCGGGTGCGGCGCTGGGAGCGGGGGCGCTCTTCGCGACGGCCGCGCCGGCCCAGGCGTACAGTCCGAACCCGTCGTACCACGCGTACTACTACGACACCGACAACTGCCCGTGCAGCGGCGGCAACCTCACCGACCCGTTCGACAACACGTACTTCGCGAACGACGCCGGCGGCTACGCCGTGAAGATGGAGCTGACGAACTCCGGAGCGTTCGTGGGCAAGGTGGAGTTCCACCCGAACGACGAGAAGCTGTGGGTGTACGACACCGCCAACGACGGCGACACGTACTACGTCAAGGTCAGCTACACGTCCGGCGGCGCCACCCACAACCTGGGCACCTTCAGCCCGCCCGGGACTTCCGCGGTGCTGGACTACGAGGTCGAGGACTTCGACCTCCCGGAAGGCGCCGACGTCGACATCTCCGTGTACGACGACGCGGGGCTCACGGACCTCATCGGCGCCGCGCGCGGTACCGGAGCGGCCGTCGCCTAGGACCTCTCCGGCCGATCAAGCTGCAGGAAGGCGACCGCATCATCCGGAGGGACCATGCCGATCACCGTGCCCGTTCTGCCGGAGGGGATCGACCCCGCCTGGTTGCCGCCGGACGCGTTCCGGGCGCTGGGTGGCCGGCGGACGCTCGTCGACGGTTCGGGACCGCCGGCGGAGACCGTGCACGGTGAAGTGGCGCACGCCTGCGCGCAGTTCGGCGGCGAGGTCGTACGGGGCACCTCAGGTGCCGGGTACGACCTCGTGCTGCGGGTGGCGGACGACGCCGGTGCGGGTCTCGGCGAGGAAGGGTTCGCACTCGAGCGCGCCGACGGTACGACCACCGTCGTCGCGTCCGGTCAACGCGGCCTGCTGTACGGCCTGTTCCACGTCGTACGGCTCGGGGAGGACGCGTTCCGGGGTACACGGCCGCGTGAGGCGCACCGGCCGGCGACGGCTCTGCGGATGCTGGACCACTGGGACAACGTGGCCGTGCATCCGGTCATGGGCCAGGTGGAGCGCGGGTACGCGGGCGGCTCGCTGTTCTGGCGGGACGGCCGGGCCCGCGAGGAGCCCGAGCGCGTCCGTGCGTACGGCAGGCTGCTGGCGGCCTGCGGGGTCAACGCCGTCTGCGTCAACAACGTCAACGTGCACGACGCCGAGGCGCGGCTGCTCACCGACCGGATCGGCGAGGTGGCCGCGATCGCTTGGGCGTTGCGGCCGTACGGGATCCGCACGCATCTGTCGGTGACTTTCGCCGCGCCGGTCGTGCTCGGCGGGCTGGCCGGCGCCGATCCGCTGGACGAGGCGGTGCGCGCCTGGTGGGCCGAGGCCGTGCACGGGGTGTACTCGGCGATCCCGGACTTCGGCGGGTTCGTGGTGAAGGCGGACTCGGAGGGGCAGCCGGGCCCGCACGCCTACGGCCGTTCTCACGCGGACGGCGCGAACATGCTGGCCGCCGCCCTCGCCCCGCACGGCGGCACGGTCCATTGGCGGGCCTTCGTGTACGACCACCGCCAGGACTGGCGGGACCGCTCGACGGACCGGGCGCGGGCCGCCTACGACCATTTCGCCCCGCTGGACGGGGAGTTCGCCGACAACGCGGTGCTCCAGGTGAAGCACGGGCCCATGGACTTCCAGGTGCGCGAGCCGGTCTCGCCGGTGCTCGGCGCGCTGCCGCGCACCCGGGTCGCCGTGGAGGTGCAGGCCACCCAGGAGTACACGGGGCAGCAGCGGCACGTGTGCTGGCTCGGACCGATGTGGAGCGAGGTGCTGCGTTTCCGCCCGGACGGCGAACAGGGCTCCACGGTGGCGGAGTTGTCGCGGGGCGGGCTGGTCGCGGTGTCCAACGTCGGCGACGACCCGTTCTGGACGGGGCATCCGCTGGCTCAGGCGAACCTCTACACCTTCGGCCGGCTCGCCTGGCGACCGGACGCCGACCCGCTGCGGATCCTGGACGAGTGGATCGCGCTCACCTTCCCCTCCGCCCCCGAGCGGCTGGCCACCGGGCTGCGCGCGCTGTTGCGGCCTTCCTGGCAGACCTACGAGAAGTACACCGCCCCGCTGGGCGTCGGCTTCATGGTGCAGCCAGGACATCACTACGGTCCCGCCGTCGACGGCTACGAGTACAGCCCCTGGGGGACGTACCACTTCGCGGACCGGGACGGGATCGGCGTCGACCGCAGCGCGGCGACCGGCACCGGTTACGCGGCGCAGTACGGCAAGCCCTGGTCGGCGCTGTACGAGTCGGCGGCCTCGTGTCCCGACGAGCTGCTGCTGTTCTTCCACCACGTGCCGTACGGGCATCGGCTGAAGAGCGGGAAGACGGTCGTCCAGCACATCTACGACGCGCATTTCGAGGGCGTCGAGGAGGCGGAGGAGGCCCGCCGGGTGTGGGCGGGCCTCTCGGACCTGGTGGAACCGGCGTTGCACGCGCGCGTGGCGGAACGGTACGAGGAGCAGGTGCGCGGCGCACGGGAGTGGCGGGACCAGGTGAACAGCTATTTCCTGCGCAAGTCGGGCATCCCCGACGAGCGGGGGCGCACGATCTACTAAAGCCGAAGGACGACGACGCCCGACGGGTCCAGGGTCAGGGCGTCGCCCCGCTCGAGCCGCTTGCCGGTGAGGAGGTCCGTCGCCGGGGCGTGGGCGGTCAACTCGGTCGGCTCGGTCGCGTGGTTGAGCAGGAAGCACAGACGGGTTCCGTCGGGGGCGACACGGGTGGAGGTCTCCACGGCCCGGTAGCCGGCGTAGGGGCCGATCAGGCCGTGGCGGGAGAGGACGCCGCGCACCACATGGTTCACGCCGGGCTGGTCCAGAGCCGTCGCCACGTACCAGGCCTCTCCGCTGCCGGCGCCGAAACGGTTGCGGGTCACGGCCGGGGTGCCCGCGTAGAAGTCGGCGCCGTACACGGCGACCGGTTCGGCGCCCCGCAACCGGACGATCTCGAAGACCAGACGGGCCTGCGCGGTGAGCTCCCCCAGCCGTACCGGCTGTACGACGTCTTCCGGGCGGGCGTCCCATTCGTCGATACGGATGCCGAGGAGCGGGGCCAGCGGGCCGGGGACGTCGGTGAGGAAGGCGCGGTCGTGTTCGTCGGACCGTGCGGTGAGGAACGTGGCGAGCACGGTGCCGCCGCGCCGGGCCACCCCTTCCAGACTCGTGGCCAGGCCTGCCTTGACCAGGTGGAGCACAGGGGCGAGCACCACGTCGTACGGCGTCAGGTCCGCGGTCACCGGCACGACGTCCACGTCGGCGCCCGCCTCTCGGGCAGCACGGTAGTAGGCGTGTACGACGTCCGGGTAACGGATGAGCCGGGAAGGGCCGTCGGACGTCTCCAGGGCCCACCAGCTGTCCCAGTCGAAGAGAAGGGCGGTGCGGGCGGGGGTTCGGGCGCCGAGGGTGACCCCGCCCAGTCGGCCCAGCTCGGCCCCGAGAAGGGCCACTTCGGTGAAGACCCGGGTGTCGTCACGTCCCGCGTGGCCGATCACCGCGCCGTGGTACTTCTCGCAGGCGCCGCGTGAGGCGCGCATCTGGAAGTAGAGGGCGGCGTCCGCTCCGTGGGCGACGGCCTGCCAGGTCGCGAGGCGAAGCTCGCCGGGCCGGCGCAGGGGGTTGACGTCGCGGCAGGCGGTGGTGGAGGGGGTCTGCTCCATCAGCCAGAAGGGCGCGCCGCCCTTGAGGCCGCGCATCAGGTCGTGGGCGAGGGCAGGACGGGTCGGCGGGGCGTCCAGTGGCGGGTAGTTGTCCCACGAGACGAAGTCGAGGTGGGGCGCCCACCGGTGGTAGTCGAGCGGGCGGTACGCGCCCATGAGGTTGGTGGTGACGGGGGTGTGCGGGTCATGGACGCGGACGGCCTCCTTCTCCGCGATGAAGCAGCCGAGCAGAGCGTCGGTCATGAAGCGCTGGTAGTCGAGGGTGATGCCCTGGAAGGCGGTGTGGTCGGGGCCGCGCCAGTGTTCGGTGAGCGCGCTCGGCGGCTCGATCTGGTCCCAGTCGGTGAAGCGGTGCGACCAGAACGTCGTCCACCACGCGTCGTTGAGGGCGTCGAGCGTGCCGTGCCGCTCCCGAAGCCAGCCGCGGAACGCCTCGGCACACCGGTCGCAGTAACAGGCCCCGCCGTACTCGTTGTTGATGTGCCAGGCGAGCAACGCGGGGTGTCTTGCGTAGCGTTCGGCAAGACGGGCGGCCAGGTCTGTGGACAGCCGCCGGTACGCGGTCGAACTCGGGCAGAAGTTGTGCCGTTGCCCGTACCGGTGACGGCGGCCCTCGAAATCGGTTCGGTTGACCTCGGGGTACTTCTTGGCGAGCCAGGGCGGAACGGCGGCGGTCCCGGTGGCCAGGCAGACCCGGCGGCCCTCGGCGGCGGCCCGGTCGAGGATGCCGTCGAGGGTGGTGAAGTCGTAGACGTCCGCCGCGGGCTGGGTGAGGGACCAGGTGAAGACCCCGACGGTGAGCGTGTCGATGCCCGCTCGCGTGAACAGACGGTGGTCCTCGTCCTGGACGTCCGGCGGCCACTGCTCCGGGTTGTAGTCGCCGCCGTACGGGATCGTGTGGGTGCGTGGGAGCAGGCCGTCGTCTCCGGTGTCGGGCAGGGTCATGCGATGAAGTCCTCCTGGGTCTCGACGATCACCGGGCGGCTCGACTGCAGCAGGGAGAGCAGCAGCGGTGCGGCCAGCAGGGCGGGCAGTGCCTCCGTGAGGAGGGCGGTCGCACCGGCGGCCAGGAGCAGCAGGGAGGCCGCGGCGAGGGTGACGCGTCCGCGCCGCAGCAGGAAGTAGGCGGCCAGGCGGGCGGTGTCGCGGGCGCGGAACGTGAACAGCGAGGTGAGGACGAGCGCGTGGCCGCCCCAGAGCAGGGAGGTCACGCCGACGAGGCCGAGGAGCACCGCCCACCAGGCGGGCAGGCCGGTGGCCGCGAAGTGGGTGAGGCTGACGGCGATCACGGCGAGCCAGGCCGACAGAGGCGTCCAGAGTTTCAGCGCGGGGAGGGTGTTGAGGCGCAGGCCGCGCCCGTAGGCACGGGCCGGGTGCAGATCGGTGAGATCACGGCTGCGGTGGTGCAGGGCGTACAGCGCGGCGGAGGCGGCCGGGCCGAGCGGCAGCAGGCAGAGGGCGGCGAGGGGCAGGTTGGCGGGGTCGGGGCCCAGGGCGAGCAGGCCGGCCAGGCCGGGTGCGGCCGTCGCGAGGAGCAGGGCCTCGACCGTGAGAAGGGTGTGCAGGAGGGCGGCGGCGCGGGAGAGGGGGCCGGACCCGAAACCCACGGTGTGCACGCTGCTCATGGGACCCCTCTGGTGGACGGAATCGGGAACACTTCGACGCGTCTGCCTCGCTCATGACACCGCCCGGCCGAGCAGTCGTCGCTCGTCCCACCAGGGCGGGGTCTCGTCGGCCGCCGGTGTGAGCTCCACGAGGGTGATCTCGTGGCGGGCCAGGGTGAGGCCGAGTTCCACGCGGCCCTCCCGGGCGGACAGCCGTCGGTGGCTGCGGGCCGGCTCGGCGGCCTCGTGCAGGACGTCCAGTTGTCGGGACCGCGGCGATCGGGGGCTGCCCATGTGCCGCCAGGCTGTGTAGGCGTTTCCTCGTTCCTCGTCGACGGTGGACCGGCGGACGAAGACCTCGTGGGCCGCCACCGGCAGCGACAGGCGCAGCGCGTGCCGGTCGGGGCCCGGGGTCTCGCCCGTCGGATCGACGGGCGCCCAGGCCAGGACCGTGATCCCGCCGTCCGGACCGCGGGTGACGAGGTGGTCGTCACCGCGCGCCAGCAGGTCGGACCCCATCCGTGCCATGAAGGCGTACAGGTGGTACGTCGGCTTTCTGACCTGCCGGTGGGTGAGCAGTCCGAACCCGCCGTGGAACAGGGCGGTGGGGACACCGGTTTCCTCGAACACGTCGCTGAACGTCCAGTACGAGAACGAGTCGGCGAGGTCGCCGCCGCGCGCCAGGACGGGGGCGAGGTAGGCGGCGTGGAACGCGGTGTCGTGGATCGGGTTGTCGGGACGGTAGGACGAGTTGAACTCCGTGATGTGCACGGGGAGTTCGGCCAGCCGAGTGCCCTTGAGGCGCTCTCGGGGTGCGGCGAACTGGTCGAGCAGGTCCAAGGCCGGGGCCAGCGTCTGGTGGACGCCGAACGGAACGTGCTGGGCGGGGCCGGAGCTGTACGCGTGCTTCGACACGAAGTCGACCGGCACGTCCCGGCGTTCGGCGAACTCGGCGAACCGGTCCAGCCAGTCGTCGGCGCCCGGGGAGATCGCCGGGCCTCCGACCTGAAGACCGGCGTCCACCTCCTTCACGGTGTGCGCGGTGATCTCGTACAGGCGGTGGTACGCCGTCTCGTCCGCGCCCTGCCAGAAGTCGGGCAGGTTGGGCTCGTTCCACACTTCGACGGGCCAGGTGCGGACCTCGTCGAGGCCGTAGCGGTCGACGAGGTGGACGAGGGTCGCGCGCACCAGGTCGGCCCACTCGCGATGAGAGCGGGGCGGGGTGACGTTGCCGCGCCACCAGAAGACCGTCTGCTCGCCGGAGGCCAGCCCGGCGGGCATGAAGCCGAGTTCCAGGAACGGCCGGACACCGGCTTCGAGGTACGCGTCGAGCACCTGGTCGATGTACGTGAAGGAGTGGTGGACGCGGCGGACGCCGTTGTGGTCGTAGGGGCGGTGCACGCCCATGCCGTCGCTGAGCATGCCATGGCCGCGGATGTGCCGGAAACCGATGTCGCGCCGGATCAGGGCGAGGGACTCCTGGTAGTCGCGTCGAAGGGCGAGCTCGACGCGGCCGGTGCCGACGCAGTGCCGCCAGGCGTCGGGGAGCCTGCCTGCCGGTTCGGCGGGGACGCGGATCACCCGTTCTCCTTCTTGTAGCGTTCGCGCGCCTTGTTGTGCAGGTCGACGAGCCGGTCCATGTTCTTGGCCTTCAGCTCGGTGACGTAGTCGTCCCACTCGGAGAGCGGGCGCTTGCCGAGGGCGAACTTGAGCATGTTCTGGGTGACGTGGTCCCGCAGCGGGGTCTCCCAGAGCGAGGCCTGTTCCTGCTCCACGGACTGCAGGGGATGGGCCGGACCGATGGGGAGTTGTTCACGCTGGGCCATGGCGTCCTGGAACTTCTTCTCGTCCGGGCTGAAGGACGAGGAGACCAGCGCCCAGCTGCCGCCGTAGGTGAAGACTCCGTTGTGGAAGCCGTAGTCCTTCTGCAGATCCTTCGGCGCGGCGGGGTCCGAGCCCATGAGGCTGACGCCAGGCTCCAGCCTGTACCGGCCGCTCGAGTAGGTGTACGTGGTGCCCTGCACGCCCCACTTGGCGAACCGCTGGCCCTCGTCCGAGTACCAGAGCCAGTCGACGAACTGCATCATCGCGACGAAGGTGTCGCTCTGGAGAGCCTTGGTGGAGACCATGACGCCGTTCTCCAGCCGGGCCCCGCCCAACACCACCGGGCCGGCCGGCCCCAGCGGCACCGGCACCATCTCGATCCTCGCGCCCCTGACCTGCTTCTCCAGGTTGTAGCGGTAGTTCTGGACCAGCTCCTGTGGATTGGCGCTGATCGCGAAGGACTTCTCGCCCAGCAGTTTCTGCACGGCTTCGTCGTCGGTCTGGGTGAAGCTCTCGGGGTCCATCAGTTTCTCGGCGACCAGCTTCCTCAGGTACTCCACGACCTGGCGGAATCCGTCCGTGGCGCCGGTGAAGACGAACTCCCCCGCCTTCGCGTCGAAGCTGATGTTGTCGTAGGTCCAGCCGGCCCTCACCCCGTGCGCCTGGCCGAGATAGCTGAGCAACGCGGCTGCCGGGAACGGTGTGTTGGTGCTCCAGCGGTCGGAGAAGGGATAGCGGTCCGGGTATTCGGCCTTGATGGCCTTGAAGACGTCGTGGACCTCGTCCCAGGTCGTGGGCGGAGTCAGGCCGAGCTTGCCGAGGACGTCGGTGCGGAAGGACAACGAGTAGCCGGACTTGACCTTCTCGTGCAGCCCTGGCAGGAGGTAGTACCTGCCGTCGGACTGACGGATGGAATCGAGTTCGGGCTCCAGCTTCCACTTTCTGACCTTGTCCTGGAAGTTGGGCATCAGGTGCACGTACTCGCTCACGGGAAGGATGGCGCCCGACGAGACGAAGGCGACCTCCGACGGGTGGTAGGTCTTGGGGATGAGAAACGGCGCGTCACCTGCCCCGATGAGGACACTGCGCTTCTTCTCGTAGTCGCTCAGCGGGACCGCGATCGGCTTCAGGGTGATCCCGGTACGCCTGGTGAGCTCCTTCCAGAACAGCCAGTCGTCCTTCATCGGATAGACCGGGTTGTTGTTGTGCAGCACCGAGAAGGAAAGCGGCTTCGACGCCTTGAACTGCTGTCCGACGCGGTACTCCTCCATCGCTCCGTTCTGCTTCTTGGAGAGGTCCTTGGTGTCGCCGCCGTCCTCGCCCCCGCTTCCACAGCCGGTGAGGGTGGCGAGGCCGACGAAGCCTGCGGCGGAGAGGATCTGGCGTCGTGACAGCCGGCCTGCGTTCTTCACGGAGACTCCTTTGTTCCGTCAGAGGTGTGGCATTCAGCCCTTGACCGCGCCGAGCGTGACGCCGGAGACGAAGTAGCGCTGGACGAACGGGTACACGCAGAGGATGGGCAGCGCCGTCAGCACGATGGTGACGGCCTGGATGTTCGCCCCGACCTGGCTGAGCTGCTCGGTTCCGGCGCCGGCGTTACCGCCTGTGGTGGCGCCCGAGATCAGGTTGCGCAGATAGACGGTGGCCGGCATGAGCTCGGTCCGGTCCATGTAGAGGTACGCCGAGAACCAGGAGTTCCAGAACGACACCGAATAGAAGAGCACCATGGTCGCGACGACGGCCTTGGACAGCGGCAACACGATTCTCAGCAGGATCCCGTAGGTGTTCAGCCCGTCGATCTGCGCGGCCTCCTCGAGTTCGCTCGGCAGGCTCTCGAAGAAGGCCTTCATCACCAGCAGGTTGAAGACGCTGATCGCGTTGGGCAGGGCGATCGCCCAGACGGAGTTCTTCAGGCCGAGGCTCGTGACCAGGACGTAGTTGGGGATCAGCCCGCCGGTGAAGAACATGGTGAACACGGCGACGCCGACGAGCACCCCTCGCCCTTTGAGGTTCCTCTTCGACAGGACGTAGGCGTAGCACGTGGTCAGGACCATGGCGATGACGGTGGAGACGACCGTGTACAGAACGGTGTTCCCGTAGTTGCGCCAGAACATCGAGTCATGGAAGACGATCTTGTACGTGGTGAGGTTGAACCCCTTGGGCCACAGGGTCACTTCGCCGGTGCGGATCTGACGTTCACCGCTGAGGGACCGGGCGACGATGTTGACGAAGGGGTAGAGGGTCACCAGCACGACGAGCGTGAGGATCACGCCGTTGACGCCCTGGAAGACCCGGTAGCCACGCGTGGGCTGGTGCACCGAGGTACGCGGACGCGGGGCACGCGGGTTGCGGAGGCTCACCACAGACTCGTCCCCACCGTGCGACGCGACACCTGGTTCGCGCTCGTGATCAGCACCAGACCGATGACCGCCTCGAACAGCCCGATCGCGGCGGCGTAGCTGAAGCTGTTGGACTCGACACCGGCTCGGTACAGATAGGTGGAGACCACGTCGGCCGTCGGGTAGGTCAGCGGGTTGTACAGCAGCAGGACCTTCTCGAAGCCGACCGCCATGAACGTGCCGATGTTGAGGATCAGCAGCGTGATCATGGTGGGACGGATGCCGGGCAGGGCGACGTGCCAGATCTGCCGCCAGCGGCTCGCGCCGTCGATCCGGGCGGCCTCGTAGAGGTCCTCGTCGATGGTGGTGAGCGCGGCGAGGTAGAGGATCGTCCCCCAGCCGGCCGTCTGCCAGATCTCCGAGCCCACATAGATCGTGCGGAACCATCCGGGTTCCTGGATGAACCGGACCGGGTCGTGCCCGAGCCGGTCCAGCACGTGGTTGACGGGCCCGTCCGTCGCCAGCATCTGCATGGTGATGCCCGCGACGATCACGATCGACAGGAAGTGGGGAAGGTACGAGATCGACTGCACGAACTTCTTCAGCGAGCGTCTGCGCACCTCGTTGAGCAGCAGCGCCAGGACGACCGGAACGGGAAAACAGAACACCAGAGTGAGCCCGCCGAGCCACAGGGTGTTGCGGAAGACCTGCCAGAACGTGGGGTCGGTCAGGAACATCCGCACATAGCGAAGGCCCACCCACCGCTCCCCGAAGATCGACCCACCCGGTTCGAAGCGGCGGAAGGCGATGACGTTGCCGATCATCGGCAGGTAGCGGAAGAGCAGGAAGAACAGCAGCGGCAGCACGGCCAGCGAGTACAGCTGCCAGTCCCGGCGCAGCGCCCGTCGCCAGCCCCGGCGCGCGGTCGGACGCGCGGGACCGTGGCGGGTCTTCGGCGGCGGGTCCTGGGTTCCTGGGGGCGGGGCCGATCTGGTGGAGGTGCTCATGCTCGGGCCTCCCGGGGCGTCGTTCGAAACGCTGGACTCACCGCGCGTGGTATCGAAACTTTCGTGCCCTTACCGGTAACTCTGCGGCAACGTAAGGGGTCACGGAAAGCGCTGTCAATGGGTGCTGCACCGTGGGCTGGTGAGGCCAGGTGTGGCGTTGGAACACTCCACGGGTGGGGTAGAACCGGGGAGTCGAGTGCTACCGTCGCCCGCAAATTTCTGGATGAGCTACGCAACGATCGATCGCCGCCGACTCTGCGAGGTGCCGCTGTGCCCGCGTTCGACCTGCCGCTGCCGGAACTGGAACGCCATCGCCCCGAGCCCGAGGAGCCCACCGACTTCGACGCGTTCTGGACGGACACCTTGAAGGAGGCAGGACAGCGCGATCCGCTGGTGTCGGTGCATCCCGTCCGAACCGGTCTCCGTCTCGTGCAGACCTGGGACGTGACGTTCCGGGGCTTCGCGGGAGACCCGGTGCGCGCCTGGTTCAGCCGTCCGGCCGACGTGCGCGAACCGCTCCCGGCGGTCGTCGAGTACGTCGGCTACGGGCGCGGCCGCGGTTTTCCGCACGAGCGGCTGACCTGGGTGAACGCGGGCTACGCGCACCTGCTGATGGACAACCGCGGGCAGGGCGACCAGTACGGCGACGGGGGCGTCACCCCTGATCCGCACGCCACGGCGCCCGGTGGCCCCGGGCCGGCCGCCCGCGGCCTGCTCTCAGCGCGGGACTACCACTACCGCCGTCTGATCACGGACGCGGTGCGGGCGGTGACGGCGGTCCGCGCCCTGCCCGGCGTCGACCCCGCCCGGACGGCCGCCGTCGGCAACAGTCAGGGCGGTGGGCTCGCGCTCGCCGTCGCGGGCCTGGTCCCCGACCTCGCCGCCGTCGTCGTCACGGCCCCTTTCCTGTGCGGCATCCGGCGCGCACTCGAGCTCACCGACGCGGGCCCGTACGGGGAGATCGCCGCCTACCTCTCCGTTCATCGCGGCGCGGAGGAAGCCGCTCACCGCACGCTCTCCTACGTGGACGGCGTCTCCTTCGCCCGCCGAGCCCATGCTCCGGCACACTTCGGCACGGGTCTGCGCGACACCGTCTGCCCGCCGAGCGGGGTGTACGCCGCGTTCAACCGCTACGGGGAGCTGACCGGCGGCCCCGATCCCCGCAGGGAGATCCACGCGTATCCGTTCAACGGGCACGAGGGAGGCGAGGGTGAGCAGGTGAGGCGACAACTGCGGTGGCTGCCGGAGCTGCTGGCCGGCTGAGCCCGGCCCGGCGGCGCCGCAGTCCGGGCGGGCTCCCTGCGCATGGCGCCGACCTGGTGGGCGGCCGCAGGGGTCCGCCCACCAGGTCCGCCCGGAGCGACTGCCGCTCAGCCGACCCTGCAGGGAAGGCTTGTGGCGCTGTCACCGCCCGGGCCGGAGACGACGTAGCCGAACGTCGCACTCTGTCCCGGACTCAACGAGCCGTTCCAGTCGGCGTTGTGGACCATCACCGCCTGCCCGGTGTACGTGGCGCTGCCGCTCCACAGGCTGACCACCGACTGGCCCGACGGCAGCGTCCAGTCGACCATCCAGCCGAGCATCGGGACGTCGCCCGAGTTGGTCACGGTCACCTCGGACTGGTAGCCGCCGTTCCAGGTGTTCGTGGTCCTGCGGGTGGCGGTGCAGGTGCCGGGCACGGGCTCGGTGGGGTTTCCGGGCTCGTGGATACCGGTCACCTCGCCGTTCCCCCCGTCGAAGACGACGTCGGAGCAGGAGTAGAAGGTCTCCGCACTGTCCGAGCGCTGCCAGACCATGTAGATGATGTGCCGACCGGACTTGTTCGCCGGGAGCTTGCCGGTCCAGGAGTAGTTGGCCTCGACCGTGCCGGGGCTGCCGTGGAGCGGCGGGTGGTCGACGGAGAGGAAGGGCTGGCTCTCCATGGCGTCCCAGGTGAGGGTCCTGGTCGGGTCGAAGCCGTCCTTCGTGACGTAGACGTAGAACCAACCCGGGTGCGCGGCCCAGGCGTTGTAGGAGAAGTCGACGGTCGCACCCGAGGTGAGGTGGGTGAGCGGCCAGTCGTCGCGGGCCGCGTTGAAACCGGTGAAGTTGGCGTTGCCGCCGCTGCACAGCTGCCCGTCGGGCACGAAGCCGCGCGTGCGGCCGGCGCCGTCGGAGCGCAGCACCGAGAACCAGTTGTAGAACGGCGTGGTACCGCTCACCTGCTGTGCGTTCTTGCAGGCCGGGTTGACGGGCTTGATCTCACCCGTGTCGGTCAGCGCGTCCTGCCAGCACAGGAAGGTACGGCTGCCGGGCTTCATGGGGGTGCCGTGAGCCTCCGCCGTGCCGCCGGCCGTGACGATCAGGCCGAGGGCGGGAACCGTGGCCAGCAGGGCCAGGAGAACGAGGAGCAGGGCTCGGGAGCGTAACCGGGACCTCAAGCTTGGTGTGATCATGACAGATCGCATGGCGAATGAATCCGCCTTCCGTGTACGGACCGTGCGGGTATGGGAGTGCACTGCGGGTGCGGGTGCGGTGCGCGTGCGCTCGGGTGCGCGGGCACGGGACGCGCGAGCGCGCCGGTGCACGTGGGCCGGCGCATGGGCACGCGGCGCAGGGTGCGACGGTGCAGGGTGCGACGGTGCAAGGGTGCGCGAAGCGGGAGCGTTCCCGGGCCCGGGCCCGGCAGGTTCCGGTCTGCCGGGCGCGGGCCGATATGGGAGCGCTCCCACTTCACCTGTGGCGGAAGATAGCGCCGTTCGGCGCACTTGTAAACGGGCGCGACCGGACCGGGACCGTACACGGCTGAGGGCCGCACCCCCGTCACCGGGGATGCGGCCCTCGACTGCCTTGCGGTGCCGCTTTTCTCGGCCTGGCCGCTTACTTGCGGATCAGGCTGCGCAGCACGTACTGCATGATGCCGCCGTTGCGGTAGTAGTCGGCCTCACCGGGGGTGTCGATGCGGACGACCGCGTCGAACTCGACGCCCGTGTCGGTGGTGACCTTGACCGTGCGCGGGGTGGTGCCGTTGTTGAGCTCCTCGACGCCGGTGAAGGAGAAGGTCTCCTCGCCGGTCAGGCCGAGGGACGCGGCGGTGGCGCCCTCCGGGAACTGCAGCGGGAGCACGCCCATGCCGATGAGGTTCGAGCGGTGGATGCGCTCGTACGACTCGGCGATGACGGCCTTGACGCCGAGCAGCGCGGTGCCCTTGGCGGCCCAGTCGCGGGACGAGCCGGAGCCGTACTCCTTGCCGGCCAGCACGACCAGCGGGATGCCCTGCTCGATGTAGTTGCGGGAGGCGTCGTAGATGAACGACACCGGGCCGTCGGCCTGGGTGAAGTCGCGGGTGTAGCCGCCCTCGGTGCCCGGCGCGATCTGGTTGCGCAGGCGGATGTTGGCGAACGTGCCGCGGATCATGACCTCGTGGTTGCCTCGGCGGGAGCCGTAGGAGTTGAAGTCACGACGCTCCACACCGTGCTCGGTGAGGTACTTGCCGGCCGGGGTGTCGGCCTTGATGGCGCCCGCCGGGGAGATGTGGTCGGTGGTGACCGAGTCGCCCAGCTTGGCCAGGACGCGCGCGCCCCTGATGTCGGAGACCGGGGTGGTCTCCATCGTCATGCCCTCGAAGTAGGGGGGCTTGCGGACGTAGGTCGACTCGGCGTCCCACTCGAAGGTGTTGCCGGTCGGGATCGGCAGCGCCTGCCACTGGGCGTCGCCCGCGAAGACGTCCTGGTAGGACTTGTTGAACATGTCCTCGCCGATGGCGTTCGCCACGACGTCGTTGACCTCGGCCTCGGAGGGCCAGATGTCCTTGAGGAAGACCGGGTTGCCGTCCTGGTCGATGCCCAGGGCGTCCTTGGTGATGTCCACCTTCATGGAGCCCGCGAGGGCGTACGCCACGACCAGCGGCGGGGACGCCAGGTAGTTCATCTTGACGTCGGGGTTGATCCGGCCCTCGAAGTTGCGGTTGCCGGAGAGGACCGAGGTGACGGCGAGGTCGTGGTCGTTGACGGCCTTGGAGACCTCCTCCGGCAGCGGGCCGGAGTTGCCGATGCAGGTGGTGCAGCCGTAGCCGACGAGGTTGAAGCCGACCTTGTCGAGGTACGGGGTGAGGCCCGCCTTGTCGAAGTAGTCGGTGACGACCTTCGAACCCGGGGCGAGGGTGGTCTTGACCCACGGCTTGCGGGTCAGGCCCTTCTCCACGGCCTTCTTCGCGACGAGCGCGGCGGCGACCATGACGTACGGGTTGGAGGTGTTGGTGCAGGAGGTGATGGCCGCGACCGTCACCGCGCCGTGGTCGATCTCGTACGTCGAACCGTCGGGGGCGGTCACGGTGACCGGGTTGGACGGGGCGCCGTTCGGGGCGACGGCCGGGGCGTCGGAGGCCGGGAAGGACTCCTGGCCCGCCTCGTCCACGCTGTCGACGTAGTTGCGCACGTCGACCTTGAACTGCTCGGCGGCGTTGGCGAGGACGATGCGGTCCTGCGGGCGCTTCGGGCCGGCGATCGAGGGGACGACCGTCGAGAGGTCGAGCTCGAGCTTCTCGGAGAAGTCCGGCTCGGCCTTCGGGTCCAGCCAGAGGCCCTGCTGCTTGGCGTACGCCTCGACGAGCGCGACCTGCTGCTCGTCGCGGCCGGTCAGGCGCAGGTACTTCAGGGTCTCGTCGTCGATCGGGAAGATCGCGGCGGTGGAGCCGAACTCGGGCGACATGTTGCCGATGGTGGCGCGGTTCGCGAGCGAGGTGGCGGCGACGCCCTCACCGTAGAACTCGACGAACTTGCCGACGACGCCGTGCTTGCGCAGCATCTCGGTGATCGTGAGCACGAGGTCCGTGGCGGTGGTGCCGGCGGGCAGCTCACCGGTGAGCTTGAAGCCGACGACGCGCGGGATGAGCATGGAGACCGGCTGGCCGAGCATCGCGGCCTCGGCCTCGATGCCGCCGACGCCCCAGCCGAGGACGCCGAGGCCGTTGACCATGGTGGTGTGCGAGTCGGTGCCGACGAGGGTGTCGGGGTACGCCTGGCCGTTGCGGACCATGACCGTGCGCGCCAGGTGCTCGATGTTCACCTGGTGGACGATGCCGGTGCCGGGCGGGACGACCTTGAAGTCGTCGAAGGCGGTCTGGCCCCAGCGCAGGAACTGGTAGCGCTCCTTGTTGCGGCCGTACTCCAGCTCGACGTTCTGGGCGAAGGCCTCGTTGGTGCCGAACTTGTCGGCGATGACGGAGTGGTCGATGACCAGCTCGGCCGGGGAGAGCGGGTTGACCTTCGCCGGGTCGCCGCCGAGCTCCTTGACGGCCTCACGCATGGTGGCGAGGTCGACGACACAGGGCACGCCGGTGAAGTCCTGCATGATCACGCGGGCCGGCGTGAACTGGATCTCCTGCGACGGCTGGGCCTGGGAGTCCCAGTTGCCGAGCGCACGGATGTGGTCGGCGGTGATGTTCGCGCCGTCCTCGGTACGGAGCAGGTTCTCCAGCAGCACCTTCAGGCTGTACGGAAGGCGAGCCGAGCCTTCCACCTTGTCCAGCCGGAAGATCTCGTACGACTCGTCGCCCACCTGCAGCGTGCTGCGGGCGTCGAAGCTGTTCGCCGACACGACAGTCTCCTTCATTGATGTGCGCGTACCACCGCATCCTGCCGTCACGCGGGCTTGGCCGAACCGCTGAGGTCAGGCTAAGTTAGGTAACCCTTACCAGGGTGGCGGCTGCGGTGCGCCTTCGGCAGATATCTCGATGTCGAGATAACTCTAGTACATGGGGGCTGAATGGTCATGCCCGGGCTCGCTGTCACCTGCCGCTGAAAGCCGGACCCCCCACGCGCCGGGCCACACCGGCAGCCCCCTGCACCCCGGACCGGGAGCGCCAGGCCACCGACACGGCGCGCTGCTCCCGGTCCACGTCGCGGCGCCGACGGCGGGGACGGCGGCCGGATCGCGGGCACGGACGCCCGAGCACGGACGCGACAGCCCGACCACGGACACGGCCGCCGGGCCACGGACACGGCGACCTGCTCGCGGGCGCAGCGCCGGGAACGGGCACGGCCGCCGGATCACGGCCCCGGCACGCCCCGGCTCTCCCCTTGCAGCTCCCCGACCAGCCCCCGTACGACATCCCGACCCGACTTCCGGCGGACCACGCGCCGGAGACGCCGGACCAGTCGGCGGAGACGCCGGACCAGTCGGCGGAGGCACCTGTCGGCCGGGGCGACCGTCGACGGACACACGGAGCGGCGGCCGCACGGCGCCTTTCACGGCGGTGGCGACGGCGGACGCACGGCAAGGCGGTTCCTGAGCGGGCGTCATGGGGTCGCCGGGCCGGGGTAGACGAGACCGGAGACAGGCAGTTCCCTGACGAAGGAGGCCCGATGCCCCTCACTTTCCGCAAGAGTTTCCGCATCCTCCCCGGTGTGCGACTGAACATCAACCGGCGGTCGTGGTCGATCACCACCGGCGGCGGGTCGCACGGACCGCGCCACACGCACAGCAGCACGGGACGTCGTACGACATCGATGGATTTGCCCGGGCCTTTCGGGTGGCGTCGCACACGTAACGCCAAGCGCCGTTGACGGGCCATCACCCGAACGGACCCCCCGAGAGGCGCCATCTCATATCTGAGATAACCTCAACCCCATGGCAGACGACTACCTCGTACGCATCGGCAAGCTCATCCGTGACGCCCGACAGCACCGGGGCTGGACACAGGCGCAGCTGGCCGAGGCGCTCGGAACCAGCCAGAGTGCCGTCAACCGCATCGAGCGAGGCAACCAAAACATCAGCCTTGAGATGATCGCTCGAATCGGTGAAGCCCTGGACAGCGAGATCGTCTCTCTGGGCTACGCGGGCCCGATGCACCTGCGCGTCGTGGGCGGGCGTCGGCTGTCCGGCGCGATCGACGTGAAGACCAGCAAGAACGCGTGCGTGGCCCTGCTGTGCGCCTCGCTGCTCAACCAGGGGCGCACGGTGCTGCGCCGGGTCGCCCGTATCGAGGAGGTCTACCGCCTGCTCGAGGTCCTGAACTCCATCGGTGTACGGACGCGTTGGATCAACGACGGCGTCGACCTGGAGATCGTGCCGCCGGCCGAGCTGGACATGGCGGCGATCGACGCCGAGGCCGCCGTGCGCACCCGTTCCATCATCATGTTCCTCGGCCCGCTGCTGCACCGTATGGACCACTTCAAGCTGCCGTACGCCGGCGGTTGCGACCTGGGCACGCGGACCATCGAGCCGCACATGATCGCGCTGCGCCGGTTCGGGCTGGAGGTCGCGGCGACGGAGGGGCAGTACCACGCCGTCGTCGACCGTGCCGTCCGCCCGGACCGGCCGATCGTGCTGACCGAGCGCGGGGACACGGTCACCGAGAACGCGCTGCTGGCGGCGGCCCGCTATGACGGCGTCACCGTCATCCGCAACGCTTCCTCGAACTACATGGTCCAGGACCTGTGCTTCTTCCTGGAGGCGCTCGGCGTCCGCGTCGAGGGCATCGGCTCCACCACGCTCACCGTGCACGGCGTGCCGAACATCGACGTCGACGTGGACTACTCCCCCTCCGAGGACCCGGTCGAGGCGATGAGCCTGCTGGCCGCCGCGGTCGTCACGGAGTCGGAACTGACGGTGCGCCGGGTGCCGATCGAGTTCCTGGAGATCGAACTCGCGGTCCTGGAGGAGATGGGTCTCGACCACGACCGGACGCCGGAGTACGCGGCCGACAACGGCCGCACCCGGCTGGTGGACCTCACGGTCCGGCCCTCCAAACTGGAGGCGCCGATCGACAAGATCCACCCGATGCCGTTCCCCGGCCTGAACATCGACAACGTCCCCTTCTTCGCCGCCATCGCGGCCGTCGCCCAGGGCAAGACCCTCATCCATGACTGGGTCTACGACAACCGCGCGATCTACCTGACGGACCTGAACCGGCTCGGCGGGCGGCTCCAGCTGCTCGACCCGCACCGGGTGCTGGTCGAGGGTCCGACGCGCTGGCGGGCGGCCGAGATGATGTGCCCGCCGGCCCTGCGCCCCGCGGTGGTCGTGCTGCTGGCGATGATGGCGGCGGAGGGCACGTCGGTGCTGCGCAACGTGTACGTGATCAACCGCGGCTACGAGGACCTGGCCGAGCGGCTCAACTCCATCGGGGCGCAGATCGAGATCTTCCGCGACATCTGAGTGGGCGGCGCTCGCGCCCGCTGGAGTCGTGGTGGGTGTCGGGTGCGGGGGGGCGGGCGGGGGCCGGGGGAAGAAGGGCCGACCGGCCCTACCCGGCTTCGGGGGGTCGCGCCGAGGATGGTGTGATGCTCGAGAACGACGCCTTTCGCATTCTCGGCCGGCAGGACTGCCTTCGGCTGCTGGCCAAGGCGCCGGTCGGCCGGGTCGTCTACACGCGGCAGGCGCTGCCCGCGGTCCTCCCGGTCAACTTCTCCCTGGACGAGGACGCTGCGGTCCTGCTGTACACCCCGGCCGGCTCCGATCTGGTGCGTGCCATCGACGGGGTCGTGGTCGCCTTCGAGGCGGACGAGTTCACCGCGGCGAACCGGTCCGGCTGGAGCGTCGTCGTCACCGGCCGGGCCAGGGTGGTGACCGACCCCGCCGACCACGAACGGCTCTCGCAGACCGGCCCGCGGTCCTGGATGCCCGTACGGGACGGGGTCTTCGTACGGATCGAGTCCGAGCTGGTCACCGGGCGGGAGATCACTGGGGCGCCCGCAGAAGACCCGACGACCGGGCGGCTCTGACCGCGGACAGGCGCGCGATGGCGACAGGCGTGAGGGCCGGGCTGCCCGACCGCCGGCTGGTTCGGTCGCCGCTGGTTCGCTCGCCGACCGTTCGGTCGCCGGTCCTCTCGCCCGGTGCGGTGGGCGGGGCCGGTCTCAGTCGGCGGGCCGGCGGACGAGCGTGTTGTCGCTGCTCCGGCCCGCGAAGTGGTCCGCGACGTTGGCCGCCGTCGTCTCGGCGATCTGGCCGACGGCGTCCCGGGTGAAGTACGCCTGGTGCGAGGTGACCAGGACGTTGTTGAAGGTCATCAGCCGCGCGAGGCGCTCGTCGGTCATCACCTCCAGGGACTTGTCGAGGAAGAACACCCCGGCCTCCTCCTCGTACACGTCCAGGCCGACCCCGCTGAGCCGTCCGGCGCGCAGGGTCTCCAGCAGGGCGTCGGTGTCCACCAGGCCGCCGCGGCTGGAGTTGATCAGGATGGCGTCGTCCTTCATCAGGGCCAGCCTGCGCGCGTCCACCAGGTGGTGGGTGTCCGGCACCAGCGGGACGTGCAGGCTGACCAGGTCCGCCTCGGCGAACAGCCGCTCGCGCTCGACGTACTCGATGCCCAGGGCCAGACAGTCGGGGTTCTCGGCGACGTCCCAGCCCAGCAGCCGCATCCCGAAGCCGTGCGCGATCCGCGTGAACGCCGCCCCGATCTTTCCGGTGCCCACCACTCCCGCCGTCCGGCCGCGCAGGTCGCGCCCCATCAGCCCGTCGAGCCGGAAGTCGAACTCCCGGGTGCGGTGTGCGGCCCGCACGATCCGGCGGTCGACCGCGAGCGCGAGCGCCCACGCGAACTCGGCGACGGAGTAGGGCGAGTACGACGACACCCGCGCCACCGTCATCCCCAGTTCCTCGGCCGCCGCCAGGTCGATGTTGTTGTAGCCGGTGGCGCGTTGGGCGATCATCCTCGTCCCGCCCTCGGCCAGCGCGCGCAGCACCTCGGCGTCGAGCGTGTCGTTGACGCTGCTGAGCACCACCTCGTGCCCGGCCGCCGTCGGGCTGGTGTCCCGGTTCAGGAACAGACCGAGACAGCGCAGGTCATGCCGGTCCGCGAACTGCCGGACGAACGCCTCGCGCAGCAGCGGCTCCTCGTCCGCGAGGACGCCGTACGCCATGACCTCCACGTGCTCTCCTCCCGCCGGGGTGGTTGGCCGCCCCTCCACCGTAGGCCGGGACGGGGGGGCGGAGGAGGCGACAGGCCCTGCGGACGGCGACCGCGTCACTTGTCGTGGCCCATGCGTGCCGGGCCGCACGGGACGGCATCGGGGACGCTCCCGCCCGGCGGCCCCTGCCGGGGACGAGGGCTCAGTGTCCTTCGGGCCGGAGCCTGTCCTGCGCCTGCGTGGCGATGACCGCGGCCTGGACGCGTCGCTCCACGCCGAGCTTGGCCAGCAGCCGGGAGATGTGGTTCTTCACCGTCTTCTCCGCGAGGTAGAGCCGTCGGCCTATCTGGCGGTTGGTCAGCCCTTCACCGATCAGGGCCAGGATCTCCCGCTCCCGGTCGGTCAGGCCGGGCAGCGCGTCGGGCTCCTCCTGCTTGTGCCGGTCGTTGCGCAGCCGGGTCATCAGCCGGGTGGTGGCGCTGGGGTCGAGCAGCGACTGGCCCGCGGCCACCGTGCGGACCGCCGAGACGAGGTCGGAGCCCTTGATCTGCTTCAGGACGTAACCCGACGCGCCGGCCATGATCGAGTCGAGCAGGGCCTCCTCGTCGTCGAACGAGGTCAGCATCAGGCAGGCCAGCTCCGGCAGGCCCGACCGCAGTTCGCGGCACACGGTCACTCCGTCGCCGTCCGGCAGACGCACGTCGAGCACGGCCACCTGCGGGCGCAGCGCGGGCACCCGTGCCAGCGCCTGCGCCACGGTCCCGGCCTCGCCGACCACGGTGATGTCCGGCTCGTCGTCCAGCAGGTCGCGCACCCCACGCCGCACCACCTCGTGGTCGTCCAACAGGAAGACCCGGATCGGGTTGTCGGGGCCGGGCCGCTCGCTGTCCGCCATCGTCGTCTCCTCGTTCTGCGCCGTCCGTCGGGGGCTCCGGAAAGCGGCGCCCCCTGGGCCTGACCGGTTCCCGCGCCTGTCGGAGATCTTCCGCGATTGCGGGGCGAAGAGCCAGGGCGTCGTCCTACGGCGCGCGCGGCGGCTGAGCGGCCGGGCCGGGCCCGATCGCGGGCCGGCCCGGCCGTCGGCGCCGTCCCTGCGGCGGGAGGGCGCCGGACGTGCCGTGCTCAGGCCTCGGTGAGGGTGACGTCCTGCTTCAGCACCGCGTGGAAGCGGGGCAGGGGAAGGCCGCTCTCGGGGCGGAGCTCCATCAGCGTGGCCTCGACGTGGGCCACTCCGGGGTCGAGGTCGTCCGGGGTGGCCTTGCCGGTGTTCACCCAGCTGTGCTCGGCGCCGTCGCACACCGCGCGCGTGCCGCCGATGCCGTGCTGGGCGCCGTCGGAGCTCTGGCCGACGGAGGAGCTGACGAAGACCGGGCCGGTGTTGCCGACACAGCGGTAGGTGCCCGAGAGCGTGACGGTGCCGTCGGCGGCGATACGGCCGACCGGGTCGACGGTGACGGACTCCGACGGGTCCGCGTGGGCGGTGACCGCCGGGGCGGCCAGCAGCAGCAGGACGGCACCGGCTGCCGCGGACAGGGCGGGGCGCAAGGACATGGGAGAACCTCCTGTTGTGGGGGCCTCCACTGGTACCGGGCGGGCGGGCCCGAGACGGTGATCGTCACTCCTTCGGTGGCGAGTCCGCATCCGTCGTCGACGAACGGTCCTGGACTTGTCCTGGTGCTGTCACGCTTCGGGCCGGTCTCTGGCGACGGACCGCGGGCCGGGCGCATCGTCGTTCCATGCGGACCGGCCGGACGGCCGACTCCGCCGACGTGGAGGTGCGCCATGTGTTCCCACCAGATTCCCAGCGCTTCTGCCGACGCCCACACCGGGCACGTCGTCGCCGCCCACCCCGAGCAGGGCTGGAACCTGCTGTGCGACGGCACGATCGTCTTCGACGACTCGGGTGAGCTGCTGCCCGACGGCCGGATCGTGGACCCGCACCGGGTGACCGTGGCGGGGCTGGCCGCGGCCGCCTGACCCGACGGCGGCTCGCTCGCGGGCGTCAGCGCGACGGGTGCGGCGACTGCCCCTGGGGCGGCGGCGTGTCGAGTACGGCGATCGCGTCGAGCTCGACGAGCGCCTGTTCGTCCCAGAGCCGGACGACTTCGACGACGGCCATGGCCGGGTAGTCCCGGCCCGCCAAGTCCCGCCAGATCCGCCCGAGTTGCGGCGCGTGCGCACGGTAGTCGGCGACGTCGGTGGCGTGGACGGTGACCCGGGCCAGGTCGGCCGCGGTGCCGCCGCAGCCGCGCAGAGCCGTGAGGAGATTCCCCAGGGCGCGGGCGAACTGCTCGGGGAGCGCGTCGCCGACGATCTTCCCCTCGGCGTCGAGCGCGGTCTGCCCCGCCAGGAAGACGATCCGGCCGCCGGTGGCGACGACGGCGTGGGAAAAGCCGGTGGGCGGGGAGAGTTCGGGCGGATTGACCCGCTGGACGGTCACCTGGCCTCCAGATCGGTTCGGTCGGTTCGGTCGGATGAGCCGGTTCGGTCGGATGGGGCGGATGAGTTGAACGGGTTGGACTGCCCGGATCGGTCGGCGCGCTCGGTCCGCTCGGCCTGCTCCGCGTACAACTCCCGTGCGATGATGCCGCGTTGAACCTCGCTGGCCCCCTCGTAGATCCGGGGTGCGCGCACCTCGCGGTAGAGGTGTTCGAGCAGATGGCCGCGGCGCAGCGCCCGCGCGCCGTGGAGCTGGACTGCCGCGTCGACGACGTACTGCGCCGTCTCGGTGGCGAGCAGCTTGGCCATGGCGACCCGTTTGGGGACGTCCGGTTCCCCGTTGTCGTACGCCGTCGCCGCCGCGTGCACCATCAGCCGGGCGGCCTCCGTGCGCAGGGCCATCTCGGCGACTCGGTGGGCGACGCTCTGCAGGTCCATCAGCTTGCCGCCGAACGCGTCGCGTCGGGCGGTGTGGGAGAGGGAGGCGTCGAGGGCGGCCTGTGCCATGCCGACGGCGAAGGCGCCGACGCTGGGACGGAACAGGTCGAGGGTGCCCATGGCGACCCGGAAGCCGCGGTCCACCTCGCCGAGGACGTCGTCCACGGTGACCGGGACGGCGTCGAAGCGGAGCGCGCCGATGGGGTGGGGGGAAAGCATGTCGAGGGCGGAGCCGGTGAGGCCGGGCCGGTCGGCGGGGACGAGGAAGGCGGTGACGCCACGCGCGCGGGCCCCGGGCGTCGTGCGGGCGAAGACCGTGTAGAAGTCGGCTTCGGGGGCGTTGGAGATCCAGCACTTCTCCCCGGTGAGCCGCCAGCCGCCCGCACCGCCGCGGCCCCCCGTGCCGCCTGTGCCGTCCCGCTCGGCCGCCAGTGACAGTGCCGCCGCGTCCGAGCCCGCACCCGGCTCGCTCAGGGCGAACGCGGCCACCGCGCTGCCGTCGGCGACGCGGGACAGCCAGCGCCGCCGTTGGGCGGGGGTGCCGTGGGCGTGCACGGGATGCGCGCCGAGCCCCTGCAGCGCGAGCGCGGTCTCCGCCTCCGTGCAGGCGTACGCGAGGGACTCGCGCATCAGGCAGAGGTCGACGGCGCCGGAGGTGAACAGCCGGGACAGCAGGCCGAGTCGGCCGAGTTCGGCGACGAGCGGGCGGTTGACGCGGCCCGGCTCGCCCTTCTCGGCGAGGGGGCGCAGCCGGTCGGCGGCCAGGACGCGCAGCTCGGCGCACCAGGCGGTCTGTTCCGGTTCGAGCGAGAATGCGGGCATCGCCGGTCCCCTCTGCCGTGCCTGTCCTGCTGCCGTGCCCTTCCTGCCCCGGCCGTGCTCCCCCGGCGCCGGTCGGCCGGTCACGGCTTCCCTCGACGGTATCGCGTACCGTTGACTGTCGTCACCAAGGCGATACGCTCGTTGCGCGACCCCACGACGAAGCCCTCCCGGGCAGCCCAGCCGGAAGTCCATCCAGGCAAGGGGGACGATCGCTGATGAACGTCTCGGCCCACGTCGACACCTTCGCGCGCGACCACCTCCCGCCGCCCGCCCAATGGCCCGAGCTGCGCTTCGATCTGCCCGAGCTGGCCTACCCCGAGCGGGTGAACTGCGCCGTCGAGCTGCTCGCCCACGCCGACCCCGACCGGCCCGTGTTCCACGTTCCCGCCGGACGCTCGTGGACGTACGGGGAGCTGCGCGCCCGCGTGGACCGGATCGCGCATCTGCTGAGCGGCGACCTCGGAGTCGTCCCCGGAAACCGCGTCCTGCTACGCGGGCCCACGACGCCGTGGCTCGCGGCCTGCTGGCTGGCGGTGCTGAAGGCCGGCGCGATCGCGGTCACCGTCCTGGCCCAGCAGCGGCCGAACGAGCTGCGCACCATGTGCGAGATCGCACGGGTGGAGCACGCGTTGTGCGACGTCAGGGCGGTGGACGACCTCGCCAAGGCGGAGATCCGCGGGCTGCGGATCACGACGTTCGGCGGTGACGCCCCCGACGACCTGCTGAACCGGCCGGCGCCGGCAGAGCCGTACCGGGCCGTCGACACCGCGTCCGACGACGTCGCGCTGATCGCCTTCACCTCCGGCACCACCGGCCGCCCGAAGGGCTGTCTGCACTTCCACCGGGACGTGCTGGCGATCGCCGACACCTTCTCGCGCCATGTGCTGAAACCGGTTGCGGACGACGTCTTCGCCGGCAGCCCCCCGCTGGGCTTCACCTTCGGCCTGGGCGGGCTCGTCGTCTTCCCGATGCGGGCCGGGGCGAGCGCGCTGCTCCTCGAACAGGCCGGGCCGCGGCAGCTGCTGCCCGCGATCGCCGCACACGGGGTGAGCGTGCTGTTCACGGCCCCCACCGCCTACCGCGCGATGCTCGACGACCTCGGCGGCCATGACGTCTCGTCGCTGCGGCGCTGTGTCTCGGCAGGTGAGAATCTGCCCGCGGCCACCTGGCGGGCCTGGCACGAGCGGACCGGGCTGCGGCTCATCAACGGCATCGGCGCCACCGAGTTGCTGCACATCTTCATCTCCGCCGCCGACGAGCGCGTCCGGCCCGGCACGACCGGCGTCCCGGTGCCGGGCTGGCACGCGCGCGTGCAGACCGCCGACGGCGTGCCCGTGCCGGACGGCGAGCCCGGACTGCTCGCCGTGCGCGGCCCGGTCGGCTGCCGCTATCTCGCCGACCCGCGACAGGGGCAGTACGTGCGCGACGGCTGGAACGTCACCGGGGACACCTACGTCCGCGAGGCGGACGGCTATTTCCGGTACGTCGCGCGCGCCGACGACATGATCGTCTCGGCCGGGTACAACATCGCGGGCCCCGAGGTGGAGGAGGCGCTGCTGCGCCATCCGGACGTGGTCGAGACGGCGGTCGTGGGACGGCCCGACGAACGCCGGGGCCAGGTGGTCGTCGCGTTCACCGTCCTGCGCGAGGGCGCCCGGCGCGACGCGGAGGCGCTGCGCGCGTTCCTCCGGGAGGAGCTGGCGCCGTACAAGTGTCCGCGCGAGTTCGTGTTCCTGGACGCGCTGCCACGCACCGCGACCGGGAAGCTGCAGAGATTCCGGCTGCGCGCAAGCGGTTGCACCAATGGTGACCAGCAGTGATGCCGAAGACCTAAGATGATCAACGTGTCCGACCAGCCCGCACCTCGGTCTCTCATCGTCACGCTCTACGGCGCGTACGGACGCTTCGCCTCGGGCCCGGTGCCCGTCGCCGAGCTGATCCGGCTGCTCGCCGCGGTCGGCGTCGACGCGCCCTCCGTGCGTTCGTCGGTGTCCCGGCTGAAACGGCGCGGCCTGCTGCTGCCGGCCCGCACGGCACGGGGCGCGGCCGGTTATGAACTCTCCGACGAGGCAAGACAGCTGCTCGACGACGGCGACCGGCGCATCTACTCCACGGCGCCGCCCCCGGACGAGGGCTGGGTGCTGGCGGTGTTCTCAGTGCCGGAGTCGGAGCGGCAGAAGCGGCACGTGCTGCGGTCACGGCTGGCGGGGCTGGGCTTCGGAACGGCCGCCCCCGGGGTGTGGATCGCCCCGGCGCGGCTGCACGACGAGACCCGCCACAGCCTCCAGCGGCTGCGTCTGGACCCGTACGTCGAGCTGTTTCGCGGCGAGCACCTGGGGTTCGCGCCGACCGTCGAGGCGGTCGCCCGCTGGTGGGACCTGGCCGCGATCGCCAAGCAGCACGAGAGCTTCCTCGACCGCCACGCGCCGGTGCTGCACGCCTGGCAGCAGCGGCCGGACACCCCGCCGGAGGCGGCCTACCGCGACTACCTCCTCGCCCTGGACTCCTGGCGCCATCTGCCCTACGCCGACCCCGGCCTGCCCGCCCGCCTGCTGCCGCACGACTGGCCGGGGACCCGTTCCGCCGCCGTGTTCCAGGAGCTGCACGAGCGACTGCGGGACGCGGGAGCACGGTTCGCCGGGGTGTGAACCCCGCCCGGCGCAGGCGCGCGCTCGGGCGGGTGTCCATGTGCCGGTCGGGCTGCCGTCGCCGCGAGGGGCGTCAGCCTCTGAGCTTCAGACGGGGGCCGGGGGCGTCCGTACGACCGGTGCGTGGGGGGCGGCTGCCCGCCCGGTAGGGGGCCGGCCAGTCGGCGCCCGGTCCGGCGTAGCCCTGTTCGGCGGCCGCGTGCAGGGTCCAGTGGGGATCGTAGAGGTGGGGTCGGCCGAGTGCGCAGAGGTCCGTACGGCCCGCCAGGATCAGGGAGTTGACGTCGTCCCAGGAGGAGATCGCGCCGACCGCGATCACCGGGACGCCCGCCTCGTGCCGGATGCGGTCGGCGAACGGCGTCTGGTAGGAGCGTCCGAACTCGACCTGCTCGTCGGCCACCACCTGTCCGCTGGACACGTCGACCGCGTCGACGCCGTGCGCGGCGAAGGCGCGGGCGATCTCGACGGCGTCGTCGGCCGAAGTCCCGCCCGGCGCCCAGTCGGTGGCTGAGATGCGGACGGTCGTCGGCCGTTCCTCCGGCCACACCTCGCGGACCGCGTCGAAGACCTCCAGCGGGAAGCGCAGCCGCTCGGCGACCGAGCCTCCGTAGGCGTCCGTGCGTCGGTTGGTCAGCGGGGAGAGGAAGCCGGACAGCAGGTAGCCGTGCGCGCAGTGCAGTTCGAGCAGGTCGAAGCCGGACCGGGCGGCGCGTCGGGCGGCCGCCGTGAACTGCTCGCGCAGATCGGTCAGTTGGGCCCGGGTGAGCTCGCGGGGCGTCTGGCTGTCCGGCTTGTAGGGCAGCGGGGAGGCGGCGACGAGCGGCCAGTTGCCGTCGGGCAGCGGTTCGTCCATGCCCTGCCACATCAGCTTCGTGGAGCCCTTGCGTCCGGAGTGGCCGAGCTGGACGCCGATCGCGGTCCCCGGCGCCCGTTCGTGGACGAAGTCGGTGATCCGGCGCCAGCCGTCGGCCTGCCGGCCGCTGTAGATGCCGGTGCAGCCGGGTGTGATGCGGCCTTCCGGGGACACGCACACCATCTCGGTCATCACCAGTCCCGCCCCGCCGAGCGCGCGGGCGCCCAGGTGGACGAGGTGGAAGTCGCCGGGGACGCCGTCCACCGCCGAATACATGTCCATGGGTGAGACGACCACCCGATTGCGCAGGGTCAGGCCGCGCATTCGGAAGGGGGTGAACATCGGCGGTGTGCCCGGCGGACAGCCGAACTCCCGTTCCACGGCGTCGGTGAAGTGGGCGTCGCGCAGGCGCAGGTTGTCGTGCGTGACACGGCGGCTGCGGGTGAGCAGGTTGAAGGCGAACCTGCGGGGCGGCTGGTCGAGATGGAGGCCGATGTTCTCGAACCACTCCAGGCTGGCCCGGGCCGCCCGCTGGGTGGAGGCGACGACGGGCCTGCGCTCCTGCTCGTAGGCGGTCGCCGCGCTGTGCGGATCGGGGTGTTCCTCCAGGCAGGCCGCCAGCGCCAGCGCGTCCTCGACGGCGAGCTTGGTGCCGGAGCCGATGGAGAAGTGCGCGGTGTGGGCGGCGTCGCCGAGCAGGACGACGTTGCGATGCGACCAGCGTTCGTTGACGACCGTGCGGAACGTGGTCCAGGTGGACTTGTTGGACCTGAGGGGGCGTCCGCCGAGGGCGTCCGCGAAGATCTTGGCGCAGGCCTCGATCGACTCCCGCTCGGGGAGTTCGTCGAAACCGGCCGCCCGCCAGACCTCTTCCCGCATCTCCACGATGACGGTCGAGGCGTCGGGCGCGTAGGGGTAGCCGTGCAACTGCATCACGCCGTGCTCGGTCTCGGCGATCTCGAAGCGGAAGGCGTCGAAGGCGAAGTCGGCGGCGAGCCAGATGTAGCGGCAGCGGTGGCGGGCCACCCTGGGCCGGAAGACGTGGGCGTACGCCTCACGCGTGGTGCTGTGGACGCCGTCCGCCGCGATGACGAGGTCGTACTCCTCCGACAGCCGTGCGGGGCAGGGCGCCTCGGTGCGAAAGCGCAGGTCGACGCCGAGGGTGCGGCAGCGTTCGTGCAGGATCTCCAGGAGGCGTCTTCTGCCGAGGGCGGCGAAGCCGTGTCCCGTGGAGGTGTGGCGGGCGCCTCGGTGGACGATGTCTATCTCGTCCCAGCGGATGAAGTCCTGTTGGAGCGTCCGGTGGACGACCGGGTCGGCGTGTTCGATGCCGCCGAGGGTTTCGTCGGAGAGGACCACTCCGAAGCCGAAGGTGTCGTCGGGCGCGTTGCGTTCCCAGAGCGTGACGTCGCGGGCCGGGTCGAGGCGTTTGAGCAGCGCCGCCGCGTACAGTCCGCCGGGGCCGCCGCCGATGATCGCGACGCGCAGGGGGCGGTTCGTCGAGGCGGGCGGCTGCGGGGGCGCCGTGGCCGGTCGCGCCCCGCGGCGGGGCCGCTCGTCGGCGCCGCCCTGCGGCCCGGGGAACGACGTCCCCGTGTCGGCTGCCCTTGTCACCGTCCCCTCCATGCGGGAGGGCGCTTGTCCTTGAACGCCGCGTGGAACTCGGCGTAGTCCTCGCCGTTCATCAGCAGCGCCTGGGTGGCGGCGTCCAGCTCCACCGCGGCCGCCAGCGGCATGTCCAGTTCCGCGGTGAGGAGGGCCTTCGTCTGGGCTTGTGCCAGGGCGGGGCCGTCGGCCAGGCGGCGGGCCAGAGCCCGGGCGGCCTCGTCGGCCCGTCCCTCGTCGGTCAGTTCGCTGATCAGGCCGATCCGCTCGGCCTCGGGGGCGCGGACCGGTTCGCCCAGCATGAGCAGCCGGGTGGCGTGCCCGAGGCCGACGACCCGGGGCAGCAGGTAGGCGGCGCCCATGTCGCCGCCGGACAGGCCGACGCGGGTGAAGAGGAACGCGAAGCGGGCGCTCGGGTCGGCGACCCGGAAGTCCGCGGCCAGGGCGAGGACCGCGCCGGCCCCCGCCGCGACCCCGTGCACGGCCGCGATCACCGGGAAGGGGCACTCCCGCAGTGCGCGGACGACCTGGCCGGTCATCCGGTTGAAGTCGAGGAGCTGGGCGGTGTCCATGCCGAGGGTGGCGGCGATGATCTCGTCGACGTCTCCGCCGGAGCAGAAGCCGCGGCCCTCCCCGGCCAGCACCAGGGCGCGCGCCGAGCGCTCCCGGGACAGCTCGGCGAGCAGGTCGCGCAGGTCGGCGTAGGCGCCGAAGGTGAGCGCGTTGAGTTTCTCGGGGCGGGCCAGGGTGACGGTGGCGATGCCGTCGGCGAGCTCGACGTGCAGATGGCACCAGTCGGAGGTGCGGGCGGCGGAGCCGGTGAAGGGACTCATGAGGGCGGCCTCCTCGACGGTCACTCTCGAAGTTATCACTCTCTTCTGACTGTCGTCATGAGTACGCGATAGAGCGGGTGGGAAGAATCGCCGTGTCACCGCACGACATGCCCCCGTCACACACGTCACCGGTCGTCGATAAGGCGGTAACAACGGGATCAGGTGCGCGAGGCGGCCCGTTGTCCCGGGTAAGCCGACCGGCAACGGGGCCGGAGGCCCCGTACGACGCCCGCCGAGCGCTTCTGCCGGAGGCCGCCGTACCATTCCTGAAATTGAAGGCAGGACCGTCTGATGTCGATCACGGGAACCTGCGCCATGAACGGACTCGCCTTGCACGAACGCTCCGCCGACACCCCCGCCTCGTGGCGGATCGCGCTGCCGCACTCCGCCGCGGCCGTGCCGGTGGCCCGTGCCCTGGTCCGTACGGCGTTGGCCGAGCTGAAGCACGGGGCGGACATTGACACGGCGGAGCTGCTCACGGCGGAGCTGGTGGCCAACGCCGTGGAGCACACCGCGGGGGACGCCCCGATAGAGCTGGTGGTGGAGCTGCGGCCGACCGGCTGCCAGGTCGAGGTGCACGACGCGGACCCCGAGCCGCCCGGCGACCTGACCCGCCCGTCCGGGGCGGAGCCCGACCCCTGGCAGGAGCACGGGCGCGGGCTGCTGCTGATCCGCGCCCTCAGCTCGTCCTGCGGGCACCGGCCCACGGAGCAGGGCAAGGCGGTGTGGTTCAGGCTGGCCGCGGTCCCGCAGCAGCGCGGGCCCCGGCCGGCGTGAGCCCGGCCGAGGCGGCCTGAGCCCGGGAGACGCGGCCCGGTCGGCCCGGGAGGGGCCGGCCCAGGAGTGGCGGAGCCAGGAGGGCGGCCGCCCAGGAGCGGCCCGGGCTCTCAGGCGAGAGTGGCGACCAGCACGGCCTTGATCGTGTGCAGCCGGTTCTCCGCCTCGTCGAAGACGATGGAGTGGGCCGACTCGAAGACCTCGTCGGTGACCTCCAGACAGTCCAGGCCGTGCCGCTCGTGGATCTCGCGGCCGACCTTGGTGCCGAGGTCGTGGAAGGCCGGAAGGCAGTGCAGGAACTTGACGTCGGGGTTGCCGGTGGCGCGCAGGACGTCCATGGTCACCGCGTAGGGGCCGAGGGCGGCGATCCGCTCGTCCCAGACGTCCTTGGGCTCGCCCATGGACACCCACACGTCGGTGGCGACGAAGTCGGCGCCGAGCACGCCCTCGGCCAGGGACTCGGTGAGGGTGACGCGGGCGCCGCCCGCCTCGGCGAGCTCGCGGGCGCGGTCGACGACCTCCTGGGCGGGCCAGTAGGCCTTGGGGGCGACGATCCGTACGTCCATGCCCAGCAGGGCGCCGGTGATCAGGTAGGAGTTGCCCATGTTGAAGCGGGCGTCGCCGAGGTAGGCGAAGGCGATCTCGTTCAGGGGCTTGGCGCTGTGCTCGGTCATCGTGAGCACGTCGGCGAGCATCTGGGTGGGATGCCAGTCGTCGGTGAGGCCGTTGTAGACCGGGACGCCCGCGTGGGCGGCGAGCTCCTCGACCTTGTGCTGGCTGTCGCCGCGGTACTCGATGCCGTCGTACATCCGGCCCAGCACGCGCGCGGTGTCCTTCACCGACTCCTTGTGGCCGATCTGCGAGCCGGACGGGTCGAGGTAGGTGGTCGACGCGCCCTGGTCGGCGGCGGCGACCTCGAACGCGCAGCGGGTGCGCGTCGAGGTCTTCTCGAAGATCAGCGCAATGTTCTTCCCGCGCAGGAGCTGGACCTCGGTCCCGGCCTTCTTGGCGGCCTTCAGCTCGGCGGCCAGCGCGACCAGGCCGCGGAACTCCTCCTCGGTGAAGTCCAGCTCCTTGAGGAAGTGGCGGCCGGCGAGGGCGGTCGGGGCTGTCGCCATGGGGGCGCTCCAGAGATGCGGTGAGAACTGCGGTGAACGGTTGCTGCCAGGGCAGGATCTCGGAAGTCTATACGACGCTCAGCATTTTTATACAGACGCGCGTACGCCTATACGGCACTCCGTTCGACCGGGCAGCTCATGCAGCGCGGACCGCCCCTCCCCCGGCCCAGCTCGCTGCCCGGGATCTCGATCACTTCGATGCCCTGTTTGCGCAGGTGGGTGTTGGTGGTGACGTTGCGCTCGTAGGCGACGACGACACCCGGCTCCACGGCCAGCACGTTGCAGCCGTCGTCCCACTGCTCGCGTTCGGCCGCGTGGACGTCCTGGGTGGCGGTGAGCACGCGGATCTCGCTGAGTCCGAGTGCGGCGGCGATCGCGCGGTGCATGTGCTCCGGCGGATGGTCGGTGACCTTCAGCTCCTTCTCCCCGACGCCCGGCTCGATGGTGTACGAGCGGAGCATGCCGAGGCCCGCGTACTGGGTGAAGACGTCGGCGTCGACCATCGTCATCACGGTGTCCAGGTGCATGAAGGCACGCCGCTTCGGCATGTCGAGGGCGACGATGGTCTCGGCCGAGCCCGCCGCGAACAGCTTGTGGGCGAGCATCTCGACGGCCTGCGGGGTGGTGCGCTCGCTCATGCCGATCAGCACGGCGCCGTTCCCGATGACGAGGACGTCACCGCCCTCGATGGTGGACGGATAGTCGGCCTGCCCCTCCGACCAGACGCGGAACGTTTCGCCGCGGAAGAGCGGGTGGTGGCGGTAGATCGCCTCGAAGTGGACCGTCTCGCGCTGCCGGGCCGGCCAGCGCATGGCGTTGATGGCGACGCCGTCGTAGATCCAGGCGGAGGTGTCCCGGGTGAAGAGGTGGTTGGGGAGCGGGTCGAGGAGGAAGTCGTCGAGTTCCATGACGTGGAAGCGCACGGAGGTCGGCTCGGTGTGCGCCTCCAGGAACTCCCGCTTGGTCATGCCGCCGACCAGGGCCTCGGCCAGCTCGGGGGCGGGGAGGGTCTCGAACGCGGCGCGGAGGTGGTCGGTGGCGAGCACCCCGTACTCCTTCTCGTCGAAGACGCGGTCCAGGACGAGCGCCCGCGCCGCCGGGGTCTCCAGGGCCTCGGTGAGCAGGTCGCCGAAGAGGTGGACGGCGACGCCGCGGTCGCGGAGCACGTCGGCGAACCCGTCGTGCTCGGCGCGCGCCCGGCGCACCCACAGCACGTCGTCGAAGAGAAGGGCGTCCTTGTTGCTGGGGGTGAGCCTTTTGAGCTCGAGATCGGGCCGGTGCAGGATGACGCGGCGCAGCCGCCCGGCCTCGGAGTCGACATGGAATCCCATGACTCCATCCTGACCACCGCGGACCGCCTTCACCCCCTACTGGACCGTTTCCGCACGAGCTTGTTCCGCTCCCCCTTCTCGTCCCCTTGACGACAAAGGGAGGGGTGGCTATCGTTTTCTTATCGTCGTAGTGACGAAAAACAGAACGAGGGGGGTCTCTCATGGCCGACATCACCCGGCGCCTGGGCTGGCGCCATCTGCGCGGCGCACCGACGGCGCACGTGCGCCACCACCGCTCCGGCAAGCTGGCGCACGACGGGCCGGGCCTCAGCTTCTGGTTCCGCTCGCTGAGCGCCGCGCTCTCCGAAGTGCCGGTCGACGACCGCGAGCTGGCCATGACCTTCCACGCCCGCACGGTGGACTTCCAGGACGTGACCGTGCAGGCCACGGTGACGTACCGGATCAGCGACCCGGCGGCGGCCGCCGCCCGCCTCGACTTCTCCATCGACCCGGACACCGGGGTGTGGCGCGGCGCCCCGCTGGAGCAGCTCGGCACCCTGCTGACGGAGACGGCGCAGCAGCACGCGCTGGACGTCCTCGCCCGCACACCGCTGTCGTCGGCACTGGTCGACGGTGTGACGGCGGTGCGGGAGCGGGTCGCGGCGGGGCTGGCGGCCGAGCCGCGGCTGCCGTCCACGGGCATCGAGATCGTGGCCGTCCGGGTCGTCGCGCTACGCCCGGAACCGGAGGTGGAACGGGCGCTGCGCACCCCGGCGCGCGAGCAGATCCAGCAGGAGGCCGACCGGGCGACCTACGAGCGGCGGGCGGTGGCCGTCGAGCGGGAGCGGACGATCGCCGAGAACGAACTGGCCAGCAAGATCGAACTGGCCCGCCGTGAGGAGCAGTTGGTCGAGCAGCGGGGCACCAACACCCGCCGCGAGGCGGAGGAGAACGCGTCCGCCGACAAGGTGCGCGCCGAGGCGGAGGCCCAGCGCTCGGTGCGGCTCGCGGAGGCGGAGGCCGCCCGGTCGGTGAAGCTCGCCGAGGCCGAGGCCGCGAAGCAGGTGCGGCTGGCGGAGGCGGAGGCCCAGCGCACGGAGCGGCTGACCGAGGCGGAGGCGGCGCGCACGGTGCGGCTCGCGGAGGCGGAAGCGGCCCGTTCGGTGCAGCTCGCCCGCGCCGAAGCGCAGGCGGCGCGCGAGGTCGGCGATGCGCGGGCCCAGGCCCAGGCGGCCTGGCTGCGGGTGCACGGGGACGTCGACGTGGCGACCCTGCACGCCCTCACCGGGACACGGCTCGCGGAGAACCTTCCGCAGATCGACAGCGTGACGATCTCGCCCGACGTCCTGACCGGTCTGCTGTCGAGGCTCGGCGCCGGGGATCGGGGATGAGTCTCGCCCCGCGGGCCGTGCTGGTCCATCGCACCACGGAGTACGAGGAGTTGGTGGCCCGGCACGGCACGCACGGCCAGGCCGCCTTCTTCCTGTCCTCGCGGGGCCGGGACATCGAGGAGATCGCCGAGCGGCACCGGCGCACGCGGCGCGCCCTGGCCGAGGTGACCGCCGCGATTCCACTGACCTGGCGTCAGACTCGGGTGGAGCGCGCCGACTTGGACCGGTTCCTGTTCGCCCCCGAGGACGTGGTGGTCGTCGTCGGCCAGGACGGTCTGGTGGCGAACGTCGCCAAGTACCTGGCCGGTCAGCCGGTGGTGGGCGTCGACACCGACCCGGGACGCAATCCGGGCGTCCTGGTGCGCCACCGGCCTGCCGACGCGCGCACCCTCCTGCCCTCCGCCCTCGCGGCCGGCACCGGCGCGACGGAACTGACCATGGTCGAGGCCGTCGCCGACGACACCCAGCGGCTGCTGGCGCTCAACGAGATCTACCTGGGCGCCGCCGGCCACCAGACCGCCCGGTACCGCCTGGGCCTCGACGACGACGGGGGTGTCGTCGAGGCCCAGGCCTCGTCCGGGGTGCTGGTGGGCACCGGCACGGGGGCGACCGGCTGGATCCGGTCGGTGTGGCAGGAGCGGGGCGGCGGCAGGACGGACGGTGACCTGCGGCTGCCGGGCCCGACGGAGGAACGGCTGGTGTGGTTCGTACGGGAGGCGTGGCCCTCCCCCACCACCGGCACCTCGCTGGTGGCGGGCGAGCTCGCGGCCGGCGGACGCCTGACCCTCACCGTCGAGTCGGAGCGCCTCATCGCCTTCGGCGACGGGATCGAGACCGACGCGGTGGAACTGACCTGGGGCCAGCGCGTCCGGGTGGGGGTCTGCGAGCAGCGTCTGCGGCTGGTGGGGTGAGCGGCGCACGGTCCGCGCGGGCGGCGCGGACCGTGCCGGGGGGGGCGGCAGGCCCCGAGGGCTCACAACCGGGGGTCCACCGGCTCCGACTCCAGCGCCAGCACTCCGAACACCACCTCGTGGACCCGCCACAGGGGCTCGCCCTCGGCGAGGCGGTCCAGGGCCTCCAGACCCAGGGTGTACTCGCGGATCGCCAGCGACCGTTTGTGGTTGAGGAAACGGCCGCGCAGCCGGGCGAGGTTGTCGGGGCGGGTGTACTCCGGGCCGTAGATGATCCGCAGGTACTCGCGGCCCCGGCACTTGACGCCGGGCTGGACCATGCGCCCCTCCCCGTCGCGGACCACCGCGCCCAGCGGCTTGACGACCATGCCCTCGCCGCCCCGGCCCGTCATCTCCAGCCACCAGTCGACGCCCGCCCGGACCGACTCGGGGTCGGCCGTGTCGACGTACAGGCGCCGGGTGGTCTGGAGCAGGCCGGTGCTGTCGTGCTCCACCAGGCGGTCCAGCAGTGCCAGTTGCTCGTCGTGGGGCAGCGCCGCGAGGCTGCGGCCCTGGACGGCGAGGATCTGGAACGGCGCCAGCCGAACGCCCTCCAGACCGTCCGTCGGCCAGCAGTAGCGGCGGTAGGCCTGCGTGAACGCGGCCGCGTCGGAGGCGCGTTCACGCTGACGGGCCAAGAGGTCCGCGACGTCGACTCCCCTTGCCGCCGCGCCCTCCAAGGCGGACAGGGCGCCCGGGAATGCGGCGCCGGCCGCGGCGCCCACGGCCGCGTACTGGGAGCGCAGGAGGCCCGACGCCTTCAGCGACCACGGCAGCAGCTCGGCGTCCAGCAGCAGCCAGTCCACCGTGCCGGAGGCGCTGCCGGGTGCGGCCAGGTCCGTCCAGAGGCCCGCCTCGTCCACCGCCGCGCGCACGCGCCCGAGGATCTCCTCCGTCACCGCCTCGTCGTCGAAGAACGGGCGGCCCGTGCGGGTGTAGAGGGAGCCGGTGGGGCCGTCCACGCCGAATCGCCTGCGTGCCGCTTCCGCGTCCCGGCACACCAGGACCACCGCCCGCGAGCCCATGTGCTTCTCCTCGCACACGACCCGGGCGACGCCGTCCCGCGCGTACTGCGCGAACGCCTCCGCCGGGTGCTCCAGGTAGCCGTCCACCCGGCTGGTCGCCGTGGGGGCCATCGTCGGCGGGAGGTACGGCAGCAGTCGCGGGTCTATCGCGAAGCGGCTCATCACCTCGAGGGCCGCGGCCGCGTTCTCCTCGCGGATCGAGATACGGCTGTGGCCTTCGTAGCGGGTTTCCACGACGCGTCGGCCGTGGACGTCGGCGAGGTCGAGCGGACGACCGTCGCGTCCGCCCGGCGCCCGCGACTTCAGCGGCTTGGCCGGCTCGTACCAGACCTGCTCGGCGGGGACGTCGACCAGCTCGCGCTCCGGCCAGCGCAGCGCGGTGAGCCTGCCGCCGAACACGGCGCCGGTGTCCAGGCAGATGGTGTTGTTCAGCCAGGTCGCCTCGGGCACGGGGGTGTGGCCGTAGACGACCGCCGCGCGGCCGCGGTAGTCCTCCGCCCACGGGTAGCGCACCGGCAGGCCGAACTCGTCGGTCTCGCCGGTGGTGTCGCCGTAGAGCGCGTGCGAGCGGACGCGTCCGGAGGTGCGGCCGTGGTACTTCTCCGGCAGGCCGGCGTGGCACACCACCAGCCTGCCGCCGTCGAGGACGTAGTGGCTGACCAGTGAGTCGATGAACGTCCGCACCTCGGCGCGGAACTCGTCGCTCTCCCCCTCCATCTGCTCGATGGTCTCGGCGAGTCCGTGGGTGTGCTGGACGTTGCGGCCCTTGAGGTAACGGCCGTACTTGTTCTCGTGGTTGCCGGGGACGCACAGGGCGTTGCCCGACGCCACCATCGACATCACGCGGCGCAGCACGGCCGGGCTGTCCGGGCCCCGGTCGACCAGGTCGCCGACGAAGACGGCCTGGCGGCCCTCCCGGTGGACGCCGTCCTCGTAGCCCAACTTTTCCAGCAGGGACTCGAGTTCGGACGAGCAGCCGTGGATGTCGCCGATGATGTCGAACGGGCCGGTGAGGTGGGTCAGGTCGTTGAAGCGCTTCTCGGTGACGACCGAGGCGTTCTCGACCTCCTCGACGCCCCGCAGGACGTGCACCTTGCGGAAGCCCTCGCGCTCCAGGTGGCGCAGGGAGCGGCGCAGTTCGCGGGTGTGGCGCTGGATGACGCGGCGGGGCATGTCGGCGCGGTCGCTGCGGGCCGCGTTGCGCTCGGCGCACACCTCCTCCGGCACGTCCAGCACGATGGCGATGGGCAGCACGTCGTACTGCTTCGCCAGGTCGATCAGCTGACGGCGGGCGTCCTGCTGCACGCTGGTCGCGTCGACCACCGTGCGGCGGCCGGCCGCGAGCCGCTTGCCGGCGATGTAGTGCAGGACGTCGAAGGCGTCCCGGGTCGCGCTCTGGTCGTTCTCGTCGTCGGAGACCAGCCCTCGGCAGAAGTCGGAGGAGATGACCTCGGTGGGCTTGAAGTGGCGTCGGGCGAAGGTGGACTTGCCGGAGCCGGACGCGCCGACGAGGACGACGAGGGACAGGTCGGTGACGGGCAGCGCACGCCCCTGCTTCGTGGACTCCTGGGTCTCGGTCATGCCGCCTTCGCCTCCTTCTCGTTCCCGTTCTCGCTCTCGTTCCTCACGCCGGCCGTGCTCAGTTCGAAGACGGCCATCTGGGTGGGCGGGCCGACCTCCGGGTCGTCCGGGCCCACGGGCACGAACCCGACCTCGTAGCCGTGCCGTTCGGCGACCGCGGCCGCCCAGGCGCGGAACTCCTGCCGGGTCCACTCGAAGCGGTGGTCGCCGTGCCGGACGTGGCCGGCCGGGAGGCTCTCCCAGCGGACGTTGTACTCGACGTTCGGAGTCGTCACCAGGACCGTGCGCGGGCGGGCCGAGCCGAACACCGCGTACTCCAGGGCGGGCAGTCTGGGCAGGTCTAGGTGCTCGATCACCTCGCTCAGCACGGCGGCGTCATAGCCCTTGAGCCGGGTGTCGGTGTACGCCAGCGAGCCCTGCACGAGCCGCACGCGCGAGGCCTGCCGCTCCCCCATGCGGTCCAGCTTCAGACGGCGCGAGGCGATGGTGAGGGCGCGCATCGACACGTCGACGCCGACCACCTCGGTGAAGCTCGGGTTCTTCAGCAGCGCCTGCACCAACTGGCCCTGGCCGCAGCCGAGGTCGAGGACCCGGGCGGCGCCGGCCCGCGTCAGCGCGGCGAGGATGGCGTCGCGGCGCAGCACGGCGAGGGGGGTCGGCTTCTCCTCCGTCTCGGCCTCCGTCGCGACGGCGTTGTCGATCTCCTCGACCTCGCTGTCGTCGGCCTCGGCGAGCCGGAGGAGCTCCAGCCGCTCCATCGCCTGCCGGGTCAGCGACCAGCGGCGGGACAGGAACCGGCTCGTGATCAGTTTCTGCTCGGGGTGGGCGGGCAGCCAGCCCTCACCCGCGCGCAGCAGCTTGTCGACCTCGTCGGGGGACACCCAGTAGTGCTTGGCGTCGTCGAGGACGGGCAGCAGGACGTACAGGTGACGCAGGGTCTCGGCGACGGTGAGCGTCTCCGATTCCAGCACCAGGCTCACATAGCGCGACGCGCCCCACTCCGGGAACCGCGCGTCGAGGGCCACCGGTTCGGCGCTCACCCGCCAGCCGAGCGGCTCGAAGAGGGCGCGTACCAGACCGGGGCCGCCGCGGGCCGGCAGCGCGGGCACCTCGACGCGCAACGGCCGTGCCTGAGCGGGGAGTTCGGGTTTCGCCGCGCACACACCGCGCATCGCGCTGGAGAACACGTTGCCCAGCGCGACCGCGAGGAGCGAGGAGGCCGCGTACGGGCGGTCGTTGACGTACTGGGCGAGGGCCGCGTCGGGTGCGCCGCCACGGCCCTTGCCCTTGCCGCGCCGGACCAGCGCCACGGCGTCCACCTCCAACAGCAGCGCCGCCGTGCAGCGCTCGGCGTCCGCCTCGGGATACAGGACGTGGGCCTTGCCGTAGGAGGTGGAGAACGCCTGCGATTTCTCGGGGTGCTTGTGCAGCAGGAAGCCGAGGTCGGTGGCGGGGCGTTCTGGGGTGCCTGTGGTGCCGATGGTCAGGAACACGGTGGTTGCCTTGGAAGAGGTGGGATGGGAGCGGGAGCGCCGACGGAGCGCCCGCGCGCTCCTCCAACCTACCGAGAACAGTTCGACGGCACCCGGGATTTTCCGGGCCGGTGACGCGCGTCCGCGCTGGTCAGATGCGCGGGCGGCGGGCCGGTCGGGTCGCTCCGGCCGACGGGCGAGGACCCTGAGCAGCCGCTGCGGGTGTGCCCTCTCGGGGGGGGATCCGGTGCCGCGTGTCCCCTGCCGTTCCGCCGCGTTCCGGGGAAGCCATCCCTCCGGTCTCAGCCGTGTCACAGGGGATCGCCGCCGCTCGGCGCGCCCCGCCCCCGCCGCCTTCGCGCTCAGGACAGCTGTGCCTGCACCTCGGCGGAGATGAGCTCCAGGTGGTCCAGGTCGTGCAGGTCGAGAACCTGGAGGTACATCCGCCGGGAGCCGGTCTCGGCGTAGCGGCCGATCTTGTCGACGACCTCGGCCGGGGAGCCGGCCAGTCCGTTGGTCTTCAGCTCGTCGACCTCGCGGCCGATCGCGGCCGCGCGCCGGGCGAGCTCCCGGTCGTCCTTGCCGACGCAGACCACGAGGACGTTGGAGAAGGTGATCGCGTCGGCCTCGCGGCCGATCTCCGCCGCCGCGTCCCGCACCCGGCCGAACTGGCGCTCGCTGTCCTCGGGCGAGCCGAACGGCATGTTGAACTCGTCCGCGAACCGGGCGGCCAGCCGCGGCGTGCGGGTCGCGCCCGTGCCGCCGATCAGCACGGGGATCTTCGTCTGCGCGGGCTTGGGCAGCGCGGGCGAGTCGGTGAGCTCGTAGTACGACCCGTGGAAGTCGAAGGTCTTGCCGGGCTCCGTGGCCCACAGCCCGGTGACGATCTCCAGCTGCTCCTCCAGCCGGCCGATCTTCTCCTTCGGGAAGGGGATGCCGTACGCGGTGTGCTCCTCCTCGAACCAGCCCGCGCCCAGGCCCAGTTCGACGCGTCCGCCGGACATCTGGTCCACCTGCGCGACCTGGATCGCGAGGACGCCGGGCAGCCGGAAGGTGCCGGCGGTCATCAGCGTGCCGAGGCGTATGCGCTTGGTCTCGCGGGCCAGGCCGGCAAGGGTGATCCAGGCGTCCGTGGGGCCCGGAAGGCCGCTCACGTCGCCCATCTTCAGGTAGTGGTCGGACCGGAAGAAGGCGCCGAACCCGAGGTCCTCGGTGGCCTTCGCCACGGTGAGGAGGGTGTCGTAGGTCGCGCCCTGCTGGGGCTCGGTGAAGATACGAAGATCCATACCTCCATCCTGCACGCCGGCCGTCCCGTCAACCCCACCGGTCCCCCGGTCCCCGTCCGTCCCCGGTCGGGTGAAAAAACGTCCGTGCCGTGCATGGGGGGTTGCCCGGGCCGGTGACCGGCTCCCGTGGTGATCGTTGGCCGGGGTGGAGCCGGACCGCCCGGCGCCCGCGCCCGGCAGGTCAGCGCCGGGACGTCACCCGCAGCGGCCCTCTTCGCGGGGGCCGGGGCCGAGGAGGCCGTCATGTCCGAAGAGACCGTGCCACAGCAGGGCGGAGCCGCCGCGGCCCCGCCGAAGGGGTTGCTGCAGCAGATGGAGGAGTTGATGGCGGCGCTGAACGCGGACCTCTCGGCGCTGGACGCCGACCTCCGGTCGACCGGGACCTCCCGACGGACGCCCGCGACCGGAGAGGGCGCCGCGGGCTGAGCACACGGGGCGAGCCTCCCGGCGGGAGTCCTCACCGCTCCTGGCTCGCCGGCCTCTCATCTCTCCGGCAGGGCCCCTTCTCTCTCCTCCCGTTCCTCTCTCGCCGCCAGTTTGCGCAGCATCTCCAGGACCCGGTCCCTGGACTCGTCCGCCGCGTCGATGGCCTCCATGCACTGCCAGTACGTGCCCTGGTCGTCCACCGAGCTCGCCAGGCCGACCAGGGCGATGCCCACCTCGCCGAGCAGGCCGCCCAGGTCGAGCAGGGCCTGGCGGGCGTCGTCCAGCGCGGTGAGCCGGGCGGCCAGGAGATCCCCCGGATCGAGGTCCGGCGAGCCCAGCACACCGCAGCCTCTGCCCGCCAGTTCCGTCAGTCCCAGCGCCTCGCCCCGCAGTTCGGGCGGGCCCGAGACGGCGAGGCGGCTGCCGATCGCCTGCGCCAGGGCCTGCGCCTGCCAGACCTCCGTGAGGATCTCCGCCCGTTCGCCGCTGCCCGCGAGCGCGCGCCTGCTGGTCAGGATGAGCCGCACCGCGTCCATGGCCGCCCCCGTCTGTCCCGACGTGCTGCCAGCACGTCCGCCCGAACATGCCTGTTCACTACCCAGAGTGAGGGTCCGCGGGGCGAAAAGCCAGAGGAAGACCGAAATCTGTGGACAACAAATCGATTTCGGTCCGCCTTTCGACTGCGGAGAGTGAAAGCGGATCGCGCGACTCCCGTTCGGCGCTCGGCCGCGCGCCCGGCACGCTACGGTGCCGGGAACCTGCGTTCGTTGCGGTCGATCTTCGCGTCCAGCGCCGTCAACGGGTCGATGCCCAGCACCTCGCACAGTTGCAGCAGATAGGCGAGCACATCGGCGACCTCGTCCGTCACCCGGTGGGCGGTGTCCGGGTCGTCCATCACGCGCGCCGACTCCTCCGGCGTCAACCACTGGAAGATCTCGACCAGTTCGGACGCCTCCACGCTGAGCGCGGAGACGAGGTTCTTGGGGGTGTGGAAGGGCTGCCAGTTCCGCGCGGCCGCGAACTCGGCCAGTCTGCGCTGCAGCTTCGCCACGTCGAGGTGTTGTTCTGTCACGGACCCAGGTGTACCACCGTCACCCCCTCGGTCCAGGCGGCCCAGGTTCCGTCGCTGACCGCGCCGACGCAGCGGATGTGGCCGCGCTCGGCCATCCGCACGGCCAGCCGCAGGAGTTCGGCGCGCTGCCGTGCGTCGAGGCCGCGGTCCAGGCCGTCGGCGAGCAGGGTCAGGGTCTGCATGGCGGCAGGCACCTCGCCGGCCGGGTCCACGTCGAGGACGCCGGGCCCGGTGAGCAGCACCAGTGCGAGGGCGACGTAGCGCAGCTCGCCGTATCCCAGCCTGGCGAGTTCCGTCCGTCCGCCGTCGGCGCGGTCCAGCACCGCGCGGACCGTGCCGTCGGGCAGCGGCTCGGCGCGCAGATCGACGACCGGCCCGCTGGAGCCGGCGGACAGCGCGGCCACCAGGTGCGCATGTCGGCGACCGCACTCCTCGCGGGTGCGCCAGAGCACGTCGGCGAGGTTGTCGCAGCCGGCGAGCAGCCGGCCGGAGCCGGTGGGCACGGGGGCGCCCATCCAGTCGGGCTGTGGATCGCAGGCAAACACCGACCGGAGCGCGACCACCATCTGTTCGGCGGCGGCCAGCACCTGCCGCTGTCCGTCGGTCTTGCCGGCCACGCGCAGCGGCAGCAGCGCGGTGCCGAGCCGGTCGTCGGGCAGGGGGGCCCGCGTCATCGGCGCGGGTCCGCCGGTGTGCCAGGCGGCCTGCACCGTGCGGCGCCCGGGATCGCGCAGGGCGGTCTCCAGCAGGACGACTCCTCCCGCGCTCAGCCGCTCCCCCACGATGCGCAGTTCGGGTTCGGCCTGCACGGCGACGTCGAGCCGGACCGGCCCGCCGGGCCCGTCGGCCGTGCACCCGATGCGGAATCCCCGGCGGTGCTGGGCGTCCGGCCGCGCCCCCTGCGGCACACACGCGACCGGATCGGGGAACACCTCGCCCAGCCGGGCCCCGCCGCCGAGCCGCGCCAGCGCCTCGTACGCGCGCAGCGCACTGCTCTTGCCGCTCCCGCTGGCCCCGACGAACAGGGTCACGGCGCCCAGCGAGAAGCGCGCCCGCCGGTGCCCCGCGAACGCCGAGAGCCGCAACTCGGTGACACAGGGCCGCACGTACCGCACCGGAACGGACTCGCTGCGGGGGCCCTTCCCGGAGGGGGACGACTGCTCGCCCACGGGCGGGGCCTGAGCCGGGAACGCGGGCGAGGGCTCCCCGTGCGGAGCCGCGTCGGACGCAGGGCGGGACGAGCCCGTGGGGCCGGGGAACGGCCCGGAGCCGGAGAGGGGCGTGGGAGGGACGGCCGGGGAGGGCCGCACCTGCGCGGTTCCCCGGCGCGAAGGGCCTGGTGAGGGGGCGCGCGTCGCCTGCGCGTGCGGCTCGGGCCCCGGCAACGGGCCGGGGTCCGCCCCGCACAGGGCGCATCGCGGCGACCGCGAGGCCGGTGCGCTGCCGGGTGTCGCCGCGGGGATCGCGCCGCCGGACGGGGCCCGATGGTCCTCGGCGGACGGCGCCTGCGGGGGAACGGTGGACGGGGTTTGCCCGAGGGGCGGACCGCCGAGCGCGGAAGGGGGTAAGGCCGAGGAGGAGGGCGAAGGGGAGGGCGAGGAGGTGGAGGGCATGTCCGGACGGTAGGACTCCGCTGCCAGGCGAACCGTTCCGCCCCGGCAAGCTTCCTACGATCGGGCGACCGGGACCGCCACCGCGGGCGGGACGGGCGCTCGCACGGAGCGAAGCCCGCCCGGCCGCGGTCCCTCGAAGCGGTCGCCCGCCCGCGTCTCAGAGCCCGGGCGTGCCGGCCGCTTCCATGATCCCGCTCACCTCGGTGCCCGGCGGGGTGAGGAGGAAGACGTTGCGGTCCACGCGGTGCATGCCGCTGGCCAGACCGAAGACGACCCCGGTGGAGAAGTCCAGGACGCGCTTGGCGGTGTCGGTCTCCGCGCCCGTCAGGTCGAGCAGCACCGGAATGCCCGCCATCAGCGTCTCGGCGACCTCGCGGGCGTCCGCGAAGACGTTGACCCGCAACACGACGAAGCGGCGCCTGGTCTCCGTCTCGGCGTCAGGGAGCGAGCGGTGGTCCACCGCCGACGGCCACGCGTCCCGGCCGCGCAACGGAACGACCTGAGCGAGCCCTTCCCACTGTTCATCGGTGACGTCGTAACGGTTCACCGGCATCCCCCGAACTGACTCGCCTTCAATGCGTGCACCAGCCAATTCTTACGCCAAGTCACCCGTTCGGCCCAACAGCGACACGGTCCGCCACCGCACGGGCTCGCCGGGCGGCGGTTTCCCGCCCCCGGCGCACGGGAGCCACACCTCCGCGTGCACCGTGTCCACCAGCCCTGATGGCGTCGCGAAACCGTGTACGGGCCAAGGCGCGCCGCCGGTCGCACCCGGCCGAAAGCCGGGGCGGGTGGTGACCGCGTTCCGGCGGGTCGCCCCGGTCCGGGTCCGCCGGGGCGGGGAAGGCGCGCGGCGGGGCGGCCGGGCGGGAGAGCGCCGAAGCCCCCGACCCCGGCCGGTCCGGCGGGACGTCACTGTGCTGCGCGGGAAGCGGAGCGGGGCTGTGCGGGGCGGCGCCGGTGGTCAGGCCGCGCCGCGCGTGAAGAGGAGCGTGGCGGTGACGGTGGTCAGGCCGCGGATCATGCCCAGTTGGTTCCAGCCCAGTCCGAACTCACTCCGGTCCACGGTGAATTCGGCGTCCAGGGTGAGCGCGTCGGAGTCCGCCCGGGTGAGCTGCGCGGTGAACGACTCCGGCCGGCTGATGCCGCGCACGGTCAGCTGACCGGACACCTTCACGGTCTTGTCGGCGGCGAGTTCGGCGGTGCGCACGACGAAGGTGATCTCGGGGTGGTGGTCGGCGTCGAAGAAGTCCGCGCCCCGCAGATGCGCGTCGCGCTTGGCGTTCTTGGTGTCGAGGGAGGCCACGTCCAGGGTCAGGACGCCGGTGGCGGTTCCGTCCGGACCGACCTCCCCTGCACCGCTCACGGCGGCGAAGACGCCCTTGACGGTGACCAGGTTCCACATCGTCCTGTGCTTCAGGGCGACGGTCGAGCCGCCCGCGTCGAGTTGCCACAGTCCGGTCTGCACGGCGACGGTCATGGCCGTCCTCCTCGATGGTCCAAATTTGGATGATGCCGACGCGACCACGCTAGCGGGTAATCCAATTCTGAACAACAAAGTGATGCAAATTTGGACTACGGATACACTCGAAGCTATGGCAGACCCCGCTGAAACCCCCGCCGACCTGCCCCCCTGTCCGTCCGCGCAGGGCGCCGGAACCGGCCTGCTGCCGCCCGAGCTGCGCGGCTGGATGCTGCTGCTCGCCGCGACGGGGGCGGTCGAACAGCGACTGCGGTCGGTGGTCAAGGATCGGCTGGACGTCTCGCACGACGAGTTCCTGGTGCTGTGCCTGCTCGCCGAACAGCCCCGCGAGGGCCTGCGCATGACCCGCGTCGCGGAACTGCTGGGCCGCCCCAAGACCCGTCTGACCTATCAGGTGGCCTGCCTCCAGCACGCCGGTCTCGTCACCCGCAAGACGGTCTGCGGCGACAAGCGCGGCGTCGAGGTGGCCCTCACCGACAAGGCCCGCCGTCTGCTGCGGGAGGCCTCCGCGACGCTCGCCGAGACCGTCACCGAGGCGCTGGACCAGGTCATGGGACCCGAGCAGTGCGCCGCACTGAGCGGGCTGCTGCCGGAGGCGGCGGTGCGAACGCAGGCGGAGCCGGAATCGGCCGCGGGGGCGTGAACTCCCTTCAGGGCTGCGGGCAGGGCCGTACCCGGTAAGGCGGCCGCGGGTCGCACATCGCGGTCGCCCTACCGGGTACGGGTGTACGCCTGGGCCTGCCGGGTGTCGGTGTACGCCTGGTCGCCCTACCGGGCGTCGGTGTACGCCTCGGCGTCGTCCTCGGTCCTCGTGGCCGTGGCCTCCGTCTGCCGTGCCTCCGTCTGCCGTGACTCCGCCGCCGCGGCGGCCTTGCGACCGGGCAGGACCGCAAGGACGATCAGGGTGCCGGCGGCCATGATGATCCCGCCGACCAGGCTGGTCCGGGCGACACCCTGGGCGAACGCCTCGTGGACGGCCTCGACGAGGGCCTGCGCCTGCTGCACCCCGCCGTCGGGGCTCTTCGCGACCTGCTCGGCGACCGCCAGGCCGCCGCCCACCGAGTCCTTGGCGGTGTCCAGCGCCGCGGCCGGAAGCCTGTTGCCGACCAGGTCGGTCAACTCGTCGCGGTACGCGGTGCCGAGGAGCGAGCCGAGGATCGCGATGCCGAGCGAGCCGCCCAGCTCCAGCGCGGTGTCGTTGGCGCCGCCGCCGACGCCCAGCTCGTCCTCCGGAAAGGAGCCCATGATCGTGTCGGTGGCCGGGGACACGCTCAGGCCGATGGCGAAGCCCAGCATCATCAAGGGGGCGAGGAAGTCCGGGTACGTGGAGCCGGTCTCGATCCGAGTGAGCAGCAGGACGCCCGCGGTGCCGATCGCCATGCCGGCCACGACCATCGCCTTCACGCCCAGCTTCGGGGTCAGCCGCCCGGTCACCGCGGCGCCGACGAAGACGGCCCCGGCCAGCGGCAGCAGCCGGACACCGGTTTCCAGCGCGTTGTAGCCGAGCACGAACTGCAGGAACTGCGTGGCGTAGTAGAGCGCGCCGAAGGTGCCGAAGAAGAAGAACAGCACGGCGAGCATCGAACCGCTGAAGGGCCGCAGCCGGAACTTGCGCACGTCCAGCATGGGGTGCGGGTGCCGCAGCTCCCAGGCCACGAAGGCCACCAGGCCGACGCCTGCGACGACGGCGGCGGCGATCGGACCGGCGCCCCAGCCGAAGTGCGGTCCCTCGATCGTCGCGTAGACCAGCGAGCCGACGGAGACGATCGACAGCAGACCGCCGACGTAGTCGATGCGGCCCATGCCGGCCGCCTTGGACGGCGGGACCAGGGCGAGCGCGCCGACGACGGCGAGGACGGCGATCGGGACGTTGATCAGGAAGGTCGAACCCCAGGCGTGGTCCTCCAGCAGCCAGCCGGCGACCAGCGGCCCGACGGCGATGGCGAGGCCCGACGTGGCCGTCCAGGCCGTGATGGCCTTGGCCCGCTCCCGCCGCGGGAAGACCGCCACCAGCAGGGACAGCGTGGCCGGCATGACGACCGCGGCGCCGACGCCCATGATCGCGCGAGCCGTGATGACCAGGCTGGTCTCGTCCACCAGGCTGCCCATGACCGAGCCCGCGGCGAAGACCACCAGACCGGTGACGAGCGCTCCGCGACGGCTGTACTTGTCGCCGATCGAGCCCAGCACCAGCATCAGCGCGGCGTAGGGGACCGTGTAGCCGTCGATCACCCACTGCAGGTCACTGCTGCTCAGGCCCAGGTCGATGGTCATGTCCGGCGCGGCCACGATCAGCGACGTGTTCGCCATCACCACGATCAGCAGGCTCAGGCAGAGCACGAGCAGTGCCCACCAGCGCCTGGCGTACGGCTCCGTCATCTTCTCGACGGGTGTCTTGGCAAGGAAAGGCATGAAGGGCTCCTGGCTCCCGGGGAAACGAATTAATTGCCCATGGATGTGCAGACTAGTTTATTGCCCAATGGTGTGCAAATATCGCCGGTGAGTGCCCGGGCAGACGACTCCGGCTGCCCCGCGGCTCCAGTTCCCCGGCGCCGCGCCCTCGCAAGACTCGGCAAGCCGCCGGCATGCCCCGCAAGCCCCACAAGCCCCGCCGGCCCCCGAGGAGGCGAATTGACCGGCCGCTCGGCCCCGCCCGTCCCGCAGCGCCGGGCCGGAGCCGCCTCACGCGCCACCCGCGCCCGCATCCTGGACGCGGCCCTGCGCGAACTGGGCCGCGACCCCGACAGCGGCCTCGCCGCGATCGCCGAGGCCGCGGGCGTGTGCCGTCGTACGGTCTACGTCCACTTCGCCGGCCGTTCCGCGCTCATCGAGGGCCTGGCCGCCGACGCGGCGGAGGCGATACGCACGGCGGTCGCCGCCGCCGGGACTCCGGCCGCCGACCGGGCATCGACTCCTGAACGGAACTCGGCAGCCGAACCGGTTTCGAGATCCGACAAGGCCCCAACTCCTCCCGGTGCAGCCGAACATGACGGACCGTCCGTGACGGTGCCCGACGCGACGAGTGCCCTGGCACGCTTCGTTCTCACCCTGTGGCCGGTCGGCGACCGCTACCGCACGCTCGTCGGTCTGGCCCGCCAGAACCTCGGGGCCGCTCGGGCCAGTGAGCTTCTCGCCCCCGCCCGGGACACGGTGATAGGGATCCTCGTCCACGGCAGACGCCAGGGCGTCTTCCAGACCGCCGTCCCGCCCGGCCCGCTCAGCCGGGCCATCGAGGCCCACCTGCTGGCCCTCCTCGCCGCCGTGAACACCGGCGGCTGGGCCGACGACGGCACCCACGCCGCCGTCTCCGCCCTGATCGCCGCGGGCGTCGACAGCGACACCGCGACCTCGACGGTCCGCCGCGTGCGCACGACGGACAGGACGGCGCCACCTTCCGTGAAGGAGAGTTGATGCACCCCGACCAGTACGCATACGAGACCGACGCGCCCGGTGCCTCCGGGCCGCCCCGCGGCCGACGCCGACGCCGACCGGCCGCCGCCACCGTCGCCCTGGCCGTCCTGGCGGCGCTGATCCTCGTCCCCGTCACGGTGGACCGGCTCGTGACGGCGCGTGTGGAGTCCCGTACCGCGAAGGCGTTCCAGGAGGGCATGGACACCCCCGGGGAGCCGGACGTCCACGTGCGCGACTTCCCCGTTCTGGCCCAGGTGGCCTCCGGCACCCTGCGGCGAGTGGACGTCACCGCCCACGACATCCCCGCCGACGGGACGGCCCGGCCGCTGCCCGTGTCCGAACTCGACCTACGGATGGAGGGACTGACCGAGTCCGACGACGACGGCGCGGCCCGGGCACGCTCGGCCGAGGCGACCGCCCGGCTGTCCTACCCGGACGTGTCCGAGGCCCTCGGACTGGAGGTGTCCAGGGGCAACGGCCCGTCCCGCGTGAGCGCGGCCATCCGGCTGCCCCTCGGGGGCGGGCGGGTCACGGTCACGACGACGGTCTCGGTGGTGTCCGGCAACCGCATCGCGTTCCGCGACCTCCAGGTCGGCGGCAGCACCCTGCCCGGCGCCGGGGAAGCGCTGCTGAACCGGGTCTTCGCGCAGCCGATCCAGCTGCGCAGCATCCCCGAAGGCCTGCACCTGCGTTCCGTCACCACCACCGCGACCGGCCTCGACGCCCGCTTCACGGGCACGTCCGTCACCTTCCGCCCCGACGACGAGTCGTCGCCCCGCAACACCTGAGGCCGCGATCGCGGCGGATCTCGAGTCCGGGAGGCCCCAAGCTCCAGTACGGCTCAGGATCCGGGGCGTCCCGGTTCCGTAGGGTTCGTCGCGGCGTCGGACGTGGCAGCGTCCGCTTCCGCTTTCTCCACTGCGTTCACTGCCTCCGCTGCCGGTGTTTTCGCGGTCGCGGCCGCCGCGGTCACGACGTCGTCGACGACGCGCCGAGCCCGGTCCTGCGGTACGCCCGCCGCGACGAGCGTGGCGACGGCGGTGCGCGTTCCGTCGTCCTCCAGCGCGCCGGAGTTGACCTCCTCCAGCAGCGCGATGTGCATCCCCTCCAGGCCGGCGCTCAGCACTGCGGGAGGCAGCTGCGTGTGGAAGACGCCGTCCCGCTGCCCTCGCGCCAGGATGGCCGTGGCCTCGTGACGGGCGGGGGCGAGGATGCCGGCCACCCGGTCGAGGCCCAGGTCGCGCTGGGCCAGCGCGAGGAGCATGCGGTAGCGGTCGCCCACCGGCCAGATCGAGTACACGAAGTGCGCGAGCGCCCGCTCGGCCGGCTCGTCGGGCCGTACGGCGACCTCCAGCACGCCCCGCAGCACCTCGGACGCCTCCTCGGCGAGCGCCTCCAGCAACGCCGCCCGCCCGGGAAAGTGACCGAAGAGCGTGCGCCGTACGACTCCGGAGGCCCGTGCGATCTCCTCCAGGGTGACGTCCGGGTTCCGGCCGAGCTCCTGCCGGGCCGTGGCCAGGATGCGAGCCCGGTTGGACCGCGAATTGCGCCGCTGCGGCTCGCGGGCCACGGAGTGGGACACGGGAAACCTCGGTGGTTCGGAACGGACGAACGGGCGCCCATTGTGGCGGATCTTCCGCGCCGGGGCGACCCGGGAGGCCGAGGGAGCGCCCCGGCTTCCCGCCGGCCGGCCGGGCGCGCGGTGGCTCGACGGTGTTCCGCACCGGGGCAGGGACGTGGGAGCGGCCCGTCGTCGTGTTCGGTCCCGGAAGACGGCTGGAGTGCCGCGGCGTCGGCCGGGAATGTGGTTGTGCGGGCTCGCCCCAGCAGCCCGCGTTCCGTCCTCATGGCCCGGTGGGAGATTCGGCGTGACACTCAGCGGCATACCTGCACCCCAGACGCACGACAGCGCGCCCGGCGCGGGAGCGGGCGCGGACGCGAGCGCGGATGCGGACGCGAGCGCGGATGCGGCCTCGGGCGCGGACGCGGACGCGGCGGCGCGCAAGCAGCGCCTGCGCCGTCGTCTGGAGCGGCTGATCGGCGTCGCCGCCACCGAAGGCAATGCCCTGGTGCCCCTGCGCAACGGCGACGAGATCTTCCCGGCGATGCTCGGGGCGATCCGTTCGGCTCGGCACACCATCGACATGATGACGTTCGTGTACTGGCGGGGTCAGATCGCCCACGACTTCGCCGAGGCGCTGGCCGACCGCGCCCGCGCGGGGGTGCGCGTGCGACTGCTGCTCGACGGGTTCGGCGCCAAGGAGATCGAGGGACGTCTGCTGCAGCTCATGAGCGACGCGGGCGTTCAGGTTGCCTGGTTCCGCAAGCCCGCGTGGCTGTCGCCGTTCAAGCAGAATCACCGCTGCCACCGCAAGGCCCTCATCGTCGACGAGCACACCGCCTTCACCGGCGGCGTCGGCATCGCGGAGGAATGGTGCGGCGATGCGCGCAACCCCGCCGAGTGGAGAGACACCCACGTCCAGGTGCGCGGTCCGGCCGTCGACGGCATCGCCGCCGCGTTCGCGCAGAACTGGGCGGAGTGCCACCAGGAACTCTTCGACGACCGCGACCGGTTCACGGAGCACCCGCAGGCCGGCTCGTCGGTGGTGCAGGTCGTCCGCGGCTCGGCGAGCATCGGCTGGCAGGACATGCAGACCCTCGTCCGGGTCATGCTCAGCTCCGCCGAGGAGCGCTTCCGGCTGGCCACCGCCTACTTCGCTCCGGACACCTACTTCATCGACCTGCTGTGCGAAACCGCTCGTCGTGGCGTGCGCGTCGAGATCCTTCTGCCCGGCCCGCACACCGACCAGCGCGCCTGCCAGCTCGCCGGCCAACACCACTACACGCGCCTGTTGCAGGCCGGTGTGCACATCCGTCAGTACCAGCCGACCATGATGCACGCCAAGATCATCACCGTGGACTCGGTCGCCTCCCTCATCGGGTCGACCAACTTCAACCGGCGCTCCATGGACCACGACGAGGAGGTGATGCTCGCCGTCCTGGACGAGGAGTTCACCGCCTCGCTCGACCGGGACTACGACGCCGACCTGAAGCGCAGTGCGGAAATCGACCTGACGCGATGGAGACGGCGAGCCATGGTGCAACGCGCGAAGGAAGCCGCGGTCACCCCGATCCGGCGCTTCCTGTGAGCCGTCCGGCGACTCCTGCGCAATAAGGTACTTTCTCCTGACACCCCTGGCGTCCCTGGCGCTTCACCGAGGTACAGGAGATTCCCCCTGATACGGCTCGGCTTTCTCCTCGCGCGGCACGGGTTCCTCCTCGCAGGTGCGGGATTCCCTCGTACGGCGGCACGGCAATTCCCGTCCTCATATACGCTCTCGCGCGCTCGGCCGTCTTCACGTCCGGCATGCGCACGGGGCCCGGCCGCCAAGGCGGCCGGGCCCCGTGTCGAGGGCGTGCGTGCTGGTCAGGTCACCATCGGTACCAACGGCCCCGACCGCCACCTGCGTTGGTGGAACGCATGACGAAGCCGAGAAGCCACAGCACCAGGACTATGACGGCGACCCACCAGAGAATCTTGACGGCGAATCCGGCGCCGAAGAGCAGCAGTGCGAGAAGAAGAACCAGTAGCAGGGGAACCATATTTATCAACCTCCTGCACCCTCGTGTGCCCTGCGATTCCGATGCCATTCACCGAAACTGCTCTGTTTGTGAAGGGAATTCCGGGGGATGCCCGTGAGGTCGGGGAAAAGACAAAGGGCGCCTTCAAGCGGTAACCATGCCTTCTCCACCGAGAAGCGCGGAAGACGCCTGTGCGGCCGGATTACGGGAAGACCCTTTGCGGGGGCTCGAGGACGAAGAGTGAGGGCATCGGCGCCATGGACGCTGCAGACGGTCACACGGTTCGGTGGCGGGCGGCGCTGCGGCGGACGCCGGTGGCCGTCTGGGACGACGACATCACGGACTGGGCCGCCGCCCTGACCTACTACGCGGTTCTGGCGCTGTTCCCGTTGCTGCTGGTGATCCTCTCGATCCTCGGCCTGGCCATGCCCACCGCGAAGCCGGAGGTCATCGACCGCTTGGCGCAGGCCGTCCCGGCCGCGTCCCGGCCTCTGCTGCTCAGCACCCTGCGGCAGATGGCCGAACAGTCGACGACGGCATGGACGTTGATCTTCGTCGGAGGGACGGGAGCCCTGTGGTCGGGGTGCAGCTATCTGAGCGTCTTCCGCCGGGCGTTGCACGCCATGCACCGGACCGACGCGGACCGGCCGGTCTGGCGTACGGCTCCGCGCATCGTCGCCACGGCTCTCGTCCTGGTCGCCCTGCTCCTCACCTCGACGCTCGCGCTGCTGCTCACCGGCAGCCTGGCCCGGCGTCTGGGCCACGCGCTGAGCATGGGCACCGGGCCCCAGGCCGCCTGGGACGCACTGCGGTGGCCGGTCATGGCCGCAGTCGCCGTCGCCCTGGTGCTCGTTCTGTACCGGTCGGGGCCGGCGTCCTCCCGTCCCGTCGGACGGATGGCGCCGGGCGGCGCCCTCGCGGTGGTACTCCTGCTGGCCGTCTCGCTCGGATTCGCCCTCTACACCTCACACGTCAGCACCTACGACCGTCTGTACGGTTCGCTGGCCGGCGTCGTGGTCTTCCTGGTCTGGCTGTGGCTGTCCAACCTGGCTCTTCTGGTCGGCGCCCAGTTCAACGTGGAGCTGGCAAAGCCTGCGGACCGGGAACGAGCCCCCGTGCACGGGGAACCGGCTTCCGCGGCCGGGGAACGAGCTTCTGCGGCCGGGGAACGGGCCGGGGCAGCCGATGTTCCCTCACCTGCGGCTGACCGGCCGTGACCTCCGGACGAAGCGGACGCCCCGGAGGCCGTGGGGGGGCCACTTCGTCCGGAGACGACGAGGGTCCGCCCCGACGAGCGACCGCTCCGACGAGGGTCCGCTCCGGTGTGCGGCAGGGCGCGTGATGCCCCACAGACAGCGCGGTGCCCCGTCGGCCAACTGCCGACGGGGCACCGTACAAGGATCAGCGTGTTCAGGATCCGGGGACCGGGGACCGGGATCGCCGTCGCCCTCGGCGGGTCGCGGGACGGGTCAGCGGGTGCTGAGCATGCCCTCGCGCAGCCGGGCCAGGAGGCGCGTGATCAGACGCGAGACGTGCATCTGCGAGACGCCGAGGCGCTCGCCGATCTGGGCCTGGGTGAGTTCGTCGACGAAGCGCCAGTGGATGATCTGGCGGTCGCGTTCGTCCAGCTCGGCGATCATCGGTGCGAGGGCGTGGAAGTCCTCGACCAGTCCGAGGGCCGCATCCTCGTTGCCGATGAAGTCGGCCAGAGCGGCCTCGCCGTCCTCGCTGCCGCTGATCGCGGCGTCCAGCGAAGCCGACTTGTACCCGTTCGAGGCCAGCTGGGCCTCGACGACCTCGTCCTCCGGGAGGCTCATCAGCTCCGACAGTTCCTTGACCGTCGGCGTCCGGCCCAGTCGGCTGCGCAGTTCCTCGTTGGCGCGCGCCAGTTGGACGCGGGCCTCCTGCAGACGCCGGGGCACGTGCACGGCCCAGGAGGTGTCACGGAAGAAGCGCTTGATCTCGCCGACGATGTAGGGGACGGCGAAGGTGGCGAACTCCACCTCGCGGGACAGTTCGAAGCGGTCGATCGCCTTGATCAGGCCGATCATGCCGACCTGGACGATGTCCTCCATCTCCTCCGGACCGCGGCTGCGGAACCGGCCGGCCGCGTAGCGGACGAGGGACATGTTCATCTCGATCAGCGTGTTGCGCGCGTACTGGTGCTCGGGCGTGCCCTCTTCCACCACCGCGAGCTGGTCGAAGAACAGCTTCGACAGCTCGCGGGCGTCCTTCGGAGCGACCTTGGACGGGTCGGCGATCTCCGGAACGCCCACCGTCTTCTGAGCGGTCCGCACGGTGGTCGTCGTCATGATGCGCCTCCCGGTCGATCGGTCTAGTCTGCGCCGGTCCATCGTCCGACAAGCACGCGGCTACCCCGGACCCGGACCGGCATTCCTCGAATTTTCGCATTGTTCTCAGCGGGCGCCCGGCTCCCCGTGGCTCTGTACGACCTCCTTCACCTTGGCGACCGCGAAACCCCAGCCCTGCTCGACCGTCGGTTTCGCGGGGACGGCGATCTCCTCGGGGTTGGTGAGGACGTCGAGCAGCACCGGGCCCTCGGTGCCGAACGCCCGGCGCACGCCGTCCTCGAGTTCGGCGGGGTCGGTCACGCGAATGCCGGTGATGCCCATGGCCTCGGCGACGGCGGCGAAGTCGGGATTGTCGAGGACGGTGCCGAACTCCGGCAGCCCGGCCTGCTCCTGTTCGAGTTTCACCATGCCCAGCCGCCGGTTGTCGAAGACGACGAGCTTGACGGGAAGGCGGTACGTCTTCAGGGTCATGAGGTCGCCGAGAAGCATGCTCAGCCCGCCGTCGCCGCAGAAGGCCACCACCTGGCGGTCCCGATCCAGGCACTGTGCGCCCAGCGCCTGCGGCATCGCGTTGGCCATGGAGCCGAGGTTGTAGGAGCCGAGAAGGCGTCGCTCACCGCGCATCTCGACGAAACGCGAGAGCCACACCGTGGCCATGCCCGTGTCGGAGGTGAAGACGGCGTCGTCGGCCGCGACGCGGTCCACGACGGCGGCCAGCGCCTCGGGGCGGATGTCGTGTGCACGGTTGTCCAGCGCGGAGCGGACCCGGCCCACGATCCCCTTGTCGTGCGCGGGATCGGCGAGCCTGGCCTGACCGTCGCGCCATCGGTCGTAGCGTGCGCGCGCCTTCTCGAGGTGTGAGCGGTCGCGGGCCCCCTCGGTCCCGGCGGGCGGGGCGGCGAGGTGGCTCAGGAGGTCGCGCACGGTGGCGCCCGCGTCGCCCACGAGGCCGACGTCGACCGGTACCCGGCGTCCGATGTGGGTGGCCTCCGTGTCCACCTGGATGACGGTCCGGCCCTCGGGATACCAGTCCCGGTAGGGGAAGTCGGTGCCGAGCAGCAGGAGGGTGTCCGCGTCCTGGAAGGCCGCCGCGGCGGCGGGGTTGCCGATCAGCCCCGTCTGGCCGACCTGGAAGGGATTGCCGGGGCCCTCGAAGCCCGCCTTGGCCTTGAGGGTGAGCACCATCGGTGCGGCCAGGCGGTCGGCGAGGGTGAGGACGTCCTCGCGAGCGGCGCGGGCGCCTTCCCCCACGAGCAGGGTGACGCGTTCGGAGCGGTCGAGGAGTTCCGCGGCGCGACGGACGGCGGATTCGTCCGGCCGGCTCACCGGGGCGTTCAGCGAGAACCGGGCCGGCCGGTCGGCGGTCAGCTCCTGTTCGCCCAGGTCGCCGGGCACGGTGAGGACGGCGACGCCCTTGCGGCCCAGTGCGGTGCGCACGGCCGTCTCCAGCATCTGCGGGAGCTGGTCGGGAGAGGTGACCGTCGCCCGGAAGGCGGCCACGTCGCTGAACAGCGCGTCGTTGTCGACCTCCTGGAAGTAGTCGCTGCCGAGTTCGGCGAGCGGCACCTGTCCGGCGATCGCCAGTACCGGGGCGTGGCTCTTGGCCGCGTCGTACAGCCCGTTGAGAAGGTGGACGGACCCCGGTCCGACCGTGCCCATGCACACGCCGAGGGTCCCGGTGAGCTGTGACTGGGCGCTCGCGGCGAACGCCGCCGCCTCCTCGTGCCGGCATCCCACCCAGTCGAGGCCCTCCGTGGTGCGGATGGCGTCCGTCACGGGGTTGAGCGCGTCTCCCACGACGCCGAACACTTGGCGCACGCCGAGTTCGCTCAACGCGTCCACGATGACGCGGGCAACAGTACGGGCCACTTTGATCCTCCAGGTCATACGGTGAAACGGTCGGGGTCGGCGGCCTTCCAGTCGGCCGCCCACGAGGCCGGGGGCTCGGCGAGCAACTGCCCCGGCTCAAGCCACTCGTACAGTTCCTCGTAGGAACGTTCGGTGCAGGGGTCGATGCGCCGGTGGAGCATGTGCGGACGCAGCTCCGCGGGGTCGGTGACGCCCATGGACGCCATGATCTGCAGCGCGCCGGTCACGGTGGCCTCCTGGTAGCGCCGGACGCGCGGTGTCTTGTCCCCCACGTCGAGGGCGCGGGCCCGGCGCGGGTCCTGGGTCGTGACGCCCGTGGGGCAGGTGTTGGTGTGGCACCGCTGCGCCTGGATGCAGCCGACGGCGAACATCATCGCCCGGGCGGCGTTGCCGTAGTCGGCGCCCTGCACCATGCGTTTGACCAGGTCGGCGCCGGTGGCGATCTTGCCGCTCGCCCCGATCCGGACCCGATCGCGCAGCCCCGCGCCGACGAGGGCGTTGTGCACCGTGAGCAGGCCCTCGGTGAGCGGGGCGCCCACGTGGTCCGCGAACTCCAGCGGCGCCGCTCCGGTCCCGCCCTCGGCTCCGTCCACCACGATGAAGTCGGGCGTCGTTCCCTCGTCCAGCATGGCCTTGCACACGGCGAGGAACTGTCGGCGCGACCCCACGCAGAGCTTGAAGCCGGCGGGTTTGCCGCCGGACAGCTCCCGCATGCGGGCGATGAAGCGGACGAGTTCGCGCGGGGTCGAGAACACCCGGTGGTACGGCGGGGAGACGACCGTCCGCCCTTCCGGCACCTCCCGGACCCGGGCGATCTCCGCGTTGACCTTGGCGCCCGGCAGCACCCCGCCGATACCGGGCTTGGCCCCCTGCGACAGTTTCAGGGACACGCACTTGACGTGCTCGTGCGCGGCCTTGTCCGCGAACTCGGCCGCGTCGAAGTCGCCTTCCGCGGTGCGGCAGCCGAAGTAGCCGGTGCCGATCTCCCAGACCAGGTCGCCCCCCGGCCGCAGGTGGTACTCCGACAGGCCGCCCTCTCCGGTGTCGTGGGCGAAGCCTCCGGCCGCGGCGCCCCCGTTGAGCGCGAGGATCGCGTTGGCCGACAGCGAGCCGAAGCTCATCGCCGACACGTTCAGCAGCGCCATGTCGTAGGGGCGGGCGCAGTCCGGACCGCCGACGCGCACCCGCGGCGGCGTCTCCGGCACCGGGCAGGGCGCCATGGAGGGAACGAGGAACTCGTGCCCGGGCTGGTACACGTCCCGTTCGGTGCCGAACGGCTCCTCCGCGTCGGTGCCCTTGGCACGCTCGTACACGATGCTGCGCACGTCCCGGTCGAAGGGGCGCCCGTCGTAATTCCGCTCGATGAAGTACTGCTGGAGCTCCGGACGTATCCGCTCCAGGAGGAAGCGGGCGTGCCCCAGGACGGGATAGTTGCGCAGCACCGAGTGCCGACGCTGCAGCAGGTCCCAGGCGCCCAGCAGGCCCAGGAGCGCGAGCGGGAGGGCGGCGAACAGCCAGTAGGGCGAGCCCCCGGCCGCGGCCACGCCCGCGGCGACGGCGGCGACCCAGGTCAGGACGATGATTCCCACGCGTGTCACTCCACGCACCTTGCCCGGCGACCGCACTCCATGCCCTCGGCCCGCTCAAGAGACGTCAAAGTGCCGAGCGACGGCCCGGCCACACGGCCGCGCGAACCGGCGCCTCGCCCCCTCCCCCTCACCCGCACCCGCACCCGCACCCGGGGGGCCACGAGCGGAGAGGCCCCGTCCTAGGAAGCGCCCTTGGCCCTGCGGGGCGGGGCGACCGGGACCGTCGCGCGCAGGTGGCCGCTGGTGATGTCCATGATGTCGGCGAGCTGGGCGAGCTGCTCGGGGGTGAGGAGGTCCACGAAGCCCTCCCGGACCGTGGCCAGGTGGCCGGGGGCCGCGGATTCGAGGACCTGGCGGCCCTTGTCGGTGAGGATCGCGAGCACCCCGCGCTCGTCCTCGGGGTCGGTCTCGCGGCGCAGCAGTCCGGCCTTCTCCAACTGGGCGACCTGGTAGGTCATTCCGCTGCGCGAGAAGACCATCCGCTCGGCCAGCTCGGTCATGCGGTGCCGCCGCCCCGGGCTCGCGTGGATGCGGGTGAGGATCTCGTACTGGACCCGGCTGACTCCGCCCGCCTCGCTGAGCTGGGCCTCGACCACGCGGGCGATCAGGCTCGCGGTCGTGAGGAAACCGTTCCAGGCGCGCATCTCGGTCTCGTCCAGCCAGCGGGGCTCGTGTTCGGTCATGGCGTCACCCTACCCATTTACTTCGAACTCGAAGCTCTTGCTTCGAACTCGAAGCAAGGCTAGGGTCCTTCTCATCGCCGCGAAGCTTCGAATTCGAAGCATCCGGCGGCGACGCATGGCCATGCCTACCCGGCCCTATCCCAGGAGCAGTTGTGAAGATCAGCATCATCGGCGCGGGCAACGTCGGTTCCGTCCTCGCCCGGCGGTTCGCCGAGAACGGCCACGAGGTCGCCACCGCCGGCTCCGCCACCGACCCGGCCCAGGTCGCCGCCGACGCCGAGGCCGCCGAAGTCACCGTGCTCGCGGTGCCCTTCGCGGTGGTCGCGCAGCTGGACCCGCGGGTGAAGGCCGCCCTGTCGGGCAAGGCCGTCATCGACGCCACCAACCCCCTGGCCGCCGACTTCATGTCGCTGACCGTGGGACACACCACCTCGGGCGGCGAGCAGAACGCCGCGGCGCTGCCCGGCGCCCGTGTGGTCAAGGCCTTCAACACGGCCATGGCCGCCACCATGGAGACCGGCCGGATCGGTGACGTCCCGCTGCTCCTGCCGGTGGCCGGCGACGACGACCTCGCCCGGAAGACGGCGCTCGGGCTCGCCGCCGAACTGGGCTTCGACGCTGTCGACGCGGGCCCGCTGAGCAACGCCCGCTACACCGAGCCCGCCGTCGAGCTGCTGATCCAGCTCGCCTACGGCCAGGGCCTCGGCCCGGGCATCGGCTTCACGTTGGCCCGCGCCTGAACACGGCATGCGGCGCAACGAGACGCCGAGGGCATGGCGCGCACCCTGCCCGGAACGTCATTGGGCGGGTCCGCGACCGTCACACCCTGACCTCCGGAGGACGGTTCACTCGGGCCGGCCCCGCCGCACACACGGCGGAGCCGGCCCGAGCGCGCCTCGGCTCCTCCGCGGTGGCCGCCCGCCGTCCGGCCGATGACCGGGCCGCGCCCTCACGCGGCCCTACGGGCCGGGGGGTCGCGTCGCCGAGCGGGCCAGGCGGACGAGCCCGGCTCGCATCCGTTCCTCGCCGAGTTCCGGCAGGAGCGCGCACACGTGTTCGGCGGCGAGGGCGGCGAGCAGGGCGTGGGCGGCATGCTCGGGGTCCGGCGCGCCCTCCAGCAGGATCGCTACGTGGCGATGCCAGAACCGGTACGCCCCGATCCGGTACCGGGCGCCGACCGCGGCCGTCTCCGAGGTGCGGATGAGCGTCAGGTTCTCCAGCAGGTAGTCGAAATAGGCGTCGACGAACGCGACGAGCCGCTCGGCGGCGCCGGCTCCGGGGCCGAGCGGCGGAGGCCCGAACAGGATCGCCTCCTGCAGTACGCGCTCCCGGGCGTCGAGGAGCGCGGCGGCCAGCCCGGACTTGTCGCCGAAACGGCGGTACAGGGTGCCCTTGCCGACGTCGGCGGCCTCGGCCACCTGGTCCATCGAGACCGCCTCCACCCCGTGCTCGGCGAACAGACGGGCGGCCGCCTCCAGCACGGCGGCACGGTTGCGCGCCGACCGCGCCTGCTCCTTCGGAGGCGGAGTGCGCAGGAGTTCCAGCAGCATTGCAGAATCGGACTGCAGTCCGTTATCGTCGTGAACCACAAACGGACTATAGTCCGATTCTTGAAAGGTTGTGGCATGACGGCACTCATCACACGAGACGAGCTGAAGGCGGCCATGGACGCGGGCGGCGTGACCGTCGTCGACACACTGGGCGGCGAGTACTACGCCAAGCAGCACCTGCCCGGCGCGCTCCCGCTGGCCCCGGGCGACGTCGACGCCCAGGCCCCCGTCCTGCTCCCCGACCGCGCCGCCGCGATCGTCACCTACTGCTCCAACCCCGCGTGCGCCAACAGCGGACAGGTCGCCGCCCGGCTCACCAGCCTCGGTTACACCAATGTCCGCAAGTACCGCGAGGGCATCCAGGACTGGGCGGAGGCCGGCCTCCCCACCGAATCCGCCTGACGCCCACCCAGGGGGAGGGCGGGGCGAGAACCCGGCCCCGCCCTCCCCCGGCGGACCCGCATCCCCCGCGCTGAAGGAACGGGACGGTCGACGACACCCCCGTCCAGCCGGTCGTCAGCGTCGGACGTCGGTGTCCTCGCCGCGGCTCTCCCCTCGCGGCGCCGGCGCGTCGGCGGGCGTCGTCCGCGGGGGTTGTATGACCGTCCGCTCGGGGTGGCGCTGCCGGACGGGAGTGAAAGCGGCGGCCACGACCACCGCCAGGAAGACGCCGGCCACCGCGGTCAGCGGTCCCCGTGTGCCCAGCCGGCCCGCCGACGCGGCGAGCAGGGCGGCGCCGAGGGGCGCGAGGCTGCCGTGGATCGTCCAGAACGCGGAGGTGACCCGCCCGAGCAGATGGTCCGGCGTGACCTGCTGCCGCAGGGACATGGAGCAGACGCCCGCCAGCGCCATGCCGAAGGAGTACACACAGATCGTCACGGCCGCCACGGACACCTGCCGGGTGCCGCCCAGCACCAGCACCGACGCCGAGCACAGGCTCATCGCGCCGAGCCAGCAGCGGCCGAACCCCCAGGAGCGGCGCAGCCTGGCGGCCGCGGCCGCGGCCACGCAGGTGCCGAGCCCGGCCAGCGCGAGGACGTAGCCCACCGTGCGTTCGCCCCGCCCCAGCCCGTGCCGCAGGTGGTAGATGAACACGTCGGTCATACCCAGGCCGAGGAAGGTGGTGACGGTCAGCAGCGCGGTGAGCGCCCGCAGCACCGGCGTACGCCACAGAAACGCGGCGCCGATCCGGAAACCGGAGCGCAGGTCCTGCGTACCGGCCGTCTCTCCCCCGGCCTCGCCCTCCGACGGCCGCGCGGTGGGCCTGAGCCTGACGAACGCCAGCCCCACGAGGGAGATCCCGAAGCTGCCCGCATTGATGGCGACGGCGGCCGTCGGGCCGAAGAATCCGGCCACCACTCCGGCCAGGGCCGGGCCGGCGATGTAGGCGATCGCGCTCGTCGCCCCCAGCCGGCCGTTCGCTGCGACGATCTGCTCCTTGTCGACGAGGTTCGCCACCGCGGTGACGTATGTGATTTTGAACAGCGTCTCGAAGGCCGATGCCGGCGCCATGACCGCGTACAGCAGCCAGACCTGCGGACTCAGGGCCCAGCAGACCGGAATCACGCCGTACAGCACCAGCCGGGCGGCGTCGCACAGCATCAGCAGACGCCGCCGGTCGAAGCGGTCGGCCCACGCGCCGCCCACCAGACCGGTGAGCAGCGAGGCGGCGCCCGCGACAGCCGTGAGCAACCCCATCTGCGCCGCCGACCCGGTGGTGTGCAGCACCAGCAGCGGAAGCGCCACCAGCGAGAAGGCGTTGCCGACCTCGGACAGCGCCTGCACCGCCCAGAAGACGGAGAAGTCCCGATGGGACCGGAGCGAACGCGCGCACATACCAGGGCCCCTTCCGTCGGCGGAGCCGCGCCGCCCCCGGCCGCCGGTCTTGCCCCCCGGGCATGACCAGCGGAAAGACATAACTGACGTATCGTCAGAAACATGCGTTGCGTGGGCGTCGCCCGAGTTGATCGCGGAAGGACTGCCCCAACTCGCTGATCACCAAAGCCCGGAGACCGCGCCCGGAGGCCGGGTGAGCTGCTTGAGCACGCAACGACGGGAAGGCGTCCACGGGTGGTCATCGGCCAGTGGATGTTGACTCAAAGCTTGAACACAAATTACACACATCCTCTCTTCATACCGGCCCCGATGGTCTAGATTGACCGTGCTTCAGCTGTTCGAAGCCGAGGCGACCCGTAATGATCTATAGGTCCGGCGCTACGGACAGCAGCAGTCGCGTCCCCGGCGCCAGACGTGGGGGTGATCAGTTCTTGGAGCCCGGCAAGGGGCCTTGGGTGCGGGGAGCACACGGGGTTTCGACAGGGGTTCCCACACACCTCGAGCATCCGGCCGGACATGCGAGTCCGCTGCCGCCAGGGTGGGTTGTTCGAGTAGCTCTCTAATCGCCGGACAGTCATGCGCGGGAGGCGGGGGCCTCCCCAGGGGAGGAACAGCGCGGCGCGGGAGGCGGGGGCCTCCCCAGGGGCGGAACAGTGCGGGAGGCGGGGGCCTCCCGGGGGGAGGAACAGTGTTGGGCGAACACGTCGAACCGCTGGGGGATCTGGGGGGTTCTGTGCGGCAAGGGGGCCTGGTGTCCCCTTTTCCGCCGCCGCCCGGGCGTCTGGCGGACAGCGCGATCAGCCGGCCCGCGATCGACTGGGAGCAGCGGTACAGACGTACCGTGATCACCAGCGACACCGTGGCGACCGCCTTCGTGGTGGCGGCGATCGGAAACTTCTTCGGGGCCCGGGACGCGGCCAACTGGCATGAGAAATGGGGCATTCTCGCCTTCGGCACCGAACTGCTGGTGCTGGGGGCGCTTGCGGTGAGCCGGGCCTGGACTCCGGCCGTACTCGGCCAGGGCGCCGAGGAATTCCGCCGGCTCGGCCGCTCGCTGTTCGCGGCGACCGTCGTGCTGGCGCTCGGCGGAATCGCCCTCACGTCGCGCAACATCAAGCTCTGGATCTTCGTCGCGATCCCCGCGATCGCGCTCGTCACCATGACCGCGCGGTATCTGCTGCGCCTCTGGCTGCACAGACAGCGCAAGGAAGGGCGGTGCCTGAGACCGGTGCTCGCTGCCGGGAGCCCGGCCACCGTGCGCGACCTGATCACCCGGACCCGCAAGTTCCCGCACCTCGGCTGGCGGGTGGACGCGGTGTGCACGACGGACGGTCTCGGGCTCGACGGCGACCAACTGGACGGAGTGCCGGTCGTCGGCCGGCTGGCCGACGTCGCCCGCCACGTCCGCCGCGACGGCTACCGGGTCGTCGCCGTCACACCGGACCCGCACTGGTCACCGGACCGGCTGCAGCGGCTGGCCTGGAACCTCGAGGGCAGCGACGCCGAAATGGTCGTCGCCCCCGTGCTGATGGAGGTGGCCGGCCCGCGGCTGCACATCGACGCGGTGCTCGGGATCCCGCTGCTGCGGGTCAGCATGCCGACCTTCACCGGGGGCCGCCGGGCGGTCAAGGAAGTCGTCGACCGGCTGGGCGCGGCCATCCTGCTGATGCTGTTCGCGCCGCTGATGGTGTTCGTCGGGCTGCTCGTACTGGTGGACAGCCGGGGCGGGGCGTTCTACCGCCAGCGCAGGGTTGGCAAGGACGGCCGCGAGTTCACCATCCTCAAGTTCCGCACCATGGTCGCCGGGGCCGACCGGGCACGCGCCGAGCTCGCCGACCGCAACGAGGGCGCCGGCCTGCTGTTCAAGCTCCGCCGGGATCCGCGGGTGACCCGGGTGGGCACAGTGCTGCGCCGGTACTCGCTCGACGAACTCCCGCAGCTTTTCAACGTGCTCACCGGATCGATGTCGCTCGTCGGTCCGCGGCCCCCGCTGCCGGAGGAGTCCGCCGCGTACGGCCCGGACATCCGGCGGCGACTGCTGGTCAAGCCCGGACTCACCGGCCTGTGGCAGATCAGCGGACGCAGCGACCTGTCGTGGGAGGAGGCGATCCGGCTGGACCTGCGGTACGTGGAGGACTGGTCGCTCGCCCTGGACACAGTGATCTTGTGGAAGACGCTGCGTGCGGTGCTCTACGGGCAGGGGGCCTACTGATGCGCGGGGGGCGTCGACGTTCGGGCGACGCGCGGACCGCAGGCCGCAAGGGCCTGCCTGGGGGGAGGAACGGGTCATGAGAGTCAGCGTTTTCGGGCTCGGCTACGTGGGCTGCGTGTCGGCCGCGTGCCTGGCCAGCATGGGGCACGAGGTCATCGGGGTGGACGTCAACCAGGTGAAGGTCGACCTGGTGAACGACGGCAAGGCCCCGGTGGTCGAGGAGCGGATCGGTGAGCTCATAGCCGAGGTCGTGCAGAGCGGAGCGTTGCGCGCCACCGGCGACGTCCGCGAGGCGATCATGGGCAGTGAGGTGTCGCTGGTCTGCGTGGGCACGCCGTCGGAGCCCAACGGCAGCCTGTGCACCACGTACTTGGAGCGGGTCACCGAGCAGATGGGCGCCGCGCTGGCCGAGCGGGGCGGGCGGCACACCGTGGTGTTCCGCAGCACCATGCTCCCGGGCACCTGCCTGAACCTGCTGGTGCCGATCCTGGAGAAGTACGTCGGCGGCACGGCCGGCGTGGACATCGGGGTCGCGGTCAACCCGGAGTTCCTGCGCGAGGGCACGAGCGTGCGGGACTTCTTCGACCCGCCCAAGACCGTCATCGGCGAGCTCGACCAGGCGAGCGGCGACGCGGTGCGGGCGCTGTACGACGGCCTGCCCGGCGAGGTGTTCCGGGTGCCGATCCCGACGGCCGAGGCGATCAAGTACGCGGACAACGCGTTCCACGGCCTCAAGATCGGCTTCGCCAACGAGCTGGGCGCGGTGTGCCAGGCGCTCGGGGTGGACTCGCACCAGGTGATGGACGTGTTCCTGGCCGACCGCAAGCTGAACATCAGCCCCGCCTATCTGCGGCCCGGCTTCGCCTTCGGCGGCTCCTGCCTGCCCAAGGACCTGCGCAGCCTGGTCCACGCGGCGCAGCGGGCCGACGTCTCGGTGCCCATCCTCGCCCACGTGCTGCCCTCCAACTCCGACCATCTGCAACGCGCGGTGGAGCTGGTCGAGCGCACCGGCAAGCGCCGGGCGGGCCTGTTCGGGCTGTCGTTCAAGCCCGGCACCGACGACCTCCGCGAGAGCCCGCTCGTCGAGCTGGCGGAAAGACTCTTCGGCAAGGGGTACGACCTGAAGATCTACGACGCCAACGTGAGCCTGTCCCGGCTGCTCGGCGCGAACCGCGAGTACATCGAGACCCGGCTGCCGCACCTCGCGCAACTGCTGGCGGATTCCGTCGAGGAGGTGCTCGAGCACGCCGAGGTGTGCCTGGTCGGGACCAGGGATCCGGCCGTGCTGGCGGCGCTGCCCCACGGCGACGGCACGGTGATCGTCGACCTGATCCGCCTTCCCGACGCCGAGACGCGCCAGGCCGAACCCGGGTACGTGGGCCTTGCCTGGTGACGCGACCGGCGGCGCCCGGCCGGCCCGGCGCGCGCTGATCCTCGTGGAGAACCTGTCGGTGCCGTTCGACCGGCGGGTGTGGCAGGAGTGCACGACGCTGCGCGACGCGGGCTGGGACGTGCACGTCATCTGTCCCCAGGGGAGCAAACGGGACACGGAGCCGGAGGCGGAGATCGACGGGGTGCGGATCCACCGCTACCCGTTGCGCGCGGCCACCGGAGGGCCGTCCGGCTATCTGCGGGAGTACGGATCGGCGTTGTGGCACACCGTCAGGCTGGCCCGGAAGGTCGGCCCGGTCGACGTGGTCCACGCCTGCAACCCGCCCGACCTGCTGTTCCTGCCGGCCCTGTGGATGAAGCGGCGCGGAGCGCGGTTCGTCTTCGACCAGCACGACCTGGTACCCGAGCTGTACCTCTCCCGGTTCGCCCGCGGCGAGGACCTGCTCTACCGCGCCGTGTGCGCACTGGAACGGATGACCTACCGGGCGGCGGACGTCGTCCTGGCCACGAACGAGAGCTACCGGGACGTCGCGGTGCGCCGCGGCGGCCGGCGGGCGTCGGACGTCTTCGTGGTGCGCAGCGCGCCCGACACCGACCGGTTCCGTCCCGTGCCGCCCGAGCCGGAGCTGAAGCGCGGCAAGCCTCATCTGCTGTGCTATCTCGGCGTCATGGGCCCGCAGGACGGCGTCGACTACGCGTTGCGGGCTCTCGCGAAGCTGCGCGACGAGTTCGGGCGGACCGACTGGCATGCGGTGTTCGTCGGCGCCGGCGACACCTTCGACGCGATGGTGGAGCTGTCCCGGCGGCTCGGCCTCTCGGAGCAGGTGGAGTTCACCGGGCGCATCCCGGACGCCGACCTGGTGCGCTACCTGTCCACCGCGGACGTGTGCCTCTCCCCCGACCCGCACAATCCGCTCAACGACGTGTCGACCATGAACAAGGTCCTCGAGTACATGGTGATGGGCCGGCCGATCGTCTCGTTCGACCTGCGGGAGGCGCGGGTCTCCGCGGGTGACGCGGCCGTCTACGCGCCCGCCAACGACGAGGCCGAGTTCGCGAAGCTCGTCGCAATGCTGCTGGACGATCCGCAGAAGCGGGCCCGGATGGGCGAGATCGGTCAGGAGCGGATCGGCGGTCCGCTCTCCTGGCGGAACTCCCAGCGCTCGCTGCTGGCCGCCTACGCCGCCGCCTGCCGTGACCGGGCTCCGGTGACCGCGCGCGACCCGGACCCGGCAGGGGAAGGCCGCACCTTTGAGCGATGACACGATACGCCTGGTCACCATCGGGCGGATTATCCGTCGGCGCTGGCGGCTGCTCACCATGTTCGCCCTGGTGGGCGCGCTCGTCGGATACGGCGCCTCCCTGCTGTTCCCGCCGCGCTACACGACCTCGGCATCGGTGCTGCTGCCGGGGACGTGGGAGGAGCGCGAGCTGCTGACGCAGACGGAGGTGGCGACCAGTTCGGTGGTGGTCGACCGCGCAGCCGCCACGCTCGGCTGGACCGGGGTGAGCGGCAGCGACCTGCGGGATCAGGTCAGCGCCAAGGCCACCGACGGGAACATCATCAAGATCTCCGGCACGGCCGACACCCCGGAGCGTGCACAACGGCTCTCCGACCAGGTGGCCAAGGAGTTCGTCTCCTACGCCACCCGGATCGCGAGCGACAGCGCCGACCCGGAGGCGGCGAAGGAGCTCGCCGCGCTTCGGCAGTCGGTGGAGGACACCAACCGCCGCATCAGCAAGCTGGCCGACGCGACCGATCCCGGGCAGACGGTGGAGAGCGTGCAGACCCGCACCGAGCTGGAGAAGCTGCGCACCGCGCTGCGGGAGGCCATCAGCACCATCAAGCAGGCCGACCCGGTCGACGACGAGGCGAAGAACATGGTCGTCATGGGGTCGGCGGCCCGGCCGACCGGCGAGGCGCCGCCGACGAGGACGCAGCTCATCGCCGGCGGAGCGCTGCTGTTCCTCCTGTTCGCGGTCATCGGCCATCTCACGGCCGCGCGGATGAGCCGCCGGCTGCGCGGCGAACCGGAGATCGCCGCGGCGCTGGGCTCGGCGCTGCTGGGTACCGTCGACGTACCCGTCGAACGGCTCACGCACCGGCCGGAGGGCCGTGGCCCGCGGGCCTGGACGCGCCGGCTGTTGGGTCTCGACGTCCGGTGGGACATCCCGGCCCCGCAGACGTCCGGCGACGAGGCCAGCAGGCAGATCCGCTACCGGCGGGTGTGCTCCCGCCTCCGGGACCAGCGGCCGGCGCCGAAGCGGCTGCTGGTCGTCTTCCCCGAAGGGGACGAGATCGCCCGCCGGGCCGCCGGACAGTTCGTCGTCGAGGCCGGGAGCGATCCGGTGCTGCGCGCGGTGGCGGTCTCGGTGTCCCGCCCGATGGTGCCGGACCGCGGCCACGAGTCCGGCGCCCTGGTCGTGGTCAGCGTCGGCAGCTGGACCGCGGCGGAGCTCGCCGGCGTCGCCGAGGCGTGTGCGGACGCCAAGCACGCGGTCCTCGGCGTCGTCCTCGCCGGTCCGGTCCGTGCGACGCGGTCCGCCGACCACCCGCGGCATGCCGCCGTACCGGCGCTCGCGAGCTTCGACGGCGAACTGGACGAAGCGACAGGAGCCACAGGGTGACAACGAGTACGACCGCGGAGTCGTCGGCCGCCGCCCCGCTGCTGGATCTCCAGGCTCTGGTGGCGGCGGTGCGCAGGCGGCGCCGTGTCTGGTCGTCCCTCGCGCTGCTGGGGCTGCTCGTCGGCGCGGCGGTGGCGTTCCTGCTGCCGCAGCCGCCGACCGCGGTGACCAAGGTTCTGGTCGCGCACGAGGAGGACCAGCCGAACGACCCCGGAACGCTGATCCGCACCGACGTCGCACTGCTGCAGACCACACGGATCGCCGACCGGGCCCTGAAGTCCCTCGGGTCCCGGGAGAAGGCCGGCGACTTCATGCAGGACTACAGCGGTACCGGTCTGACCAACAACGTGCTGCAGATCACCGTCACCGGTGACAGCGACGCGGAAGCGGTCGCCCGCGCCAAGGCGTTGGCCGACGCGTTCGTCGCGGACCATGTGAAGCGGATACAGGAGGCCTCGAAGGCCGAGGCCAAGGCCCTGCTCGACCAGCGTGACCAGCTGAAGGCCCAACTGGCCCAGGTCAACAAGGCGATCGGGGACGGAACCGAGTCGAGCGGGCCGGGGTCGTCGGCGGACCTGGAGTCCCTCTACGCCCGCCGGGCCGAACTCACCTCGCAGATCACCGATTTCAGCCAACGGGCCGCGGAGGCGAGCATCGGCACGCCCCGGCTCGTCGCCGGCACGCAGATCGTGGACGCCCCGTACGCGGTGCGGCACTCCCTGCCCAAGGCCGCTGCCACCGACGCCGCGATCGGGCTCTTCCTCGGGCTCTTCCTCGGGCTCGCGGTGGCCGCGGTCGGCGCGGTGGTGGCGGACCGCCCGGTCCTGCGTCGGGAGATCGCCGCGAACCTCGGGGCCTCGGTCATCGTCGAGCTGCCCCACCGGCCGGGCGGGCGATGGCAGCGCCGCCGGGTCCGGGCGGCACGCGAACGGCTCACCACGTCCCTGGCCCGGACCGTGCGCGGCTCCACGGAACCCGTGTCGCTGCTGGAGCTGGGCTGCGCGCGCAACACGAGCGTGATCGCCCTGGACCTCGCCAGGGCACTGGCGGCGGAGGGGCCGGTGGTCGTCGTCGACGGTCTGCCCGGCCGACAGCTCGCCGGCCGCCGCCCGAAGCCGGGGGACCCGGCCGTGGTCACCGGCGAGCGTGCCGCGGCCGTGCCGCCCGAGGAGCGCCGGCTCGGCGTCGGCTCGGTGGCGCCCGGCGCGGCGTGGACCGACCTCCAGTACCTCGGCACCCGGACCGTGCTCGTCGTGCGTGCCGGGCACGGCAGCGCCGCGTGGCTGCACACCGTGGCACGGCAGCTCGCGGACCAGCGCATCGCGGTGATCGGTGTGGTGCTGATCGACCCCGACCCGCGGGACCGGACCGACGGCACGCTGTGGAACGGGCTGCACACCGCGCTGCGCGGCCACAGCGAGCGGCCGGTCCGGCAGAACGCCGGGGGTGCCTCCCACGCCGTTCAGGCAGTGGGGGAAGGACGGCGGGGGACGGAGCGGCCGCCGATGTGGGCGGCACGGGTCCCGGACAGCGACCAGGAGGCGCGGTAGCACATGTGTGGCATCGCAGGCACTTACCGATGGCCGGACGGGAAGGTCGTGACCGACCGGCTCACCGAGACCCTCGCCCACCGCGGTCCGGACGGGGCGGGCCGCTACGGTCACCCCCTCGGCGACGGCGAGGTGCAGCTCGGGCACCGCCGGCTGGCCATCGTCGACCTGTCCGAGACCGGTGCCCAGCCGATGGTCTCCGGCGGCCTCGTCCTGACCTACAACGGCGAGTTGTACAACGCGCCCGAGCTGCGTGCCGAGCTGGCGGCCGCCGGGGTGCGCTTCCGCGGTACCTCCGACACCGAGGTGCTGCTCGAGGCTTGGCGCCGCTGGGGCACGGACTGCCTGCCCCGGCTGCGCGGCATGTTCGCGTTCGGGATCTTCGACGAGCGCACCGGTGAGCTGGTGCTCGCCCGCGACCAGCTCGGCATCAAGCCGCTGTTCCTGCTCCGGCGGGGCGAGGGTCTGGTGTTCGCATCCGAGCTCAAGGCGCTCGCCGCCGTGACCGGCGGATCGCTGCAGGTGGATCACGGGGCGCTGGTGGCCTCGCTGCTGTACTACTGGGTGCCGGACTCGCGGTGCGCGTTCCGCGAGGCGGAGAAACTGCCGCCGGGGAGCTGGCTGCGGTGCCGGCCCGACGGCCGGGTGGAGCGCGGCCGGTTCTGGAACCTGCGGGACGTCGCCGCCGAGGGCGCGGAGCGCGCCCGCGGCGGCGAGCAGCCCGATCTCGCCGCCGTCGTCGAGGAGTCGACCCGGCGTCATCTGCTCTCCGACGTGCCCGTGGCGACCTTCCTGTCCGGCGGTCTCGACTCCAGTTACCTGACCGCGCTGGCGGCCCGCGACCGGCCCGGCATCTCCGCCTACACGATCGGGTTCCGCGCCGAGGACGCCAGGTTCGAGGCGATGCCGGACGACCTGCGCTACGCCCGGCAGGTGGCCGAGCGGTTCGGCGTCGACCTGCACGAGATCGAGATCGCTCCGAACGTGCTCGACCTGCTGCCGCAGATGACGTACCACCTGGACGAGCCGATCGGCGACCCCGCCGCGATCAACACCTTCCTGATCTGCTCGGCGGCCCGGGAGGCCGGGGTCAAGGTGATGCTCTCGGGGATGGGCGCCGACGAGCTGTTCGCCGGGTACCGCAAGCACCTGGCCAACTTGCTCGCGCTGCGCTACCAGCGCGTCCCGCGGCCGCTGCGGCGCGTCCTGTCAGGGGGCGTGGACCGGCTGCCGGTCGCGACGGCCCGCCGGGGCTACCGGTCGGTGCGCTTCGCGAAGCGGTTCCTCTCCTTCGCCGAGCTGCCGGAGGAGACCGCGTTCCGGCGCAGCTACACCATGTACGACCAGGACGAGCTGCTCGCCCTGCTCGATCCCGACCTGGCCGGGACGGTCGACGACGTGCTGACCGAGCACGCGGACGTCTACCGGGACAACGACCTCGACGACTTCGTCAACCGCATGTGCCTGGGCGACGCCCGGATGTTCCTGCCGGGCCTGAACCTCGCCTACACGGACCGGTCGAGCATGGCCGCGTCGACCGAGGTGCGGGTGCCGTACGTGGACGTCGAGGTGGTCAAGGCGGCGTTCACCGTGCCCGGCGACCGCAAGATCGTCGGACGGCAGGGCAAGGCCGTCCTCAAGGAGGCGGCGACCTCGGTCCTGCCCCGGGAGATCGTCTACCGGCCCAAGGGCCTGTTCAGCGCCCCGCTGCGGGCCTGGATGAGCCGGGACCTGGCACCGCTGGTGCGCGAGGTGGTCAACGACGGCGAGCTCGTCCGTTCCGGGTTCCTGCGCCGCGACGCGTTGGCGCGCATGGTCGCCGAGGACGCCGCCGGGCAGCAGGACTTCTCCAAACATCTGTGGCATGTGCTGACCCTCGAGTACTGGTATCGCGGCGCGACCTCCGGGTCCGGCCAGAACTCTCCCTGACGGCGTAGAGACAAGAGGACTTCGGGTGAAACAGGTCGTGCAGAACTACAAGAGCGGTGAGCTGGCGCTGCTGGACGTGCCGGTGCCGGGGTGCAAGCCGGGCGGTGTGCTGGTCCGCACCGCCTACTCGCTCATATCCACCGGGACCGAGCTCATGAAGGTGTCCGAGGCCGGCATGTCGATGCTCGGCAAGGCCCGCTCCCGGCCGGACCAGGTGGCCAAGGTCGTGCAGAGCGTGGCCACCAACGGGGTGCCCGCCACCTACCGCAAGGTGATGGGCAAGCTGGACTCCTACACCCCGCTGGGCTACTCGCTGTGCGGGGTGGTCGAGCAGGTCGGCGCCGGCATCGACGATGTGAAGGTCGGCGACCTCGTGGCCTGCGCCGGCAACGAGCACGCGTTGCACGCCGAGCTCAACTGGGTGCCGAAGAACCTCTACGCCCCGGTGCCCGACGGCCTCGCGCCGCGGGACGCGGCCTTCGGGACCGTCGGGTCGATCGCGATGCAGGGCGTCCGCCAGGGCGAGCCACAGCTCGGCGAGGTGGCGCTGGTCATCGGCCTCGGGCTGATCGGGCAGCTGGTGGTGCAGTTGCTGACCGCCTCGGGCGTCCGTGTCGTCGGGGTCGACCCCGACCCGGCGCGCTGCGAGCTCGCCGAGCGGCTGGGGGCCGCGGCCTGCGGCGACCCCGCGTCCGCGGCCGTGGAGGCCGCCGTCGCCGAACTCACCGACGGTCACGGCGTGGACCAGGTGTACCTGGCCGCCGGCGGCGGCAGCAACCAGCCCGTCGAGCTGGCCGCCCGGCTCTGCCGGGACCGCGGCCGGGTCGTCGACATCGGCAAGTGCCGCCTGGACCTGCCGTGGAACGCGTACTACGAGAAGGAGCTCGACGTCCGGTTCTCCCGCAGCTACGGCCCCGGGCGCTACGACCCGGAGTACGAGCTCGAGGGGCGGGACTACCCGATCGGCTACGTGCGCTGGACCGAGCGCCGCAACCTGGCGTGCTTCCTCGATCTCGTCGCCCGCGGCCGCGTCGACGTGGAGCCGCTGGTCTCCCACGTCGCCGACTTCGACGCCGCCGTCGAGACGTACCAGAGTCTGAAGGACGGCGGACTGAAGGCCGTGGCCGTGCTGTTCCGGTACCCCGGACACGCGGCCGAGGCCGCAGCCGAGGCCCCGGTGGTGGCCGTGCCCGCGGTGAAGCGACCCGGCGGCGGGGTGTCCGCGCCGGTCCGGGCCGCCAGGACGCCGGTGCGGCTGGCGTTCGTCGGCGCGGGGAACTACGCGACGTCGATGCTGTTGCCGCACCTGGCACAGCGCGACGGCGTCGAACTGTCGACGGTCGTCACCACGACGGCGCTGTCCGCGGCCAACGCGCAGCGCAAGTTCGGCTTCGCCGAGGCGACCACCGATCTCGACGCCGTGCTCGGCGACAAGTCCATCGACGCGGTGTTCGTGGTCACCCGGCACAGCTCGCACGCCGAACTGACCCGAAAGGCGCTGCTGGCCGGCAAGAGCGTGTTCGTGGAGAAGCCGCTGGCACTCACCGAGGACGAGTTGGCCGGCGTGCTCGCGGCGGTCGAGGAGTCCGGCAACGACCGGCTGCAGGTGGGCTTCAACCGCCGGTTCGCGCCGCTGCTGCAGGAGGCCAGGAAGCGGTTCGGCGCCCGGACCGGGCCGGCGAGTCTGCGCTACCTGGTCAACGCGGGCCGGCTGGCGCACGGCAGCTGGTACCTCCAACAGGGCGCCGAGGGCTCGCGGTTCGCGGGCGAGGGCGGGCACTTCATCGACACGGCGAGCTGGCTGCTCGAGGCCGACCCGGTCTCGGTGTACGCGGTCGCCGCGTCCGGCAACGAGGACCTGCAGGTCGTGCTGCGCTACCCGGACGAGTCCACCGCCACCATCAGCTACGTCACCACCGGCGCGCCCGGCTTCCCCAAGGAGACGCTGGACCTCGTCGCGGACGGCAAGGTGCTGCGGCTCGACGACTTCGTCCGTGCCTCGGTGTACGACCGCAAGCGGTGGGTCAGTTCGCGGCTGCCCAAGGCCCGGGACAAGGGACAGTCGGCCGAACTGGCCGCGTTCGTCAAGGCCGTGCGGACCGGCGGGCCGATGCCGGTGCCGCTGGAGTCCCTGGTCGCCACCACGGCGGCCACCCTCGCCGTGCAGGCCGGCCTGGCCGGCGGCGTGCCGGTGACGTTGGCGGGGGCGCGATGACCGTGAACTCGGGGAGTCCGGGCTGGTACCTGCGGCGGCTGTCCCGGATGGGACCGCAGGAGGTCGGCGGCCGGGTGCGCGACGCGGTGCGCAGGCGGCGGTGGCGGTCGGCGCGTCGTCCCGACTGCCCGAGCGTGACCGGCGCGCGGTTCACCGCGGTGCTGCCCGCCGGGGCGATCGCCGCGGTGCCGCCGGACGCCGCGAAACGTCTCGTCGCCGAGGCGGACCGGCTGATGGCAGGGCACGCCGAGTACTTCGGGGTGGACCGCGACGACCTGGTCGACCCGGACTGGTGGTACGACCCGAAGACCGGGCGGCGGGCTCCGTGGGGCTACGCCTTCGACGTGCCGTACCGCGACGAGGACGCCGTCGGGGACATCAAGCAGATCTGGGAGCTGTCCCGGCATCAGTACCTGACCGTGCTCGCCGCCGCCTACGCGGTCACCGGGAACGAGCGGTACGCCGAACGCGTGGCCGAGCACCTGCGGTCCTGGTGGGCGGGCAACGCGCCGCTGCGCGGAGTGCACTGGACCAGCGGCATCGAGTTGGGGATCCGGCTGCTGTCCTGGGTGTGGATCCGCCGGCTGCTCGACGGCTGGCCGGGCGCGGCCGACCTGTTCGAGGACAACCCGGTGGCGCGGAACCAGATCTGGCACCACCAGCGCTGGCTGGCCGCCTTCCCCAGCCGGGGGTCCTCGGCCAACAACCACGTCATCGCCGAGGCCTCCGGGCAGTTCGCCGCGGCCTGCGCGTTCGGGTGGTTCCCCTCCTCGGCGCGCTGGCGGGCCGACGCGCTGCGCTCGCTGGAGCGGGAGCTGCGCAGCAACACCTTCGGCTCCGGCCTCAACCGTGAACTGGCCACCGAGTATCACGGACTGGTGCTGGAGCTCGGCCTGGCCGCGGTGGCCGAGGCGGATGCCGCGGGCGTGCCCGTCCCCGCGTCGGTGCGGCTGGTGCTGCTGCGGATGACCGACGCGCTCGCGGCCGTCGTGGACAGCCGGCTGCGGCCGCCGCGCCAGGGGGATGCGGACGACGGGCACGGTCTGGTCGTGGACGGTGCGGGCACCGACCGCTGGGGCTCGCTGCTGGCCACCGGGGACGCCGTGTTCGGCCGGCTCGCCTGGTGGCCGACCGTGACCGGCACCGATGTGCGCACGCCGCTGCTGGCCGCGCTCGTCCGGCCGTACTCGAAGAGTGGAACCGCACCGGCGGTGTCCCGCCCGGCGAGCAGGCCGTCCCACTTCGCCGACGCGGGCATGACCATCCTGCGTGGTCCGGCGGGCATCTGGTGCCGCTGCGACGGTGGTCCCCACGGGTTCCTGTCCATCGCCGCGCACGGCCACGCGGACGCGCTGTCCGTGGAGGTCCGGCACGACGGGGTCGACGTGCTCGCCGACCCGGGCACGTTCTGCTACCACGGGCAGCCCGAGTGGCGGCAGTACTTCCGGTCGACCCTCGGCCACAACACCCTGCAGCTGGACGGCGCCGACCAGTCCGTCTCCGGCGGGCCGTTCCTGTGGACCCGGCACGCCCGCAGCCGCGTCCTGGTCGCGGACACGTCCGACGCCGCCGACGGGGGGACGGCCCGCTGGTGCGCCGAGCACGACGGCTACCGGCCCTCCGTGCACCGCCGTCGGGTGGAGCTGACGGCCGCGACGCAGGAGCTGAGGGTCGTCGACGAGGTGCGCGGCCCGCGCCGCGCCGTGCGCCTGGCCTTCCACCTCGGTCCGTCGATCGCCGCGGACCTGGCGGGCAGCCGGGCGGCGCTCACCTGGACCCGGGACGGCGTGGACCGCTCCGCGACGCTCGACCTGCCCGGGCAGCTGAGCTGGCGGGCGCATCGCGGCGAGAGCGACCCGCCGCTGGGCTGGTACTCCGCAGGCTTCGGGCGCAAGGAACCCGCCACCACGCTGGTCGGCACCGGCTTCATCGATGGCGCGGAGGGTTTCACCACCGTGCTCAGGTTCCACGGTTAGGGAGGGGAGGGCGCGTGGTGATCAAGTGGCGGCACCGGGCGTTGTCGGCTGCACCGCTGGCGCTGGCCCTGCTGGCGGCGACCGGCTGTGACAGAGGCACGACGGACGCGACGCCGAAGCCGACCGCTGCGCCCTCCGCGTCCGTGGCCCGAGTGTGCGCCAAGCCCGCCGCCGGCCCGGCGAAGGCCCCGGCGGGCGCGGTGACGGTCGACCCCGCGGTGCCCGGTGACCTGGCCGCGAAGACCGAGAGCAGTCCCCCGCACACCACCTTCTGGCTCCGGCCGGGCACGCACACGCTCATGTCGGACCGCTACGACCAGGTGATCCCCAAGGAAGGGGACGTCTACGTCGGGGCGCCGGGCGCGGTGCTCGACGGCCGGAAGAGCAACCACTACGCGTTCGGCGGCGCCGCCCGGGACGTCACCATCCGCCACCTGACGGTGCAGAGGTTCGTCGCGCCCCGTGACGAGGGCGTGGTCAACCACGACTCGGCCGACGGGTGGGTGATCGAGCACGCGACGATCCGGAACAACTCCGGCGCCGGGCTGATGGCCGGCGCCCGCCAGCAGGTCCGCGCCAGCTGCCTGCGCGACAACGGCCAGTACGGCATGAACGCGTACAAGGCCGCCGACGGCATCAGCGGCCTGGTGGTCGAGGGCAACGAGATCGTGGGCAACAACACGGACGACTGGGAGCGGCAGCGGCCGGACTGCGGGTGCAGCGGAGGCGTCAAGTTCTGGGCCGTCAACGGTGCGGACGTGCGCGGCAACTGGGTGCACGACAACCGCGGAACCGGGCTGTGGGCGGACACCAACAACAACGACTTCCTCGTCGAGGACAACCTGATCGAGGACAACGACGGTGCCGCGCTGATCTACGAGATCAGCTACAACGCGGTCATACGGAAGAACACGATCCGGCGGAACAACTGGGTCGAGGGCCGCGGTTACGCGGCCGCCGGCGACACCTTCCCGTTCGCGACCGTCTACCTCTCCGAGTCCGGGGGCGAACCACGGATCCGCGCCCGCACGAAGAAGATCGAGATCTATCGGAACGTGCTGGAGAACAACTGGTCCGGGATCACCCTGTGGGAGAACGCCGACCGGTTCTGCAACAGCCCGGCCAACACCTCGTCCGGCGACTGCACGTTGCTGGTGAAGGACACCGACCGCTGTGTGCAGCCCGCGATCGCCGGCGGACCGCTCTACTCCGACTGCCGGTGGAAGACCCAGCGGGTGGACATCCACGACAACCGCTTCGTGCTGGACAAGTCCGTCGTCGACTGCACGGCGAAGTGCGACCGGATGGGGGTGCTGTCCAACTACGGCACCTATCCGGACTGGTCGCCGTACCAGGGCGAGCGGGTGGCCGAGGCGATCACCGGCGAACAGCACAACCGCTGGCACGACAACGTCTACGTCGGACCGTGGACCTTCGTCGTCCACGACGCGAGCCGGACGGTCGGCTTCAAGAAGTGGCAGGACACCCCGTACCGGCAGGACGCGGGCAGCACCTTCCGCGCGAAGGCCGGTGGTTGAGATGGGCACGGACCACACGTCGAAGATCGTCGGGACGGTCTGGGGGCTGCTCGTCCTCAACACCCTCGGCTCCGCCGGGGCGAGGACCATCGTCCCGCTGCCCCGCTCCCTCATCCAGATGGTCACCATGGGCGCGCTGGTCGCCGCGTTCGCACTGGCGCTCGTGGTCAACCCCCGGGTGCGCATCCGGGCCAGCGCCTACGTGTTCCTGCTCACCCTGCTGCTGGTGCCGAGCCTGATCTCCAGCGTGCACCAGGGGGCCGGGCTCGGCGCGCTGTTCCGCTGCGTCCGGCTGGCGCTCTTCGTCGGCACACTGTGGCTGCTCAGCCGTTGGTGGGACGGCGGCCCGACGTTCGTCCGGCACCACATCCGGATGTACTTCGCGGTGCTCGGGTCGGTGGCCGCCGGCCTGGTCGTCTCACCGGGCGCCGCCCTGCCCGACCTCTACGGCGGGCGGCTGGTGGGCGCGTTGTGGCCGCTCACCCCGCCGCAGATCGGACAGTACGCCGCGGTGATCATCGGGCTCACCGTGCTGCTCGTCCTGGGCCGCCGGACCGACCGGACCAGCGCGGCGGTGGTCATCGTGCCCTCCCTCGCCCTGCTCGCGCTGACCCATACCCGGACGGCCACGCTCGGCCTGATCATCGCGCTGGTGCTGGCGATCACCTCCCTCGTCCTGACCAGCGCCGCCGCCCGCCGGCTCTTCTCCTGGGCGGTGCTGTGCGCAGCGGTGGCGGCGGTGGGGTTCAGCTCCGCTCTCCAGGCGTGGTTCCTGCGCGGGCAGAGCCAGGAGAACTTCGCCAGCCTCACCGGCCGGGCCAAGGTCTGGCACGCCCTGCTGGCGGCGCCCCGGACGGCAACGGAGCACCTGTTCGGCACGGGCCTGGGCGACAAGTCGTTCGGCGGGCTCCCGATCGACAACAGCTGGCTGGCGGTCTACAACGAGCAGGGCGTGACCGGCATCGCCCTGGTGGCGGCGATCATCATCGTGCTGGGCGGCGTGGCGTTGCTGCGGCCGCCGTCGCTGTCGAGGGCCTGCGCGATCTTCCTGATCAGCTACTGCGCGATCGCGTCGTACACCGAGGCCGGGCTGGGCGACGCCTCGCCCTATCTGCTGCACCTGGCCGTGGCCGCCTCGCTGCTGGCGGCGCCCGCCGAGGAGGCCGCTCCCCTGCCGGTGCCCGAAGCCCCGCGGCGACACGTCCCGCGCTGGGCCCAGAGAACGGAGGTGACCTGAGCATGCACGTCCTCGTGGTGCACAACCGCTACGCCTCGGCGCAGCCGAGCGGGGAGAACAAGGTCGTCGACCAGGAGGTGGCGCTGCTGCGCGGGGCCGGCCACCGGGTCGACGTGTTCGAGCGGCGCAGCGACGACATCGCCGCCCGGTCGCTGCCGGGCAAGGTCGCGGTGCCGCTGCTGGTGCCGTGGAACCCGGCGGTGCGCACGGAGCTCGCCGCGAAGCTCCGCGCCGAGCGACCGGACGTGGTGCACGTCCACAACGTCTTCCCGCTCCTGTCGCCGGCGGTGCTCGCCGCCTGCGCCGACGCGGGCGTGCCCGCCGTCGCCACGCTGCACAACTACACCCAGGTCTGCCCGCCCGGCACGCTCCAGCGGGACGGCCGGCCGTGCACGGAATGCGTGGGGTCCGCTCCACTGCCCGCCGTCCGGCACGGCTGCTACCGCAACTCCCGGCTGGCGACGGTGCCGCTCGCGGTCAGTCTGTCGGTCAACCGGCGGCGGTGGTGGTCCGGCGTGGAGCGGTTCTTCTGCATCTCCGCGGCGCAGCGCGACGTCCTGGCAAGCGCCGGCATGCCGGCCGAACGGCTGGCGGTGAAGCACAACTTCGTGCCGGAGCCGGGCGTCCGCCGGGCGGGCGCCGGCGAGCACCTGCTCTTCCTCGGCCGGCTCGCGGAGGCCAAGGGTGTGCGGCTGCTCATGGCCGCGTGGGACGAGATCGCCGCCGGCGGCGGGCTGGGCGTGCCGCTGGTGATCGCCGGCACGGGGCCGCTGGAGCCGGAGGTGACCGCGTGGGCGGCGGGCCGGGACGACGTGCGGTACGTCGGCCTGTATGACACGGCGCAGTGCCGGCAGGCCATCGCACGGTCGTCCGCCGTGCTGGCTCCCTCGACATGGCTGGAGGCGTTCGGCCTGGTGGTCGTGGAGGCGATGGCGGCCGGGGTCCCGGTCGTCGCCGCCGGTCACGGCGCCTTCGTCGAACTCGTCGAGGACGGGGTGACCGGGCTGCTGCACCGGCCGGGCGAGGCCGCCTCGCTCGCGACCTGCATACGCCGGATCGCGTCCGAACAGGACCGCAACCGGGAGATGGGCCAGGCGGCCCGACGCCGTTACGAGCAGGGGTTCAGCCCGGCCGTCGGCCTCGAGCGCCTGGTGGAGGGGTACCGCTCCGCGATCGCGGGTCGGTCCGGCGGCGGGGACGGCCCGACGCCGGTAGGGGACAACAGCACTGGCTCGCGCTGGGGGCACCTGCGCGAGCGGGATGGGGGCAGTAGATGACACGATGCCGACTCTGCGGCTCGACGGCGCTGGCGAGCGTCGTCGACCTCGGGGCGACCCCGCCGTGCGAGAGCTTTCTCGCAGCGGACCAACTGGACCGGCCGGAGCCCGCGTACCCGCTGCACCTGCGGGTCTGCACCGACTGCTGGCTCGCGCAGATCCCGCCGCTGATCACGCCGGAGGAGACGTTCAAGGAGTACGCGTACTTCTCCTCCTACTCGACCTCCTGGGTGGAGCACGCGCGCACGTTCGTCGACGGCGCCGTACAGCGGCTGGGGCTCGGCGCCGACGCCTTCGTGGTCGAGGTCGCGAGCAACGACGGGTACCTGCTGAGGCACGTGGTGGACCGGGGGATCCGCTGCCTGGGCATCGAGCCCTCGGTGAACGTCGGCGCCGCGGCGCGGGACGCCGGGGTGCCCACGCTCACGGAGTTCCTGTCCCCGGACACCGGCTCGGCGGTCCGCGCCGAGCACGGCCCGGCGGACCTGGTCGTCGCCAACAACGTGTACGCGCACATCCCCGACGTGGTCGGGTTCACCCAGGGGCTGCGCGCCCTGGTCGCCGACGACGGCTGGGTCTCCATCGAGGTGCAGCACCTGCTGACCCTGATCGAGGAGAACCAGTACGACACGATCTACCACGAGCACTTCCAGTACTACACGGTCGCGTCGGCGATCCGGGCGCTGTCGAGCGGCGGACTCGCGCTCGTGGACGTCGAGCTGCTGCCCACGCACGGCGGCTCCATCCGGCTGTGGGCCCGGCCGGCCGAGGTGGCCGGCGAGCCGACCGGGCGGGTGGCCGACGTGCTGGCCCGGGAGAAGGCCGCCGGGTTGCAGGAGCTGTCCGGGTACACCGAGTTCTCCGCCCGGGTGGCCAAGGTGCGCAGGGACCTGCTGCGGTTTCTCGTCGAGGCGGCCGAGCGCGGCGAGACGGTCGTCGGCTACGGCGCCCCGGGCAAGGGCAACACCCTGCTCAACCACTGCGGCATCCGGCCCGACCTGCTCGCGTACACGGTCGACCGCAACCCCTACAAGCACGGCAGGTTCACGCCGGGCACCCGCATCCCGATCCTGCCGCCCGAGCAGATCGCCGCCGACCGGCCCGACTACGTCCTCGTCCTCCCGTGGAACCTGCGGGACGAGCTGGTCGAGCAGCTGTCCTTCGTGCACGACTGGGGCGGCCGACTCGTCTTTCCCATACCGGAACTGAGCATTGTCGAGGTCAAGCGGTGAAGGTCGTACTGTTCTGCGGCGGCTACGGGATGCGGATGCGCAACGGAGCCTCCGACGACGTGCCCAAGCCGATGGCGATGGTCGGTCCGCGGCCGCTGATCTGGCACGTCATGCGCTACTACGCGCACTTCGGGCACACGGAGTTCATCCTGTGCCTCGGGTACGGCGCGCACCACATCAAGGACTTCTTCCTCAACTACGAGGAGACGACGTCCAACGACTTCGTGCTGCGGGGCGGGCGGACCGAGCTGCTGTCCACCGACATCGCCTCCTGGACGATCACGTTCGTGCAGACCGGCATCGAGTCGCCGATCGGGGAGCGGCTGCGCCGGGTGCGGCACCACCTGGACGGCGACGAGATGTTCCTCGCCAACTACGCCGACGTGCTCACCGACGCTCCGCTGCCGGAGATGATCGACCGGTTCGCCCGGCGCGACGCCGGTGCGTCGATGATGGTGGTGCCGCCGCAGTCCTCGTTCCACTGCGTGGACCTGGGCGACGACGGCCTGGTGGGGGGCATCACCGCGGTGAGCGACATGCCGCTGTGGGAGAACGGCGGCTACTTCGTGCTCCGCCAGGAGATCTTCGACCACATCCCGGAGGGTGGGGACCTGGTCGCCGACGGATGCGCCGAACTGGCCAAGCGCGGCCGGCTGGTGGCGCACCAGCACCGCGGCTTCTGGAAGCCGACCGACACCGTGAAGGAGCGGGCCGCGCTCGACGACTCCTACGCCCGGGGCGACCGCCCGTGGGCCGTGTGGGAACGGGACGGCGCGGCGGTGAGCGCGACCGGCGCCAGGGACGGCTCCGGAGCCAGGGCGTGATCCGGCTCGGCGCCGGGCGCCTGGACCGGATCGTCGCGGTGGGCGCGCACTGCGACGACATCGCCATCGGCGCCGGCGGCACGCTGCTGACGCTGTGCCTCGCGCGGCCGGGTGTCCGCGTCGACGCGCTGGTGCTCTCCGGCGGCGGCACCGACCGGGAGCAGGAGGAGCGGGCCGCGCTCGCCGCCTTCTGCCCGGGCGCCGACCTGCGGCTGACCGTGCTCAAGCTGCCGGACGGCCGGATGCCCGTGCACTGGGACGAGGCCAAGGCCGCGGTCGAGGAGCTGCGCGGACAGACCGAGCCGGACCTGATCCTCGCCCCGCGTACCGACGACGCGCACCAGGACCACCGTGGCCTGGCGCAGCTGATACCCACCGCGTTCCGCGACCACATGGTCCTGGGCTACGAGATCGTCAAGTGGGACGGCGATCTCGGCCGTCCGGCGGCGTACCAGCCGCTGTCGCCGGAGATCGCCGAACGCAAGGTGCGGCTGCTGCAGGAGCACTACCCCTCGCAGCGGCACCGGCCCTGGTACGACCGGGAGGCCTTCCTCGGGCTGGCGAGGATCCGCGGCATCGAATGCCACGCGCGCTACGCCGAGGCGTTCGCCGTCACCAAACTCACTCTCGACCTGGGGGAATGAACCTTGCGCGTACTGCTGACCGGACACCAGGGCTACCTGGGCACCGTGATGGCCCCCGTCCTGGCGGCCGCCGGGCACGAAGTGGTCGGCCTTGACGCCGGCCTGTTCGCCGACTGCGTGCTGGGCCCGCCGCCCGCGGACCCGCCGGGCCCGCGGGTGGACCTGCGCGACGTCACGGCGGACCACGTGGCCGGGGTGGACGCCGTGATCCACCTGGCCGCGCTCTCCAACGACCCGCTGGGATCGCTGGCGCCGGAACTCACCTACGACATCAACCACCACGCGTCCGTGCGGCTGGCCCGGCTGGCCCGCGACGCCGGAGTGCGGCGCTTCCTGTACGCGTCGACCTGCTCGGTCTACGGCGCCGCCGGCGGCGACGACCTGGTGGCCGAGGACGCCCCGCTGCGCCCGGTGACGCCGTACGCGGAGTCCAAGGTGCGGGTGGAGGACGACCTGCACGCGCTGGCCGACGGCGACTTCAGCCCGGTGTACATGCGCAACGCCACCGCCTTCGGCTACTCCCCCAGGCTGCGCGCCGACATCGTGCTGAACAACCTGGTGGGCCACGCGCTCCTGTCCGGCGAGGTCCTCGTGCTCTCCGACGGCACGCCCTGGCGTCCGCTGGTGCACGCCGCCGACATCGCACGGGCGTTCGCGGCCGCGCTGACCGCGCCGCGCGAAGCGGTGCACGACCGGGCGTTCAACATCGGCAGCGAGATCAACAACGTCACGGTCGCCGAGATCGCCGAGCAGGTCGCCGAGGCGGTGTCCGGCGCGAAGGTGGTGATCACCGGGGAGAACGGCGCCGATCCGCGGTCGTACCGGGTGGACTTCTCCCGGTTCCGTGCCGCGATTCCCGGCTTCGACTGCGAGTGGACGGTGAAGCAGGGCGCGCTCGAACTCGCCGACGCCTACCGCGAACACGGCCTGACCCGGGAGGACTTCGAGCGACGCTTCACCCGGCTGGCCGTGCTGCGCGCGGCGTCCGACGCCGGCGCCGTCGACGACACCCTGCGGTGGCGCCGGTGACCGCGCCCGGCGAAGAGATGTACGCGCTGGTGGAGCGGTTGTACCCGCTGTGCCGGAGCATCACCGGCGACGGCGTGCGCGCCACCCTGGAGATCGTCGGCGAGTACGTCCCGCTGCAGGTGCACGAGGTGCCGACCGGGACCCAGGTGCTCGACTGGACGGTGCCGCAGGAGTGGAACATCCGGGACGCGTACGTCGCCGACTCCGCCGGCCGGCGGGTCGTCGACTTCGCCGCGTCCAGCCTGCACGTGCTCGGCTACAGCGTGCCGGTGTCGGCGACGATGCCGCTGGCCGAGCTGCGCGAACATCTGCACACCCTGCCGGACCATCCGTCCTGGGTGCCGTACCGCACCAGCTACTACCAGCCGGAATGGGGGTTCTGCCTGGCCCAGGAGACCCTGGACGCGCTGCCGGACGGCGAGTACGAGGTGCGCATCGACTCCACGCTCGCCGACGGACACCTCACCTACGCCGAGCACGTGGTCCCGGGGCAGGTCACCGACGAGGTGATCGTCTCCTGCCACGTCTGCCACCCGTCGCTGGCCAACGACAACCTGGCCGGCATCGCGGTGGCGACGTTCCTGGCCCGGGCGCTGGCGGAGGAAACGCCGTACTACACCTACCGGTTCATCTACGCGCCCGGCACCATCGGGGCGATCACCTGGCTGGCCCGCAACGCGGAGCGGGTGGACCGGGTCAAGCACGGGCTGGTGCTGGCCTGCGCCGGCGACCCGGGCCGGCTGACGTACAAGCAGAGCCGGCGCGGCGACGCGGAGATCGACCGGGTGATGCGGCACGTGCTGGCGGCGTCCGAACGCCCGCACCACGTCACCGAGTTCACTCCGTACGGTTACGACGAGCGGCAGTACTGCTCGCCCGGGTTCGATCTCGGCGTGGGCTCGCTCAGCCGGACCCCGTACGCCGGCTACCCCGAGTACCACACCTCGGCGGACGACCTGGACTTCGTCCGCCCGGAGGCGATGGCGGACACCCTCGCCGTCTGCCGTGAGGCGTTCGCCGTGCTCGACCGCAACCGGCGCTATGTCAACCTCAGCCCCTACGGCGAACCGCAGCTGGGCCGGCGCGGGTTGTACGACTCGCTCGGCGGGCGCAGCGACGCGAAGCAGGCCCAGATGGCCATGCTCTGGGTGCTCAGCCTCTCCGACGGCGACCACAGTCTGCTGGACGTCGCCGAGCGGTCCGGGCTGCCGTTCGACGCCGTCGCCGCGGCGGCCGCCGCCCTGCACGGCGCCGAACTGATCAAGGCGTGACGCCGATGAGCACCGAGGGGGAGAGGACGACGGCGTCGGCGGCCCCGGCCGGACGCGCCCGGCAGACCGCCAAGCGGGCCATGGCCGGCCGGCTGTCCTGGGGACTGGCCGACCAGGCGGCCTCCAGCGTGAGCAACTTCGCGGTGGGGATCTACGTGGCCCGCTCGCTCGGGGTGACCGCCTTCGGCGTGTTCAGCCTCGCCTGGTTGACCTACGGCGTGGTGCTCAACGTCTCCCGCGGACTGGCCACCGATCCGCTCGTGGTGCGCTTCAGCGGCGTGCCGGGCGCGTCCTGGCGCGGTGCGGTGGGCCGGTCGACGGGTACCGCACTCGGCGTCGGCGCCGCCCTCGGCGTGGTGTGTCTGATCGCCGGGCTCGGCCTCGGCGGCCCCGTGGGGCCCGCGTTCGCCGCCCTCGGGGTCGTGTTGCCGGGGCTGCTGCTCCAGGACGCCTGGCGGTTCTCGTTCTTCGCCGCCGGCGACGGGCGGAAGGCGTTCGTCAACGACGTCGTGTGGGGCGTCGCACTCGTCCCGGCCATGGTGGTGGCCGCCCGTGTGGGCACGGTGGCCGCCTTCGTGCTCGCCTGGGGCACGTCCGCCGCGGTGGCGGCGGGATACGGCTGGGTCCAGTCCCGTATCCGGCCCCGGACGGCCGAGGCGCGCGGCTGGCTTCGCGAGCAGCGCGATCTCGGCTACCGGTACCTCGTCGAGAACGTCAGCCTCAGCGGCGCGAGCCAGCTGCGGGCGTACGGGCTCGGCGCGATCGTCGGGGTCGGCGCGGTGGGCGCGGTGCGGGGCGCCGAGCTCCTGCTCGGCCCGTTCCTGGCGGTGCTCATGGGGCTTTCGCTGGTCACCGTCCCGGAGGCGGCACGGGTGCTCCGGCAGGCCCCGCACCGGCTCGGCAGGTTCTGCCTCCTGCTGGGAGGCGGGCAGGCCGTCGGCGCGCTGCTCTGGGGCGCGGCGCTGCTGCTGATGCCCGGCCGCCTGGGCGAGCTGGTGCTCGGCGATGTCTGGCACGCCGCCTCGGAACTCATCGTGCCGGTCACCCTCGGCGTCGCGGGCGCGGGACTCGGCACCGGCGCGGCGGCCGGGCTGCGCGCGCTCGGCGCGGCCCGGCGCAGCCTGCGCTGCCAGCTGTTCGCCTCCGCCTGCTATGTCGGCGGCGGGCTCGGCGGGGCGGCCGCCGCCGGCACGGTCGGCTCGGCCTGGGGCGTCGCCGCCGCGACCATCAGCGGCTCGGCCCTGTGGTGGCTGCACCTGCGGTCCGCCCTGCGCGAGCGCAATCCCATTCCCGAAGTGAGGACCTCATGACCGCCCAACCCAGGCTGAGCATCGGCCTGCCCGTGTACAACGGCGAGGAGTACCTCGCCGAATCGCTCGACGCCCTGCTCGGTCAGACCTATGAGGACTTCGAGCTGGTCATCTCCGACAACGCGTCGACCGACGGGACACAGGAGATCTGCCGCAAGTACGCCGCGCGGGACTCGCGCATCCGGTACCTCCGGCTGCCCCGGAACATCGGCGCCGCGCCGAACCACAACCACGTGTTCACCGAGTGCCGCGGCGAGCTGTTCAAGTGGGCCTCGCACGACGACCTGTACGCCCGTGACCTGCTGCGGCGCTGCGTGGAGACGCTGGACGAGCGGCCGGACGTGATCCTCGCGCACTCCGGCCAGGCGGTCATCGACGGCGACGGCCGGGTGAAGGTCCCGTACGAGTACGGGCTCGCCACCGACTCGCCGCACGCCCCGGAGCGCTTCCGCAGCCTGCTGTTCGAGCCCGGCGGCGACGACTTCTACGGGGTGATGCGGGCCGACGTGCTGCGCCGGGTGAAGCCGCACGACAGCTACCACCACGCGGACCGCACGTTCGTCGCCGAGATCACCCTGCACGGCCCCTTCCACCAGGTCCCGGAGCTGCTGTACTTCCGCCGCGACCACCCCACCCGCGCCGAGCGGGCGAACCCTTCCAAGCGCTCCCGGTGCGTCAACCTGGACCCGCGCCGGGCAGGCCCGCTGCACCCGACGCCCCGGCTGCTCGCCGAGTACGTCTGGGGCTTCGTCTCGGCGATCCGGCGGGCGCCGTTGTCCCCGGCCGACCGGCGCGCCTGCTACCGCCACCTGGCCGCGTGGATGACCAGCCGGGTCCGGCCGGGCGCCGGCGAGCGGGTCGAGGACCGCGCCCCGGTCGACCCGGGCCGGCTCACCGTCTCCGTCGACGACCTCGTCGCCGGCCGCGAGGGGAGGCGGGCATGACCTCCGGGGACGAATCTCCGGTGCGCGTCGGGGTGTTCGGCCTGCTCGGCTCCGGCAACCTGGGCAACGACGGGTCGCTCGAGGCCGTCCTCGGGTACCTGCGCGCCGAGCACCCGGAGGCGGTCGTGGACGCGCTGTGCGGCGGACCCGAGACCGTCTCGGCCCGGTACGGGATCCCCGCCACGCGGCTGCACTGGTACCGCGGGGAGTACCGGACGGCGTCGGGTGCGGGCGCGATCGCGGCGAAGGGGCTGGGCAAACTCGTCGACGCCTTCCGCACCGCCGCCTGGGTGCGCCGGCACGACGTGGTGATCGTGCCGGGCATGGGCGTCCTGGAGGCCACGCTGCCGCTGCGGCCGTGGGGCTTCCCGTACTCGCTGTTCCTGCTCTGCGCGAGCGGTCGGCTGTTCGGCGCCCGGGTCGCGCTGGTCGGCGTCGGCGCCGCCCCGATCGGCGACCGGCCGACCCGGACCCTGGTGCGCTGGTCGGCGCGGCTGGCCGCCTACCGGTCGTACCGGGACGCCCAGTCCCGTGACGCCATGCGGGAGATGGGCGTGGACACGGCGCGCGACGAGGTCTACCCGGACCTCGCGTTCGCCCTGCCGGCGCCGTCGGGGAGCGCGCCCGCGGGCCCGCCGGGCCAGGTCTGCGTGGGCGTCATGGACTTCCACGGCGGCAACGACGACCGTGCCCGGGCCGAGGAGATCCACCGGCGCTACCTCGACGGGACGACCCGCTTCGTCCGCGCGCTGGTCGAGGACGGCAGGCCGGTACGGCTGCTCACCGGCGACGCATGCGACGCGGCCGTGGTCGCCGCGATCCTCGACGCGGTGGACTCGCCGCTGGTCACCGCCGCCGAGGCGGCCTCGCTGGCCGACCTGATGAAGGAGACGTCGGCCGCCGACGCCGTGGTGGCGACCCGCTACCACAACCTGGTCTGCGCGTTGAAGGCCGGAACGCCGACGCTCGCGCTCAGTTATGCGGCGAAGAGCGACGCCCTCATGGCGCAGATGGGTCTTGGCGCGTACTGCCACCCGGCCCGCGAGGTCGACGCCGACCGGCTGCTGGAGCAGTTCCGGGCGCTGGAGCTCGGATCGGCGGAGCTGCGGCGGACCCTCGCCGAGCGGAACCTGGCCGCCGCCCGGCGACTCGAGCACCAGTTCAGCGCCTTGACCGCGGCGCTGCTCCCGGCGACCGACCACGCCCACGCGCACGCCGTGCGGGAGGCTCCATGAACGCGCCCGGGACGAAGGCGACCGGCACCGAGGCGCCCGAAACGAAAGCGCCCGAAACGAAAGCGACGCGTATGAAAGCGACCGAGGTCCCGGCGATCGCCGGCGCATACCTGTTCGAGCCGACGCCGTACGCAGACGAGCGCGGCTTCTTCTGCCGCACCTTCGACGCCGACGTGGTCCGCTCGGTGGGCCTCGACCCGGACTCCTTCGTCCAGGACAGCCTGTCCCGCTCGGTCCGGGGCGTGCTGCGCGGCCTGCACCTGCGCTCCGGCGCCGGCGAGGCCAAGCTGGTGCGGTGCTCGTACGGGAGGATCTTCGACGTCGTCGTGGACCTGCGGACGGACTCGCCGACCTACCGCAACCGGGCCTTCTTCGAGCTGTCCGACCAGACGCAGGCGACCCTGTACATCCCGGCGGGGTGCGCGCACGGCTTCCAGGCGCTGACCGAGACCGCCGACACCTCCTACCGGATCGACCGCCCGCACGACCCGTCCGAGGACGTGACGATCGCCTTCGACGACCCGGAGCTCGCCATCCCCTGGCCGCTGCCGGTCACATCGATGTCCCAGCGGGACCGGGAGGCGCCAAGCCTCGCCGAGGTCCTGAAGCACCAGGAGAGTTGAGGCCGCAGTGGACACCGAAGACACCGGAGAACTCCTTCTGCCCCGGTCGCGGAGGGCGAACGAGCGGCTGCACGCCCTGATCCCCGGGGGCGCGCACACCTACGCCAAGGGCGACGACCAGTACCCCGAGGACCTGGCCCCGGTCATCAGCCACGGCCGCGGCGCCCATGTGTGGGACGTCGACGGCAACCGCTACATCGAGTACGGCTCCGGACTGCGGTCGGTCAGCCTCGGCCACGCCCACCCGCGCGTGACCGAGGCGGTGCGGCGGGAACTCGACCGCGGCAGCAACTTCGTCCGGCCGTCCATCGTGGAGGTCGACGCCGCGGAACGGTTCCTGGCCACGGTGCCGACCGCCGAGATGGTGAAGTTCGCGAAGAACGGCTCCGACGCCACGACCGCCGCGGTGCGCCTCGCCCGCGCCGCCACCGGGCGCGCACGGGTGGCCCTCTGCGCCGACCATCCGTTCTTCTCCGTCGACGACTGGTTCATCGGCACCACGGCGATGTCCGCCGGTGTTCCGGACGCGACCAACGAGCTCACCGTGACGTTCCCCTACGGGGACCTCGCCGCCACGGAGGAGCTGCTCACCCGCTACCAGGGCGAGGTCGCCTGTCTGATCCTCGAACCGGCCACCCACACCGAGCCGCCGCCCGGGTACCTCGGGGGCCTGCGCGAACTGGCCGACCGGCACGGCTGCGTTCTGGTCTTCGACGAGATGATCACCGGCTTCCGCTGGTCCGAGGCGGGCGCCCAGGGCCTGTACGGCGTCGTCCCCGACCTCTCCACGTTCGGCAAGGCGCTGGGCAACGGATTCGCGGTCTCCGCGCTGGCCGGGCGTCGCGAGCTGATGGAGTGGGGCGGGCTGCGTCACTCCGGCGACCGGGTGTTCCTGCTGTCCACCACGCACGGTGCGGAGACGCACTCCCTGGCGGCCGCGATGGCCGTGCTCACCACCTACGTCGAGGAAGGCGTCACCGCGCGGCTGCACGCCCTCGGCGAGCGGTTGGCCGCCGGTGTCCGCGACGCCGCGGCCGCCATGGGCGTCGGCGACCACGTCGTCGTCCGGGGCCGGGCCAGCAACCTGGTCTACGCCACCCTCGACGAGAACGGGCAGCCGTCGCAGGAGTACCGCACCCTGTTCCTGCGCCGGCTCCTCGCGGGCGGGGTGCTGGCCCCGTCGTTCGTGGTGAGCAGCGCGCTCAACGACTCCGACATCGATCACACCGTCGACGTGGTGGCCCAGGCCTGTGCGGTGTACCGCAAGGCACTGGACGCCGCCGACCCGACCCCGTGGCTGGCCGGACGACCGGTGAAGCCCGTGTTCCGCCACCGGGCGTGACGGGCCGTCAGCGAGGCTCGGGGTGCCGCCGACCGGCGTCGGCGGTCCGGTCGGCCTGCCGATCGGCATCGGCCGGCCGGTCGGCCGCCCGGTCGACCAGCCAGGCGGTCGCCGGGACCACCGCCATCGCGGTGCACCAGCCGCCGAGGACGTCGGTCGGGTAGTGCGCGCCCAGGACGACCTGCGCCCATCCCATGGCGGCGCCGGCGACCAGCGCCGCGGCGAGCACGAGTGACGTGCCGGCCGTCCTGCCGAGGCCGAGCCGGCCGGTCGCGAGCAGCGCCACAACGAAGGCGAGCGCGGTGAGGAAGGCGGTGTGCCCGCTGGGGTAGGACAGGTTGCCGTCGCCGTGGATGGTGCGTCCCACCAGGGACTTGAGAAGCGTCGCCGTCCCCACGGCCGCGCCGACGCCGGCCACGACGAGCACCGCCGCGCGAGGATGCCGGAGCACCAGGCAGCCCGTCACGGTGACCACGACCAGCGTCGCCGCTCCCACCGGCTCCCCCAGGAAGTCCGTGGCCAGGGCGACGTACCGCCACGGCGGCCGCACACTGTCCGCCGTCGGCCGGACGATCCACCCGTCCACCGTGCCGGGCTCGCTGTGGCCGGCGTACAGGATCCCGAGCCCGACGACCACCAGCGCGGCCAGGACCGCGGCCGGCCCGAGCCACCCGCGCACCGCCGATGGCAGCACCGGAGCCGCGGACGGGCCACTCACCCGCCCACCGGGTCCGGGGCCTCGTGGACGTCCACGACTTCCACATCCACGACCCGGTGCGCCGGCTTCGTCAGTTCCAAGCCGGCGAGGTGCTTCTTGAGCCTTTTGGCCATGGGAAGGTAGGTCGCAAGAGTGAGCCCGCCGGAAACAACGGCCCCGACGACGGGGATGGCTTTCGAGACGGTCTTCGCGAAGGTTTGCTTCGTCATCTGAACGCCGAGATAGGCCGCGACCTTTTTCACGATCGGATAGATGACGCCCTGGGTGAGTGCCTTCTGCGGCAGCTTCTTGGCGACCTGCTTCGACATCAGTCCCGCGAGCTTGCCCACGGCGGCGTTCGCCGACTGGGTTCCGAACATCACGCCGAAGAAGAGCGTGAGCACTCCCATGGTCGCGTCGTCCAGGTCATCGCCGTCGCCGGAGAACAGGTCGGGCCAGCTGTAGAGGTAGGCGAGTTTCTGCGCGATACGCAGCATGTGACCGAAGTACTGGGCCAGATCGGCGGGCACAGTGGCGGGAAGGGACATGAAACCAGGTATCCCGGCAGCCGCGGAGAGTGCGCTGACCTTGGTGGTCTCGTACCGGATGGAGTCGTTGGCCGCCCTGTCCAGAACCTCGAGAGGGATGCCCGCAGCCGCAGGGCTCTCTTCCACCGCCCTGCGGATTTCGTCCTCGGAGCAATAGCGGGCCAGCGCCTTTCGGAGATAGGCGTCCCTGTTGATACGGACACCCGGAAGCCTCGCGGCGCCCGCCAGCACTACGGAGAAGCGCGACTCCGGGTCCTCGATCACTGTGCTCTTGGCCATGGCAGGAACCTATAGCAACCGGGAGACGCCATCCCCCCGAATCGGTCTATTCAGGCCGCGGGGCCGGCCGCGGGGCTCACGCACCACTCCGCCCTCGGGCGACCGAGCTGCGTCGGCCCGGACTTGAGCCCCTGTGGGCCCAGGTCACCACCGCCGTTCAGTTCCGCGCGCCACCAGTGGCAGCCGGGGCGTCGGAAGCGAGCGTGATCCGCTCCCTGACCAGCTGGACGAACTGTCGTGCGAAGGAGTTCTGGTAGAAATCCCGCACGGCTATCTTCGGCGCGCCGAGCTCCTTGACCTCGGCCAGTACGCGGACGACCAGGAGCGAGTTGCCGCCCAGCGCGAAGAAGTTGTCCTCGGGGCCCACCTGCGTACCCAGGTGCCGGCTCCAGACGTCCAGCAGGTCACGCTCCAGCCGGTCGGCGGACCCGGTCTCGACGGGATCCGGGGACTCCGCCACGGCCGGCCGAGCGGCAGTCGGTGCGGGGAGCCGTGCGACATCGACCTTCCCGTTGATCGTCAAAGGGATGGCATCGAGTTCCGTGACCGTTGCCGGGACCATGTAGTCGGGCAGCAGCTGCCTGGCATGCTCCGCGACCATGGCCACTGTCGTGCCCCTCTTGAGCACCACGTAGGCGTCCAGCCGGTCGACTGCTCGATCGCCACTCTCGTCGCGGTGGACGACGACGGCCGCCCCGGAGACCGACGGCGCTCCGAGCAGGACGTTGCGGATCTCGTCCGGCTCGATCCGGAACCCGCGGATCTTCACCTGGCTGTCGATCCTGCCCAGGTGTTCCAGGCGCCCGTCGGGCCTCATGCGGCCCTTGTCGCCACTGCGGTAGATCCGCTCGCCGGTCACCGGGTCGATGACGAAACGTCGCGCCGTGAGCTCCGGCTGCCCCTGGTAGTGACGGGCGACTCCAGCCCCGCCGACCCAGATCTCGCCCGCCGCCCCCACCGGCAGAACCTCTCCTCGCGGTCCACGTACGGACACCGACCAGCCGGGGAGCGCCGGGCCCACCGACCGGCTCCCCCGCAGAGCCGCCTGAGGCGTCACGGTCTGCGCCGTCACGTGCACGGTGGTCTCCGTGATCCCGAACATGTTGACCAGACGGCACTCCGCCTGCGGGTGGCGGGCGAACCAGGGCAGCAGTTCACGGGTGTCCAGCGGCTCACCGCCGAAGATCACCAGGCGCACCGCGAGCTCGGCGGGCGATTCCCGGTCCTGTGCGACGAGCGGCAGGAACGCGGAGGGCGTCTGGTTGAGCACGGTGACGCGCCGTTCGGCGAGCAGTGCGTGGAACTCCCCCGTGTCCCGCGTGATCCAGAAGGGCACCACCACGAGTTGCCCGCCGGTCAGCAGACAGCCCCAGATCTCCCAGACGGAGAAGTCGAACGCGCTGGAGTGGAACATCGTCCAGACGTCGTCCGCGCCGAGCCCGAAGTCCTCGGCCGTGCCGTCGACCAGGGCCAGTACGTTGCGGTGCGGGACGACGACGCCCTTGGGCCGCCCCGTGGATCCGGACGTGTAGATGATGTAGGCGGGGTCGTTCTCGTCGCAGGGTGCGGTCCGGCCGCGGGAGACGCTCCGCTCGCCGAGCCGGAGCAGTTCCTCGGGTGGCACGGACCGAACGCCCTCGACGACCGGGAACATGTCGGCTGCTGCGACGACGACACGCACCCCGGCGCTGCCGACCGTGTAACGCAGGCGCTCGTGCGGGTACTCGACGTCCATGGGTACGTAGGCGCAGCCGGACTTGAGTATCGCGAGCAAGGTGACGACGAGGGTCGCGTCGCGCTCCAGGCACACGCCGACCATGCTCCCCGGCACCGCCCCCGAGGAGCGCAGCCCCTCGGCCATGAGTTCGGCCTGCTCATCGAGCTGGCGATAGGTCAGAGTGCGGGTGCCGTCCGTGACGCCGACCGCGTCCGGACGGCGGCGTACCACGTCCTCGAAGCGCCCGTGGACGGTCGAAGCGGCCGTGGGGGTCGCGGCGACCGCAGGAGTCGCTCCCCGCCGCACGATGTCCGCGGCCCGTTCGGCCGGCATCAGGGGGGCAGCCGACAGCGGCAGTTCTTCCCCTGACTCGCCCAGACCCGCCAACCACTGTGCGGCATGCGCCACTTGCTCGGTGAAGGCGCGCGCGATCCACGGATCGACCGCACCCTCGTCGTACCAGCAGGTGCCGCTCCAGGACCCGTCCGGGCGCTGCTCGGCCTGGAGTGTGAGGGGGAAGACGGGCGCGAGGCAGGGGTAGTACTGCCGTGCGTCGTCCCACTCGCCGAAGACCATGCCCACAGGAATCGCGAGGCCACCCCCGAGTTCTGTCGCCGGTTCACCGGCCGGCTCCGGTGTCTCGGGCCCACCAGCGAGGAAACCGGCGACGGACATGGTCTCGTCGTACTTGAGGACATACTTGGACCACGCGTCCGGTCCTGCCGCGTCGGGATCGAGCAGGGCGATCTGCGGTGTCTCCTCGGCGTCGTACCGGGCCAGGACGATGGCGGTCGCGGAAATCAGCAGCTTCTGGTCCACCGGTTTTTCGCAGACCCTCGTGGAGAAGGGGGCCGCGCCGACGAGACCGCGGCGCTCGAGGTCACCGAGGCCCCACTCCGGCCCCGCGAGGGGGGCGGCCCCCGCCCCGCTCGTTTCACGCGCGGTGCCATGGCGGCCTGCCAAGGGCAGGGAACCGCCGGTGAGGAATCCGGCCAAGTCGCTCAGTGCCGCCCGGGACAGGGCGTCACGGGCGGCGACCAGCACCAGATCGGCGACGTCGTCCGTATGCCGCACGAGCGTGATGCGCAGCCGCGGACCGGAGGTGGCGCGCAGCGGTCGGCGGGCTTCCTGTTCCGCGTACTGCTGCGCCGCCGGCGCCGCCGAGCGCTCCCGGGTGCGCCGTTCCCACAGCACGCCTTCGGCGAGTTCGCCGACCTGTTCCAACCGTCGCCGAAGCTCACCGCTGCTGGGCGGCTGCGGGCACCTGACCGTCAAGCTGTGGCACATGGCGGCCCGCTCGTGGCACTGCAGCGGCACGGACCAGTGGGCTGTCGCCATCGGAGAACTCCTGTCGGTGCGCCAAGAAGGGTGCGGGGAACACGGCGGCCGACGCGGGTCAGCGCGCGGTGAAACCCCCGTCGACCGTCAGTACGCTGCCGGTCACTTGAGGGGAATCGTCACCGGCGAGCCAGAGGGCCGCGCCGGCGATGTCGGATGGAGCGATGAGCGAGTTCATCGGCTGCGCCTGGACGAACACCCTCTCGTGGTCTTCCACGGCCACGTCCAGGGAGCGAGCGATCTCGGACAGCATCCGGCCGTCGACCACCGGGTCGTCCGCGACGGAGCCCGGGCAGAGGGCGTTGACCCGGACCTGGTGCGGCCCGTAGTCGAGAGCCGCGGCCTTGGTCAGCCCTATCAGCCCGTGCTTGGCGGCGACATACCCCGCGAAGTGCCGGTAGCCGACCAGACCGGCGGTGGACGAGACGTTGATGACGCTGCCCCGCCGCTGAGCGATCATCGTCGGCGCCACGGCTTTGATCATGCGCCACGCGCCGGAGAGGTCGACGTCGATCATCAGACGCCACTCGTCCTCGGTGATCTCGTGGACGGCTTTTCCCGAAGGGGCGGCTATGCCCGCGTTGTTGACGAGGACATCGATACGGCCGAAGCGGTCGAGCGCCTTCTCGACAGCCGGCGTGACACTGCCGCGTACGTCGACGGACTCCGCCAGCACCGCCGCGCCGCGCTCCTCGCAGAGCTTGGCGGTGTGCGTGAGCTGACCGCTCGTCGACAGGGGGTAGGGGACGCCGCCGATGTCCTCGCCCACGTCGAGCAGAACGAGGTCGGCTCCCTCTTCCGCGAACCGCAGCGCACAGGCGCGTCCCAGGCCACGGCCCGCCCCGGTGATCACCGCGGTCCTGCCCTCCAGGGCCGCACCCGCGGCGCTCTTCCTGTCGCGCGTCATGTGCGGGCGCCTCGCGCCACGGCGCCGATGACAGCGAGCAGATCCTGTTCTCTCTCGGTCAGATACATGTGTCCGCCCGCGAGTTCCTTCAGCTCGAACGGCCCGGTGGTCGCCGCCTCCCAGGTCGCGCACTGCGCCCGGCTCACCAGGGCGTCGTCCGTCCCGCGCAGGGCGGTGACAGGCAGCGTCAACGGCTCGTCCGAAACGGGTCGGTACTCCTCGTGCAGGGCCACGTCCGCCCGTAGCAAGGGAAGCAGCACCTCCCGCAGGTCGGGGTCGTCGAGTGCCGCGTGCCGGTACCCGGCGAGCTCCGCGACCCGCTCCACGAAGGTGTCGTCGTCGAGTTCCGCGGTCCGCCCGGTGCGACCGCTCCGGGGACCGGGGGACCCGCTCACGAAGAGGTGCTCCACCGCGGTGAAGCCCTGCGCCTGGAGTTCACGAGCCGTCTCGTAGGCGAGCACGGCGCCGAGACTGTGCCCGAAGAGCGCCACTCGTTCCGCCCCGCCGACGAGTTGGAGCGCGGCGCCGGCAAGGTCCTTGGCCGCCTCCGCGGCGTCCCTGTACGGGTCGTCCAGGAAACGCTCCTCCCGGCCGGGCATCTGCAACGGGACGATCCGAAGACCCTGCTCACCGCCGTTCGGCCAGGCCCTGTAGAAGCCGGCGCCGCTCCCGGCGAAGGGTACGCACAACAGTGACAGGGTCATTTATGTTCCTCATACTTGGAATGCAATTCGCCCAACAGCGCCTTCATCATCATGGACACCGGTTGAACACGTCCAGACAAATGAGGAATCCTGGTTTGTGTTGCCGGTGAAAACCGTGTCCCGCCGGCGGGACAAGCGGACTCTGCGCCGGGCGCCAGGTTCGTTCTTCAGGATATTCTGCGGCGAATCCATTCGAGGACGCCGAAGGCTTTTACCTGCGCCTGGCCGACGGCCAGTGACGACATTCGCCGTGGCTCGCTTTCAGGACGGTACCGGCGGCCACCGCACGTCGGGAAGGCACCAAGGAGGTCGCCCGACGTGCGACGGCGTCATCGCCTCAGGATCCGCCGGCAGCCCGCCGCAGTATCTCCATCGCCCAGGTCTCGACCGGCGCGCCTTCCTTCCTGGCAGCGGTCCGGATCTGTGCCAGGATTTCGGCCGGGAGTTCAATGTGCAGCAGGCCCGCTTCGGGCGAGGGGTCGGCATCGCGCCGGTCCGGACCCGAGCCGGATCCGGTCGCGGCGGGCTCGACCTGCTCCGAAGCCGAACCGGCCTCGGCGGGACCGACTTTGTCCAGCTCAGCGCGGCTCTCAGACTCGGTCACCTCGCTCTGCCGCGCGCGGAGGCTGCTACGAACCTCCCCGCGAAGCTTGTTTCTGCTCCAGCCCATCGCTTCCGCTTTCCTCAGCCAGTAGTCCTGTTCCGGCTGATCGAGCGCCACCACTTCAAGGTGATGACTGAAGCTCAGATTCTGCCGCCTGCGGGTCAGCGGGAACTTGCGCGCGACCCACGTGTAGTTACGAAGCGTCTGGTAGCTGAGCGACGTCCGCTTGACGGCTTCGTGGTAACGGTCCTGGAACTCGGATTCGCCATAAACCAGCCAGTCGGCGACCCACCAGGTAGAAGAGTCCGCGAAAGAGAGCAGTCCGGTCCCGACTTGCTCCCACATATTGAGGCTCTGCCTGGATGTGAACGACAAGCCGGACTTGTGGAACTGCACGCCCATACTCAGCAGCTGTCCCGCAGTGCTTGCCGTTGCAACATTCCGCGCAGTTGTCTCGTTTGTCCTCTTTGTTAGGATAGCAGTGCGCAACGATCCCCCGTTGGTTGATGCTTTCGCCTGTATTGGCCAACCGTAACAGTTGGACGTCATCCACGGCGTAATTGTGCGCGACATGCGGGCCGGCCGCTACGACACGGGGACGGGTCGACTGCCGCCCGCACTCACATATCGCTACTGGCTCAGGATCGACACGAGCGCGAGAGCTCACGCGGGTCGAGGAGCCGTTCATCGATAAGAGGTTTTCTTTAAGCAAAATCCCTCTGGCACCGACTCCCCCATTTACATCACCCATTTCTGCGCCGCTCCGTGCCGCCCATCGGACAATTCGCCATGTTCCCGGCCGATCGGTGCGATAGTGCGTCTGCGTCCTGGCGGTGTCTCGCCGGCGAGACACGTGAGCGGAGCGAACTACCCCCGCCAGGGCTGGATATCACCCCGGAGAGGCGTCATGTTCGGGTCCGGCGAGTGAGACCGTCCGGCACACGCTCGAACGATTGCGTTGATCGAGCCTGAAAATAAGGTGCTACCGGAGGAACGGCCGATCGATAGGGGAGGGCTTCCGTGCCCCGAATACGTCACACACATGGGCTGGACATGCCGGATCTTGAGGGTGACAGTCTCGCGGGCAAGCGTCGTTCGCGTATGGTTCCCGCCTCATCACCGCAGCGCAGGATGTACTTCTCCTCGGTGATGCGACCGAACAACTCGTCCGACGTCTGGAGGCCGGTTCTCACCGTCGGTGGAGACCTCTCGACAGACAGGCTGGAGCGCGCGCTTCAGGTGCTGCGCAGCAGGCACGAGGCGCTTCGAACCACATTCCTGGAGCGCGGCGGCGAAGTCTTTCAAGTGGTGCACGACGAGGACGGCGACGCCACGCAGCCGGTCAGAATCGACCTCGTGGAGGCCGAGGGCGACTCGCAGGACGAGCGCCGAGCGTGGGCGGACGCCGAGGCCAGGAGGTTCGTCGACCTCCCGTTCGACATTTCGTCGGGCCCGCTCTGGCGAACGTCGGTGATACGGATATCGCCGAGCCTCCACCTGGTGGTCTTCGCGTTCCACCACATCATCACGGACGAAATTTCCGGGAAGGTGTTCGCCGAAGAACTCGGTCTTGCCTACGCAGACCCACACGCGCCCGCCTTCGCGGTGCCGGCCGCACAGTACGCCGACTTCTGCCTGACGGAGAACGCCTCCAAGGTGGATGAGGCCGCCCTGGACTACTGGCGTGGCCAGCTGGCAGGTATTCAGCCGGCGTCGATGCCCGAGGACGGAGAGGACAGCCCCGGCAGAATGATCGGAGCGAGGTTGCCGATCGCCGTCCCGCAGAATGTGGTGACAGAATTCGAAGAATTCTGCCGGGCTCGCTCGGTGACCCCGTTCGCCGGCCTGCTGTCCGTATACTTCGTTCTGCTGCAACGTTGGGCGGGAACGAGCGACATATCGGTCGGAACGCAGACGCTCGGCCGACCGAGCGCAGAACTCTTCGGAACGATCGGATTCTTCTCCAATACGGTGGCACTGCGCTGCCAGGTGGATTCGGCACTGACCTTCGATCAGCTTCTCGATCTCGTGAGCGAAACGATTCACGACGCACTGGACTACCAGGACGTTCCGTTCGAGGTGGTGGTGGGCGCACTGGCTCCCGAGCGTGATGCCGACCGCAACCCCCTGTTCCAGGCTGCCATCACCTATGGCATGCTCGACCTGAGCGACGTATGGGCACTCGAAGATCTCCAGGTGACGCTCCTGCCGGAGCCTGCGGAATTGTCGGGGCTTCAGTTCGACCTGTCGCTGGACGTACAGCGACTGGCAGGCGAAGTCTCACTCAACGTCGAATTCAACCGCCAGCGGTTCTCCGAGGCCGCCATGCAGCGGTTCGCCGAGGCCTACGGCGACCTGCTGGTCTCACTCAGCCGGCAACCCGATGTCGCGCTCGGCAGCATCCCGCTGCTCGACCAGTCCGCACTCACGGAAACGCTGGCGCTCGGCGCGAGCGGTGAACCGGAGGGCGGCCGTACTCCCTCGGAACCCACGTCCACGTGGGACCTTTTCGAACTGACCGCGGCCACCGTGCCCGAACGGGAGGCAGTCGTCGCGGACGGCGCGCGGCTCACCTTCGCCGAACTGGCCGGCCGGGCACGGACAATGGCCGCGGGCCTCGAGGCTCGCGGCGTGCGGACCGGCACCATGGTGGGAATCTGCCTGGACAGGCGCAGCGATCTGATCGTCGCGATGCTCGCCACCTGGTGCGCGGGCGGCGCCTTCCTGCTGCTGGATCCGCAACAGCCCGAGTTCCGCCGCCGCCTGCTCCTCAAGGAGGCGGGCATCGCTCTCGTCATCGCGGACGAGGCGTTCGCCGAGGTGGAGGCCGTCTCGGCGGCCGCCCTCCTGGCGGACGCGGAGAAGACCTCCGGAGACGATCCGGCCGACGGCGGCTTCGCGCGTCGCCCGGCCGCCGCTCCGGCCTACGTGGTCTTCACACCGGGTTCCACAGGACAGCCGAGGGGTGTGGTCATCGATCAGGCGAGCCTTCTCGCGCTCGCCACCACCCAACTGGCGCCGCTGTACGCACGGTTGCCCGAAGGCCGTCAGGTGAATGTCGGTGCGCTGAGTTCCCTGACCTCCGGCGTGTTCGTCAACCATTGTCTCGGCATGATCGCCTTCGGGCACCGGTTGCTGCTGATCGACGAAGAGGAGCGAACGGACCCGTATCAGCTCCTCGCCCGTGGAACGGATCCCGAAACGGCGATCGATGTGCTCGACTGTGCAAGCGGCTCGCTGGAAATGCTGGTCGACGACGGCCTCCTGACGCTCCCGCACCCGCCGAAGATCGTGGTGATCGGTGGCGAGAGCCCGTCCGACCGGCTGTGGCGGCGCCTGCACGACCAACCCGGGCTGCTCGCGTTCCACGCGTACGGCCTCAACGAGTGCACCGTCGAGTCGGCCAGGGCGGAGATTCGCGAACACCCGAAGCCGGTGGCCGGGCGCGCGGCCGGTACGTCCCGGATCTACGTCGTCGACGACCAGTTGCAGTTGCTGCCGCCCACGTTCGTCGGGGAGATCTGCGTCGGTGGACTCGGCGTGGCCCAGGGGTATGCGGGACAGCCGGCGCACACCAGCGAGCGATTCGTGGCCGACCCCTTCAGCCCTGTCCCCGGACAGCGCATGTACCGCACCGGCGACAGGGGCCGACTGCGTCCCGACGGGCAGTTGGAGCTGTGGGGGCGCGTCGACGACCAGGTCAAGATCCGCGGCCTGCGCATGGAGCCGGCTGAGGTGGAGGGCGTGCTGCTCGGGCACCCCGCCATCGCCCACGCCGCGGTCGTGGCGACCGGGGCCGGCACCCGCATGGCCGAACTGGTGGCGTACGTCGTGCCCGGCGACGGAGGCCAGGACGCGCTGACGCCCGCCACCGTCCGGGAGTTCCTGCGCGGCAGGCTCCCTTCCGCGCTGTTGCCCGACCGGGTGCAGGTTCTCGCCGCTCTTCCGACCACGCCCGACGGGAAGGTGGACCGCAGGACGCTGTCGGGCGGCGCGCCGTCGAGCACCGTGCCGGACACCGTCCGAAACGTCTCGGCGTCCGCCGACCCCCGTGAAGGGCAGCTGTGCCAGATCGTGGCCGAGGTGATCGGCGTTCCGCAGGCGGGCGTCGACGACAACTTCTTCGATCTGGGCGGCGATTCGCTGCTCGCCATGATCGTCATCGGTCGGGTGCGCGCCGTCATGGGCCGTGAGCTGAGGCTGCGGGCGTTCTTCGAAGAGCGGTCGATCGGGGAGCTCGCGGCCCAGCTCGGTGCCGAGGCCGTCGCGCCCCGGCCCGTGCTGGGCAGGAGAGCGGACTCATGACGGTGGCGAGGCGTTCGTACGCAGAGGGCGTTTGATCTGGGCAGTGTGTCGTTCATGCCTTGGGCGCCCTGGAGGGCCTTGCCGTCCACGCTCCACGCGGTCGGCTCCCCCATCTCCTCAAGCGCCGTCTCGCCCTCGGCCGGCGCGGCCTGCTCCAGCAGCCGGCGACAGATGATCTCGGCGCCGGGGTGTGCGGCGAGCCAGGCGGCGAGCGTCTCGCTGGTGGGGTCGGGCAACAGGTCGATGGGGGTGGAGGTCTCAACGTCGACCAGGATGGTTCCGTAGGTGCGCGAGCAACGGAAGGCGAAGTCGTCGACTCCCAGCACCCGTGGGCTCCGGGCGGGAACATCGGGTGCGTGCAGCTGGCCGAGCAGCCGGGCCCGGCCGGTGGGTACAGCCGGCGAGCGGCACAGCCGTATACCCGGCCGGCCGCCCGCGGCGAGCGCAACGGACTTCCACAACGCCTTCACGCCGGGCCCGGCACGGGCGTAACGCGTGGTCAGGCCCTCCACCTGCTCGACGAAGGTGCGCCGTCCGCAGCCAGCGGCGTCGCAGAAGAATCGCCGGACCTTCAGCTTCACCACCACGCTGCACCCGCCGACCGGGTACGCGGCGAGCCGTCGTCCGTATCGGCTGTGCACCCGGCGCGAGACGGTGGCGCAGTCCGGACACGTCAACTCCGGTACGACGCCGTGGGCTTCGGTCACAACCACCCCGCCCGCCTCGGGCAACCGGTCCAGCACCATCCCCACGGCATCCGGGAACAGCACGTCCTTCAACGCGGACAGAACCCTCATGGCCAGGCATTCCCGCAGCCCATCACGACGCTGCCGAGGGCCAGTATTTACCCATTGACGGCGGATTGAGCATCCTGCGATTCCCCAGGGGGAGGCACTCCCGGGCGGCGCGCACGCTCGTGTGGCGCTGGAAAGTCATCCACGGACCCGGCTCATCGTCATCGGCGGTGCCGGCAGCCTGGAGATCGAGCCCGGAGTCGTACGGGCCGACTCCGACGAACTCCTGCACGAAACCCTCGACGAGATCGGCCTGCCGAGGGAGTACGCCGCCGCGGTGCGTGGCCACCGCGACGCCCTGAACGTCCTGCGCACCTCCAACCGGCTGTGGACCTACTTCAGCCCCGCGGAGGGCATCGCACCCGGCGAACGCACGGGCCGGTTCCGAATCGGTGGCGACCAGCCGGTACTCGACGCGGAAGGGCGCAGCCGTATCTCCATGGAGGACGCCGCCGTCGCCCTTGTCGACGAGGTCGAACTGCCGCGCTTCGTCCAACGCCGCTTCACCATCGGCTACTGACCGACGCCAACGGACCACGGCCGCATCTGTCGGATGGCTCCGAGTGTGCGCCGCCGCGCCGGTAGGACCGGAAAATCACGGAAGTGCGTTCGATATCCGCATGGGAAGTCCATGAACTTCCCATGCGGAATATCGTGGCCGTTCACAGACGCCGAGAACTACGTGACCGTGACCGTCACGAAATGCCGACCAGACCCGATTTCACGCATCCTCGTCACCGCGGCTTTCACGTTCCCGCGACTACGAGACCCTCACCACCCGCTCCGAAGCCGTCATCCACATCGCCTCGGTCACGACCTCGCCAAGCGCATGACGGACGAAACGACACCCGCCTGGCGAGGAGCCTGCCACGGCATGAACGACCAACTGCCCAGATCTGGCGCCCAGTCAGAACGACGAGTCTTCCCGCCGGTACAGGACGCCCTCGCTCCACACCAGGTCGAGCTGGCCCCACTCGATCGCTGAGGCGACGTCGGGGAAGAAGCTGCGGCCGTTGTAGTTCGCGCTCGTGTTGCACAGGACCGGTATGCCGCTGCACTTGTAGTACTCGCGCAGGATGGCGTGCAGGTTCGGGTCGTCGGAGGCGTTGACGGTCTGCAGCCGTGCGGTGCCGTCCAGGTGCATGACGGCCGGGACTCGGTCGATCCACTCGGGACGGACCCAGTGTTCGAACAGCATGTACGGGTCCGGCGTGCCCGGGTTGAAGACGGTCGGGGCATGCTCTTCGAGGCAGATGGGCGCGACCGGCCGGTAGTGCTCCCGGCTCTTCACGTCGTTCAGGAGCCTCTTCATCGACGCCTCGACCGCTGATGCGATGATGCTGCGTCCGCCGAGCGCGCGGGGTCCCAGTTCAGCACGGCCGTCGAGCACGACCGCGGGCTGGCCTGTGGTGTACAGGATCTGCGCCAGTTCCTCCGGCGTGCAGGGCGACGTGCTCCAGCCGCGCGGCACGTCCGGCGTCGGTTCGAGAGCCGGGCCCAGCCGGGGGCCCCACTGGATCGGCCGGAGCCCGGAGCCGCCGGCCGCGGCCAGGCAGGCCGTGCCGATGGCGACGCCGGAGTCGTCCGGGAACGGCGGCACCCACATGGCCTTGATCGTCGGGTGGGAGCGCAGGGCGCTGTTCCACTTGATGTTCAGCGCGCAGCCGCCGGCGAAGCACAGGTTCCAGGCGCCGCCGCCCTTCCACGCCTGGATCTTCTTGGTCACCCGGTCGATCAGCAGTTCCTCGAGGAAGGCGTGGACGCTGGCCAGTACGTCCTCGTCGGAGATCCCGAGCGCGGCGGTGCGGGCCTGCACGGCGGAGAGGAACTGGTGCACGTAGGCGTGCGACGGCTCACCGGTGCTGCCGCACCCGATGATGGCCCGCCGGTACTCCCGCACCCGCGGCGAGTCGGCGTCGAAGAACTCGAAGAACTCCTCGCGGAAGATCTGCTTGATCCGCTCCCGCGAGGTGCCCAGGGCGATGTACGCCATCATCTTCCCGGCCACGGAGAGGTCGTCGACGTTCTTCGACTTGTTCTGCCGCTTGAACGGGCCCCAGTACTGCGAGGTCATCGAGTAGGTGTGGCCGATGAGCGGGAACGCCTCGCCGCCGGCCTCGATCCGGCCGTCGGCGTCCACGCAGTACAGCCGCGGGAAGCAGCCGCCGTCCCAGACCAGCACCATCGAGGGCTCGCCGCGGCGCGCGAACGGGCTGGTGCAGTAGGCCGAGGCCAGGTGGCCGGCGACGTGGACGTAGCTGTCGTAGTCCAGCGCCTGGCCGCCGATCACGATCCGGCCGCGGTGGCCCGGCAGCGCCGGGTCGGGCACCAGGTCGGTCTCCCGGTAGGGGGCGACCAGGACCTCGGTCCGGATCCCGCCGGCGAGCACCTTGACGCGGCCGTCGGCGGCGCCGTCCCAGCCGTCCAACGCCCACGTGCCGACGTCGCCGACCTTGAGGCCGAACTTGTCCATGACGCCGACCAGGTCGTCGAGTTCGTCGACGTTGCTGTACCGGGCGCCGTTGGCGATCTTCTGCATCTCGACGTTGAACACCAGACGGTCCTCGTCGAGGATCGCGATGCCGCCGCTTTGCGTGAGTTTCAAGCCTGCCGTGATCATGGTCTTTCGGCTCCCGTTTGTCCGAGGGCTGTCGTGGTCGTGTCCGGGGTGGTGCTCAGAGGTCGTCATGGTCGGGCCGGTCCAGTTGGGCCAGTGGGCGCTCGCCGTGCGCGACCAGGCCGGCGAGCAGGTTCTGGTAGCGGCGCGCGACGTCGGCGGTGAGGTCGGGGGCGACGACGTCCGTCGCGATCTCGAAGTCGCACCGGAAGCCGTCCGCGCCCTCGATGATGTTCAGCGCCAGGGGGTGGCCGGTGTGAGTGATCGGCAGCGGGTCGGCCTCCGACACCGTGAGCCCGTCCATCGGGGGCGGCGACACTCGGCGGTAGAACGAGATGGACGTCGCGAGCAGGTCGGCGCGCAAGCCGCTTCCGGGCGTGAGCTCCGTGATCAGGTCGGCGAAGGGGTGGTCCTGGGTCTCGAGCCCGGTCACGAGGTGTTCCATGACGTCGGCCACGTAGTCCGCGGCCAGGACGTCCGCCGTCCGTCGCAGACGCAGCGGCAGCAGGTTCGAGCAGTACCCGACCACCTGGTCCAGCTCCGGCGGGCGGCGGGCGGCCAGGACCGGGACGACGATGTCGTCCTGCCCCGTCACCTGGTGCAGCACGGCGCCCCAGGCCGCGATCAGGTAGGCGAACACTGTCGCGCCCTGCTCTCGGGCGGTGCCGCGCATCCGGTCGCAGAACTCGGAGTCGAGCCGGACGCTGTGCCGCACCGCCCGGTAGGGGAAGGGCCCGGACGTTCCGGACCCGGGCAGCTCCGGAGCCGCCGCGCCCTGGAGCAGAGTGCGCCAGTAGTCCCGGTGCTCGGCGGCGTCGGGGCCGCCGACTACGCGCTCGTGCCACGCGACGTAGTCCCGGAACTGCGCCGCGGGCGGCAGCAGGGGCCTGACATCCTGACAGCCGGCGTTGTACAGCGCGACGAGGTCGTCGACCAGGACGCTGAACGACCAGCCGTCCACCGCGGCGTGCGCCCCGGAGATCAGCAGCAGATGGCGCTCCGGAGCGGTCTGCACGATCGCGGCGCGGAACACCGGCCCGGCCGCGAGATCGAGCCGCTGCTCGGCCCAGGACTGCCGGAAGCGGTCGAGGTCCTCGTCATCCGGGCAGACGTGTTCGGTCAGAACCTCGTCCAGCACCGTCTCCGCGGCAGGATGCACGACGAGCGTCACGCCGTCGGCAGCGAGCGTGGTCCGCAAGGTCTCGTGCCGCGCGACCAGGCCCTGCACGGCGCCGCGCAGCGCGTCCCGGTCCAGCCGGCCGTCCAGCCAGAAGCCGACGGACATCTGATATGCCGGCACACCGCCCTCGTCCAGTGCCGCCTGCTGCCGCTGCGCGAGGGTGCTGCGCGGCGCGGGCGGCGACACCACGGCCCCGGCCGGGGCCGCCCGGCCGGCGCCGAGCACACCGTGCTCCCGCAGCTCGGTGATCGAGTCGCGGACCGCTGCCCGGATGTGGTCGAGGTCGGCCTGCTCGTGCGCGGTGGACAGGAAGAAGTTGCGCAGCTCCCAGACGAACACGCCGCGGTCGAGCAGGTTGAGGTACAGGGGGTCCATGTTCTGTTCGTGCTCGAACCGGAAGAACGAGGAGAACCGGCGGACCTCGATCGGCACGTCGAGGTCGCGGAAGTCGGCGCTCAGCCGGTCGACGAACACCTCGGTCTTGCGATCGAGGTCCCGCTGCAGGGCCGGGCCCTCGCTGCGAAGGCGGTTCACAACCGCTCGGGCCGCCACCATGGTCATCGGATGCTGACTGAACGTGCCGGCGAAGAAGGTGGACTCCGTGGTCGGGCGGGAGCCGTCGCCGAAGTCCCACACGCCGCCGTCGATCGTGTCCATGATCCCGCCCCGGCCGGCGATCACACCGATCGGCATGCCGCCGCCGATGATCTTGCCGTACGTGGCCAGGTCGGCCTCGATGCCGTAGAGCCCCTGGACACCGGCCGGGTGGCAGCGGAAACCGGTCACCATCTCGTCGAAGATCAGCTTCGTGCCGTGCCGCCGGGTGATCTCCCGAACCCTGCGCAGGAACTCTGGGTTCTGCACTCCGGGGGTGCGGAGGGTCACCGGCTCGGTCATCACCGCGGCGAGCCGCGGACCGTGCCTGTCGATGAACTCCAGGGCCTCCTCGGTGCCGAATTCGAGCACGTGCACGTTCTCCACCGCGCGCGCCGGGATGCCCGAGGTGATCGGCCGGGTGCTCCGCACGCCGTTCTCGGAGGAGGCCGCGGCGAGCACGCTGTCCGCGTGACCGTGGTAGGCGGTGGAGAAGACCACGACGTCGTCGCGGCCGGTCGCGGTCCGGGCGATGCGCAGGGCGGTCATGACCGCTTCGGTGCCGGTGTTCAGGAAGGCGACCCGCTCCATGCCGGTGAGTTCGATCAGGCCGGCGGCGACCTCCTCGACCACCTCGGTGCGCGGGGCGATGACGAAGCCGAGGTCCAGTCGCTCGCGCAGGGCCGTCATGACGGCGGGCGGGTTGTGCCCGAGGAGGTGGACGCCCCAACCCAGGGTGAGGTCGACGTACTCGTTGCCGTCGATGTCCCACAGCCGCGCGCCTTGCCCGCGTTCGGCGACGATCGGGTACAGCATCTCCTTGGTCGTCGGCCGGAAGCCGATGGACGAGCGGCTGTCGGCGATCAGCGGGCGGAACCGCTGGGCGAACTCCTTCGAGCCCTTCGTCCTGCTGCCGAACCGCTCGGCCAGGACCTTGAGATACCGGACACGCTCTTCCGACTCCACGAGGCCGGCTCCGCCGCGCGCACCGGGTGCGAGCGGGGCGGCCGGCCGTGATGGGGCCGGTCGCCCTGCCGGACGGGCCGCGGGCGCCGGTTCGACGACGACCGGTCCGGCGCCCGGGGCGGCACCGCCCGCCAGGAGTTCGAGCTGGCTTCGCATGACGGCGAGCTGTTCGGTGATCAGCCGCTCGACCGCCGTCGTGGCTCCGGGCGCCGACACGGTGTCGGCGGAAACGGGTGCCGCCGGCACGGGTGCGAGGGTCTGCGGCACGTCGACGGCCGCGGTGATCACAGCACCGGTGGCCGGGGGCGCCGCGGCCTCCGGCGACGTCGTGGCCGACGCGTTCGCCGCCAGGTGCGCCGCCAGCGCGGCAGGCGTCTGGATGTCGCCGAACAGCTGCCGGAGCGAGACCTTGCGGCCGAAGCGTTCCTCGACCAGCCGCAGCATGCCGAGCAGCGCCATCGAGTCCGCACCGAGTTCGGTGAACGAGACGTCCGGATCCAGCGCGTCCGGCCGGATGTCGAAATAGCCGCCGACCAGCGCGACGACCTCTGGGAGCAGTGGCTCCACGGTGTTCTCCTCGTGGTTCACGTCAGCCCACCCGGTCCAGGTGCGCCGCCAGGCGGTCGATCGTCGGGTTCTTCAGCAGATCGATCGTCGGCAGGGGGACGCCGAGCTCCGTCCCGATCCGGCGGGCGAGCCGCACGGCGAGCACCGAGTCGTCGTTGATGTCGAAGATGCTCCGGTCGTAGCGGTCGACCTCGGTGCGCAGCACCTCGGTCCACAGCTTCGCCAGCAGCCGCTTCAGCTCCTCGCCGCGCGGCGGGCCGGCGGGGGCCGCCGGCGGCGCCTGGTCCGGTTCGTCCAGTCGCAGCCTGCTGCGATACAGCGGATGTGCCGGCAGCGGGACCCGGTGGGGCTCCTGGCCGGACCAGTCCGACCAGTCCACCGGGACACCCGCGGTCCACAGTCGGCCCGCGTCGTGGAGCAGCCGCGCCACCGGCGACGGCTCGGAGCCGCCGTCCGGGGCGAACTCCTCCGGCAGCGGTTCGGCCGGGGTTCCGATGACGACCACCGTCGCCCCGTCCGCAGTCCGGCCCCCGAAGGCCTCGGCCAGCCGGCCGCCCTCCCACACGTCCCGAGTCCAGTGCAGCGGGTCGAGGGCTCGCGACTCGGGCAGCTCGCCGCCCACGACGGCCGACAGGACCGGGACGCGCGGGACCCGCGGCCGCACCTCCGGCGGGCCGTCGAGCAGCCCGGCCCGCCAGGACAGCAGGGCCAGCGCCTCGGTCTCGTCGAGGACCCCGCTGCAGCAGGCCGCGAGGACTTCACCGGCTCCGGCGCCGCCGACGGCGTCGGGCCGCGCGCCGGATTCGGCCCACAGCGTCGCGAGCACCAGTCCGGCGGTCACCCGCGCGGCCGGCGGACTCTGCGCGCGGATCAGGGCGCTGTCGATGGACCGCTGCGCGATGTCGGCCACGGCCGGCACTCGCTCGGCCAGCACCCGGAAATCCTCGACCGGGACCTCGCCGAACAGGAACGACACGGACGGGGCGGCCTCCGCCGTCGGCGCCGCCGCGGCCCCGGCGGCGATCGCCCGCAGTCCGGCCACGGCGGTGGCGTGGTCGTCCGCGACGACCACGCGGCGATGCGCGAACCCGCGCCGGCCGGCCCGCAGCGTGTAGTCGGCGTCGGCGAGGTCGGGGGCGTCCGGCCGCGCCAGCGCGTCGGCCAGCCGGCCTGCCAGCTCGCGCAGCGCCCGGTCGCTCTTGGCGCTCACCGCGAGCAGCCGGGGACCGGCGTCCGGCGTCGGCCGCGCGGGCAGCGGTGGCGCCTCCTCCAGCACGACGTGCACGTTGGTGCCGCCGATGGCGAACGAGCTGACCGCGGCCCGCCGCGGGGTCGGGCCCGGCTGCCATGCCGTCGGCAGCGCATTGATGTGGAACGGGCTGTCGGCCAGCTCGATCTGCGGGTTGGGCCGGGTGAAGGTCGGGTGGCCGGGGATCTCCCGGTGCCGCAGGGCCAGCACCGCCTTGATGAACCCGGTGATCCCGGCGGCGGCGGCCAGGTGCCCGACATTCGCCTTGACCGAGCCCAGCGCGCACTGTCCGGGCTGGGCTCCGCCGTCGACGAAGGCTTCGCTGAGAGCGGTGAACTCGATGGGGTCGCCCAGGGCGGTCGCGGTCCCGTGCGCCTCGACGTACGTGATGGTGTCGCTGTCCACCCCGGCGACCGCGTGCGCCTCGCCGATCACCGCCCGCTGCCCTTCGACGCTCGGGGCGGTGTAGCCGATCTTGTCGGACCCGTCGTTGTTGACCGCCGACCCCTTCAGCACGGCCAGGATCCGGTCGCCGTCCTCGATCGCCTCGGCCAGCCGCTTCAGGGCCACCAGGCCGACGCCGTCGCCGAACGTGGTGCCGTCGGCGTCCGCGTCGAAGGGACGGCACCGGCCGTCCGGGGAGAACATCATCCCCTCGCGGTACACATAGCCCGGATACGGGTTGGCGATCACCGAGACGCCGCCGGCCAGCGCGATGTCGCACTCCCCCGCGATCAGGCTCTGCGCGGCCACGTGCACCGCGACCAACGATGTCGAACAGGCGGTCTGCACGGCGACGCTCGGCCCCTTCAGGCCCAGCTTGTAGGAGATCCGCGTGGTCAGATAGTCCTTGTCGTTGGCGACCATGAGCTCGATGCCGTCGTAGGTCAGCAGGTCGCAGGACCGGGCCACGACGTTCGTCAGGTACGTGTTCATCGCCGCGCCGGCGAACACCCCGACCGCCTGGCCGTCGGCCCCGCCGGAGTAGCCGATGGTGTCGAGCAGTTCCCACGCGACCTCCAGCATGATCCGCTGCTGGGGATCGATCAGCTTCGCCTCGCGCCGGGTATAGCCGAAGAACTCGGGGTCGAAGTCGAAGGCGTCGGGCAGGACGGCCGCTCGCCGGACGTAACGCGGATCGCGGAGTACCCGCTCGGGCACACCGGCCGCGAGGAGTTCGTCGTCGGTGTAGGTGGTCAGCAGCTCGTCCCCGGCCCGCAGCCGGCTCCAGAGCGCGTCCACGTCGGGGGCGCCGGGAAACCGGCCGCACATCCCGATCACTGCCACGTCGTTCGACCGGATCGTCACGTCGATCTCGTCGGCGTCAGGCATTGCGCCCTCCCCGCTCCCGGGCCCGCAGGCGCGCGTCGCGGACCGTGTCGTCCGCCAGTCGGATGCGTCGGCTCGACGTCCGATCCCGGTCGCGGCCCCCGCCTCCGCCGAGGTCGGCGGGCCCGGCATCGGCACGGCCGAGTCGCGCGGCCAGACTGGCCACGGTCGGATAGCGGAACAGCTCGGACCCCTTCAACGGCGGGTCCGCGGCGTCGCCGACGAGCAGTTCGTAGGCTTGCAGCAGCAGCATGGAGTTGCCGCCGAGATCGAAGAAGTTGTCCTCGCGGCCGATGTCCTGGCGCTGCAGCACCTGCTGCCACACGGCCGTCACCCGGCGCTCGCGGTCGCTCGGCGCCCCGGCGACGCCGGTTCGAGCGGCCGCGCTCGCGAACTGCTCGGCCAGTCGCGCGCGGTCGACCTTCTGACCGGCGTCGAGCGGGAACACGTCGAAGAACCCGATCGCGGTGGGCACCATGTAAGGCGGCAGCGTGGAACGCAACTCCGCTCTCAGGGCGCTTTCCGTCAAGTTCCACCCCGGCTCGGGAATCACGCAGGCGACGAGGCGGCTGTCGTCGACGCCCGCGCCGACGGCCAGCGCCGTCGACGTTCTGACACCGGGCACCTTGTCCAGCTGGGCTTCCACGCCTTCCAGCTCGACCCGGAACCCGCTGATCGTCACCTGGTTGTCGACACGTCCCAGGATTTCCAGTTGCCCCCGGGTGTTGACCCGCGCCAGGTCGCCGGTGCGGTACAGCCGGCCCTGCGGCTCGAGCGGGCTGTCGAGGAAGCGTTCCTTCGTCAGCTGCGACTGGTTGACGTAGCCCCGGCCGACGCACTGTCCGCCGATGTGCAGTTCGCCGGTGAACTCCGGCGGCACGGGCTGCCCGTGTTCGTCGAGGACGTGGACCCGGGCGTTCGCCAGCGGGAGTCCGACGGGCACGCCGGCTCCCACACAGTCTTCGGGCCCCACGGGCTGCGCAGTGGCCCAGACCGTGGTCTCGGCCGGGCCGTACACGTTCCACAGCGTCCCGCACCACTCGCGGACGGTCCGGGCGAGCGGCGCGGGCAGAGGCTCGCCACACGAGAAGACGTGCCTCAGCGCCAGACCCTCGGCCCCGGTCCGCCGGACCACGGCGGCCCAGCCGTGCAGGGCGGAGGGGGTCTGGACCATGTGTGTGACCCGTTCCTCGACGAGCAGCCTGTGGAAGAGGTCGGGCGATCGGGCCGCCCCCGACGGCACGACGACCAGGCACGCCCCGGCCAGCAAGGTGCCCCACAGCGACAGATCGGAACCGGCCGGGTGGAAGTACGCCCCGACCGCGGTCTCGTCGATGACGACGTGCTCGCGCATCGACTCCAGCAGCGTCAGGACGTTGCCGTGCTCGATGTCGATCCCCTGGGGCGTCCCGGTCGAGCCGGAGGTGTAGACGGTGTGGGCCACGTCGCCGGCGCGCGGCAGATCGCCGGGCTCGCCGGCCGGCGGCAGCTCGGTCTCCGGCATGACCAGGACCGGCACCGCGGCACCGTCCAGCAGACCGGCCAGGTCCGGCTGGGTGAGCACCACGTGCGCTCCGCTGTCCTCGAGCACCGACCGGCACCAAGCCACGGGACAGGACGGGTCCAGGACCACGTGGGCCGCCTGGGCCCGCTGGACCGCGACGATCGCGGCCACGGTGTCGAGGGAGGGCTCGAGCAGGAGGGCGACCCGGCTGCCCGGCCCGACGCCCTCCGCCCGCAGCCGGGCCGTCCAGCGCCCGGCCAGCTCGTCGAGCTCGGCATACGTGAGCTCGTCTCCGTCGCAGCGCACTGCCGTTCGATGGGCGTGCTGCTCCGCGGCCTGCCGGAAGCGGGCCGCCAAGCTGTCGTCCGACGCGAGGGACACCGGCACGGGGTGCCGGTCGACGCCGTGCCCGGCCTCGCTCAGAACCGGCAGATCCGCCACACTGCGGTCAGGGCCGGCGACCGCGGCCCGCAACAGCGTCGTGTAGTGCTCAGCGGCACGGCCGGCCGCGGCGGCGGAGAAGACGGACTTGCGGTACTTGAGCACTCCGACGAGCCGGTCGCCGTCGTGGACGACCTCCAGCGTGAGCTCGAGCTGGTCGTCCTGCTTGTCCAGCGGGAACGGCGCCGCGGTCAGTCCGGCCCAGGCGGCCGGGGACGCGCCCTCGTCGGCCACGTGGAGGGCGGCGTGAGCCGGATGCCGACCGGACTTCTGATAGATGAACATCGTCTGGAAGATCGGATTGCGGCCGTCGGACCGGCGCGGCGCCAGCTCGCTGACGAGCAGTTCGAACGGATAGTCCTGGTGCTCGAACGCCTCGGCGACGGTCCGGCGGGTTTGGCCGAGCTGCTCGCGGAACGAGACCGCGTCGCTCAGGTCTGCACGCAGCACGACGGGGTTCATGAAGTTCCCGACGCATTCGGCCAGCGCCGGGTCGGTACGGCCGGCGAACGGGCTTCCGACGAGCACGTCACGCCGGCCGGTGTAGCGGCCGACCAGGACCTGAAAGGCCGTCAGCAATACCACGTAGGGCGTGACCGCTTCCGCCTTGGCCAGCTCGAGCACGTCCGCGGCGAGGTTCGCGGGGATGGGGAACATGAGCGAACCGCCGCCGTCGGCGTCCGCCGGGTCCAGATCGAACCGGGGCCACTCGGCCGGCTCCAACTGACCGGACAGCTGGGCGTGCCAGTAGGCGCGGGCACGGGCGCCCCGTTCGTCGGCGATCAGCTCACGCTGATACACGACGAAGTCGCTGTACGGCTTGTTGCGCGCGGACAGCCCCGCCGGACGCCGTTCGACCTCGGCGGCGTAGAGCTGCTCGAGTTCGGCCAGCATGGTGCCGAGCGACCAGAAGTCGCACACCACATGGTGGGCTGCCAGCAGAACGACCGCTTCTCCGGGCGCCACCCGGTATGTCCGCGCTCGAATGGGCGACCCGGTCACGAGGGCGAACGGCTCGCGATAGGCGGCACGCACCGCCTCCTGGAGTTCTCCTTCAGTCCACTGATGCGCGTCCAGCTCGGCGTAGTCGGGTTCGAGCCAGCCGTGAACGGTCTGACGGCCCGCGGGGACGTCCCCGTCCCCGGCGCCCGCCCGGCTGAAGGTGGTGCGCAGCGCCGCGTGCCGCCCGACGAGCGACTGCAGCGCGCGGCGGAACGCGGCGGAGTCGAATCCGCCGGTGAACCGGGCGGTGAGGGCGACGTTGTAGGACGCGCTGTCCGGGTCCATCTGATGCAGCATCAACAGTGAGCTCTGCGCGTACGAGAGCGGATGCTCGGTGCGCGCCTGTCCGGCCCGTTCCCGAAGCGCCGCCTCCAGCTTCTTCCGGAGGTCGTAGTCAGTCATGCGTGTCACTCCTCGGTCGATCCGACGGGGGTGGAAGCGGCTGGGCCTGCCCACAGAGGCAGGAGGGCGTGCAATTGGTCCTCGGTCAGCGTGTCGAGCGAGGCCAGCAGCCGCTCCGCCTCCTCGGGCGAGAGCTGGTCCGGCCCGCCCGCCTCCTCACCGGTCCCCGCCCCGAGCTCGAGCCCGAAGACCTCGACGACCGGCCGGCCGGCGTCGTCGACGACCGAGACGTCGACGACCTCTCGCGCCGTCCCACCCACCCGGTGCCGGACCACCGCGACTCCAGATCCGGCAGCGCCCGCCGACTCGTGGATCACGACCCGCTCGATCCGGAACGGCAGCTCGGCGGACGGCGCCGGAGCCGGCCGATCCGCTCCCGGCCGATCACCGGCCGCCCGCCCCATCGCACGGAACGGCGCGTGGTACCTCACCCAGTCGACCGGAATCCCCGCCTCCTCCAACCGAGTCAGGTGCTCCAAGACCGTCACCGAATCCGGTGTCCGAGGCGACAACCCCGCCAGCCAGAGCTCACTCCCGCCGCTCTGCGCCCGGCCGGCCGTGGTCAGCGTCCGTCCGGGCCCCACCTCCAGGAAGACCGTGCAACCGCCGTCCATCAGTGCCCGGAGTCCCGCCATGAACCTGACCGGTGAGGTGAGCTGCCGGCCCCAGTACTCCGCGCCGAGCTCCCCGCCCGCGGCCCAACCCCCGGTGAGGTTCAGCGCCAGCGGCACGGCCGGGGCCCGGTGCCGGATCCGGCCCGCCGCCGCGACCAGCTCCGGGACGGCCGGGGCGACCAGCGTCGAGTGGAAGGCGTGGGTGGTCTCCAGCGGGATCGTCAGCCAGCCTCGCCGCTCGAACGCCGCCACCAACTCCCCCATCGCTGTGTCGGTCCCCGAGACGACGATCCGCTCCGGGGCGTTGTACGCGGCCACCGACGCCGCGCCGCCGTGTGCCGCGACCAGGCGTTCCAGCTCCGCCGGGTCAGGACCGCCCACGGCGACCATCCGGCCGGCGCCGGGCACGGCCGCGAAGGCCCGGCCGCGGGCGCTGACGAGTTCGAGTCCTTCCTCGACGCCGAACACCCCCGCCACACAGGCAGCCGCGTATTCGCCGAGGCTGTGGCCGACCACCGCGTCCGGCCGCACCCCGCACGAGGTCCAGAACTCCGCCAACGCGACCTGCAGCAGAAAGACCGCGGGCTGGAGCAGCTCGGCCCGGGTCTGGGCGGCCGGGTCGGCGAACACGTCGAGCGGACCGACGCCGGTGAGCCGGCGGAACTGATCGGCGTGCCGGTCGACGCCCGCGCGGAACAACGGGTGCTCGCGATGGAGCTCGACGCCCATGCCGACGTACTCGGAGCTCTGCCCCGGAAACAGGAACCCGGTCCACGGCCGGGTTCCGGCCGCCGTCACGAGGTCCCCCCGCGCCGCAGCACCGGCAGGGTGTCATCCGGTCGCAGGATCCAGGAGAAATGCATCCGTCGCTGCGCCGACGACGCGGCGACCGTTCGGGAATGACCTCCGGTCGAGGGATCACCGTCTGAATCCGACGTGACCTGAAGATTGTTGTACGGCATTCCGGGCACGAAGGAACTCCAGCCGATCTGTCAAGTCTGGAAAAAGTCAGCGACGTGAGCCCGCGACGGCATCCAACGTGCTGGAATGGGATGACGCCGAATTCCAGAAGAGGTCGAAGCGCCGTAGGCCGAGGGCGCTGTCACCGAACCACGAACATATGGCCCGGGAAACCGTCCACCGCAAGGTGACATCGGCTCGATGTCTTGCCGGCGAGACAGGCTTTCCGTCTCAGCCTTCCTGATGCTGATGCGACGTACCTGGCACGAGGAATCGAACCACAGAGCCCGGTCGGCGGGGTAGCGGCGGATCCCCGTTCCGTCCCGAAGCCACGCGCGTCACGACCTGGTCAGGACGCCTCGCCGACCAGTTCGCTCAGCACGTCGCTGAGGTCGCTGAGCAATGGGTTCTTGAGGATGATGCCCGTGATCCGGGATATCCCGAGCTCCTGGCGGAGCGCCTGGCCGAGGCGGACGGCGATGATGGAGTTGCCGCCGACGGCCAGGAAGTCGTCGCCGACGCCGATGTCGGGATTCCCCAGAAGCTCCCGCACCTTGCCGACCACCAGCTCGTCCATGGGGTTACGGAACCCGCTGTCGACCGTCACTTGACCACCTCTCGCACTTGTTCGGTCAGCTCTCGCAGGCCGGCAGGCCGCATGTCCGACCAGTGTGCGGACACGTATTCCAGACAGTTCGCCCGCGTGTCCGCGTCGTGCGCGACCGACCAGCCGGCGGGCACGGCACGGATCGCCGGCCACAGCGAGTACTGCTCCTCGCCGTTGACCAGGACCAGATGAACGCCTTCCTCGTCTTCGAACGGATTGGCCACGGCTCTCCTGTGTGAACGAAACCTGATTTCCCGAAGGACGTTTCCATCGTGGGCGTGTCTCGCCGGCGAGACAACACTCCGTCGGCCGTTATCCACCGCGGTCCGCGGTGAGTGTGTCCGCGAAGAACGAGGGTGCTATGAATCAGGAGCGGGCGCATTTACCGACCGATATTCGCCACACCCTCCGAACCCGTATCCGCTGGGGAGAACGCACAATGGATCTCAGCCTGTTCTATTTCGCCAACGACAGCGGAGGCGCCGAGGCCGACCGGTACCGGTTGTTGCTCGAAGGCGCCCGCTTCGCCGACGAGAACGGCTTGGCGGCGGTGTGGACCCCGGAACGCCATTTCCACCCCTTCGGTGGGACCTATCCGAACCCCTCGGTGACCAGTGCGGCGATCGCCGCGACCACGGAGCGTGTCAAGATCCGGGCGGGCAGCGTCGTGGCACCGTTGCACCACGCGCTGCGGATCGCCGAGGAGTGGTCTGTCGTGGACAACATCTCCCGGGGCCGAGTCGGGGTGTCCTTCGCCTCCGGCTGGCACGCCGTCGACTTCGCCCTGAATCCGGCCGCCTACAAGGACCGCCGGACGGAGATGTACGAGCGGATCGAGCAGGTGCGTGCCCTGTGGCGCGGCGAGGCGATCGAGGTCACCGATGGCGCGGGGAACCTGGTGAAGGTGCGGTCGTTCCCGCCGCCGGTCCAGACCGACCTGCCGATCTGGGTCGCCAGTGTCGGCGACGTCGAGACCTTCCGGAGCGCCGGCCGGATCGGAGCCGGGCTCCTCACCCACCTGCTCGGCCAGAGTCCCGAACAGCTGGCGCACAACATCGCCGAGTACCGGAAGGCCGCGGCCGACGCCGGCTGGCCGGGCCACGTCGCGGTGATGGTGCACACGTACCTCGGCGAGGACACCGACAGGGTCCGAGAGTTGGTCCGGCCTTCGCTGAGCGACTACATGCGCAGCTCACTCGGGCTCATCCTGACGTCGGACCTCAGCACCGGGGATCTGGAGCCGGACGAGATCGACATGCTCGTCGAGCGGGCCTTCGAGCACTACTTCGACAACGTCGGCCTGCTCGGCTCGGTCGACAAGGGCGAGCAGGTCGTGGCGCGGCTCGCGGAGCTCGGCGTGGACGAGATCGCGTGTCTCATCGACTTCGGACTGCCGACGGACGAGGTCATGACCGGCTTGACCTATCTCAAGCGGCTGCAGGACGCGTGCGGCGCCGACGCGCCCGACCAGCGCACGATCTGACCCTGGTCCTTCCCATGCCGCCGCGGTCGCCCGGCCAGGGTGCGGATCCACCGTGCCCGCGCCGGGGCCGACCCGCCGAAGTGCCGGCTGTCGGCCGAGTGGCCGACCCGCGCCGAGGCCAACTCCTGCTCCAGCTCGGCGAACTGGCCATCGGACGGTTTGGGAGGTTTCGGCGGTCCCGCCGAGGCGAGAGCGTCCATCCCACCCTCCCGCCAGGCACGGCGCCGGCGTTCCACCGACCGCTCACTCACCCGCAGATCCTTCGCGATGAACACGGTCTTCTCATGGCGAGCGAACCGCTCGCCTGCCTCGTACCGGATCCGACGCCGAGGAAGCCGGTCGCGCCCGTCAGCCGGCCCGCCTGCGGTGCTCCCTCCCGGGGACGGGCCCCGGGAGGGCCCCGGATCAGGCGGGTGTCGACGCGGCGAGGTCGACGCGGTGGGCCAGCTCCTCCACCGTCGTCGCCGCGAACAGGGTGATCAGTGGCAGGTCCACGCCGAAAGCTCGGCGCAGTGCGAACAGGACCCGCACCGTCAGCATGCTGTCTCCGCCGAGCTGGAAGAAGTCGTCCTCGGCGGTGACCACGTCGGCCCCCAGCGCCTCTGACCAGATCCGCGCCACGCGCTCCTGCGTGGCGGTGGCGAACCCGGCGGCAGGCCGCTCGACCGCATCCGCCACGGGCGCCGGAGCGGGCAGGGCCTTGCGGTCGTGCTTGCCGTTCGCGTTCACAGGCATCCGTTCGAGCAGCGTGATGGTGGACGGCACCATGTAGTACGGCAGTTGGGTGCGCAGGTACTGCAGAAGAGCGACCGGGTCGGGGCTGCGTCCCGCTCGCGGCTCGACATAGCCGGCCAGGCGCCGCTCACCCAGGGCGTCCTCCCGGACGATCACGGCGGCGTCCTGGGCGTCCGGGTGCTGGCCGAGCACCGACTCGACCTCCTCCAGCTCGATCCGGAACCCGCGCAGCTTGACCTGCCGGTCCACCCGGCCCAGCACCTCCACGTCACCCGTGGGAAGCATCCGCGCCAGGTCGCCGGTGTTGTACAGGCGGGCTCCCGGCCTCTCCGAGAAGGGGTGCGCGAGGAACCGCTCGGCGGTGAGCTCGGGGCGCCCCACGTAGCCGCGGGCCAGGGCCAGGCCGCCGACGTAGAGGGTGCCGTTCACTCCAATGGGCACCGGCTGGAGCCGGTTGTCGAGCACGTAGAACTGGGTGTTGGGCAGCGGGCGTCCGATCGGCACCGGCTCCTCGTCACCGCGCTCGGGCATCGGAGTCTCGAACAGGCTGCTGTCCACGGTCGATTCGGTGACGCCGTACGAGTTGACCAGACGGGTGCGGGGAGGACACAGCTTCGCCAGGTTCCAGTAGTCCTGCATGAACCAGATGTCCGCGCCGACGGCCAGCACCTTGAAGTTGTCCAGCATCCGCCCCTGCTCGGCCACATGGGCGCTGAGCCGGCGGATGACGACCGGGACGAGGTCGGCGAAGTCGATCCGCTCCCGCTGGAGCAGCGTGTACAGCCGCGCCGGATCCAGCAGCGCCTCACGGTGGCAGAGCACCAGCGTGCCGCCGGAGCACAGCGCGCGGACCATGTCGCCGGTGAACACGTCGAAGGCGATGTTCGCGGCCTGGAGATGCCGGCGCACCACCGTGCCCAGGCCGTAGACCCGCTCCCAGGAGCGGAAGGCGCTCATCAGGGCGCCATGGGTGAGCATCGCCCCCTTGGCCCGGCCGGTCGAGCCCGAGGTGTACACGAGGAACGCCAGGTTGTCCGCGTTCGGTTCGGCGGGCCGCACCGGCGGGACGGCGGCCGGCTCGTCCTGCGCCGCAACGGCGCCCTCGGCGAGCCAGTCGTCGACGTAGCCGACGCTGACCCCTTCGGTGAGCCCGGGTACCGAGGCCACCACGTCGTGGCGGGTCAGGAGCAGGCGTACGGAGGCGTCCGAGAGCACGTAGCTCAGGCGGTCCACCGGGTGGGCCGGATCCAGCGGCACGTACGCGCCGCCCGCCTTGAGGACGCCGAGCAGGGCCGCCACCGAGTCGGGGCAGCGCGGCGCGCAGAGCCCCACCCGGGACTCCGGGCCGACGCCGAGCGCGCGCAGCCGGGCGGCGATGATCCCGGCCCGCCGGTCGAGTTCGCGATAGCTGACCCGGTCCTCTCCGTCCACCACGGCCACGGCGTCGGGGGTGGCGCGGACGTGCTCCTCGAACAGGTGGTGCACACACGTGTCGGGGGCGACCTCGACGGAGACCAGGTTGTCCCGGTTCAGAAGCTCGGCCCGCTCCGGCTCCGAGAGCAGCGGCAGCAGGGACAGCGGCAGATCGGAGTCCGCCACGGCGCCGAGCAACAGCCGTTCGAAATGGGCGGCCATCCGCTCGATGGTGGCGTCGGCGAACAGGTCGACGTTGAACTCCCATTCGCAGCGCAGCCGGTCGCCCTCGTCGACGACATGCAGGCTCAGGTCGTACAGCGCCGTGGTCCGGCCTTCGCCCTCGAACGGGCTGACGCGCAGCCCCTCCGGTTCCGGTGCGGGCCGCGGGGCGTCGTGCAGCGACAGCGTCGTCTGGAACAGCGGGGCGCGGCTGAGGTCGCGCTCCGGGCGTACCTCCTCGAGCACGCGCGCGAAGGGAACGTCCTGATGGGCGAAGTCCGCCAGGCACGCCTGCCGGGTACGTGCGAGCAGCTCACGGAAGGTCGGGTCGCCCGACAGGTCCGTGCGCAGGGCCAGCGTGTTCGCCATGGGACCGACGAGCGGTTCGGTCTCCGGCCGGTCACGGCCGGCCACGGACGTGCCCACGACGATGTCGTCCTGGCCCGAATAGCGGTGCAGCAGGGCCGTGTATCCGGCGAGCAGCGTCACGAACGGGCCGGCGTCCGCGGTGCTGCCCAATTCCCTGAGCCCGGCGGTCAGTTCGGCGGGCAGGGTGAAGGACCGGGTCCGGCCCGCGTACGTCTGCTCGGTCGGCCGGGTGCGGTCGGTCGGCAGCCGCAGACTGGGCAGCTCGCCGCTGAACCGCTCACGCCAGTGCGCCAGCCCGTGCGCCACCCGGTTCGCCGCACCGCCCGTGAACTGCTCGCGCTGCCAGTGGGCGTAGTCGGCGTACTGGACGGCGAGCGGCGGCAGCGGATCGGCGCCGCCGGTGCGGAAGGCGTCGTACAGGCGGCAGAACTCGTCCGTCAGCACCGTCATCGACCAGTCGTCGGCGACGATGCGGTGCAGGTTGATCAGCGCGACGGTTTCCCGCTCGGTGAGCGCCACCAGCGTCACCCTCAGCAGCGGACCCCGGCCGAGGTCGAACGGCGCCGGCGCGTCCTGGGCTGCGAGCCGCCGCGCCTGCTCCTCGGCGTCGTCCGCGCCGCGCAGGTCGACGACCCGGGGCTCCCAGACGTGGGCGTCCACCGGGGCGATGGTCTGCGCCGGCTCGCCGTCGACCGAGGGACAGGTGGTCCGCAGGGTCTCGTGCCGCCGCACCAGGGCTTGGAAGGCCCGCACCGCCGTGTCCAGGTCCGCCGGACCCGACAGCCGCAGCGCGTACGGCAGGTTGTACGCCGCGTTCCCGGAGCCGAGCTGGTCCAGGAACCACAGGCGCTGCTGTGCGAAGGACAAGGGGGCGCCCGTGCCCGCCGGGCGCCCGGTGATCCCGCCCGGCGCCGCCGCGGTGCGCTCCTCAGGCCGCCGCGTGTGCAGGGCGTTCTGGGCGGGGGACTGCTCGCGCAGCCGCTCCGAGGTGTCACTCATGCCGTCCTACCTTCGTGAGTGCGTCCCATGCATGCGCGACGTGTGCTACTCGGCACGGGTGCCGGCCTGTGCACGGGCCTTCCGGCCGTTGGCGGCGGCCTCCCTGGCGATGGCGCGGAAGAACTGCGGATAGCTGGGAGAGGTGTGCTTCGCGTACGACAGCGTCAGGTCGTGGCGCTCGCGGAGCTGGTTGATCGGGACGACCATGGCCGCGTGGTGCTCGATGTGCAGGTTGTTGCCGTTGGTGTACCAGGTGCTGAACCAACTGCCGGTGATGGAGCGGGTGTTGGTCAGCACGTCGGTGCTGTAGTTGTCGCACATGATGTGCTCGGGCAGTTCGACCAGGAAGTGCAGGGGCACCGCGACCAGCAAGGGCAACAGCCACACCCACAGCACCGGTTCGCCCTGGCCGAGCGCGGTGAGCGCGACGGCCGCGAGGATCGGCAGGCTGAACAGCCGGTATTCGGCGATTACTTCACGCTTGCGGGCCGGTGCTATCTGGCCGGAGCCGTAGGTCCAGGAACCGGTCCAGGCGCGCACGACGTCCGCGACCGCGCCACCCAGCCGGCCGAAGGCCAGGGCCTCGCGGACCAGCGCCCCCCAGGTGACGGGCTGACGCGAGTCGAAGCCGAAGAACTCCGAGTCCTGGTCGGTGCCCAGATGGCGGTGGTGCTGCAGATGCAGGACGCGGTAATGGCTGTACGAAACCAGCATGGGCACGCCCAGCGGGACGCCGGCGATCCGGTGCAGGCGGGCGCGCCGGAATGCCGAGTGGTGCAGGCACTGGTGTTGCAGTTCCAGCCAGTGTGCGTACATCGCGCCGATCAATAGGACACCCAGCACCCGCAGCGGCCACAGCCCGGTCAGCAGCGCGAGCGCCACGCCGAGCGCCCAAAGGGCGTACGCGACAAAGAGTTTGAAGATGAACGTCCGCTCGTCGACGGCGTTCACCTTGGCCCGTCGGAACAGGCCCTGTGGCGACGCCGTGCTTGCGTCGGAAGTCATTCTTGGCACCTTCCCCTGTGGCAGCCTCCCGCGAGATCGCTGCGGCAGTCGGGCAGGCATCAGCGACTTCGTGTGGATGAGGCACGAAGTTTGGAAGTGGCGCCCTTCGGCCCCCGAAAGACGGCGGAGGGAGGGCGGGTGGATGAAGAAGTGTCGAGCACTCCGCTTGCGTGGCAAGGCGAGGCAACGCGGCGGCTCGTCGGGATACGCGCCGCGGCTGTGGTGCGGTCAGGCCTTTTCGCCGGCCGGGTCGCCGTGCGCATCGCCGAGGTCTCGGAGCACTGGATTCTTGAAGATGATGCGGACAGTGCGGGGTATTCCAAGTTTTTCGCTCAGGAACTACCCGAGGCGGATGGTGCGCGGTTCATCGCCCATCGCCCTGATCAGGCTGGCCGGCCTCATGTCCGTCCAGTGCGCGGAAACGTATTCAAGGCAGTTCTTGCGAGTTTCCTGGCCGTACACCACTCTCCAGCCGGCCGGTACCGCGCTGAAGGCGGGCCACAGCGAATGCTGGTTCTCGTCGTTCACCAGAACCAGGCATGCGCCTTCTTCGTCGTCGAACGGATTTGCCACGGATTCTCCCGATGAATCGATCAAACGGCCGTCAGCGTAACAGTGACGATAACCAGCCGTCACCGTTGCGACAGCTGAATAATTTGCCTCGCATGGGGCATGTCTCGCCGGCGAGACACCGGCGTCGATGTAATGGGATATCGCTATTCCTGATCGCCGCCGGAACGAAGGCAGGCGGCGATGGCGGCGCGGCGAACTGCTGCCTGCCGCGCCACCCAGGTGGTCCGCGCCGAGAGCTCGAACCGAGCTCAGCTCACGGCAGGCACGGCCTCGCCGGTCATGTCGCCGAGCGCCACCACGATCTTCCGCGGCCCGGTGAAGGGACTGCGCGAGTGCGCGACCAGCATGTTGTCGATGACGAGGACGTCACCCTCCTGCCAGGAGAAGGCGACCGATTCCCGGTCCATCAGGTCGCGGACCTCGTCCACCAGGGCGTCGTCGATGACGGTGCCGTCGCCCCAGTAGACGTTGCGCGGCATCCCCTGATCGCCGCAGATCTCCAGCAGCGAGGAGCGCGTTTCCGGGTCCAGCGACGACGGGTGGTGCAGCGCCAGCTGGTTGAAGAACACGGACTCGCCGGTCGTCGGGTGGCGCAGCACCGCCTCGGCCTGACGCGAGGTCCGCAGGCCTCCGTCCGGCGTCCACTCGAAGCTCGTCCCCTCCGCGGCGCACTTGCGCTCGACCTCGGCGGGATCGTCGGTGCCGAAGAAGCGCGACCATCTGACGTCGACGCCTTCGATGAAGTTGCGGACATAACGGAGCTTCTTGGTGGCGAAGAGCTCGGCCAGCTCCGGACGCATCCGGGCGAGAACCGTCCGGCAGTCGACGATCGGCGTCTGACCACCGGACTGCGGGGCCACGATGCACGAGAAGAACTGCCGCATCGGCCACTGCGGCAGATGCGAACTCTCGTTGTGGAACAGGATCGAGAGGTCTTCCGGATACGGCGTCGACTTGTATACGCGGGCCGACTCGCCCTCTCGAGGAAGGTCCCCGTATTCAGGGAAGAGGGTGCCGCAAATCGCCGAGGCGGCCTGTTCGAACTTCTCCACCGAACCGGCGTGGAACCCCCGGAGCAGGACCGCGCCGTGCCGCAGCAGCCGTGCTTCGAGTTCTTCCCGGTTCGCGCGCAGCCAGCCGGGCAGGTCGACGCCGGGACCGGCCGGCGTGATGAGGACGGGGGTCGATGGCGACTCCGGCAGGAAGCCGATGTTCACCGAATCTCCGCTGGGTTTCCGCACCTGCCGCCGAGTCGCGCCCAGAAGGGAGCGCGGTCCCGGTGTCCTGGAGGTCGCGTCGTTCATGTCCTGGTCCTCATTTCCTCGGCGGTGAACCCGTGCTCTGTGTCATGCGTCGATCTCCCGTTGGATCAGCTCGGCGAGTTCCTCCACCGCGGGCTGTCGCATGATGCCGTGGTGGGTCGTTGCCACCGAGGCGAAGCCGAGCTCAGGCCCGACCACCGATCCCCAGCCCCACGTACGGTCCGGATCCTGCGGCTCGTCGGCCGGCTCGGCGCGCACCAGCAGCACCGGGAAGTCGGCTCGGCCGAGTTCGGCCTGCTCCTGCACGAAGTAGCGGTCCAGAGCCGTCATGTTGGTCATGTAGACGTCCAGCAGGTTCCGCAGCTCCGCCTCACCGGAGTCGGGAGGCAGCCGCCCGACGTCCTGCAGGGCCTTGAGCAGTTCCCGATGACCGAGATGACCGAGCGGCCCCTCCGGCAGGTCCAGTTGGTAGTGGAAGGCGAAGCGGCGCAGGAGGTGGTCGGCTGGCTGCCGCGCCAGGGCGCTCTCCGCGTCACCGGGGACGCCGCAGTTGACGATGATCAGCTGCGCCACCTCGCGCCCGGAACGGCGCAGCGCCTGGGCCGTGGCGTAGGCCATGATGCCGCCGAAGCACCAGCCGATGATCACGGGAGCGGCATCGCCGACGGCCGCGATGTTCGCCGCGTACTCCTCGGCCATGGCCGCGAAATCGTCCTGTGGCGGCCTGCCGTGCAGACCCCAGGCCTCGATGCCGTAGACCGACCGGTCCGCCGGTATCAGCCGGGCCAGTTCCCAGTAGCTGAGCGTGTTGCCGCCGCCGGGGTGGACGCAGAAGACCGGGGCCTGCTCATGCGGTCCGCGGGCGGCGCGCAGCGGGACCAGGTTGGAGTCCTGGACGTCGCTCCTGCGCACCTGCTCCGCCATCGCCGCGACGGTCGGGGCGCTGAACACCGCGGACATCGGCAGGCGCAGGCCGAAGGCGTTGTTGATCTGGGCCATGAGCTTGATCGCACGCAGGGACTGTCCCCCGAACTCGAAGAAGTCCGCGTCGGGGGAGGAGATGTCCTGGTCGAGGATCGAGGACCAGATCGCCAGCAGACGCTGTTCCACCGAGTCGCGCGGTCGGCCGGCCCGGGCCTTCGGCGGAGCGATCGGTGCGAGGGCGCGGCGGTCGAGCTTGCCGTTGCGGGTCAGCGGGAAGCGCTCCAGCACCTGCCAGCCGGTCGGCACGAGGGCGACCGGGAGGTGCAGACCCACGGCTGCCCGCACGTCCTCGACGCAGATGTCCACTCCCCCGGCGGCGGTGAGGTAGGCGTCCAGGTGCGTGACGAGTCCGTCGGCGTCCGCGCGCGCCACGACCGCCGCGGCGCCGACGCCGGGCCGATCCGCCAGCAGCGTCTCGATCTCGCCGAGCTGTACGCGGTATCCGCGCAGCTTCACCTGGTCGTCGATCCGGCCGAGGATCTCGATGCCGTTGCCGGGCACCAGGCGGCCGAGGTCACCGGTCCGGTGGGCGTCCGCGGTGTTCGCCGTACCGAAGCCCGACCCGCCTTCGCGCAGCCGGGCGAGGTAGCCGAGGCCCACGCCGGGCCCGCTGATCAGCACCTCACCGGGGCACCAGGGCGGCAGCGCGGCACCCGCGGCGTCGACCACCGTCAGGACGTTCGCCCCGAGGCCGGAGCCCACCGGGATCGAGGAACAGCGTTCGTCGATCGAGGCGTCCAGCGGGAGGCATGCGGCGCCCACCGTCGACTCGGTCGGGCCGTAGTGGTTGTACAGACGCAAGGACGGCGCGATCTCTCGCAGCCGCTCGTACAACGGACGCGGAAGCAGTTCGCCGCCGAGCACGAGCACCTCGCTCGGCAGAAGCGCGAGCGGATCGGCAGCCTCGGCCAGCAGCGCCGAGAGGTGCGAGGGGACCAGCTTCATCGCGGCCGCGGGGCTCCCCCGGAACCACTCGGTGAGAGCCGCGGGGCTCGTGGCGGTCTCGGTGGGGATGAGCTGGACGCAGCCACCGCCGGCCAGGGTCGGGAAGACCGCCGTGTAGGCCAGGTCGGCGGCGAGGGTGGAGACCGCCGCGAACTCGGCGCCCTCGGACAGGGCGAGCGTCTCGCCGATCGCCGAGGCGTAGTGCGACAGCTGCTCGTGCCCGATGACGACGCCCTTGGGAAGCCCCGAGGTGCCCGACGTGAAGATCACATAGGCGGCGCCCGTGGCCGCCGCGCCGGAAGTCACCGCGCGCCCCGGGGCGACGACCGCGTCGGTCGTGCACACGGTGCGGACGGAGGCCTGGTGGGCGGCCTTCGGATCGGGGGTGAGCAGCAGCGCGGGGTCGGCCTCCCGCAGGATCGTCTCGATCCGCTGCTGCGGCCACGTGGGGTCGAGGGGGACGAACGCCGCGCCGGCGAGCCAGACGCCGAGCATCGCGACGACCGTGTCCGCCGAGGCGGGAACGAACAGCGCGACCCGCTGCCCGGCCCGCACGCCGTGCTCGCGCAGCAGGTGCGCCACCGCGTCCGCGCCCTGCGCCGCGTCCCGGTAGGACACGACGGTCTCGCCGCAGCGCAGCGCGGGCCGCGCGGGCGTGCGCTCCGCCTGCGCGAGGAAGCGGTCGAGCACCGAGGCGTACGACGCACGGGGCCGGGCCTCGGCGTTCGGCGCGGTCGGCGCGGTGAGGCGCAGGCCGCCGACGGCGCGCTCCGTGCCGCCGGACAGCAGATCGGTCAGCTGATGTCCGAACGCCTCGGCCACGAGGTCCAGGTCGGCCTGGGCGACGCGGCCCGCGCCGCCGACGAAGGTCAGGCGCAGACTCCGCGACCCGCGCACGCAGTCGAGGTGCAGCGCACCAGGAGCTTCGTGGGCGGACGCACCGGCCGAGAGTTCCTCGGCCCACCGGTCCAGGCGGTGCCGGTACGAGAGCGGGCGGACGTCCGCCGCATGGTGTGCGGAGGCCACGGTCCCCGGGTCGATCCGGTTCTCGATGGCCGCTACGGAGCGGAGCGCGTCCTGCGACGCCTGGAGCGCGTCGGCGACCGGGGTGTCCGCGCCGATATCCAGCCGCACCGGTACCGGACGCTCCAACAGGCCGAGCACGTTCTCCAGGCCTTCCGTGGACCGGCCGTCGGCCAGCACCAGCACATGGTCGTCGGCGTCGCGGCAGTACCGGCCGTACAGCGAGCGCCAGAGAGCCAGCAGCACCGCCGCCTCGCTCACGCCACACCGTCCGGTGAGTCCGTCCAGCCGTTCCAGAGCCGGCCCCTCGACGACGGCCGAGGCGCTGACCGGCTCGGCGCCCGTGTCCCGGAGGGCGACGGGGGTGAGGAAGGGCAGCGCCGAGGACGGCTTCGACGACTGCCGCGCCACATCCTCGGCCACCGGCGGCTGCGCCGACTCCTCCAGCACTTCGCCGAGCCAGGCGGCGACATCGGCGTACTGCAGCACCGTCTCCCCGGCCGCGGCGGCCGCGTCCTCCAGCAGCAGGCCGACAAGCCGGGTCCAGGAGGCGTCGTCGACGCTCAGCCGCGGCAGGGTGAGAACCATCCGCGTGCCGTCCGGACCGAGTTCGTGCTCGACGGTCAGCGCGCCGGCGCGGAACACGGTGCGATCCGTTCCCGACTGCTCGATCGCGACCGGGCCCACCGGATCCACGACCTGGACGAGCGTGGGCAGCCCCGCGAACTCGGTGTACCGCGTACGCAGGCTCTCGTGCGTCGCGACCGCCGTCGCGATCCGGGCCTCCAGGTCCGGCGCCGGTATCCGTGTGGCGGTGCGGACGGTGCGCACCGCCGTGCTCCGGGCCTCGCCCAACCGGGCGAGCTGTTGCGGGGAGAGCTGATAGCCCTCCTCCTGCCAGGTCTCGACGCTCGTCATGATGTCTGCTCCTGAATGGTCATGCGGGCTCCGGCGCGGCGGCCGAGTCGGAATCGGTGGCGTGCGCCTCGAGGCGGCGTACCGTGCGCACGGGCGAGAACAGCAGGGCCAGGGAGGCCAGGAACGTCCCGCTCGCGGCCAGCACGATCGCCGTCCGCAGCCCGGTTCCGGAGGCGAGCGCACCGCCGAGCAGCGAGCCGAGCGAGAACGCGCCCAGCGCGCAGGTACGGGCCGTCGCGTTCACCCGCCCGAGCAGCTCGTCCGGGGTGGAGACCTGCCGGAAGCTGATCACCGTCACGTTGAAGACGGGAACGCTGAACTGGACGACGAAGGAGGAGACCGCGACGACGGCGATCGCCGCCAGTGAGTGGCCGTGCACGGCCGCGAGGACGAGATATCCCAGCCCGGGCAGCGCCATCGTCAGGATCAGTGTCGGGCCGACGCCGAACCGTCCGGTCAGTGGGCCGACCAGGAGGACGCCGACCAAGGCGCCGACGCTGCCGACCGCGACGATCAGGCCGACCTGCTTCGAGCCCATGTCGAGCTCCCGCAGCAGATAGAGGAAGAACACCGACATCAGGGCGCCGGAGAACAGGTTGATGATCAGCGCGGCCGTGGTGAACCAGCGCAGCAGCGGGTGCCGCACGATCGCGGCGAATCCCTCACGGATCGAGGCCCGCACCGAGAGGGTCTGCGCCCCGGGCTGAGGCTTCGGCGCCTCGTCGGCCGGCAGTCCCGCCACCGTGAAGAAGGACAGGGCGTAGCTCGCCGCGTCCACCGCGATCGCCACCGGGGCGCTGAGCGCGCTGATCAGCAGGCCCGCCGCGCCCGGGCCGACGACCTGCGCCATCGAGTCCGACAGTTCCAGCTTCGCGTTCGCCTCGCCGAGCCGGTCCCGGCCGATCAGACCGGGCGTGTAGGACTGGTGGGCGAGGTCGAAGAACACGGTCATCACGCCGACGACGAAGACCACGACGAAGAGCTGCCCGATGTTCAGCACATCGAGCCAGTGCGCGACGGGGATCCAGGCGAGGGCCGCGGCACGCACGACATCGGCGACGATCATCACGGACCGGCGCGCCCGGCGGTCCAGCATCACGCCGACGAAGAGGCCGAAGAGCAGGAACGGCAGCGTCTCGAGGGCGACGAGCACGCCGGCTTCCATCGGCGTCGCGTGGAGCAGCAGGACCGCGGTCAGCGGCATCGCGACGTAGGTGATCTGGGAACCGAAGAGCGAGGCCGACTGACCCGTCCACAGCAGCGCGAAGTTCCGCTGGCGGAACAGCGAAGCCGGCTTCTTGCCGGCGCTCACGGTGTCCTCGCTCATGAGCGCCGCACCGCCTGACGGATCTCGGTTCCCGGTCGGGAACGCGGGGTCTCGGCGCGTTGGTCCATCACTGTCTTCCTATCGAGTCGAATTCGCCGCACGGGTGATCGGGGAGGTGCCGGGTGCTGCGGGGGGCGTGCCTGGACTCCCGGGCACTCGGTCACGTGTGGCTCAGCCGAGCGGCTGCTCCGGCGGGAGACCGGGGCGGGCCAGCACCCGCCGCCTGCCGGGGCCGAGCGCCGGCCGGGTCGTCGAGCGGTCAGGGTTCGCGTTGCGTTGAGCCGGTTCCGGGACTTCCACCTTGCCGATGGGCTGGTCGGGTTCGGCAGTCAGCTCCGCGACCAGCAGGCTGAGCCGCTCGGCCCAGGTCTGGACCGTGTGGTGGTCGAACAGGTCGGTGGCGTACGCGATGATCCCCGTGATGCCGGTCGGTCGCCCGTCCGGCTCGTACGACCCCCGCAGCAGGAAGTTCAGGTCGAACTTGGGGGATTCGTGTTCCGGGATCTCGAACTCGCCGACGTCGAGTCCGGGGAGGTCGAAGGCTGCCTCGGGGTTGGTGTCGTAGGACAGCATGACCTGGAAGAGGGGGTGGCGTGCCGCGGTCCGGGGTGGGGCGATGATCTCCACCAGGCGTTCGAGGGGGAGGTCCTGGTTCTCGAAGGCGGCGAGGTCTGTCTCCCGTACCCGGGTCAGGAGTTCGGTGAAGGTGGGGTCGCCGGAGACGTCGGTGCGCAGGACGAGGGTGTTGAGGAAGAAGCCGACCAGGTCGTGAAGGACTTCCTCGGTGCGTCCGGCGACCGGCGTGCCGAGCGGGATGTCGGTGTCGCCGGTGAGCCGGGACAGCAGGACGGCGAGGGCGGCCTGGACCACCATGAACGGGGTCACGCCCGTCCGTCTGGCCAACTCCGTGACACGGGTGTGGACTTCGGCGTCGATGGTGACGGGGACCCGGGCGCCGTGCCGGGCGGGGGTGGCGGGGCGCGGCCGGTCGAAGGGCAGGTTGAGTTCCACCGGCAGTGCGGCCAGGGCGTCGCGCCAGAAGGCGGACTGGCGGGCTGCCGTGCCGGCGGGGTCGTTCTCGGAGCCGAGCAGATCGCGCTGCCACAGGGCGTAATCGGCGTACTGGACCGGGAGTTCGGTCCAGGCCGGGGTGGTGCCGGCGAGCCGTGCGGTGTAGGCGGTGGCGAGGTCGTTGCCCAGGGGCCCGACCGACCAGCCGTCGCAGGCGATGTGGTGGACCAGGAGCACCAGGACGTGTTCGTCCGGCCCGGTGCTGAAGAGCTGTGCCCGTAGCGGGATTTCGCCGGCGAGGTCGAACACATGTCCGGCGGCCTGGATCACCAGGTCGGTCACCTGCTCGTCGTCGGTGTCCGTCCATGTCAGCGGCAGCGTGACCGCGTCGGCGGGCACGATCTGCTGGACGGGTTCGCCGTCGATGACGGGGAAGACGGTCCGCAGGCTCTCGTGCCGGCCCACCACGTCGGCCAGTGCCGCCGCCAGCGCCTGCCGGTCCAACGCCCCGGACAGGCGCAACACCAACGGCATGTTGTACGCCGCGCTCGGTCCCGCCAACTGACCGATGATCCACAACCGCTGCTGCGCGAACGACAACGGCAGCGACTCCGGACGAGCCCCGGCCACGAGCGCCGGACGGGAGGGTCCCGCCTCGCCCAGCGCACCGGCCAGGGCGGCGACCGTGGGGGCCTCGAACAACGCGCGGATGGTGATCTCCAGGCCGAGCAGGGCGCGGACGCGGGCGACCAGCCGGGTCGCGAGAAGGGAGTGCCCGCCGAGTTCGAAGAAGTGGTCGTCGACGCCGACACCGGGCAGACCCAGCACCTCGGCGAACGCCGCACACAGCATCTCCTCCCGCACGGTCGTCGGAGCGCGGTGAGTCGAGGCGACCGCATAGTCCGGTTCGGGCAGGGCCTTGCGGTCCAGCTTGCCGTTGGCGGTCAACGGCAGCCGGTCCAGGACCAGGACCGCGGCCGGCACCATGTAGTCCGGAAGCGGCCCCGCGGCATGCCGGCGCAACATGCCGGGCAACTGCGCGATCTGTTCCGGGGACTGACCCGGGGCGGGTACCACATAGCCGACCAGACGCTTGTCACCGGGGATGTCCTCGCGGACCACCGCCACGGCCCGGGCGATACCGGGATACCGGGCCAGCACCGCCTCGACCTCCCCGATCTCGATCCGGAACCCCCGGATCTTCACCTGGTCGTCGGCCCGGCCGACGAACTCGAGGGTCCCGTCCGCCCGCCACCGCGCCAGGTCCCCGGTCCGGTACATCCGCTCGCCGGGCGCATCGAACGGGCACGCCACGAACCGCTCCGCGGTCAGTGCGGGACGGTTCAGGTAGCCACGCGCCAGACCGGCACCCGTCACGTACAACTCGCCCGTCACACCGGGGGCCACCGGTTCCAGGCCGTCGTCGAGCACGAACACCCGCATGTTGAAGGTGGGTCCGCCGAGTATCGGCCGCGGTGTGGATCGCGGCTCGGCGAAGACCTGGTAGACCGTGCACTCCGTGGGCCCGTAGAAGCTGAAGCTGCGGGTGCCCTCACCGAGCGATCCGAGCCACTCCCAGAGCGAGTCGGGCACGGCCTCGCCACCGACCACGAGCAGTGCCGGAGTACGGCGGCCGTTGTCGAACAGGCCTTCGGACACAGCGGCGGCCATGTGCGTGGGGGTCAGCTCCAGGAAGTCGACGTCGTGTGCGTCCAGCCAGGTCGCGAGGAGGCCGATGTCGGAGAGCACCTCCGTGCTCACGACGTGCAGCTCGTGCCCCTCCAGCAGGCACGACAGCTGGTCCCACACCGCGTCGAAGGATATGGAGGTGGTCAGCGCGACCCGCAGCGGGCGACTGTCCGACAGATCGGCGGCGCAGGCGAAGACCGACTCACGGTGAACGGTGATGAAGTTGGTGATGCTGTGGTGCGGTACCGCCACGCCCTTGGGAGTTCCGGTGGAGCCGGAGGTGTAGATGACGTAGGCAGGATGGGCGGGGGTCAGCGGGCCGGTGCGCTCGATGTCGGTCGGGTCGTGACTCCAGGCCGGGTGTGCGGTCAGCTCTTCCTGGGTGGCGGCGTCGTCCAGGACCAGAAGGGGTGCGTCGGCCGGCAGCCGTGCCACGGTGGCCCGGAGCGTCACCACGTACGACGGCTTCGCGTCCTCGATCATGAACCGGACCCGTTCCTCCGGGTATTCGGTGTCGATCGGGAGATACGCCGCGCCCGCCTTGAGTACGCCGAGCATCGCCACGACGAGATCGATCGACCGTGGCAGTGCCATGCCCACGATGTCCTCGGGGCCGACCCCGTACTCGATCAGGTGGTGCGCGAGCCGGTTGGCGCGGGCGTTGAGCTCGCCGTAGGTCAAGGTGGTGCCGTCGAAGACGACCGCGGTGGCCTCGGGGGTGCGGGCGGCCTGGTCCTGGAAGAGCGCCGGCAGGGTCGTGGGCGGGACGGAACGGGAGGTGTCGTTCCAGGTGTGCAGCACCTTCTCCTGCTCCGCGGCCGAGAGCACCGGGACCTGGTCGACCCGCTGGTCCGGACCGGTGGCCAGGGTGTCGAGGACACGGGTGAAGCGTTCGGCGAGCTGCTCGATGCTCGCGTGGTCGAACAGGTCGACGGCGTAGAAGACCTCGCCGGTCATTCCGGCGGGCCGGCCGTGCTCGTCGAAGCGTTCGCTCAGGTCGAAGGAGAGGTCGAACTTCGCCGGGGTGTCCTCGTCGGGCAGGACGCTCGTGCGCAGGCCGGGCAGTTGGAGCACGGGATCGGCGTTGTTCTGGAGCGCGAGCGCGACCTGGAACAGCGGATGGCGAGCCATGGAGCGGGCCGGGGCCAGCTCCTCGACCAGGCGTTCGAACGGTACGTCCTGGTGCGCCAACGCGTCGAGCGCCTGCTCCCGCACCCGGGCGAGCAGTTCGCCGAAGGACGGACCGCCGGACACGTCCGTGCGCAGGACGAGGGTGTTGACGAAGAACCCGACGAGGTCGTCGAGCGCGGTGTCGGTGCGCCCGGCCGTCGGGGTTCCGATCACGATGTCCTGGCCGGCGCCGAGCCGGGAGAGCAGCACGGCCAACGCGGCCTGGAGCACCATGAAGACCGTCGCGCCCTCGTCCCGGGCCAGTTCGGCGACCCGGGCGTGCAGCAGCGCGGGGATCTCCAGCGTCACGCTCCCGCCCTGATGCGTGGCCACCGCGGGGCGGGCACGGTCGACGGGCAGCGGCAGTTCCTCCGGTATGTCGGCCAACGCATCGCGCCAGTAGGCCAGTTGCCTGCTCAGCAGGCTCTCGGGGTCCGTCGCCTCGCCGAGCAGTTCACGCTGCCAGAGCGTGTAGTCCGCGTACTGGACCGGCAGCGGCGCCCATCCCGGTTCCTCGCCGGCCAGGCGCGCTGTGTACGCCACCGAGAGGTCCCGGGCCAGCGGCGCCAGCGACCAGCCGTCACCGGCGATGTGGTGCACGAGCAGCACCAGCACGTGTTCGTCCGCACCGGCTTCGAACAGCCAGGCGCGGAACGGCACTTCGGCCGCGAGGTCGAAGCAGTGGCGCTCCGCGTCGGCGACCGGAGCGGTCACGCCGGACGGCCCGATCCGGTCGGCCGGTACCACGGTGAGCACCTCGTCGAGCTCCTCGACCGGCACCACCCGCTGGTACGGCCGTCCCTCGACCGACGGGAAGAGCGTGCGCAGCACCTCGTGGCGCCCGAGGACATCCCGCAACGCCGTGTCCAGCGCACCGGTGTGGATCGCACCGGAAAGCCTGATGACCGCCGGGATGTTGTAGGTGGCGCTCGGTCCCTCCAACTCGTGCAGGAACCACAACCGCTGCTGCGCGGACGACAACGGCAGCGGCTCCGGACGATCCGCGGTCACCAGCGCCGGACGCGAGGGGCCCGCCCCGGCCAGCGCCTTGGCCAGGGCGGCGATGTTGGGGGCTTCGAACAGCGTACGGATGCCGAGTTCGACCCCGAGCAGGGCGCGGATGCGGGCGACCAGCCGGGTCGCGAGCAGGGAGTGGCCGCCGAGAAGGAAGAAGTTGTCGTCGACGCCGACGGTGGACAGCTCCAGGTTCAGCACCTTGGCGAACGCGGCGCACAGGATCTCCTCCTGGACGGTCGTCGGAGCACGGCGGGCGGGCACGACGGCATGGTCCGGTGCGGGCAGGGCCTCGTGGTCCGGTTGCCCGTGATCCGTCAGCGGCAGCCGGTCCAGGACCACGACCGCGGCCGGCACCACGTGCGCGGGCAGCAGCCCGGCAGCGTGCTCGCGCAGGATCGCGGGCAGCCGTTGGGTGACTGCCGGGTCGAGGCCGGGGCCGGGCACCACGTAGCCGACCAGACGCTTGTCGCCCGGGATGTCCTCGCGGGCGACGATCGTGGCCTCGGCGATGCCGGGATACCCCGCGAGTACCGCCTCGACCTCGCCGAGTTCGCTGCGGAACCCGCGGGTCTGCGTCTGGTGGTCGGCCGGGCCGATGGGCTGGTCGGGGTCGGAGGTCAGTTCTCCGAGCAGATGGTTGAGCCGCTCGGCCAGTGCCTGGACCGTGTGGTGGTCGAACAGGTCGGTGGCGTACTCGAGAATCCCCTTGATGCCGGTCGGCTGTCCCTCCGGACCGAACCGCTCCTCGAACTCGAAGTTGAGGTCGAATTTGGCTGTTTCGTGTCCGGGGATCGCGAATTCGCCGGTCTTGAGTCCGGGGAGGTCGAAGGCGGCTTCGGTGTTGCTGTCGAAGGACAGCATGACCTGGAAGAGGGGGTGGCGTGCCGCGGTCCGTGGTGGGGCGATGATCTCGACGAGGTATTCGAAGGGGAGGTCCTGGTTCTCGAAGGCGGCGAGGTCTGTCTCCCGTACCCGGGTCAGGAGTTGGGCGAAGGTGGGGTCGCCGGAGACGTCGGTGCGCAGGACCAGGGTGTTGAGGAAGAAGCCGACCATGTCGTGCAGGGCTTCTTCGGTGCGTCCGGCGACCGGTGTGCCGAGCGGGATGTCGGTGCCGCCTCCGAGTCGGGACAGCAGGACGGCCAGGGCGGCCTGGACGACCATGAACGGTGTCACGCCGGCCTGTCGGGCCAGCTCCGTGATGCGGGTGTGGACTTCCGCGTCGATGGTGACGGGTACCTGGGCGCCGCGCTGGGCGGCCGTCGCGGGGCGTCGCCGGTCGAAGGGCAGGTCCAGTTCGACGGGGAGTCCGGCCAGTGCGTCGCGCCAGAAGGCGGACTGGCGGGCGACGGCGCTGGTGGGGTCGTTCTCGGAGCCGAGCAGGTCGCGCTGCCACAGGGTGTAGTCGGCGTACTGGACCGGGAGTTCGGTCCAGGCCGGGGCCATGCCGGCGAGCCGGCCCGCGTAGGCGGTGGCGAGGTCCTTGCCCAGGGGCCCGACCGACCAGCCGTCGCAGGCGATGTGGTGCACCAGCAGCACCAGGACGTGTTCGTCCGGCCGGGTGGAGAAGCCGCTCACCCGCAGCGGGATCTCGGTGGCGAGGTCGAAGACGTGTCCGGCGGCCTGGACCGCGAGGTCGGTCACCTGCTCGTCGTCGGTGTCCGTCCATGTCAGCGGCAGCGTGACCGCGTCGGCGGGCACGATCTGCTGGACGGGTTCGCCGTCGATGACCGGGAAGACGGTCCGCAGGCTCTCGTGCCGGCCCACCACGTCGGCCAGTGCCGCCGCCAGCGCCTGCCGGTCCAACGCCCCGGACAGACGCAACACCAACGGCATGTTGTACGCCGCGCTCGGCCCCGCCAACTGACCGATGATCCACAACCGCTGCTGCGCAAACGACAACGGAATCATGCAGGCTACCTCGCTGTTTCCGACCGCTACGATTCGCGATCCGCAGCCGATGGCTCAGGCGCCGAAATCACCGGCCAGGCATCGGGCCGCAGCGGGATCGGGAGCCGTTATGTCGGCAGAATCAATTGGCAAAGGGAAAACGGAGTTGTATCGACTTCGCGAGGCTAGCAGGCGGCACTCGCCAGGGTGAATGAGTCCCGGGCACCACTCGACGGAGCCCGGGAGGACTGTCTCGCCGGCGAGACGGGGCAAGCGGCTTCACTTGTCCGAACGGAGGAATTCCAGCCCGTCGAACTCCCCGCTGCCACGCCATTCCTGAAGGTGCCGGAAGAAGCCCAGGCCATCAGGGAACTCGTATTCGTCCCAAAGGGAATGCGGACCGAGATCCATTCCCTCGTTGTTGGAGTATCCGGGGGTGCATTCCGTGCCCAGGAACGTGCGCCACTCCGGATCGACTCCGACGTTGCTCATCCAGGCGTCCTCCGCCTGCCGGGTGAGTTCGACGACGTCGGCCCCCGTGGTGACCGCGTGCGCGACGACGGCGGCGACGGTCTTGGCCGCCTCGGACAGGTTGTGCGAGAGGTTGGAGAACCGCGTCCCGCCCGTGAGCGACTGAACGAGGAACGCGTTCGGAAACCCGTGCACATGGAGTCCGTGCATCGTGCGCATGCCGTCGGTCCAGTGCTCCGACAGTCGCCTGCCGTCCCTGCCGACGGGGTCGAATCCGGCGCGCCGGGTGGGCGCGGTGCCGACCTCGAATCCCGACGCGTAGACGATGCAGTCCACCTCGTACTCGGTACCGTCCACCACGACACCTCGCGGCGTGATCCGCTCGACCCCCTTGCCGTCCGTGTCGACGAGACGGACCGTCGGCTCGTTGTAGGCGTCCAAATACTCGTCGTGGAAGGTCAGGCGCTTGCACGGAAGGTAGTACCAGGGCTTGAGGAGTTCCGCGGTCCGTGCGTCCTTGACCGTCTCCTCCACCCGGGCGTGGAGCCGGCCCATCTTCTCGATGTCCGCGTAGTACGCGCCGCGAATCTCCTCGGACGTGTCCGAGTCCGGCTGCGAGCCCTCTCCGGCGTTGCGCCACATCCTGGCCATGGCGGTCCAGCCGTCATTGATCAGATCCTCGGCCGGCTGCTCGGCCGACGTCATGTTGGCCGCGTAGTTGTCCAGCCAGCGCTGCTGCCATCCAGGCGTGGCTATCTGCGCGAACCACTCCGGGTCGATCGGCCGGTTGTTGCGGACTTCGATGACGGAAGGCGTGCGCTGGAACACGAACAGTTCCTGGCATGCGGTGGCCAGGTGAGGGACGCACTGCACCGCGGTGGCGCCGGTGCCGATGATCGCCACCCGCTTGTCCCGCAGGTTGCCCAGCGGTCCGCCGACCGGGTCGCCGGTGTAGGCGTAGTCCCATCGGCTCGCGTGGAAGGTGTGGCCCGCGAAGGTCTCGATGCCCGGGATGCCGGGGAGCTTCGGCACGGACAGGTGGCCCAGCCCCATGATCACGAACTGGGCGGTGAACTCGTCACCGCGGTCGGTCCGCACCGTCCACAGCCGGGCGGACTCGTCCCAGTCCAGGCCGGCGACCCGGGTGTGGAAGAGCGCCTTCTCGTACAACCCGTACTGCTTGCCGATGCGTTGGCAGTGCTCCAGGATCTCCGGGCCGCGCACGTACCACTCGGTGGGCACGTAGCCGGTCTCCTCCAGCAACGGCAGGTAGATCATGGACGCGATGTCGCACTGGGCGCCCGGGTACCTGTTCCAGTACCAGGTTCCGCCGAAGTCGCCGCCGGTGTCGACGATCCTGACGTCGGAGACCCCCGCCTCCTTGAGGTGGGCGCCCGTCATCAGGCCGGCGAACCCCCCGCCGATGACCGCGACCGTGACGTGGTCGCGGTACGGCTCGCGCTCGATGCGATCGGTGAAGGGGTCCTCGTTCATGTGCGCGAACCCGCCACTGAGGGTCAGGTATTGGTCGATGCCGTCCGGCCGCAGTCTCTTGGCCCGCTCGGCAGCGACCTTCGCCATGTGCTCCGACACCTTGTGCCTGGACATAGAAGTCTCTCCTCCGAATGCATTTCTCCGGCCGCCCGGCCAGCACCTGGAATGTGTCGTGGTCGGTACTCGACGAGGCCCGTGGGTCTGTCTCGCCGGCGAGACAGACCCATGGCTGTTTCAAGATCGGTTCGAGGTGGGTGGCGGGCCGCGTGTCGGCGCGCTGAGCAGAGCCGAGCTCTGGTGGGACGAGGGTTCTCACGCCAAATCGCCGGAACTGGAGCCCCGTTGCTGCTTGAGTCTGCCATCCCCGAGGCCGGGTTGTCCGCGATCGGGGACCGGGTTCGTCGCCGGCGGCAGGGCCGCGCGTCGAGGTCACCCGCGAGGTGTCGTCGGGTCTGCCGGCCAGGCCGGGCAGCCGGGCGTCCCGGCGAGCGCCGCGCCGCGGCAGAACAGGATCGGGTCGGCGGTGCAGCCGGCCGCGATCCCGGTCCGTGGACCCGCCGACGCCGGGTCGTCGGCCGCTGGGTAGGCGGCGTGCAGCGCGCGGAGGTCCACAGGGGCGTCGAAGAGCGGCAGTGGCTTGCTCGTCCTCCCGTCAGCCCGCGAGCCCGGCGATGGCGTCGGCGTTCTCCAGGTCCTGCTTCACCGCGGTGAGGAAGCGGACCGCGTCGCGGCCGTTGAGATAACGGTGGTCGTAGGTGGCCGCGACCGTGGTGACCGGCCGGGCGAACGGCACACCGTCCTCGGTCAGCGCGACTTCGCTCCGCTCGGCGCACAAGGTCACGACGCAGGTGCGGCCCGGATGGACGATCGGCGCGGCCAGGACGATGTCCGGATCGTTGTGCAGCGAGAGGGTGATGGCCTCGTCGGCGAACGCGTCCTCGCGGAAGTTCTGCCGCAGGGCGCTGACTCGGAAGTCCATGAGGTCGTCGGCCAGGTCGGCGATCGGACGGCGGGCGGCGTCCTTGAGGACCGGGATGAACAGGCCGGTCCCGACGTCGACGGTGACCCCGACGTTGGCGGCCGACGCGAGGGTGAGGGTGTGGTCCGCACCGGACGTGGCGAAGAACAGCGGGAAGTCGGCGTGGCGAGCGGCAATGGCCTTGACCAGCAGCTCGACCAGGCCGTATGGGGCGCCGCCGCGGGTGGCGCGGAACGCTGTCAGGTCGACCGCGATCGCGGCGAAGGCGGCCGGGATGGTGCGGTGCGCCTCGCTGACGACGGCGGCCACCGCGCGCTGGCGCGGACTGAGGCTGACGACGACGGCGTCCGCGGACGCCGCGGCCTCCCCAGCATCCACGGACGCCGCCCCCTGGTCCATGAACTCCTGGTCGATGAGCCGCTGGACGTCGGAGGCCTTCACCACCCGCTTGCCGAGCGTGCGCAGTTGCTCGGTCCGGATGCCGTGATCCTGGGCGAGGGTGCGCGCGGCGTCGCTGAGGACCGGGTCCGGGCCGCCGTCGTGGTCGTCGGCCTCGCCCTCGGGTGCGGTGGTCACGACGGCGGCCGCCAGGTAGTCGTCCCGTTCCTGGCGGCTGTCGAACAGCAGCCCCACGGGCCGCCCGAACTCGCAGTGCGCTCCGGCCTCGACGAGCCGGTGGAGGACGCCGTCCGCGTCCGCGACGAGTTCCTCCAGGGCCTTGGCGGTCTCGACCTCGGCGACGACCGCGTCCGCGGACACCGCGGCGCCGTCGTCGACCGTCCAGCCGACCAGGACGCAGCCCTCGTCGTTGTTGTTGAACTTCGGCAGCAGCAGTTCACGCATGCAACGCCTCCCAGATGGCGCGGTGGATGTCAGAAGCTTGGGGGAGCACGGCCTGTTCCAGGTGTGCGGCGGTCGGGATCACCTCGGCCTCGGCGCTGCACAGCACGACCGGACGCCGCAGCCGGCCCCACAGCCGCTCATAGACGCGCGCGGCGACCTCCGAGCCCCAGGTGCCGCCGGCGGCGCAGTCCTCGACCAGGCAGACGACCTCGGCGCCGGCCAGGGCGGGCAGCAGTGGCTCCACGTCGAACGGGTACAACCGAGTCGGAACGATCACCTCGCAGGTGATCTCGTGCTCGGCGAACAGCGTGCCGGCCGCCGCCAGCGCCCGCCGGGCCACGCCGCCGGGCACGATGATCACGCAGTCGGCCGCGTCGTCGCCGTCCGACGCCCGCAGCCGCGCCGGGCCGCCGGCGCCGAACGGGAAGTCGGCGACGAACGGCCCGTCCGTCCCCGGCTCGTGCATCGGCTGCGTGTAGAGCACCTTGTCCTCGAACAGGACGGCCGGCTCGCCGGCGGCGAGCAGGCCGTCCAGCAGCGCCGTGCTGTCGTGGAACGGCGAGATCTCGTGCACCGACAGGTGCGGCACGCCGATGAAGTGCTTCTGCAGGCTCTGGCTGTGGGTCGGGCCGTACCCGCGCCGCCCGCCGGTGGGACAGCGTACGATCACCGGGACCTCGACGCGGCGGCCGTACATCGCGACCGACTTGGCCGCGAAGTTCACGATCTGGTCGAAGGCCAAGGTGGCGAAGTCGCCGAACATGATCTCGACGATGGCGCGCCCGCCGGACAGCGCCAGCCCGTTGGCCACGCCCACCAGCGACTGCTCGCTGATGGGCGTGCTCAGGACCCGGTCGGGGTAGCCCGACGACAGCCCTTTGGTGATCTTGAAGGCGCCGCCGTACGGATCGGCGACGTCCTCCCCCAGCAGGAACAGATCGGGGTCGGCGGCGAAGGCCGCGTGCAGTGCCCGGTTCAGGTTCTCAGCGACACGCTCCATGGCTCAGCCCCTCTCCCACACCGAGGCGGGACGGGCCAGGACCCGGTCCACGGCCTCGGCGATCCGCGTCCGCTGCTCGTCCTCGACCTTGGCGAACAGATCGGGGTCCAGGCGCCGATAGGTCTCGTGCCAGTCGTGCTCCCGCTCGGCGGCGACCTCGGCGGCGGAGCGCGTGTCGTCGCCCTTGCTGTGCGGGCCGAGGCGGTGGGTCGCGAACTCCACGACGGACGGCCCGCCGCCGGTGCGCGTCCGTTCGACCACCGGTGCCAGGCGCGCGCGGATCGCGGCGACGTCCCTGCCGGTCACGGGCACATGGGCGATTCCGAACGCCGCGGCGCGCCCGGCGATGTCGCCGGCCATGGCGCGCTCGGTGGGCGTGGTCTGCGCGATGCCGTTGTTCTCCACGACCACCAGCAGCGGCAGCCGCCACAGCGCGGCCAGGTTCAACGCCTCGTAAACGGCGCCCTCGCCCCAGGTGCCGTCGCCGATGTAGGCCACGGCGATCCCGGGCCGGCCGGTCCGCTGGAACCACAAGGCCGTGCCCACGGCCACCGGCAGGCTCTCGCCCTGCACCCCGGTGGACAGGTAGGTGCCCCGGAAGATGTGCTGGCTGCCGCCGACACCCGAACAGACGGCGCCCTCGCGGCCGGTCATCTCGGCCAGCAGGCCCTCGGGGTCGTCGAAGCGGGCCAGGTAGTGCCCGTGGCCGCGGTGGTTGCTGAACACGAAGTCGTCCGGGGCCAGCAGCGGCCCCAGGGCCACCGGCACGTACTCCTGGCCGAGGCAGGTGTGCGTGGTGCCGTTCAGCAGCCCGCGCGCGAACAGGTCCAGGACGGTCTGCTCGAAGTGCCTGATCATCAGCAGGCTGGAGAGGTCGTCGACGTCGATCCCGGCGACGCCGACGGCAGTTCCTTCTTTCATGACAGGCCCCCTTCCGGAAACGCTTCTGGCGCGTGTTCCTCGAGGACTGTCGTGAGCTGATGCTCGTGGTTCACAAGGACGACGGATCGCCCGTTCACGTCGTCGAGCACGTTCATGTTCCCGCCCGTCGGGGTTCGAAAAGATCAAGATGAGGTCGCATGAGTCATGTCTGCGTGGATGGTCAACGCTCGGCCGTGTCCGTTTCCTTGTGGATTCCAGGTGGGTGCGTTCGCACAGCGGCCGAGGATCACGTGGCAGTCAGTTCCGCCTGGCGGTGCTGCGCCGACTGCGGCGTGCGGGTCCTCGCCCAGGTCCGCCGAGCAGGGACCGGCATCTCGGCACCCTCGACGTCACCCCGCATCGTCTGCGCCCGCTCGGGGAATGCCGGCAGTGCAGCAGTCCGGGTCCGTAAAGGTGAACTCCCTGGTGACAGATGTGGCGGGATCACCCGGCCTGATGTACAACTGGCCGCTCCCCGGCAGTGCGACGGCAGCAGCGACGGTGCGCTCGTACCGGATGTCACCGGTTCCGACAACTCGGATGGGAGGGACCGAGAGCAGAGCGAAATGCTCCTCCACCCCTGCGGCCGGTGCCATCGCGGCGAGACCGGCGCGGCACGCCTCCAGCCTTCGGCGTGAGGAGTTCCGCGCGAAGACGTTGATCTCGTCGAAGGGTTCGAACTCGGGGTGGAGGAAGTGGTTGGTGTGCTCGGCCTGTTGGGCTTCGAGGCACCGGAACCGGCCGTCCAGAGCCTCCACCCAGACCGCTTTGCCCGCGTCGCAGAGCATGAACGACCGTGAGCTGGCCAACGGGAGACCGCGGAGGCACTCGACCGCCTCATCGACGGTGGCAGCGGAGTCCAACACGTGGCGAATGGCCAGGTACGGCGGGACTCCGGGTTTCCAGTCGCCGCCGAGGACCAGGTTGAGGCCCACGGCCAGGCCGTCGCTGTTGACCCCCAGATAGCCGAGCAGGCCCGCGAAACTGAGCACCAGGGCCCGGCGCGGGGAACCTGTGAGTCGGACGTCGAGGACGCTGATCTGATCGTCCAGGTCGCCGTTGAGGTCCACCGTCTGGGCCAGGACCGGATGGGAACCGGCCTTGGCGTAGGTGGTGCAGTCGCCTCGCGCCGGGATCCTCCGGTAGCCCAGGATCTCCCGGCGCAGTTGCAGCAGCAGCGCCTGGTCGCGGTGGATTCCGATCCCGTCGGCGAGTCCGGTGATCTCCTCGGCCAGCCGTGGCAGCTCTGCCGTGATCACCTTGTCGAACGCGGACAGCACCGGTTCGAGCCCGGCCGTCGTGACCGGTTCGTCCAGAAGCAGGTTGAGGCGACAGAGCGAGTCGTCGACGAAGCCGCGCAGCGGACCGGCGAGAGCCGCCCCGTGCTGTCGGCCGACCTCATAGGGATCGCCGCGGAGATGCAGATGGGTGACGCCCGCTCCGCCGGTCACACCGCCGTGCCCTGACGGGTCACCTTCGCGTGGGTGGCCAGCTCGTCCTTGAGCCACGACCACTCACCGCGCAACACGCTGTAGTAGACAGCGTCCCGGCGCCTGCCGCCCGGCATCGGGTTGAAGCTGCGAAGGACGCCCTCCTCCAGGGCGCCGATGTTGCGCAGGCCCCGTCGGGCCTGCGCGTTGAGCTGGTCCGTCTTGAACTCCACGCGCTCGGCGCCCAGGTTCTCGAAGGCGTGCTCGAGCAAGAGGTACTTGGCCCAGCGGTTGATGCCGCGGCCCTGGAAGTCGACGCCCAACCAGGACCAGCCGATCTCCAGGCGCGAGTCCGCCTCGGAGAGGTTGCCGAAGCTCATGCTCCCCGCGCATCGCCCCGTCGTCTTGTCGGTGATGTGGAAGACCACACGCCTGCCTGCCGCGTGGTCGGCGACCATGCCCTGGAAGAAGGCGTCGAAGTCCTCCTCCGTCTCGACCAGGCTCACGAAGTAGCGCCAGATCACCGGGTCCATCGCGATGTCGTGGATCGACTCGCGGTCCTCGGGACTGATCGGACGCAGCCTCACGTGGTCATTCTCCAGCGTGGCCGCGGCCAGCTCTGCCCAACTCACTCTAGGAAGCCTTTCCGGCGTAGCGTGACAGTGTGTCGACGACGTCGTGGAGCGTGCGCATCTCTGCGACGTCGCGCTCGGTCAGATTCGCGAGGTCGACCGCGAGGTCCTCGCAGAGCCGAGTCAGGAACAGGACCTTCTGCAACGAGGTCAAGCCGTAGTCGGTCAACTCGAGGTCTGGTTCGATCTCGTGCGGATCCGCGGCCGGCTGGAGCGCGGCCGACAGGTTCTCCCGCGCGATGGTCTCGACGTCACTGGGCATGGATACCGTCCTGGTTGTTCGTGATCTCCGACTGGAAGGCAGCGAAAATGGCCTGCCGTTTCGGCTTGAACTGCGAAGTGAGCATTCCGTTGGCGATACTGGGCCGCGGGCTCGCGACCACGACCTTGCGAATCTGTTCATCAGGGCCGAACGAGGCGTTGGTGCGGGCCAGTTGTTCGGCGATCGCCTCGAGGTCGGCCGTGTCGGAGGAAGGCGAGACCACCGCCACCAGTGACGTCTGCGCGGGGCAGAACACCACGCACTCCTCGATCGCCGGACTCGTCCGCATGTGCTCCTCGATCCGCCGGACGATCACCTTCTTGCCGTTCCCGAGCACGATGACGTCGTCGGCGCGCCCCTGGATGAACAGGAAGCCGTCCTCGTCCACGTAACCGAGGTCACCGGTGCGCACCACCCCGTCCGCGACGAACATCCGCTCGGAGTCACCGGGCTCGGCGAACTCGTAGCGCTGGTTCACCGGATGCTCGCTTCGTACGAGGATCACGCCGTCCTCGTCGAACAGCACCTCCTTCCCCCGCAGTACCCTCCCCGCGCTGCCCTCCCGGTGAGCACCGGGATGGTTCTTGCTGACGATGCACGTCTCGTTCAGCCCGTAGCCCTCGTAGATGGGAAGGCCCGCGTCGGTGAGGTAGCGCAGTACCCCCCTGTCCGCCGGCGCCGATCCCGTCCACAGGTAGCGGATCCGATCGCCGAACAGCCGCCGCGCGGCCGCGCGGCGAGCCTCCTCCGGCGCGACGCCGTCCATGCGAGCGGCATCCTGGCTGATCTGCTGCCTGGCGGCCTCGAAGAACGCCGGCACGCCCATCACCACGGTCGGCCGGGCCGTTCCCAGTGCGGCGAAGGCCGCCTCGTACGTGGTGACCGTCGCATCGTGGCCGAAGCACAGGGCGGAGTAGAGCCAGTACCGCTGCTGCAGCAGCGACAGCGGAAGGAAGACGAAGAGATTGTCGTCTCCCCGGTGCTCGAAGATCTCCTGCACAGCCTGGATCGACGCGTCGATGCTGCCGACCGTGGCCCCGAGTCCCTTCGGCGCACCGGTGCTGCCGGAGGTGAACTTGATCGTCGTCACGTCCTCGGGCTCGTACACGACGGGCCCGGGCGGCTCCGGCCATGCCTGCCTCGCAGCCTCGGCGACTTCGGTGAAAGTGCGGACAGTCGCCGGCGCGTCCGCCGGCACGTCCCGGTCGGTGAACACAACCGTGAGCCCGTAGCGTGCCAACAGCTCTCCGGCATCGGTGAACTTGCCCGGCTCGAAACCCGCGACCACAACCTTGAGCCGCAGCGCGGCAAGGTCCAACAGAACCCATTCGAGGCTGTTGGCCGCCAGGATTCCGATGCGGTCCCCGGACTCGACGCCGAGGCTCCGCAGGTAGGCGGCGACATGGCCTGACTGTTCGTAGAGTTCGGTCAGGTCCAGCGTCCTGTGACTGCCGAGCCGGATGAAGGAGATCCGGTGGCCGGGAGCCGGCGGCCCCGCCACCAAGCGGTTGATCACAGAGTCCGTCATCGCGTGGCTCCCTCGGCGAGCGACCAGTCCGACGGCAGGGCCTCGAAGTAGGACTGTTGTTCGAGGTCGATCCGGGTGCCGGCCGCGACCAGCTCGACCTGGGAAGGCCAGGACGAGAGGTCGGTCGTCCCCAGCGCCTGGGCGAGTCGGGCGGCGAATCGAGGCATGATCGGCGTGGCCGCGCGGGCCAACAGTTGTGCCGCGGCCAGTTCCAGCGCGATGGCCGTTCGGGCCTCGTCCTTCCAATCGGCGATCAGCGCGGTCCGTGCCTCTGCTTCAGCGAACCGCCGAGTGTCGTCGACGATCCCGTCCAATTCGGCGGCCGCACGGTTCAGCGAGAATCCGTCCTGTCCGAAGCTGTCGGCGACAGCGGCGAGCCGTACTCCCAGGCGGTTGAGGAACGCCGTGTGCTCAGGAGTCCAGACACCGGCGTCGGGGGCGATCCCGCCGTACTGCCCGGCGACCCGCGCGCCCAGGTCGTTCAGCCAACCCTGCCAGCCGTCCACCAGGACCCGCTGGACGGTCTCCGTGTACGCCTCGAGTTCGAAGTTCGTCCGTCGCCGTTCCGGACGCGTGAGCGCCAGGTAGTAGCGCACCGCGTCCACGGTCTGCGGTCGCAGGATCTGCTTGCCCCAGATGGCATGGCGCCTGCTGGTGGAGAACTTGCCGTCCTCCAACAGGTAGAACTCATTGACGTGGTAATCGACATCGGGATTCCACTGCGGGTACGCCAACCGGTAGAGAGCCGGGTAGAGCACGGCATGGTAGAAGCTGTTGTCGTAGCCGAAGAAGTGGACGAACTTCCAGTCCTGTTCGGGAGTCACGGCTTGCCAGTCACGGCCCAGACGGCCGCCGAGGGCCTCGATGCCGTGGAGAAAGCCGTAGGACATCTCGGGCCAGACCCAGATCACCTGCCCGTCCACTGTCGTATCCGCGGGCGCGACGCCCCAGTCCGAAGGGTGGGTCACGGGAATGTCGAGCCTGGTACGCGCGAACACCCGGTCCGCCAGTTCGCGGAGTCGGGCCGGGACCCGACCGAGACGGTGGTGATCGGCGACCTCGCTGCCGAACTCGTGGAGGGGCAGGACGAAGCGTGCGACAGGTTGCTGCTTCGGCGGCGCCTCCGACCGGCTGCTGCGCGGGTTGACCAGGTCGACGCAGACATTCGGTTCGCCGCACTCTTCGCAGATGTTGCCGCTGGTGCCGCCCCCGCATCCGGGACAGCCGCCCGAGACGTCCACCTCGTAGAGGTAGGCGCCCGTCTCGTCGTCCACCAGGGCAGCCGTCTGCTGGACGGTGACCGCCCCCGAGTCGACCAGCTTCGAGAAGTATCCGCGTAGACCGTCCCGGTAGCCGGGGTCCTCGTTGGTCACCGTGTACTGGTCGACCTCGATGTCCATCAGACGGAGCGTCGCGGCGATCTCGGCACTGTAGTGCTCGGCGGTACGCGCCGGTTCGCGCTCCTCACGGCGGGCGCGGTCGACCACGTAGCTCTGGAAGTCGTCGCTCCCGGTCAGGTGCCATGCCTCGGTGCCCTGCATGCGTTGGAACCGGACGTAGGCGTCAGCTCCCAGGTAGGGACCGGACAGGTGACCGAGGTGGAGGTCGCCGTTGGGAGTGGGCGGGGTCGAGAAGACGAAGACCGGCCTCTCGTGGAACCGGCGGCGTGTACCGCCTGCCGCTGCGGCCTGGGCGGCGCGCACCGGGTCGCGCCAGTACAGGTCGAAGAAGACCAGGTCGACGTCTCCGTCGTTCTCGACGACGTGTGTCTCGAAGGGCTCGAACTGGCACACCGTTCCCGGCTCCACCCGGACACGCCGACCATCGAAGGCCACCCATCCGGCTCCGGCGACGACGACGAACATCTCGATCTCGTCGTGCTGGTGTGGATCGGAGGTGACGCCCGGAGCGACCCGGCCCCAGCCGGCTCCGGCGCTCATCTTCTCCACGGAGCTCATCTCGATGCCGAATGCCTGGTGCAGTTCCTCCGTGGAAAAGACGCTCACGTTCATCGGTGGCTCCCTTGGTCGGAAACGTTCTCAACGGCTGTACGGAGCAGGTCCGCCGCCTCTGCGGCGATGGCGGGTGCGAGCCTGTAGCCGGAGCCGTTGGCGGAACCCGCGAACACCAGTCGGCCCTCCTCGTCCAGAGCGCGTACCAGCGGCTCCCGATCTGCGCTGTACGCGTCGCAGAACACCCTTCCGCTGCGGGCGGAGTCGGCCAGGCGGGGGGCGCGGCTGATCAGCACCTCGCGGGCCTCGGCCAGGTCCGACGGGGAGACACTGCCGGTGAGCCGGTCGGGGTCGACGTCCCAGATCCGACTGGTGTGGCTGAAGAGCCAACGCCTCTGCTCGTGCAGCGGGAGCAGAAACGCGTCCTCGTCGTGGAAGACGACGACTCCGTCCTCTGCCGCGGGCGGCTGTTCGATGTGCAGCGCGACGATCTTCTTCACCCTGACGTCCAGGGGGGTGAGCCGTTCCCGCCAGGCTGGTGCGGCCAGCCACGGGCCGGGTGCGAGCACGACCGAGTCGGCCGTGACGCGTTCTCCTGTGCCGAGCCCGAGTTCGTAGCCGCTCCCGACCCGGTCCAGGGAGTCGACGCAGACCCCTTCCCTGAAACTCGTCCGTGGCCGCAGGGACCGGGCCAATGCTCGGGTCAACGCCCCGACATCGGCGTACTGGCAGCCCTCGCCCGTCCAAGCCGCCGTCTCGTCCGACAGTGGTGGCAGCCAGTCCGGCAACGCGTCCACGCGGGACAGTCCAGCCTCGTCAAGATAGGCGGGCTCCACCAGGTCCACGGTGGCACGGTCGGACACCACCAGCATGGGAACCGGATGAATGGGCAACGCCGGATCAGCGTCGAGCAGGGCCCTGTAGTAGGCCTGGCTGTAGCGGGCCATGCGGCGCACACGCTCCGTCGCACCACGAGGGAAATGCAGACCGGCCGACCGGCGACTGGCTCCGGAGCCGACGGCATCCCTTTCGAGCACCAACACGGAAGCGTGCGGAGCCCGTAGCACCAACTCCCGCGCGATCATGCAGCCGATGACGCCGCCACCGACGATTGCGAAGTCGACATGCGTCATGGCTCACCCCACGCTCTCGTCCGGGCTGAGCTTCGCCGACCATTCGATGAACGAAGGAACCGGATCGTCACTGCGCACACATCGAACGCGGTCGATGATCCGCTGGCTCCGCCAGGCAAGCAGGCTGAGGTTCTTGTCCGCGAGTCCGCGCTGTCCCAGAGCCGCGTTCTGGAGGAAGATGCTTCGGTTCGAAGGACCGTCCCACTTCACGGCGAAATCACTGTCGATCCGGTACTCGTCGCCCTCACGCTCGAGTCGGTCCGCGATCGGCGCGAGGAAGTCGGGCGTCACGGTGCGAAATCCGGTCGCCCAGACCACCACGTCGGCGTCGACCTGCCCGAGGACCGCCGGATGGTTGCCGTTGTACAGCTTCAACGACCACGCGTTGTCGGAGGCGGAGACCGCGATCACGTTCCGGTTCGGGTACAGCGAGACCAGGTCGGTGTTGCCGTGGATGAACCGCTCGGCGTAGATGCGCTGGTAGATCTCGCGGAGTGTGCCCTCGGAGATGCCGTCACTGGTGAGGACGTGCTCCCGGTTGAGCGATTCGCGCGTCCCCTGGTCCAGCCTGGAGAAGTAGTCCGAATAGCCGGGCATGTAGAAGTCGTTGGTGAAGGGCGAGTCGTCGATGGGGTAGAAGTTGTGGCGGCGTGACACCCACGAGACCCGGCGCGGTCGCTCAGCGGACGGACGCGAGATGAGGTCGAGGAACGCCTCTGCGCCCGACTGGCCGCCGCCGACCACGCAGACCCTCTTCCCCGCCAAGTCGCGGCTGAGAGGCACGAATTCGCTGATGTGGAACTGAGTGAGGCCGAGGTGGTCACGGGCCACCGGCGGCACCCAGGCATGTCTGCCGATGCCGATGGACACGTTGTTCGCCGTGACAGTGCGTCGGTTGGTGCGCAGAACGAATGTGCCGTCGAAGTCGACGGACACGACCTCCTCGCCGAACACCACGTTCTGGTTGCGCCGGCTCGCCCATTCCAGGTAGTTGCGGAACTCCTGCCGCGGCACCTCGCCGAACTGAGCGTTGATGAAGTGGTAGATCCGCCCTTTGTCCTTCAGGTAGGACAGGAACGAGAAGGGACTGGTCGGGTCCGACAGACTCACCAGATCCTTGAAAATGGACACCTGGAGGGTCGCATCGGGGATCTGCTGTCCATCATGCCAACTGAACACCTCACGCTTCTCAAGGAAGAGGTTCGGCAGTCCCGGACGACCGTGCAACAGAGATGCAAGACTCAGGTTCGCAGGGCCGACGCCTATGCCGACACACTCGTAGTGCTGTTCGTCACTCATGGCTCTCCCCGTGTATGCATCGGATGTCTTTCCGCGCCCGGCAGCCGGTGCGAGCCAGGATCCACGGGTACGGATCTGCCCGTGTCACCGCTACGACAGGGGACGACAAGTCAGCGCTCCACTCGACTTGCACTGCGTCCGGATGCCGCTCGGGATCGGCCCGCGTGCGGCCGTCGTCCCAGCGCGTCCGCGATGATCAGCTTCTGGACCTCGGACGCTCCCTCGTAGATACGCAGGGACCTGACCTGCCGGTACAAGCGCTCGGGGACGCTGTCGGCAACCAGGCCGGCTGCCCCGTGGACCTGGACGGCAGCGTCGACGATCTCCTGCGCGGCCTCGGTGGCGGCCAACTTGGCGATACTCGAGTGCTTCGCGTAGCCGGGGTTCCCGTGGTCGAGCTCCCACGCAGCCCGCGCGACCAACATCGCAGAATAGTTCAGCTTTATTTCCATGTCGGCGAGCGCACCCTTCACCAGCTGAAGGTCCATCAGCTTGCCGCCGTGGATCCGCCGCTCACGGGCCCGCTGGACTGCCGAGTCGAAAGCGCGCCGCGCAAACCCCACCGCGGCCGCCCCCACCGTCATCCGGAATCGCTCCAGCAGGTCCGTCGCGACCACGAACCCCTGTCCGGGGCCTCCGAGTACGCTCGATTCTGGGACCAGGCAGTCCTCGAAGGCCAGGTGTCCGAACGAGCGCGGAGCAACCAACCGCACCTCCTCCAGCACCCGGACTCCAGGCGTGCGCGCCGGCACCAGAAACGCCGTGAGCCCGAGCGCACCGGGTCCCCCACCCGTTCGCGCGATCACGCAGTGCAAATCCGCGATGCCGGCATTGGCGATCCAGGCCTTTCGGCCGTTCAACAGATAGCCGTCGGAGACTCGGTCGGCGGTCAGACCGACTGCCGAGATGTCGGAGCCGGCCTCCTCCTCCGAGATCGCAAACGATCCCGTCACCTCGCCCGACGCCATGCGCGGCAGATACTCCAGCTGCTGCTCACTGTTTCCGTATCGGACGATCGGGGTCGCCGACAGCGCTTGGATGGAGAAGGCGAAGTCCGCCAGATCGTCGTTGTACGCAAGGATTTCCCTGGCCAGACAGATTGAGCGGTGGTCACCGGCGGCGGACCCGTTCGCGGGATCGAGGAATCCCAGCCATCCGGCGGAGCCAAGCGCACTCAGAATTTCCCTGCCGGCCTTCTCCGGGGTCTGCTCCAGAGGACGTGACCACAGGCCGGAATGGCCGGCGCACCAATCGGCGAGCTCCACGGCCAACGTGCGGTGCTGCTCCTCGTAGAACGGCAACGCCAGTATGTCCTCATCGAGACCACCGAGCAGCGCGTAAGTCATGTCGCCCTTTCAAATCCGCAGGTCAGCATCGGTTGAGACGGCCGCGACCCCGGCGGCACTTTGATCAGGCGATGCTCGATGAAACGTACGCGACCGAGGCTTGTCCCCGCCAGATCCGCCGCCCTCTCGCGGCACCACGCCGATATCGGCGCCATGAAGGGCGCCCTCCCATCAGGAAACGACGATGGCCGTGGATTCTCGGGCATGACAGACGGCGAAATCGTGGATCACTAAGCGCATCTTCTAATCACCGATGCCGGTTGAGCACCTGGTGGCGGGGATTCGGCAAGAAGACACGGAACCTGATGATCGTCTGGTGTCGGACACCTACGACCGCAGGATCCGCGCTCCGCCTGCCACTTCGCCATGAGCCTGCTGCGACCTATCGGCCGACGCGTGTCTCGCCAGCGAGACACGCCCCCGCAACGACCATTCCGATGATGCCGGTTCGAGTGCTAGCGCGTCTGCTTGCAAAGCAGAACCCCGTACCGTACCCCCGGAACCGAGGCGGCCAGAAGGTAGTGCCCGTTGTCGCGAAGGCGGCCGGCTGCCGCGAGGTCCGTCAGGTTGATGATCGGGTCAGCGGCGAAGCAGTGGCCTACCCGTGAGATGTTGTCCGTATACAGCTGCGCTGCGGCAAATCCCGCCTGAAGCTCTTTCATGACGATGATGGCTTCGAAGATATTGGCGTGCATGACGATGTCGACCTGGTCGATTCCTATGGATGCACGTTTCATCAGCTGCGTGTTCACACGGCGGGAGAGGTCCGGACTGATCTGGTTCGACCAGTCCAGGTCCTTCATCTCGTGCGCTGCGGCACTTGCGACGATCTCGTACTCCCCGTCGGTGTCCGACACCAGCACACCGGCCGCGCCATCGCTGAACAGGGCGAACTTGGCGAGTCTTTCCGCCTCGGCGGTGACTCGATCGGTGGTGACGACCAGGACCCGCCGATGAGTTCCGGCAGCTACGAAGGCCTCGGCGACTCGCAGGCCCGCCAGCAGGTTCGTGCATCGGTCGAGCGTGATGCCGAGGAAGTCGGCCTCACGCATTCCCAACCCCTCCGAGATGGTCCGCACGAAACCGCCGTGACTGTCCGGCCCCCCTGGAAAACTGGTGCAGCACAGCACCAGCGCGTCGACGGAGGAGGGGTCGACGCCGGCGGCGCGGAGAGTCGCCCTGCCCGCCTCGACCGCCAGGTCCTCCAGCGACTTGTGGCTCCGGTGCACGTGGCCCCAGCCCCAGAGCTCCGGGGCGTACGGCACCCCTAGTTCACCGGCCCGCGCCTCCAGATCCGGAGTCTCGCTATGGTGCGACGCGATCTCCCCCAGCACGTATTGCGGTCCGCTCAGGAAGACAGAGGAGGAACTCATCGAGGCTCCACAACGGGATGTGTATTTGGTCGGTCAAGCCACGGCGGTGACTGGCTCGGGCCCGGCACCGGCCGCCGATCGACGGCCCGGCGAATTCTGCGAACGACGCCGTCGTGCCCAGCTTCCCGTTGGCATCACGACACCGGCCGGGAGGGAGAGGAGCAGGAACGGCAGCACGCCGAGGCTGACAGGATCGCGACTTCCAGCGTCGATGACCTGAGCAGGACGACGCGCCAAGCGGGATCGTCAGGAGGGAGACCGACGAGCCGAGTTCACCGGCACGGTAGGCACGTGATCGACAAGCCGAGGACGCGATTCCCAAGAGTCCCTGTCGTACAACGCGCGGGTCATCGATCACGGGATTCACCAGTAGAGCCTCGATCACCGCACAGGCCGTCGGCCGGCACGAACGATGGACGGCCCGTGTCGGGGAGGCCGAGCTCAGTCCGCGGGCGTTGTCTCGGATCCGGGTCCGAGTCCGGCCGCCAGGCGCTCCATCCCCGCCTCGTCCAGGCCGTCGAGGGTCGCCAGCAGCTGCGCGGCCGCCTCCGGAGAGGCGTCGTCGAGGTCTGCTCCGGCGGGTCCGCCGGCAACCGGTCCGGCAGCGGACGCGGCGACAGACCCGCCTTCCGCCCGCACCCGCGCCGTCAGGCCATCCAGGGTGAGGTCCAGCAGCTCGTTGGCCGGGACGTCCACACCGAGGTCGGTCCGCAGCCGGCTCCACAGCTCGATGGCCGCGAGCGAGTCGAACCCGAGCGAGACCAACGGGACGTCGGAGCTGAACGGGCTGGTCACTCGCGCCCGGATCAGCCCGTCGAGATAGCCGCGGACGGCCAGGAGGCCGTCGCCGTCGCCGATCGTCACCTGCCCGCCGCCTCTCCGCCGCGACTCATCGGCCATCTCCCTGATCCTCGAACTGGGTTCGCCATGACTCTCCTGTGCAAACAATCCGACACTCGACATCCGAACGGCGGCCGACACCAACTTCGTCGCGGCACACGAACACCCTCGCGGGCCTCCCCATGCTGCGTCTGTCTCGCCGGCGAGACAACACCGCGCAGACCATTCCGGCCCGCTCCGCACGCAGTGGTCCGCAAGCGCGGCCGTTCCCACATCATGATGTGAATCCGAGGATGTGGAACGGGTGTTCTGCCCGTCGTGCTGCCCAGCGGGTGGCTTCGGTGGTGTCGTCGCGTCCGTGCGGGTGAAGCGCCCCGATGGCGAGGTTCCGCAGCGCGGCCATGGCACGCGGGCCGGAACATATGAGGGTTGGTGCCGGGGCGGGTACGAGATCGAGCTCGCCGACATCCCCGCCTGGCGCCTTGCCGTCCTCAAACCCATCACATCTCCGTGCCGTCGCGGCTCGCGCGTCCGCACACCGTGGTGCAGGCCGTACAGAGCGAAACCCAACCGCTGGGCCTCACGAAGCCCGTCCAAGGACGTGCCCTCCGGCTCCTCCAAGGTGTCGGGCTGCGGGGTGTCGTCGAGTGTGTCGGTGTAGGAGACGCGCACACGCAGCCGGGAGGGATCTCCAGCCAACACCAGCGACCTCCTCCCCCGCCCCCCAACCTCCGCCTGACCGCGGATGCCTCGTCGCCCACGAGCGCGGTCGATGTGCACCCGCGCCGCGCCCTTGATCAGCCTGCCTCGGTCAAGGCTGCGTGCGCGGCGGCGAGGATCTCTCCGGAGAGCGGGGAGCCCTTGGTGGCCCGGGACAGGACGAGCGCACCGAACAGGGTGCAGAGGCGGACGATGCCGTCCTGGTCGTCACTGGCCAGGAAACCGGCGAAGTCGGCCACCCCCTCGGCGTAGACGCGACGGGCCTCGCGCCCCCCGCCCTCGCGCGCGATGTCGGTGGCGAGCGCGGCGACCGGGCAGCCGTCCGCCGGGTCGTCGCGGTGCTCGACGGAGAGGTATGCGTCGATCAGCGCCTGCTGGGCGGCGGCGCGCTGCCCGTCGTGCCACGCGAGCCCGGCGCTGTAGCGCTGGGCGAGCTCGGCGAAGGCGTGGGCGGTGGCCTCGTCGACGAGCGCCTCCTTGGAGTCAAACTGCTTGTAGAAGGCACCGTGGGTCAGACCGGCTGCCTTCATCAGGTCGGCGACGCTGACCTGCATGCCCTGCTCCCGGAACAGCCGGGATGCGGTGTCCACCACCCGCCTGCGATTTTCCTCCGCCTGCGCCTGTGATACGCGGCCCATGACCACCTCCCATTTGGATGTCGACTGGCATCTATCATAGAGCCGTGTTTAGATTGGATTCATAATCTAATCTGTGCGGGTGGCCGACGGCGCCCGCCACGACCAGGAGCGAGCATGGAACTGAAGAACGCGGTCGCGGTCGTCACCGGCGCCAACCGGGGCCTGGGGCGGCACCTGGCCGCCCAGCTCGTCGAGCGCGGCGCCAAGGTGTACGGCGCGGCCCGACGGCCCGAGACGGTCGACGTGCCGGGCGTCATCCCGCTGCGGCTGGACGTCACGGACGAGGCGGCGATACGAGAGGCCGCGCGCGTGGCGTCCGACGCGACACTGCTGATCAACAACGCGGGCATCTCCACCGGCGCGACGCTGATCGGAGGCGACGTGGCTGAGGTGCGCCGGGAGATGGAGACCAACTTCTTCGGCCCGCTCGCCGCGACCCGCGCCTTCGCCCCCGTGATCGAGGGCAACGGCGGCGGTGCCGTACTCAACGTCCTGTCCGCCCTGTCTTGGTTCCACCCGGCAGGACTCGGCTCCTACGCCGCGTCCAAGGCCGCCGCCTGGGCGCTGAGCGACGCGACCCGTGAGGAGCTGGCGCCCCGCGGCATCTCCGTCTCGGCGCTGCACGTCGGCTACATGGACACCGACATGGCCGCCGACGTGCCCGCCGACCAGAAGGTCGCCGCCGACGACGTCGCGGCCCAGGCCCTGTACGGCATCGAGACCGGCCTGCCCGAGATCCTCGCCGACGAGACCAGCCGGTACGTCAAGCAGAGCCTGTCCGCGGCACCCCAGCCGAACGCGGGCTGACGCTCACCCCTCCACCCCGGCGCGACCCCCTTCACCCACCTCAGGCAAGGACATCTCATGCGCTACACGACCTTCGGCCACCGGACCGGACTGCGCGTGTCCGAGTACGCGCTCGGCACCGCGAATTTCGGCACCGGCTGGGGCGCAGGCGCCGAGCCTGAAGAGGCGCGGCGGATGTTCGACCGGTTCGCCGAGGCCGGCGGCACCTTTCTCGACAGCGCGGACGGCTATCAGTTCGGCGAGTCGGAGGAACTGACCGGAAAGCTGATCTCCGCCGACCGCGACCACTTCGTCCTGGCCACGAAGTTCACCCTCGGCGCCGCCCCGCAGCCGGACATCTCCAAGACCGGAAACAGCCGCAAGAACATGGTTGCCTCGGTCGAGGCCAGCCTGCAGCGCCTGGGGACCGACTACATCGACCTGTTGTGGGTGCACTTCCCCGACGAGCTCACCCCGATGGAGGAACTCCTGCGCGGGCTCGACGACCTGGTGAGCGCCGGCAAGATCCACCACGCCGCGCTGTCCAACTTCCCCGCCTGGCGCGTCTCGCGCGCGGTAACCCTCGCGGACCTGAAGAACTGGGCCCCGATCGTGGGCATCCAGCACGAGTACAGCCTCGTCGAGCGCACCGCCGACCGTGAGCTGCTGCCGATGGCCGAGAGTCTCGGGCTCGCCGCAGCGCTGTGGTCCCCGCTCGGCGGCGGACTGCTCACCGGCAAGTACCGCAGCTCCGCCGAGGGGCGCCTGAGCGACCTGGGCATGGTCATCCACACCGAGAGCACCGGCCAGAAGACCGTCGTCGTCGACACCGTCCTGGCGATCGCCGAGGAGACCGGCGTGACGCCCGCCCAGGTGGCGGTGGCCTGGGTACGCGAGCGCGCCGCCCGCTCCGTGGCCACGCTCGTCCCGATCATCGGCCCGCGCAGTCTCTCCCAGCTCGACGGCTACCTCGGCGCCCTCGACGTCCAGCTGACCGATGAGCAGTACACCCGCCTGGCAGAGGTCAGCGCGGTGCCGCTCGGTGTGCCCCACGAAGGGATCGCCGCCACCCTGGACCGCCTCCAGGGCGGCGCCGCCGACCGCGTCACCGCCCCGGTCGTGCCGGTGGCCTGACGGGTGAACGCGGCTGAGGACGAGGTGCGCCCGCACCGCAGCCAGGAGAGCAACACGAATCATCTCGTACTGGGAGAAGCCCGGGGCGAGCGGAGACCCCGGCCTTTCACGGACGGGAAGCGGAACGGAGACGACGACGGCTTTCATGGTCGAGAAGTACGGCGACCAGGCCGGGATGCGCACCGCCGAAACACCCGACCCCCAGGCAGGACTCACTCAGGCCGACACCTTGGGGATAAGGTCGGTCTGTAGTGGTGCGGGAGCAGAACGCCGGGCGCTGTCCGGGACGGGCAGGACGTTCCGACGCTGCAAATCGGCGACGCTGACCAGCGGTGACGTGAGAACACGGTCGAGCAGCTCATTCTTAGCCGGCTGCAGCTCGACCAACTCAGGATGAAGGCGAGGACGCAGCTTCCAGCGCGCCCCGAATGTCTCCACCAGCTTCGCCACCGGCAAGCTGATGGACGCCTCCATGTCGCTGACCCGCAGACGCCCCCTGCACTCGGACCCACAGTCCGACAGGAGAGTCCGTATCCACTCCTCCGGCACCTTGTCCCCCTCCAAGCTGTGGACGCGGACGGTGGATCACCGCAGACACAGCTTGTTGGAGGCGAAAGGACCGGCTCAGTGCGCACGGGGGGGCGCGAGGGGCACGGACGGCGCGTTCCGTGACCGCTGGGAAAAGAGGGGCGGATGTTGGTTCGGGAAGAGACCTCCAGAGCCCCCTTGACCGCCCCCTCAGGCGGGAAGGCGCTCTCGGGACGCCATTCCCGAGGGGTGCTGGAATCCTTCCTTCATTCCGTCATCGGAGCGATTCACAGTGTGCGAGTCACCGAGGTGGTCACCATGAGTGCCCACGGATGCCAGGTGTCCGCCGGGGCCGGCTACAGGTGCAGTCCCACATGGTTCACGATGAACCGCTCCTCCTCGGAGTCGAGGGCGAAGTAGATGCGTCCGACCTCATTGGGCGAGACGGCGTCCCGGACCTTGATGTGCGGCAGTCCGTCCCAACGCTTTCCGTTGAACATGAAGTAGCGCTTGTCCTTGTCCTTGCTGAGTTTCTCGTCGTTGGGCGCGAATTTCAGTCCGTGGTTGTCGTAAAACCACTGGGCCAGCCTGGGCATCCTGCCGCAATTGGAGTACAGGTCCGTCGCAGCCTGCGCGAGGGCGGTCAGCCGGTCGGTCATCTCCTGGGGGTACGGGTAGCGGGAGTCCTTCCAGGCGCGCGCCGCTCTCGCCGTGAACACGATGTGCTCCTCCGATGCCTTGGCGAGAGCTTCGAAAGTGGGTACGGCGTCCGTTCCCAGAGGAGGGATCTCGCTCCAGGCGTCGAATGTGGCCGCCTGCCCGCTCCCGCCCTTCGACAGGTTTACGTACTCGTTCTTCCAGTAGTCCCGGTCCTGACGCAGGGCCTCAGCGGTGGCGGCATCGTCTCGCGCCTTGTCGCGTTCCTCCATGCAGCTCTGTGCCATGTCCTCCCAGGATGTGGCGTCCTCTTCAAGCTGCCGGACACGTTTCTGCAGCGCTTCGAGCTCGGCGGTCGTGTCTCCGGCGGCCTGGGCGCGCGACAACTGCTCCGCCGCCCTGCGGGCTCCCGCGCGGTACGACGCCTGTCGCGCACGCTCCCACGCCGTGTCACTGCCGCGGGCGATGACAGAGAGATGGGCGAGCGACGGCATCAGCCGCCGTTCCACGAAGGGCGTCTGAGACACCTCCTCCCGTGAGTAGGCGGGGTGCTCCAGGCCGAGGTCGGGCCAGACCAGCCGGGCGCCACCGCTGGGTACGGCCACCTGCTCGTGGGCCCGGCGGACGGCATGTGCGGTCACGTAGTTCAGGGTCACCACCTGGGCCAGGCCCGCGAGTTGTCCCGACGCGTCGGCCGCCGCGCTCCATCCCGCCTGGTCCCTGGGGTGCATCAGGAGAATGGGGAGGCGCGTGCGCAGCGCCAGGACGTCGAGGAGTACGTCAGCGTGACTCTCCTCCCGGATCCTCTCGTATCGCCCCGTGGCGAGCTGGCTCAGCACCCGCACTTCAAGTTGCTCGTCGCCGAGCACCGCCCGCAGCAGGTTGGGGCGCTTGAGCGGCGGATCCTGCACCGGCGCTATCCAGCCGTCGGGGATCTCCCTGCCCATGACGATCCTGAGCCCGCCGCCTTCCCCCGACTGGGAGACCGTGACCCGGGTGACAAACTGAACCGGTCCCGTAGACAGCGGCTGGTGGATGGTCATGCGCAGGGCGCGGGTGAGTTCGTCGCCCGCCACGGTCCAGCTCACTGTGCAGTCACCATGGCCGGGAATCTTGCCGGCGAGCACCGCCCGGCCATCCCTGTCGAGTTCGGTCACCGACGGTGCCGGTACACGTCCGTGGTGGCCGAGCCAGTCGGCGAGATGGCCGCGAAGGCTCTCGTAGACGTGGCCCGACTGCTCCTGGGCGGACCGGATGTCGAAACTGACGGCATACAGCGCCTGCCCGGCGGCTCCCCTCACCCCCGATGCCCTGTGCGACGACCGTTTCCCCCTCGAAAGCGGTCAGGGCACCGCTCGGAGAGCAACCGTAATACCGCCACGCCCAGGTCCGTAATGCCCTGGGCGTGGCTTCGGGGCCGACCGTCCGGTCAACCGAACGCCATAGCTGCTGGCCCCGACGGGCCGGATGAAACGGGGAGCCGTCGTGCACTCCGCCCAGACCGTCTTGCCGGGCCGGGGCTGTCGCGTACGCCCCAGTCGGCGGCGAGCGCATCGACAAGGAGCACTCTGTGGCATCCGCCCTCGTCCGGATCGGGAGCCGATCGCGCCAGCCGGGTGGGGTGAATGTCGCAACTCGATTCGGACGACGCCCAGACTCTCGTCGTGGGAAAGGGGTGGGGCTAAGCACCGCCCGGGACACGGCCGTGGAGGACGGCGTTCGCGGCGAGTTCGGCCACGACCAGGACGACCGTGTCGTGTGCCTCGGTGCCGTGCGGGTGGCCCCCACCCGGTTACTGACTTTCGAACTCCGAGAACTGAGCTACCCGGTGTGGTGCGAGATACCGAGATCATCCCGCGATGGCCCCAGTAACGCCCAGAGCCCCGAAGCGAGCGTCAGTCGAGCGTCAAGATTTCTCGACGGAACCCCTGAAAGCGCCGCCGAAGCGACCGTCTGCCTCAAGAAGTCGCAGGTCAGGCAACCTTCAAGGATCGATCCGTCCGCTCGAACCGCTGCACGGTGGGAAACAGGTCGAGCAAACCACCAGAGCAACAAAACCGCAGCTCAGGCCCCCTTTGCGACGGGCTCCAGAATCGCCACGCACTCCACATGATGCGTCATCGGAAACAGATCGAAAGCCCGAAGCGTCCGCACCCGGTAGCCGCCGTCACGGAAGTACGCCAGGTCGCGGGCCAGCGCGGCCGGGTCGCATGCCACGTACGCGATCTTGCGCGCTCCCAGCGACGTCAGGTGCTCGACCGTCTTGCGGCCCGCCCCCGCGCGCGGCGGGTCCAGGACGATCAGGTCGACCTCGGTGATCCCGGTGCGCGGGAGCACGCTCTCCACCTTGCCCTGCTCGATCCGCACGCGTTCGAAGTCGGCGAGGTTGTGCCGGGCGTCCTCGACCGCGCGCTTGCCCGACTCGATGCCGAGCACCGCGCCCTTGTCACCGAGGCGGTCGGCGAGGGCGCCCGCGAACAGGCCGACGCCGCAGTACAGGTCGAGCGCCATGTCGCCCTTGCGCGGCAGCAGGCCCTGCATGACCGCCGTCACCAGGGTGTCCGCGGCCTTCGGGTGGACCTGCCAGAAGCCGCCGCTGCCGACGCGGTGGGTGCGGCCGTCGGCCCGTTCGCGTACGAAGCCGCGGCCGTGGACGCGGTGGATGCCGCCGTCGTGCTCCTCGACGCGCATGACGGAGACGGGCCGGTCGAGTTCGACGAGGGGAAGACGGGCCCCGGGCCGCGGCTCCAGGATCACCATGCGGTCCTGGGAGCCGGTGGCGGCGATCGCGTCGACGGACGCCATACCCGACCAGTCGCGCTCCTCGATGCCCAGCTCGCTGACGCCCGGGGCCGCGATCATGCAGTGGTCGATCGGCTCGACCTCGTGCGAGCGGTGGCGTCGCAGCCCGGCGTTGCCGTCGGCGTCCACCGCGTACTGCACGCGCGTGCGCCACTGCGGCACCTGGCCGGGCGGCAGCTTGTCGCCCTCGGCGGGCATCACGGTGCCGTCCCAGCCCGCCTCCTCGGGCGTGAGGCCCGCGAGCCGCTGCAGCTGCTCGGCGATCACCTCGCCCTTGAGCCGGCGCTGGGCGCCCGGCTTGGCGTGCTGCCAGTCGCAGCCGCCGCAGCGGCCGGGGCCGGCGTAGGGGCAGGGCGCCTCGACGCGGTCCTTGGACGCCTCCAGGATCCGTACGGCGTCCGCGCGCAGGAAACGCGCGCCTTCCTCGCCCTCGGTGACCCGGGCGACGACCCGCTCGCCGGGCAGCGTGTGCCGGACGAACAGGACCTGGCCGGCCTCGGTCCGGGCGATGCAGTGGCCGCCGTGGGCGACGGGGCCGATCTCGACCTCGTACTCCTCCCCCACCAGGGATGCCGCCTGCGACTTCTTCGGTTCTGCCTGCATGGCGGGGTGACTCCACAACGTCGAACGAGGAACGGCCGGACAACAGCCCACCAGTCTACGTGGCTGTCGTCCGGCCGTTCACCACGCGCCGGTGCGCGAGGGCGAGGGTCTGCGGGACGGAGGGTGTGCGCGAGCGGGAGTCAGCTCTTCTCGTCCGGCCCCGGGGAGCCCTGGGCGCCGCCGGAACCCGACGGCTCCTTGGGACGTCCCACCTGCGCCGGGCCGCGCCGCACCGAACCGGGGGCGTTCCACTCCTGGCGCCTGCGCGCCCGCTTCTTCGCCGCCTCGGAGGACTGCAGCTGGTAGGGGACGGACGTGACCATGACGCCCGGCGTGAACAGCAGCCGGCCCTTCAGCCGCAGCGCGCTCTGGTTGTGCAGCAGGTGCTCGTACCAGTGGCCGACCACGTACTCGGGGATGATCACCGACACCGCGTCGCGCGGCGACTCCCGGCGCAGGCTCTTGACGTACTCGATGACCGGCCGCGTGACCTCGCGGTACGGCGAGTCGAGGACCTTCAGCGGTACGTCGATGCCGCGCCGCTCCCACTCGTTGCGCAGCGCCTTGGTCTCGGCCGGGTCGACGTTGACGGTGAGCGCCTCCAGGGTGTCGGAGCGCATCAGCTTGGCGTAGGCGAGGGCGCGCAGCGTGGGGCGGTGGATCTTGGAGATCAGCAGGACCGAGTGGACCCGCGAGGGGCGCACGCTGTCGTCGCTGGGCCCCTCGGGGGCGACGAGTTCTGCGGCCACGCCGTCGTAGTGGCGACGGATCGCGGTCATCGTCCCGTAGAAGATCACCATGCCGAGCAGGGCCACCCAGGCGCCGTGCGTGAACTTGGTGACGAGGACGACGACCAGCACCAGGCCGGTGAAGAACGCGCCGAAGGTGTTGATCGCGCGAGAGCGGACCATGTGACGGCGCTTGTTCTGGTCGGTCTCGGTGGCCAGGAGGCGGTTCCAGTGGCGGACCATGCCGGTCTGGCTGAGCGTGAACGACACGAACACGCCGACGATGTACAGCTGGATCAGGCGGGTGGAGTCGGCGCCGTAGATGACGACGAGCAGCATGGCCGCGCCGGCCAGGAGCACGATGCCGTTGGAGAAGGCGAGGCGGTCGCCGCGCGTGTGCAGCTGGCGGGGCAGGTAGCGGTCCTGGGCGAGGATCGAGCCGAGCACCGGGAAGCCGTTGTAGGCGGTGTTCGCCGCGAGGAACAGCACCAGGGCCGTGGCGGCGGCGAGCACGATGAAGAAGAAGCTGCCCTTGCCGAAGACGGCCTCGGCGACCTGGGTGATCACCGGGTTCTGCACGTAGTCGGCGCCGACCGCGACGCCGCCGTTGAGCAGGTCGACGGCCGGGTTCTCGGCCATCCGGACCTTCGTGACCAGGGCCAGGACGATGATCCCGCAGAACATGGTGACGGCCAGCAGCCCCATCGCCGCGAGCGTGGTCGCCGCGTTCTTCGACTTGGGCTTGCGGAAGGCCGGGACGCCGTTGGAGATCGCTTCCACGCCGGTGAGCGCGGCACAGCCGGAGGAGAACGCGCGCAGCAGCAGGAACACCAGCGCGAAACCGGCCAGGCCCTGGTGCTCGGCCTTGATCGTGTACTCGGCCGTCGGCGCCCGCATCGTGTCGTCGAGGACCAGCCCGCGGAAGGCCCCCCAGGCGATCATGATGAAGACGCCCGCGACGAACACGTACGTCGGGATGGCGAAGAGTTTGCCGGACTCCTTGACGCCACGCAGGTTCATCAGCGTCAGCAGGACGATCACGGCGACCGCGCAGGCCACCTTGTGCTCGACGACGAACGGAATGGCGGAGCCGAGGTTCTCGATGCCGGAGGAGATGGAGACGGCGACGGTGAGGACGTAGTCCACGAGCAGGGCGCTCGCGACCGTCAGGCCGGCCTTGGCGCCGAGGTTGGTGGTGGCCACCTCGTAGTCGCCGCCGCCGCTGGGGTAGGCATGGACGTTCTGCCGGTAGGAGGCGACCACCGTGAACATCAGCACGACGACCGCGAGGGCGATCCACGGGCTGTAGTGGTACGCCGACACGCCCGCGATGGACAGGACCAGCAGCACCTCCCCGGGCGCGTAGGCCACGGAGGACAGCGGGTCGGAGGCGAAAACGGGTAGGGCGATGCGCTTCGACAGGAGCGTTTCTCCGAGTCGATCACTGCGCAGTGCGCGCCCGATCAGAATCCGTTTGGGCACGTCGGTCAGTTTGGACACAACAGAGGATCGTAGGCCTTCGAACACGGGACCGCCCACCCTGCCCCGGGCTCAGCCGGGTGACAGGTCGCCGCATCTGCCTCCCGAGTGAAATCGGCCAGGCCCCGGCTGCGGATTCCGCGCCCTCGACGATCCTCATGGCTATATGACAATCCCCGCCCGCTGACGCCCCTTCGGAGGGTCCATGCACACGACCGCGGAGCTCATCGGCGCCATCGGCACCCTCGTCGGCCTCGGAATCCTTACCTTCCTCAGTGTCGCGAGCATCAGCCGCCGCTGATCCCGCCGAACCGCGCGCGAACCGTGCACGGGGGTGCCCCGCGAGCACCGCGCGTGTGTAGCTTGGGCGACGGTCTGAGACCCTGTTCAAGGCCGAGCGCCAGAGCCAGGCCGGAAAACTCATTGACTTCTTGACTTCTTGACCTCGGAAGGACGGTCGTGCACATCGTCATCATGGGCTGCGGCAGAGTGGGTTCCGCTCTTGCGCAGACCCTGGAGCAACAGGGGCACACGGTCGCCGTGATCGACCAGGACCCCACCGCCTTCCGACGACTGGGCTCCGGTTTCGGCGGCCGTCGTGTCACCGGAGTCGGCTTCGACCAGGACACCCTGCGCGAGGCGGGCATCGAGGAGGCCGGCGCGTTCGCCGCGGTCTCCAGCGGCGACAACTCCAACATCATCGCCGCCCGCGTGGCGCGCGAGATGTTCGGCATCGAGAACGTCGCCGCCCGCATCTACGATCCCCGCCGCGCCGAGGTCTACCAGCGCCTGGGCATCCCCACCGTCGCCACCGTCCGCTGGACGGCCGACCAGATGCTGCGCCGGCTGCTGCCCTCGGGTGCCGAGCCGTTGTGGCGCGACCCCACCGGAGGCGTCCAGCTCGCCGAGGTGCACGCCGCCCCGTCCTGGGTCGGGCACAAGATCAGCAAGCTGCAGGAGGAGACGGGCGTCCGCGTGGCGTTCCTGACCCGCCTCGGCGAGGCGATCCTGCCCACCTCGCAGACGGTCCTCCAGGAGGGCGACCTGGTGCACGTGATGCTGCGCACCGACGAGGTCGAGAAGGTCGAGGCCCAGTTCGCCGAGGGTCCGAAGGAGGACGGTCACTGATGAGGGTCGCCATTGCCGGAGCCGGCGCCGTCGGCCGTTCGATCGCCGGCGAACTGCTGGAGAACGGCCACGAGGTCCTGCTCGTCGACAAGGCGCCGACCGCCATCTCGGTCGAGCGCGTCCCCCAGGCGGAGTGGCTGCTCGCCGACGCCTGCGAGATCACGTCCCTGGACGAGGCCGCGCTCCAGCGCTGCAACGTGGTGATCGCCGCCACCGGCGACGACAAGGTCAACCTGGTCGTCTCCCTCCTGGCCAAGACGGAGTACGGCGTCCCCCGGGTCGTCGCCCGCGTCAACAACCCGAAGAACGAGTGGCTCTTCAACGAGTCCTGGGGCGTGGACGTGGCGGTCTCGACCCCGCGTCTGATGTCCGCCCTGGTCGAGGAGGCGGTGAGCGTCGGCGACCTGGTCCGTCTGCTCCGCTTCAGCCACGGCGACGCCAACCTCGTGGAACTGACGCTTCCCGAGGAGTCGGCCCTGGCCGGCACCCAGGTCGGCGACGTGGAGTGGCCGGAGGACACCTCCCTGGTCACGATCATCCGCGGCACCCGGGTCCTGACCCCGTCCCGCGACGACTCCCTCGAAGCGGGCGACGAGCTGCTCTTCGTGGCCGCCCAGGCCAGGGAGGAGCAGCTGGAGGACCTGCTGTCGGTGCGCCGGGACGACACCGGCAGCTGACCGCCGGCAACGACATGATGGGGGCGCCCGGAGATCTCCGGGCGCCCCCATCACAATGTCCGACGAGCGCTGCACCTCCAGCACTGGGCCGAGCCATCCAGCACCGGGCCAAGCCTTCGAGCGCCGATCCGAACCATCCGGGACCGGGCCAAGCCATCCAGCGCCGGTCCGCACCATCCAGCGCCAGGCCGAGCCCTCCAGCGCCGGTCCGACCATCCAGCCCGTCCGGCGTTTGAGGACGAGGCCCTTTCGGGGCCGAAGCGGGGGTCTGGGGGCGGCAGCCCCCAGGGACGGTCACCGCAACGCCGGGTATCAGCTCTCCCGACGGTGCCGACCACCGGCCTCCGCGGCGGCAGCCTCCCGCTCGGCCGCCGCCTTCTCCTCCGCCTCCATCTCCGCGAACACGTCGATCGGGGCGGGTGCCTTCGCCAGGAACACCCAGGTCAGCCACACGGCGAGCAGGAACGGCGGGATCTTCAGCGCCACCAGCACCCAGCCCAGCTGCGCGGTGTTCGCCCAGAAGTACAGCGGGAAGAGGATGGCGCACTTGGCCAGCAGGATCAGTCCCCATGCCCAACTGGCCTTCGCGTAGGCCTTCTTGCGCCCCGGGTTACGGGTCCGCCAGGAGAGGTTCTCCTTGAAGACCGGTCCCAGGATCAGACCGATCAGCGGCACCCCGCACAGCGTCGTGATGATGTACGCCAGCGCCAGCCCCAGCGTGTAGAGCATGCCCGGCAGATAGAAGTCCTTGGCGTTGCCGGTCATCATCGCGAAGACGACGCCGAAGGCCACGCCGAAGACCCCGCTGAACGCGTGCTTGACGGTGTCCCTCATCGCCAGCCGGACCACGACCAGGACCAGCGACACCGCGAGCGCGGCGATCGCGGACATGTGCAGGTCCTTGTTGATCGTGAAGATCGTGACGAAGAGCAGGCCGGGCACCACCGTCTCGACCATGCCCCGCACGCCGCCGAACGCCTCGAACAGCGCGGCCTCGGTCACCGCCCGGGCGTCGGCCGCGGTCGTGTCCTCCGCGGTCGTGTCTTCGGTCGGCTTGTCGAGCGACGTCACCGGCTACTCCCTACCCACGGGTCTCAGTTCGTACTTGGGGTTGAACAGCACCCGGCGGCCACGGCTCATGGAGACCCGGCCCGATGCGATGAGCCTGCGCCCCGGCTCTATGCCCACTATCGAGCGCCTGCCCAGCCACACCACGTCCAGCGCGGCGCTGCCGTCGAACAGCTCGGCCTCAAGGGCCGGGACTCCGGCGCGCGGCCGCAGGGTGACCGTGCGCAAGGTACCAGTAACGGTGACGATCTGCCGGTCCTGGCAGTCTCCGATCCGCGTGCAGCCGGCCGTCTCGGCGTCCTCCCGCAGCTCCTCGGACTCCAGGTCCTCCTGGGACGAGGAGAGCCGGTCGAGCATGCGCCGGAACCGGCCCACCGGCTTTTCGGAACGAGGAACAGCACTCATATCTGAAGCGTACCGGGGCACGCCGACATAGCCGTACCCGCTGCCGTACCGGCTCTCGGACCCGCCGCCGTGCCGTCGCCGGACCGCCGTCGTGCCCGTCTCCGGGCCCCTGGACTAGCGCTCGAAGCGGTAGCCCATCCCGGGCTCCGTGACGAAGTGCCGGGGATGCGAGGGATCCGCCTCCAGCTTGCGTCTGAGCTGGGCCATGTACACCCGCAGGTAGTTCGTCTCCGTCCCGTACGAAGGACCCCACACCTCCTGCAGCAACTGCTTCTGGCCGACCAGACGGCCGGTGTTGCGCACCAGCACCTCCAGCAGATGCCACTCGGTGGGCGTCAGCCGCACGTCCTTCCCGGCCCGGTTGACCTTCTTCGCGGCCAGGTCGACGGTGAACTCGTCGGTCTCGACCAGGACCTCCTCCTCGCCGGCGCCGATGGGTTCGGCCCGGCGGACGGCGGCCCGCAGCCGGGCCAGCAGCTCGTCCATGCCGAAGGGCTTGGTGACGTAGTCGTCGGCGCCGGCGTCGAGCGCCTCGACCTTCTCGTCCGAGGTGTGGCGGGCGGACAGCACCAGGATCGGCACCCTCGTCCAGCCGCGCAGCCCCCTGATCACCTCCACGCCGTCCATGTCCGGCAGCCCGAGGTCGAGGACGACCACGTCCGGGTGGCGGTCGGCGGCGAGGCGGAGGGCGGTGGCGCCGTCATGGGCTGCGTCGACCTCGTAGCTGCGGGCCTTGAGGTTGATCACGAGGGCGCGCACGATCTGCGGTTCGTCGTCGATCACGAGCACCCTCGTCGGGGCCTGGGGTGTCTCCCCGGCGGGGCTCAGCATGAGGGCTGCCTTTCGGGTCGTCGTGCGGGTTGCGGCTCGGGGGGTGCTCCCGCCGCGCGGACGGTGAGGACCATGGTGAGGCCGCCGCCGGGGGTGTCCTCCGCCTCGAGGGTGCCGCCCATGGCCTCGGCGAAGCCGCGTGCGACCGCCAGCCCCAGCCCGACTCCGGCGCCGCGCGGAGCGTCACCGTAACGCTGGAACGGCGCGAATATCCGCTCCTTGGCCTCGTCGGGGACGCCCGGCCCGCGGTCCACGACCCGCACCTCGACCCGGTCGGACAGCGCGCTCGCCGAGACCAGCACGCGCTCGCCGCCCGGGCTGTACTTGACGGCGTTCTCCACCAGGTTGGCGACCGACCGCTCCAGCAGTCCGGCGTCCACGGCGACCATGGGCAGCGTCTCCGGGATGTCCAGCTCCACGCTCTCCTGCGGATCGGGGACACCGCCGAGGGCCATCGGCACCACCTCGTCGAGGTCGGTCTCGCGGATGATCGGCGTGACCGTCCCGGTCTGAAGGCGGGACATGTCCAACAGGTTGCCCACCAGGTGGTCGAGGCGGTCGGCGCCGTCCTCGATGCCTTCCAGCAGCTCCGCCCGATCCTCCTCGGACCAGGCCACGTCGTCGGATCTGAGGCTCGAGACCGCCGCCTTGATCCCCGCCAGCGGCGTGCGCAGGTCGTGGCTCACGGCGGCGAGCAGGGCCGTGCGGATGCGGTTGCCCTCCGCCAGCGCGCGGGCCTGGTCGGCCTCCTCCTGCAGGCGCCGCCGGTCCAGCACGACGACCGCCTGCGCGGCGAACGCGGCCAGCACCCGCCGGTCCTCGGCGGGCAGCACCCGGCCGGTGAGCGCCAGCGCCATGCGGTCGCCGACGGACACCTCGACGTCCGCGTCCTCGGGCCGCTCGACCGGCTGTCCGAAGCCGACGTGGCCGGCGCGGGTCCAGGGCGCCCTGTCGTCCGCCCGCTCCAGCAGTGCCGCCGACGCCATCCCGAAGGTCTCCCGCACCCGCTCCAACAGCGCCTCCAGGCTCGTCTCGCCCCGCAGCACGTTGCCGGCCAGGTAGGAAAGGATCTCCGACTCGGCCCGCAGCCGGGCAGCCTGGTGGGTACGCCGGGCCGCCAGGTCCACCACCGACGCCACCGCGATCCCCACCCCGACGAAGATCACGATGGCGACGATGTTCTTCGGATCGGCGATCGTCCATCTGTGCAGGGGCGGTGTGTAGAAGTAGTTCAGCAGCAGCGAGCCCACGGCCGCCGACGCCAGCGCCGGAAGCAGACCGCCCAGCAGCGCCGCCGCCACCGTGACCGCCAGGAACAGCAGCATGTCGTTGGCGAGGCCGAGATGGACGGTGTTCAGCAGCCCCGCCAGCAGCGCCGGGCCCGCCACCCCGACCACCCAGCCCCAGACGATCCGGCCCCGCCCGAGCCGGGCGCCACGGGCCACGGGCAGCCCCCGCCCCTTGGCGACCTCGTCGTGGGTGACGATGTGCACGTCGAGGTCCGCCCCGGAGTCCCGGGCGACCGTCGCGCCCACCCCCGGACCGAAGACGTACTGCCAGGCCTTGCGGCGCGAGGAGCCGAGCACGATCTGGGTGGCGTTGACCCCGCGGGCGAAGTCGAGCAGCGCGGCCGGGATGTCGTCGCCGACCACGTGGTGGAAGGTGCCGCCCAGGTCCTCCGCGAGGGTGCGCTGCACGGCCAGCTCCTTGGGCGAGGCCGAGGTGAGCCCGTCGCTGCGCGCGATGTACACGGCGAGCACCTCGCCGCCGGCGCCCTTCTCCGCGAGCCGAGCCGCCCGCCGGATCAGAGTGCGTCCTTCCGGCCCCCCGGTCAGGCCGACCACGATCCGCTCGCGCGAACCCCAGATCGCCGACACCCGGTGCTCGCTGCGGTACTGCTGCAGGTACTCGTCGACCCGGTCGGCGACCCACAGCAGGGCCAGCTCCCGCAGGGCGGTGAGGTTTCCGGGCCTGAAGTAGTTGGACAGGGCCGCGTCGACCTTGTCGGGCTGATGGATGTTGCCGTGCGCCATCCGCCGGCGCAGCGCCTGCGGCGACATGTCCACCAGCTCGATCTCGTCGGCGCGCCGGACGAAGTCGTCGGGCACCGTTTCCTGCTGCCGTACGCCCGTGATCGACTCCACGACGTCGCCCAGGGACTCCAGGTGCTGGATGTTCACCGTGGAGACGACGTCGACGCCGGCGGCGAGCAGCTCCTCCACGTCCTGCCAGCGCTTGGCGTTGCGGGAGCCGGGGACGTTGGTGTGGGCCAGTTCGTCCACCAGGGCGACCTTCGGGGCGCGGGCCAGGACGAGGTCCACGTCCATCTCGGTGAAGACGCCGCCGCGGTACTCCAGCTCGCGGCGCGGGATCACCTCCAGACCGTGCAGCATCACCTCGGTGCGCGGGCGCCCGTGAGGCTCGGCGAACGCCACCACGCAGTCCGTGCCGCGCTCCACCCGGCGGTGCGCCTCGGACAGCATCGCGTACGTCTTGCCCACGCCCGGTGCCGCACCGAGGTGGATCCGGAGCTTGCCGCGTGCCATGGCCTCATTGTCTTCCGGTGATTGCTGCCTGCGCAGCGTCGACCTTACGGCCAACGATTCAGGCAGAAGGGACGAATCGAGGGGCGCGGGCGCGCTTTGACGCAACCCTGACGCGTGAGGCGGACACCGGCGCCCCTCAACCCTTCATCGGACGAGCCCCCCGGATCGGTTCACGCGGGATTGTCTCCGTGGGTCAGCGTCTCCCAGGCGACGAAGAGGTTGTTGCTGCCGGCCGGACGGTTCCGCAGAGTGAGCGTCTGCGTGTTCGACATCGCGACGCCCAGGCGGTTGTGCAGCGCGTTGTAGCCGATCTCGGTGACCGGTCCGAGCCCCCCGGCGAGGGCGCCGTCGCACAGCCAACCCGGGACGGCCGCGCCCAGCTGGTACCTGGCCTGGAAGCCGAGGGCCTGCCGCAGCCGCTCGCCGACGTCGGTGCCGTACACGTCCTGCCCCTGGATGCGGCTGGTCTCGGCGACGTGCGAGATCGCGGAGATGCCGTACCCGGTGTGGGTGAGGTCCCGGCAGGTCTCCTGGGTCAGGCCGGTGACGAAGGTGCCCTGACCCTGCCAGTAGGCGACGATCTTGTCCCGGGTGTTCAGGTTCTGGCTCGGCACGGTCTTCGGCAGTTCGCCGTCGGAGGCCAGGTAGACGTAGGCGGCCGTGCGGGCGCGGAACTTCGCCATGGCCTTGTCGTACGAGCTCCGGTCCTCGAGGAAGACGGAGATGCCGATCGCGGCCTCCGTCATGGAAAGCTCCCAGTTGCCGTTGGAGTGGGAGCCGTTGACGACCTCGGGCAGGTAGACGTCCCGCAGCATGGTCGCGAAACGGCCGGAGTTCGCCCAGCCGCCGGTGTACGTGTACTTGATGATCTCGGCGGCCCTCGGCCAGGACGAGCCGGCCCAGCCGGTCTGGAGCGGCGCGTTGCTGTCGGTGTGGTCCTTGACGACGGCCGACCAGGCGTCCATCAGCTCGATGGCCTTCTTCGCGTACCGCTCGTCCCGCGTGATGTACCAGGCGAGGGCGTCGGTGTACGCCGCGAGCGCGTCCTCCCGCTCGTCCGTGCAGCCGTGGTTCGGGTTGGAGTAGGACCCGCACTCGACCACGGCCCGGGGCTTGGGGGTGCGGCTCGGACTGGCGTACTTGCTCGCCAGGAGTTGATCGAAGGCGCCCTTCCAGGGCTGGGCCGCCAAGTCGACCTTGCCCCGGACGAAGTCCAGTTGCGCCCGGGAGACGGTGACCCCGGGGTGGGCGAAGGCGGTGGGGGCGGCTTGGGCCCGGGGGACGTTCGGGGATGCGAGAGCGCCCACGATCAGGGCGGTGACGGTCACAAGGAATACGGTTCGACGCACAGCAGCTCCGTTCTCGTTCTTGTATGTGAACACAGAGCGCCCTTATGAACTTAGGCGTTGGGCGGAGACCGTAGGTCCAGACCAATGGACCGTCAAGGGTTCACACACGAGAAGAGCGGGGGACGCGGGCACGACAAAGGGCCGCACCCCGTGCGGGGTGCGGCCCTCTCAGCCGTGCGGTCCGTTGTCGGACTAGCGGACCTCGGTGATCTCCGGCCCGCGCTGGAGCTGGCCCATGCCGCCGGAGAAGCGGGAGCTCTCGTCCTGCTGCTGGACGCCCTCGGGCACCATCTGCGCGTCGTTCGGGAGCTTGAGGACGATCGGGTCGCGGGGGGCCATCGGACCCTCACCGCGCACGACGACCGTGTCCCGGAAGATCTGCTCGAGCAGTCCGGCCGCCTGCGGCTGCACCGCGCCCTGGCCGGAGATCACCCCGCGCAGGAACCAGCGGGGGCCGTCCACGCCGACGAACCGCACGACATGGAAGCCTCCCGTGCCGTCCGGCAGCTGCACCGGCACCTGCGCCCGCAGCTCCCAGCCCAACGGGCCCTCGACCTCGTCGACGATGCCACCCTGCTGGGTGATGCCGGAGCCGATCTCCTCGCGCACCTCGCCCCAGATGCCTTCCCGTTTGGGAGCGGCGAAGGCCTGCAGCTGGATGGCGCTGTCGCGCAGTACGACGGTCGCCGCGACGATCGCGTCACCGGCGACCTCGACCCGAAGCTCCATGCCGTCGACCCCGGGCACGAAGAGCCCGCCGAGGTCCACGCGGCCCTCCGCGGGGTCGCGCACCTCGGAGTCGTCCCAGGGCCCGTCGGGCCGCGGCTCGGGCTCGAGCCGCACACGCTCGCGCCGGCCCTCTACGTCGTCCGCCTCAGTGTCGACACTGTCGACGACCTGCTCGGCCTCGCCGGCCGCGTCCTCGGCGGCACCCTTCTTCTTGCGACGTCCGAACACGTCACTGTCCTTCCCGGTCGGATACGACCGAAGCGTATCGATTCCCACCCGTCGCGCCGCCCTCGGCGGCCTGACCGCTTGTACCGCTTGCGCCGCCCACGGCGGCATGGCCGCCGGTGGACCCGAAGCCCCCCGCGGCCCGCGCCGACCCGGGAAGCTCCGCGACCTCCTGGAAGCGGACCCTCTCGACCTGCTGGACGACCAGTTGGGCAATCCGGTCGAAGCGCTCGAACCGCACGGACTCGCGCGGGTCGAGATTCACCACGATCACCTTGATCTCCCCACGGTACCCGGCATCAACCGTCCCCGGGGCATTCACGAGCGCCACTCCGCACCGGGCGGCCAGCCCCGAGCGCGGGTGTACGAAGGCCGCGTACCCCTCCGGCAGGGCGATGGACACCCCCGTGGGCAGTACGGCCCGCTCCCCCGGCGCCAGTTCGCGGCTCTCGGTGGTGCGCAGATCGGCGCCCGCGTCCCCGGGGTGCTCGTACGTCGGAAGCGGTACGTCGGGGTCGACGCGCCGGATCAGGACGTCCAGGAAGTCGCGGCTCACGGGTTCACCTCGAAGGCGCGGGTGCGCCTGATCCGGTCCGGGTCGCTCATGGCGGCCCGGATCTCCTGCTCGCGGCCGTGGTTCACGAAGTGCTCGACCGCGACCTCCACGAAGAGCGCGTCGGCGCGGACGGCGACGGGCCCGTCGGGGCCGCCGATCCGGCCGGTCGCGCTCGAGTAGATCTTGCGACGGGCGACCGCGGTCACCTCGGCCTCCAGGTACAGCGTGGCGCCGACGGGGACGGGCCGCACGAAGTCGGTCTCCAGCCGTCCGGTCACCGCGATCGTCCGCAGCAGCCAGTTCAGCGAGCCGAGGGTCTCGTCGAGGGCGGCGGTCAGGATCCCGCCGTGCGCGAGACCCGGCGCACCCTGATGAGCCGGCTGCACCGTGAACTCCGCGGTGACGGTCACGCCGTCGCCGGCCCGCGCCTCCAGGTGCAGTCCGTGGGCCTGCCCGCCGCCACATCCGAAACAGTGTTCGTAGTGGGCGCCGAGGAGCTCGCCGGGCGCTGGGGCGTCGGGGTGACGCACGGGTTTCACGGCGTCGGCCGGAGGCTCAAGAGCTGCGGAAGTACCACTCACAGCCGCAGACCTTACCCGCGCGTCCGCCATATCCGGACACCGTGCCAAGCTTGGCTCCATGCAGCCCTCCGCCACCCCTTACGAAGAACGCCTCACCGCCCCCCGCTCGTGGTGGTTCGTCTCGTTCCTCGTGGGCGTCTCCATGGCCCTGATCCTGTTGCCCTTCGGCACCCTGCCGCTGCTCGGCGGGCTGATCGGCGGCACGGCGGCCGCGGCCGTGGTGGCCAGCTCCTACGGCTCGCTGCGGATCCGCGTGGTGGGCGACTCCCTGATCGCGGGCGAGGCGAAGATCCCGGTCACGGCCCTGGGCGGGGCGGAGATCCTGGACGCGGAGGAGGCGCGCGCCTGGCGCACCCACAAGGCCGACACCCGGGCCTTCCTGCTGCTGCGCTCCTACATCCCCACCGCCCTGAAGGTGGAGGTCACCGACCCGGACGACCCCACGCCGTATCTGTACCTGTCGACGCGGGAGCCGGAGCGCCTGGCGCAGGCCCTGCAGGCGGCGCGGGAGACGGCCGCCTGACCGGCGGCCGCGGCGCGGCCCCGGCCTCGGCGGGGCTCAGCCCCCGAGTCCCGCGGGCCCGTCGGGCTTCCGGGCGTCGTCGGGGCTCCCGTCGGGCAGGCTCTCGGGGTTCAGCGGGTTCTGGGTGATCTCACCGATGACCACGGGATGCGCGGGCTTCTCCAGCGGCGGCAGTTCCGGCAGCGCGTCCCACGGCACCTGCATCTTCCGCAGGTCGGCCCGGACCTTCGCGGCCACTCTCCTGGTGTCCCGCCGGTTCATGACCGCGCCGACGACGGCGCCCACCATGAAGGGCATCAGGTTCGGCAGGTCGCGCACCATGCGCTTCATGATCTGCTGGCGCAGTTCGCGCTTCATCTGGCCGCCGAGGGCCGAGTTGATCGAGGACGGCTTCAGGACGTCGACCCCGCGTTCGCCCGACCACGAGCGCAGATACGCGGTACTGCGGTCCTTGAGACCGCCGGCCGGCCGCACGCCGTAGACCTCGTGGAGCTCGGCGATCAGCTTCAGTTCGATCGCCGCGACCCCGGTGATCTCCGCGGCCAGTTCGGTCGGCATCGCGGGCGGCACGGGGAGCATCGCCGCGGCCCCGATGCCCGCTCCGACGGTGGACGTGGCATTCGCCGCGCCCGCCACGAGCTTGTCCGCGAGCGCCTCGGGCCCCAGGCCCGGGAACTGTCTGCGGAGCGTCTGAAGGTCCCGTACGGGCACGCGCGGTGCGATGTCGATGATCCGGTCGGCCAGGTGCGCCAAACCCGCCCTGGCCCGCTTCCCGCCCTGTCGGACGCCTTCCCGGGCCAGGCCCGCGGCCTTGTCCCGGATGACCGCCGCCCCCCGCCTGACGACGGGGGCGGCGTTCCGCGCCGGCGCCGGGAGGTCGTCCCGGTCCGCCGCGGGTTCGAGCGAGGCAGATCCCGCCGGGACCTCTCCCGTACCGGATGAGCCTCGCTCGTCGTCACGCACGCCGTGAGGGCCTTGGGAAGGCCCTTTGTCCGCTCCCCGCAGGGGGAATCGGCGCTTCCGAGGAGGGGTCGAGCCAGTCACGGCCGACCCCGCCTCAGTCGCAGTCGCGGCAGATCGGCTGACCGTTCTTCTCCCGGGCCAGCTGGCTGCGGTGGTGCACCAGGAAGCAGCTCATGCAGGTGAACTCGTCCTGCTGCTTCGGGAGCACCCGGACGGCCAGTTCCTCGTTGGAGAGGTCTGCGCCGGGCAACTCGAGGCCCTCCGCGGCCTCGAACTCGTCTACGTCGACTGCGGAGGCGGACTTGTCGTTCCGCCTCGCCTTGAGCTCTTCAAGGCTGTCGGAATCGACGTCGTCATCGGTCTTGCGTGGGGTGTCGTAATCGGTAGCCATTTCGCCTCTCCCCCTCTGGGTGTCTGCGGTGTCTCCAGCGCACGTAACGCGTGAGAGGCCGGACTTGTGCCCGCCTCGAGGCGGAGATTTTGCCTCACATCAAGGTCTGTTACTCAATCGACACCCAACCGGACCCCTCAAGAGTGATCGGCTTGGATGGCGATCGGGACCGTACACGGTCCGAATGCCGCACTTCAAAGGCGTCTCACCGTGTACTTCCCGTGATCAGGACCCTCGAAAACCCGGATTTTCCGGGCTGTTCAGGGGCATCCATGATCACGGAGAGTAGATGGCCGGAAATTCGCCCTTGTGATCGATCACACACGGGAGGGCCCAGTCGGAGTCCAGAAAATTCCGCGCAAAGCGAACATCCCCGCGTGTGTCGGCGACATGATCTCAGACGGGCAGGGTGACCCGCATCACGAGCCCACCCCCTTCGCGCGGCTGGGCCACGATATGGCCGCCGTGTGCCCGGGCCACGGACCGCACGATGGACAGACCGAGGCCGACGCCCTTGTCGCTGCCGGTCCGCTCCGTGCGCAGCCGACGGAACGGCTCGAACATGTTGTCGATCTCGTACGCCGGCACGACCGGCCCGGTGTTCGACACCACCAGGACCGCCTGCCCGTGCTGGACCTCGGTGGTCACCTCGACCCAGCCGCCGTCGGGCACGTTGTACCGTACGGCGTTCTGCACGAGGTTCAGGGCGATCCGCTCCAGCAGCACGCCATTGCCCTGGACGACCGCGGGTTTCTGCTCGCCGCGGATCACCACGCCCTTGGCGGCGGCCTCGCCGTGCACCTGGTCGATGGCCTGCTCCGCGACCTCCGCGAGGTCCACCGGCTTGCGTTCGACGATCTGGTTGTCGCTGCGGGCGAGCAGCAGCAGGCCCTCGACGAGCTGTTCGCTGCGCTCGTTGGTGGCCAGCAGCGTCTTGCCGAGCTGTTGGAGCTCCACCGGTGCGTCGGGGTCGGAGAGGTGCACCTCGAGCAGCGTGCGGTTGATCGCGAGCGGCGTCCTCAGCTCGTGCGAGGCGTTGCCCACGAAGCGCTGCTGAGCGGTGAACGCGCGCTGCAGGCGCTCCAGCATCTCGTCGAAGGTGTCGGCCAGTTCCTTCAGCTCGTCGTCCGGGCCGTCCAGCTCGATACGGCGGGACAGGTCCGAGCCCGCCACCGCGCGGGCGGTGCGGGTGATCCGGCCGAGCGGGGACAGGACGCGTCCGGCCATCGCGTAGCCGAAGGCGAAGGCGATCACGGCGAGGCCGAGCAGGGCCAGCAGTGAGCGGCTGAGCAGGTCGTCCAGCGCGTGGCGGCGCTGCTCGTTCACGCACTCGTTCATGGCGTGGTTGAGCTCGGTCGCGGTCGGCGAGGACGGGAAGTTGCAGACCTCGCTGGCCACCTGCCCCGAGAGGATCTTGAAGGGCAGTTCACTGCCCACGTTGAGGGCGTTCGCGGCCAGCAGGTAGATGATCGACAGCAGCAGGATGCCGGCGATCAGGAACATCCCGCCGTACAGCAGCGTGAGCCGTATGCGGATGGTCGGGCGCAGCCAGGGGAAGGGGAGCTGCGGGCTCCTGGGGTCCCAGGTGGGCTTCGGAGGCGCCTGGGGAGGCGCGGGCGTCGATGCCACGGCCGATCAGATCCGATAGCCGGAACCGGGGACCGTGACGATCACCGGGGGTTCGCCCAGCTTGCGGCGCAGCGTCATCACCGTCACCCGCACGACGTTGGTGAACGGGTCGGTGTTCTCGTCCCACGCCTTCTCGAGGAGCTGCTCCGCGGAGACCACCGCCCCCTCGCTGCGCATGAGCACCTCCAGGACGGCGAACTCCTTGGGCGCGAGCTGGACCTCCTTGCCGTCGCGGAAGACCTCGCGGCGGTTGGGGTCGAGCTTGATGCCGGCCCGTTCCAGGACGGGCGGCAGCGGCACGCTGGTGCGCCGGCCGAGGGCCCGCACGCGTGCGATCAGCTCGCTGAAGGCGAAGGGCTTGGGGAGGTAGTCGTCGGCGCCGATCTCCAGGCCCTCGACCCGGTCGCTGACGTCGCCCGAGGCCGTGAGCATCAGCACGCGTGTGGGCATGCCCAGTTCGACGATCTTGCGGCAGACGTCGTCGCCGTGCACGAGGGGGAGGTCGCGGTCGAGGACGACCACGTCGTAGTCGTTGACTCCGATGCGCTCCAGGGCGGCCGCACCGTCGTACACGACGTCGACGGCCATGGCCTCCCGGCGCAGTCCGGTGGCCACCGCATCGGCGAGCAGCTGCTCGTCCTCGACGACGAGTACGCGCACGTCGCTGTCCTTCCTGTGTCCACCCGCGTAGCGCTCGGTGAGCGCACGCGGGCGGGGGTCCTGGTGAGTGTGTGCTTCCATCCTGCCCTTTTCGGCCATAAGTCGGCGGTAAGGCGGGTGGGAGGGGAGATGAAGGACGGGCGTGAGGCACGGGAATGCGAGATTTTCTCGTGGAGTTGAGGTTTCCACGGAAGGGAGCGGGGGGAGGACGGCTTTACACCCCGCGATCACGCTCTGCATGTGCCGCTGCACCATGTGGCACTTCCCGGTCCGCTTGCCGCAGAGCGGGCGTGGGTGTCCGGCACCGTCGCCGCCCGGCAGGGCAGCGCTGGGCACCTGTGAGAGACGTGATCGCCCCTTCTCAAACCGGCACACCCCCGTGCCATCGACCCACGACCCAGGACGAGGGGGCGCAGCATGGACGCATTCACCGCAGGACTTCTGCAGCGCATAAGGGCGACCGAGACCGACCTGACACGGGCTCGCGACGAGGGCGACGACTTCCTCGCCGAGGTGGAGCAGGCCGAGCTCGAGGACCTGCGTCGCCTCGCCGCCGAGCACGGTGTGGAGGTCGGCGCGACGAGCGTCTGAGCGGTAGGCATGCGGAGGGGCCCCGGCGAATCCAGCGCCGGGGCCCCTTCGCGTGTCCGCGCGGCGGCGGCCGGGCCCGGTCAGTCGTGCCAGGCGCCGAAGTCCTCCAGGAGCCGCTGGAGGGGCTCGAAGACGCCCGGGGAGGCGGCGATCGCGAGATCGCGTGCGGGGCGCTCTCCGGGCCGTCCGCCGGTCAGCGCGCCCGCTTCCCGGGCGATCAGGTCGCCCGCGGCCAGGTCCCAGGGGTGCAGACCGCGCTCGTAGTAGCCGTCCAGGCGGCCGACGGCCACGTCGCACAGGTCGACGGCGGCCGAGCCGCTGCGCCGGATGTCCCTCAGCAGCGGGATCAGCCGCTGCGCGACGTCCGCCTGGTGGGCCCGCACCTCGGTGACGTAGTTGAAGCCGGTCGAGACCAGGGCCTGGTCGAGGGGGGCCGTCGGGCGGCAGGCCAGCACGCGCTCGCCCTCCCAGGCGCCGGTCCCGCGGGCGCCGTCGCCGCGCACGGCGTGGAACGTCTCGCCGCGCATCGGGATCTCGACGACCCCGACCACCGCCTCGCCGTCCTGCTCGGCCGCGATGGACACGGCCCAGGTGGGCAGCCCGTAGAGGTAGTTGACCGTGCCGTCGAGGGGGTCGATCACCCAGCGGACGCCGCTGCTGCCCGCGCTGGAGGCGCCCTCCTCGCCGAGGAAGCCGTCGTCGGGACGGTGCTCGGAGATCAGGCTCGTGATCAGCTTCTCGGCCGCGATGTCCATCTCGGTGACCACGTCGATCGGGCTGGACTTGGTGGCGGCGACCGCGAGGTCGGCCGGGCGGCCGTCCCGCAGCAGCTCGCCGGCGCGGCGGGCGGCCTCCCGGGCGAGCGCGAGCAGTTCTGAGTGCAGGGGGTCGGTCACGCCGTTCCTCACGCGTAGGGGCTGTCGGCGCCCGCGGCGGCGGGCCTGGGGGCACGGGCGGGGCAGCAGCCGGCCGGGCACAGGTGGTGGCTCGGCCCGAGCGCTCCGAGGGCGCAGGGGGTGACCTCACGGCCGTTCTCGACCGCGGCGCGCTCCAGGACGAGCTCGCGGATCGCGGCGGCGAAGCGGGGGTCGGCGCCGACGGTGGCCGAACGGCGCATCGGCAGGCCCAGCTCGCGCGCCTTGGCCTCGGCCTCCGTGTCGAGGTCGTAGAGGACCTCCATGTGGTCGGAGACGAAGCCGATGGGGGCGATGACGACCGCGGGGACGCCGGCCGCGTTGCGCTCCTCCAGGTGGTCGCAGATGTCCGGCTCCAGCCAGGGGATGTGCGGAGCGCCGGAACGGGACTGGTAGACGAGCTGCCAGGGGTGGTCCACGCCGGTGCGCTCGCGGACGGCGTCGGCGACCAGCCGCGCGGTCTCCAGGTGCTGCTTCACGTACGCGCCGCCGTCGCCGTGCTCCTCGACGGGGCCGGAGGTGTCGGCGGCCGCGAGGGGGATCGAGTGGGTCGAGAAGGCGAGGTGCGCGCCGTCGCGGACGTCCTCGGGGAGGTCGTCCAGCGACCGCAGCACGCCCTCGATCATGGGCTCGAGGAAGCCGGGGTGGTTGAAGTAGTGCCGCAGCTTGTCGACCTTCGGCGGCTGGAGGCCCTCGGCCTCGAGCTCGGCCAGCGAGTCGGCCAGGTTCTCGCGGTACTGGCGGCAGCCGGAGTAGGAGGCATAGGCGCTGGTGGCGAGGACGAGGACGCGGCGGCGCCCGTCGGCGACCATCTCGCGCAGGGTGTCCGTGAGGTACGGGGCCCAGTTGCGGTTGCCCCAGTGGATCGGCAGGTCCAGGCCGTGGTCGGCGAAGTCCTTGCGCAGGGCGTCCAGCAGGGCGCGGTTCTGGTCGTTGATGGGGCTGACCCCGCCGAACAGGAAGTAGTGCTGCCCCACCTCCTGGAGACGTTCCCTCGGGATGCCGCGCCCGCGCGTCACGTTCTCGAGGAACGGGACCACGTCGTCCGGGCCTTCCGGGCCGCCGAAGGAGAGCAGGAGCAGGGCGTCGTAGGGGGTGGCATCGAGCGCGTCTGGCATGAGTCGATCCTGCCACCCGGCTCCGACAGGCGGGAAACGGGCGGGGGTTCGAACGAGGGCGCGCACCCCGCGCGCGGGTGCGTTAGGGTTGCCTAAGTTCGTAAGCTGTATGAGCTGCCTTCACGCCTTACCGGTTCTGCCGGGCTCGCCGCACGCCCCACCGAGTCCGGCCGGGCCGCCTTCCCTCACGCCGCACCGAGCCGCCACGCGCGCGTGACCGGACCACCGGAGACCCCCGTGCCCAGCCCGTACCGCGCCCTGTTCGCCGCCCCCGGCTCCAAGCGGTTCTCCGCCGCGGGATTCCTCGGCAGGATGCCGCTGTCGATGATGGGCATCGGCGTGGTCACGATGGTCTCCCAGCTCACCGGCCGCTACGGGCTGGCCGGCGCGCTGTCGGCGACCATCGCGCTGGCGGCCGCGGTCTTCGGGCCGCAGATCTCGCGCCTGGTGGATCTGCACGGGCAGCGCAGGGTGCTGCGCCCGGCGACGCTGGTCGCGCTGGTGGCGGCGGCCGGGCTGCTGCTGGCCGCGCACTTCGAGTGGCCGGACTGGGTGCTGTTCGTGTGCTCCGCCGGCATCGGCGCCGTGCCCAGTCTCGGCGCGATGGTCCGGGCCCGCTGGGCGGCCGTGTACCGGGGGTCACCGCAACTGCACACCGCCTACTCGTTCGAGTCGGTGGTGGACGAGGTGTGCTTCATCTTCGGGCCGATCATCTCCATCGGCCTGTCAACGGCCTGGTTCCCGGAGGCCGGGCCGCTGCTGGCGGCCTGCTTCCTCGCCGTCGGCGTCTTCTGGCTGACCGCTCAGCGAGCCACCGAACCCGCCCCGCACCCGCACGGCCAGCGCGCCGAAGGCTCGGCCCTGCGCTCTGCGGGCCTGCAGGTCCTGGTGACCACGTTCGTGGCGACCGGAGCGATCTTCGGCGCGGTCGACGTGGTCACCGTGGCCTTCGCCGACGAGCAGGGCCACAAGGGCGCCGCCAGCGTCGTCCTGGCCCTCTACGCGGCCGGCTCCTGTCTGGCCGGGCTGGTGTTCGGCCTCCTGCGTCTCAAGGGGGCGCCGGAACGTCGCTGGCTGTTGGGCGTGTTCATGATGGCCGTGAGTATGATCCCCCTCCTACTGGTCGGAAACTTGCCGTTTCTGGCCGCGGCGCTGTTCGTAGCGGGCCTGGCCATCGCTCCCACGATGATCACCACCATGTCCCTCATCGAAGAGCACGTACCACGCGCACAACTGACCGAGGGCATGACCTGGATCAGCACCGGGCTCGCGGTCGGGGTCGCGCTCGGCTCCTCCGTCGCCGGCTGGGTCATCGACGCGGCCGGGGCGCGAGCCGGGTACGGGGTTCCGGCGGTGTCCGGAGCCGTCGCGGTCGCGGTCGGTTTCCTGGGCTACCGCCGGCTGAGCAGGCCGGCTCCGGGTCGTGGAGGCACCGTTGAGCAGCACAGCGAGCGGGAAGAACGGCACGTGGCGTAACTGGGGCGGCAACGTCGTCGCACGCCCCGCGCGGGAGGTCACGCCCGCCTCCGTCGACGAACTGGCGGAGGCCGTGCGGCGGGCCGCCGAGGACGGGCTGAAGGTGAAGCCGGTCGGCACCGGTCACTCCTTCACGTCGATCGCCGCCACGGACGGTGTGATGATCCGGCCGCAACTGCTGACCGGCATCCGCACCATCGATCGCGACGCCATGACCGTGACCGTCGAGGCCGGCACCCCGCTCAAGAGGCTCAACCTGGCCCTCGCGCGCGAAGGCCTCTCGCTCACGAACATGGGCGACATCATGGAGCAGACGGTCTCGGGGGCCACCAGCACCGGCACCCACGGCACCGGCCGCGAGTCCGCCTCGATAGCCGCCCAGATCAAGGGCCTGGAACTGGTCACGGCCGACGGCTCGGTGCTCACCTGCTCCGAGAAGGAGAACCCCGAGGTCTTCGCGGCCGCCCGGATCGGCCTGGGCGCCCTCGGCATCGTCACGGCCCTCACCTTCGCGGTGGAGCCCGTCTTCCTGCTCACCGCGCGCGAGGAGCCGATGCCCTTCGACAAGGTCCTCGCCGACTTCGACGAACTGTGGGCCGAGAACGAGCACTTCGAGTTCTACTGGTTCCCGCACACCGGCAGCACCAACACCAAGCGCAACAACCGCAGCGCCGGGCCGGCCAAGCCGGTGAGCCAGGTCGCGGGGTGGATCGAGGACGAACTGCTCTCCAACGGCGTCTTCCAGGTCGCCCAGTGGGTCGGCCGGGCGGTGCCCGCCACGATCCCGGCGATCGCCCAGGTCTCCAGCAAGGCCCTGTCCGCGCGCACCTACACCGACATCCCCTACAAGGTCTTCACGTCGCCGCGCCGGGTGCGGTTCGTGGAGATGGAGTACGCGGTTCCGCGCGAGGCGGTGACCGAGACGCTGCGCGAACTGAAGGCGATGGTCGACCGTTCGGGGCTGCGGATCAGCTTCCCCGTGGAGGTGCGCACGGCGCCCGCGGACGACATCACCCTGTCCACCGCCTCCGGCCGGGACAGCGCGTACATCGCCGTCCACATGACCAAGGGCACGCCCTACCAGGGGTACTTCACGGCCGCCGAGCGCATCTTCACCGCCCACGAGGGCCGTCCGCACTGGGGCAAGATCCACACGCGGGACGCGGAGTACTTCGCGGGCGTCTATCCGCGCTTCGACGAGTTCACGGCGCTGCGGGACCGCCTGGATCCCGGTCGCCTGTTCCAGAACGACTACCTGCGCAGGGTTCTGGGCGCATAGCGGGCGAGGCGGGCCCGGGGCTTGCCGACCGTCGGCTCCGGTCCCCCTGCAACCCGCAACCCGCGATCCGCCCCGCCATCCCGTCACCGCGTCACCGCGTCACCGGCCCCCACCACCCGACTCGGGCGGAACCATCGGCTCCACTTGGGGGAATCGCGTGAATTGTGCCACTCCCAAGATCGCGAAAGCCGTGTGACGGAGGGCCAGGACCCGCCTGTCGCCCGAAGTTGGGTGGCGCGCCAATCCACGCACGTGGCCCAAATGGAGTACTGTTGCGAGCCCTGGGCCCGGTCTCCCGCCAGGATGTCCGGGGCCTCGCTGGACCGCTCGGAGGGGGCTAGTTGCACAGGGTGACGGTGTTGGTCACTTAGCGTGGCGAATAGGTAACCGTGCCATAACGGCGAGGCAGGGCCCGTGCCCGACACGCCGGGCAACTCGGCAAGGTTGTGGCAGGCTGCACCCGGGCAGGCCACACTCGACTAGCGGAAGCAGCGACGCACGTGACGTCGGCAGGCACCACCCGGGAGGTCCCCATGCCCGAACTGCGTGTCGTGGCCGTCTCGAATGACGGCACACGGCTGGTGCTGAAGGCTGCGGACAGCACGGAGTACACGCTTCCGATCGATGAGCGTCTGCGCGCCGCCGTCCGCGGCGACCGTCCCCGCCTCGGCCAGATCGAGATCGAGGTGGAGAGCCATCTCCGCCCCCGCGACATCCAGGCGCGTATACGTGCCGGTGCGACAGCGGAAGAAGTCGCGCAGATGGCCGGCATTCCCGTCGACCGCGTGCGCCGGTTCGAGGGCCCCGTGCTGGCCGAGCGGGCCTTCATGGCCGAGCGCGCCCGGAAGACCCCGGTCCGCCGGCCCGGCGAGAACGCCGGTCCGCAGCTCGGCGAGGCCGTCCAGGAACGCCTGCTGCTGCGCGGCGCCGACAAGGACACCGTCCAGTGGGACTCGTGGCGCCGCGACGACGGCACCTGGGAGGTCCTGCTGGTCTACATGGTCGCGGGCGAACCCCACTCGGCGAGCTGGACGTACGACCCTCCCCGGCGGCTCGTCCAGGCCGTCGACGACGAGGCGCGTTCCCTGATCGGCGAGTCCGACGACCTGGCCGCCCCGGAGCCCAGCTTTCCCTTCGTTCCGCGTATCGCCCGGCTGCCACGCGACCGCCCGCTGGACCGCGCCCTCGACCGCGAGCGGCCGAGTCTGCCGGCACTGCCGTCCGAGCCGGACGAGGAGAGCACGAGCGAGCGCGAACGCGACTCGCTGACCAGCCTGTTGGAGGCGGTGCCGAGTTTCCGGGGCGACATGGTCGTCCCGGAGCGCCCGGCGGAGCCCGTCACGGAGGAGCCCGACGAGCAGGAGGTCGTCGCCGAGGAGCCCCCGGCGCCCGCCGCCTCCGCCGGTTCCGCCTACGCGGACGTCCTCATGCCGCGTTCCGTCGGCAGCCACCGCGACCGTCTCGTCGGCGCCACCGACCGTCAGGCCGAGGCGGACGGCGTGCGTCCGGGCCGCCGGGCCGCGGTGCCGAGCTGGGACGAGATCGTGTTCGGCACGCGCCGCAAGAAGCAGGAGTAGGCGACAGGGGCGGAGCAAGCGGCCCTCGGGCAACTCGCTCGAGGGTTCCGCCGGTTCGCGGGCTCTCTTCTCCGGTACCGCACGTCCGTGCAACGCGTCCGCACGTCCGTGCATGCGCCTACGCCCGTCGGGGCATACGCGTCTGCACGCCCGTACACACGCGTCCGTACCTCCGGAGACACCCGTCGGCAGTTCATGCCAACGCGGAGGAGGGCCTCACCCGTTCGGTGCGGCCCTCCTCCTCTGTCCGTGCGCAGGGGTCACTGGGGGTCGGGGCCCACGGCGACCGGCCGGGCCGGGTCCGCGGACCACTCCGACCAGGACCCGACGTACAGGGCCGCGGGAATGCCGGCGACCTCCAGAGCGAGCACTTCGTGAGCGCCGGAGACGCCCGAGCCGCAGTACACGCCCACCTCCACGCCGTCCGACGCCCCCAGCGCCTTGAAGCGGTCCTTCAGGTCCTCGGCGGGCAGGAAACGGCCGTCCGGGGCCAGGTTGTCGTTCGTGGGCGCGGAGACCGCGCCCGGAATGTGTCCGCCCACCCGGTCGATCGGCTCGACCTCGCCCCGGTACCGCTCCCCCGCGCGGGCGTCGAACAACACACCGGAGCGGGCCAGGGCCGCCGCGCCGTCCGCGTCGAGCAACCCCGCGGCTCCGGGCGCCGGCTCGAAGTCGCCCTCCACGCGCGCGGGGACGTCGGCCTCGAGCTCACCCCGCCATGCCGGCAACCCTCCGTCGAGGACCCGCACGTCCGGGTGACCTGTCCAACGCAGCAGCCACCACGCGCGTGCCGCCGCCCAGCCCTGCCCGCCGTCGTACACGACCACCGGCCGGCCGGCCGAGACGCCCGCCCGGCGCATCGCCGCGCCGAACTCCTCGAGGTCCGGCAGCGGGTGGCGGCCCCGGTCGCCCGCCGTTCCCGCGAGCTCCCGGTCCAGATCGACGTAGACCGCGCCGGGCACGTGCCCGGCCGCGTAGGCGGCCCGCCCGTCGAACGGCGGCTCCCCGGCCGCCTTTGCCACGCTGAGCTGCCAGCGGACGTCGAGGACCACGGGTGGATTGTCTCCGGCCAGCTCGCCGGCCAGTTCCGATGCGGTGATGATGGCGTTCATGGCCACCATCCTCGCGTACGGGGTGGCTCCGTCGCCCATGTCCGGCTACTCTGCTCCGCCGGACACGCTCGATCACGAGGAGTGCCGGGTCGAGCACATGCCGTACCGGCGATCGACATACGGCGACAACCGCGCGTGAACCGACGAGAAACCCCCCATCAGGCATCCTCCGAGGGCGGAAACGACGCGGCCGCCACGAGTGGCCGAGGAGAGAGTGACGATGACCGAGGCAGGTGGGTCGGCCGGCCCGACCGGCGCAGCACACGCTCGCTACGCGCCCGGCACACCCTGCTGGGTGAGTCTGATGGCGCACGGGTTGACCGCGACGCAGGAGTTCTACGGCGAGCTCTTCGGCTGGGAGTTCCAGCCCGGTCCACGGCAGCTCGGCCCCTACGTGCAGGCGCTGCTGGACGGCCGTGAGGTGGCCGGCATCGGCCAACTGTCCCCGGACAGCCACCTTCCTGTCGCCTGGACGCCCTACCTCGCCTCCTACGACGTGGACACGACCGCCGAAACGGTCCGGCTGTGCGGCGGCACGATCGGGGTCGGTCCCCTGGACGCCTCCGACGCCGGACGCCTGGCGATCGGTTCCGACCCGTCCGGCGCCGTGTTCGGCGTCTGGCAGGCCGCGGCACACGTCGGCACCCTCATCACTGGCGTACCCGGCACGCCGGCCTGGAACGAGCTGACGACCTATGAGACCGCGGGAGTCCGCAAGTTCTACGCGACGGTGTTCGGTTACGAGGAGGAGCCGGCGGTCTCCGCCGACCTCGACTACGTGACCCTGCGCGTCGCCGGCCGGCCGGTCGCCGGCATCCACGGTGTGGGCGCCTCGCTGCCACGGGACCTGGGGCCGCACTGGACGACGTACTTCGAGGTGGCCGACGCGGACGCGGCGCTCGCCCTCGTCGTCGGCCTCGGCGGGCGCGTCCTCGAGCCGGCCCACGACAGCGCGCACGGGCGCGTGGCGTCCGTGGCCGATCCCGAGGGGGCCCGCTTCTCCCTGATCCAGGAACCGCGGTGAGCGCGCTCCCCGGACCGGGTACCCGGCCCTAGATCTGCTGGACCGGCAGCACGTCGGGCGACAGGGCCGCCGCCCGTGCCGACGACGCGGTCATCCGGCGCCGGTGGTGGCGCCGGCACAGGACCTCGTAGCCGATCGTGTCCGCCTGGTCGACGTCCCCGACGACGACCTGTGCGCCCTCGACGACCATGACGCCGCCCGCCGTGCGGGCGTTGTGCGTGGCGCGGGCGCCGCACCAGCACAGCGCCTCGACCTGGAGGACCTCCACGCGGTCGGCGAGTTCGACCAGCCGCTGCGAGCCGGGGAACAGCTTGGAGCGGAAGTCGGTGGTGATGCCGAAGGCGTAGACGTCGACGCCGAGGTCGTCGACCACGCGCGCGAGCTGGTCGATCTGCTCCTCGGCCAGGAACTGCGCCTCGTCCGCGATCACGTAGTCCGCGCGGCCGCCCTGCGAGAGGTGTTCCACCAGGTAGGCGTACAGATCCTGGCCGTCCTCGACCTCGACCGCGTCGGTGACCAGGCCCAGGCGGGAGGACAGCTTGCCCTCGCCCGCACGGTCGTCCCGCGTGAAGATCATGCCCTGCAGACCGCGTGCGGAGCGGTTGTGCTCTATCTGGAGGGCCAGCGTCGACTTCCCGCAGTCCATGGTTCCGGAGAAGAACACCAGCTCGGGCATGGGGAGTCGAGCGCCTTTCGGTGAAGGAGAGGGACAACGCGGAAGGGAGGAGGACGGGGTCAGGAGGAGAAACGGTCCGGCTTCAGGAGCGTACTTCGAGCAGGGGGACCAGTTGCTCGGCAGGGGTCATCGAGCCGTGGTTGCCGACCATCGCCGACTCCTTCGGCTCCCGCTCGGAGGCGATGATCAGGACGTCGTCCCGGGCGGCCGCGATCACGTCGCCGAGGCGGGCGTACACCCGCTCGTCGATCCGCGGCCCGAACCAGCCCGCGGCGATCGCCTCGTCGCGTGAGGCCACCCAGAACTGCTCGCCGAGCACCTCGCGCCAGCAGGTCAGCACGTCCTCCTCGGCGCCCGGCACGGCATAGACGTGGCGGGCCCGGCCCTCGCCGCCCAGCAGGGCGACGCCGGCGCGCAGTTCCCAGTCCGCGTCGAAGTCGATGCGGTGCTCCTCGTCGAAGGGCACGTCGATCATGCCGTGGTCGGCGGTGACGTAGAGCGCGCTGCGCTGCGGCAGTTGCTCGGCGAGGCGCTGGACGAGCCGGTCGACGTACATGAGCTGACCGCGCCAGGTGTCGGAGGCGACGCCGTAGCGGTGTCCGGCGCCGTCCAGTTCGGCGTAGTAGGTGTAGACGAGGGAGCGGTCCCCGGCGGCGAGTTGCTCGGCGGCGAGGTCCATGCGCTCTTCGCCGCTGAGCCGCCCGTGAAACGTTCCGCCGCTGAGCGCGACCTTGGTCAGCGGGGTGTTCTGGAACGCGGGGGACGTCACCTGGGCCGCGTGCACACCCGCCCGCTGGGCGAGCTGGAAGACCGTGGGGTACGGCTGCCAGATGCCCGGCGCGGTCCACGGCTGCCAGCGGAGCTGGTTCATCAGCTCTCCGGTGGCCGGGTTGCGCACGGTGTAGCCGGGCAGGCCGTGGGCGCCCGGCGGCAGGCCGGTGCCGACGGAGGCCAGCGAGGTCGCGGTGGTCGCCGGGTAGCCGGCGGTCAGCGGACGCCCGGTGCCGCCGCGCGAGCTGCCAAGCAGCGCGTGCAGGTACGGCGCCTCGTCGGGGTGGGCCTTGATCTGCTCCCAGCCGAGGCCGTCGATCAGGAAGACGCAGTTGCGGTCGGCCGGCGCGAGCTCCGTGATCACCGCGGTCGTGCCGGGTACGTCCATGCCCGCCGCCAGCGTGGGCAGCAGGTCGGCGAGGGAGCCGGAGCCGTACTCGGGGACGGGGGCGGAACCGACGGGGAGCGGCTCGGGGTAGTCCCAGGGGGCGGACTGGGCCATCAGCGGGTGACGTCCGCGGTGGCTTCGGACAGCGACTGGGCGAAGGCAAGAGCCTGGCGCACCGTCTCCGGCCCGTCCCCGGCCTCGCTGACGCGCAGGCTGAGGTCGTCCGCCGTCGAGCTGCCGGTATAGCCGTGGTCGGCGTCGCAGTTGGGGTCGCCGCAGGCGGCCGGCTCCAGGTCGATGCGGGACACCGCGCCCCAGCCGATGGTGAGCACGACCTCGCGCGGCGGCGTGCCCGGCGTGTACGACTCGGGGTTGGCGACCACGCGGCTCAGCACGACCGACGAGATCCGGCCGAGCTTCACGGACTCCGTGGACGTCGTGGCGTACGGCGTCGGGGAGGTGGTGTCGGCGGCCTGCTCGTCGGTGTGGCTGACGATGAAGCGGTTGCCGGTGAGCACCAGCACGGTCACGTGCCGGCGCACCTCGTTCTGGTCGAACGTGGTCTCCTGGTGGACCAGGAACGACCGGATCGGCTCGCCGCCCACGGCGGCCTCCACCGCCTCGGCCACGAGGGCCGGGTAGTAGCCGCTGCGCTCGATCGCCGCGCGCAGCCCCTGGGTCGTCGTACTGGTCTTGGCCATGCCCTCATCCTACGGGGACCCACTGACTGCGAGGCACCGCTCGGCACCGCTTCCGTGGGCCTGTGGCGTCCGCGGTCCGATCCGCCGGAGCCCGCGGCGACCGTGTCCCGCACGGCGTGCTCCCCGACGATCTCCAGCCTCTCCCCGCCATCGGGCAGCAGGAGCGGGGTTCGGTCCCGCTGCGTCCGTGGCGACGGGCGAGGGGGGTGAAGTGCGCGGGAGCAACGGGGGCGGCTCCCGCGGGAACACCTTGGGATGCGTGATCGCGGCGGTCGGTGCCTGTGGGTGGTGGGCGTCCGGCGGTGGGTGCTGGGCGTCCGGCGGTCGGTGCTGCTCGGTCGGGGGTCGGTGGCGGTCGGTGCTGGGGCGGTCGGCGTCCTGCGGTGGGTGCTGGGCGTCCGGCTCGGCGGTCGGCGGTGGCCTATTTCGGTGCGTCGTGCGGCCCGCTCTGTTCAGTACGTGGGCAGCGTCCTCGGGCCGAGGTCGTCGCGGGCGGGCGGCGGCGCGAGGCGTACCGACGCGCCGAGGACGCTGAGGCCGTGCGGGGCGACGACGACCGGTTCCAGGGTGACGGCGACGACCTCGGGGTGGTCGTCGACCAGCCGGGAGACCCGTAGGAGGAGTTCTTCCAGGGCCGGAGTGTCGACGGGCGTCGAGCCGCGCCAGCCGAACAGGAGCGGGGCGGTCCGGATGGAGCGGACCAGCGAGCTCGCGTCGCGGTCGGTGACCGGGACCAGCCGGTGCGCCATGTCTTCGAGCAGCTGCGAGGCGGCCCCGGCGAGCCCGAAGGACAGTACCGCTCCCGCCGCCGGGTCGATGACCGCGCGGACGACCGTGTCGACCCCGCGCGGCGCCATCGCCTGGACGACCGGGCGCAGCTCCTGAGGCTTGCCGAAGAGCTCGGTCAACTCGGCGAACGCCCTGCGCAGTTGCTCCTCGTCGGCCAGGTCGAGGCGTACGCCGCCCAGGTCGGCCCGGTGGCGCAGGTGCGGGGCGGTGGCCTTGAGGGCCACGGGGTAGCCGAGGGCGTCCGCGGCCCGCGCCGCCTCGTCGGGGGTGGGCGCGGGGATCGCCCGGCGGGTCCGGATGCCGTAGCGGCCGAGCAGCTCGCAGGTGTCCTCGGTACCCAGGGTGAGGCCCTGCCCGCGCGCGAGGAGGCCGCCGATCAGTTCGGCGGCGCCCTTCTCGTCGATGTCGTCGTACTCGGGGACCTTGCCCGGCTCGGCCGCTTCGCGCCGCCACTGGGCGTACTTCACGGCCTCGGCCAGGGCACGGACGGCGCGTTCGGCGGCGGGGTAGGCGGGGATGAGGTGTGCTCCCTCGGGTGCCTCCACGGGCGCGGGCTGCGGCAGCCCGGCGTGCTGCGTCTGTGCCTGCGTCTGCGTCTGCGTCGAGGCACGCGCGCGTGTGGCGGCTTCCGCGCGCGGTGCGGTGCTCGCCGCGGCGGAGAGCGCCGCCGCGAGACCACCGAGTTCCACGTGCACGACGAGCACCGGTTTGGCGGGAGCGGCGGCCGCGGCCGAGCGCAGCGCCTGGGCGAGTTCCGCGTCGCCGGGCGACCTCTCCCCGATCGCCGGGATCGCCGTCACCACCACCGCGTCGCACGTCTCGTCGGCCAGGGCGCGCGCCAGTGCCGCGTGGAAGTCCTCCGCCGAGGCCTCCGTCGTCAGGTCCAGCGGAGGCAGGGGGCGCAGCCCCTCCGAGAGGCAGGCGTCGTAGGTGAGCAGCCCCAGGGACTCGGAGTTGCCGAGGATCGCGACGCGTGGTCCTGTCGGCAGCGGCTGACGGGCGAGCAGCAGGCCGGCGTCGACCAGTTCGGTGATGGTGTCGACGCGGATCACGCCGGCCTGCCGCAGCAGCGCCGACACGGTCGCGTGGGGCAGCCGGGTCGCCCGCACGGCGTGCCCTTGCGGGGCGGAGCCGGCGCCCTGGACGACGACCAGGGGCTTGGCCGCCGCCGTGCGCCGCGCGAGGCGGGTGAACTTGCGCGGGTTGCCGATGGACTCCAGGTACATGAGGGCGACGTCGGTGTCGGGGTCGTCGTACCAGTACTGGAGGACGTCGTTGCCGGAGACGTCCGCGCGGTTGCCGGAGGAGACGAACGTGGACACGCCGGTGACGCCGGTGACGCCTCCGCCGCGCCGGTGCAGCCGGGACAGCAGGGCGATGCCGATGGCGCCGGACTGGGCGAACAGACCGATCCGGCCGGCCCTCGGCATCTCCGGGGCGAGGGACGCGTTCAGCCGCACGTCCGGGGAGGTGTTGATGACCCCGAAGGCGTTGGGCCCGATGATCCGCATGCCGTACGCGCGTGCCTGCCGGACGAGTTGGCGCTGGCGCTCGCGCCCGTCGCGGCCGCTCTCGGCGTAGCCGGCGGACAGGACGACGAGTCCCTGCACGCCGTGCTCGCCGCACTCGGCGACGACGTCGGGCACGTACGCGGCCGGGACGGCGACGACCGCGAGGTCGACAGGCGCCTCCATGTCGCGCACGGAGCGGTACGCGGGTACCCCGTCGAGCTCTTTCAGGTCCTCGGGGAAGGCCTTGTTCACGGCGTACAGGGGGCCGGTGAACCCGGCCTCCCGGAGGTTGCCCAGGACGCTGCGGCCGACGCCGCCCGGGGCGCGGCCGACGCCGACGACGGCGACGGAACCGGGCGCCAGCAGGCGTCGTACGGAGTGCGCCTCCGCACGCTGCTCCCGCGCGCGCTGCACGGCGACGGAGCGCTCGGTGGGTTCGAGGTCGAACTCCAGGCGGACCACGCCGTCCTCGAAGCTGCGCTTCTGGGTGTAGCCGGCGTCCGTGAACACCTTGATCATCTTGCTGTTGGCGGGGAGCACCTCGGCGGCGAAGCGGCGGATGTCTCGCTCGCGTGCGACGGCCGCGATGTGCTCGAGGAGCGCGGAGGCGACGCCGCGCCCCTGGTGGGCGTCCTGCACGAGGAAGGCGACCTCCGCCTCGTCCGCGGGCGCGGAGGCGGCCATGCCGTCGGCGCCGATGCGGTCGTAGCGTACGGTGGCGATGAACTCGCCGCCCACCGTGGCCGCGAGTCCCACCCGGTCCACAAAGTCGTGGTGCGTGAAGCGGTGGACGTCCTTTGCGGACAGGCGCGGGTAGGGCGCGAAGAAGCGGTAGTACTTCGACTCGTCCGAGACCTGCTCGTAGAAGCTGACCAGGCGCTCGGCGTCATCGACGGTGATGGGGCGGATGCGTGCGGTGCCGCCGTCGCGCAGCACCACGTCGGCCTCCCAGTGGGCGGGGTACTCGTGCCGGTCCGACGCGCTTCGCATGGGGCCCAGAGTACGGCTCGCGTCCGACAACGGCGCGAGGCAGTCTGTGGAGGACGGACGTCGGATCGAGGCCGCGATCCGACGACCACACCACGGGAGGGGACGAAACGGACCCTCCCTCACACGCTTCACGTGTGGAACACTGGTCTAGACAACCTGAGACACCGAAGGGCAGCATCACATGGCTGAGCGCCGCGTCAACGTCGGCTGGGCCGAGGGCCTTCACGCCCGCCCCGCTTCCATCTTCGTCCGGGCCGCCACGGCCGCAGGCATCCCGGTGACGATCGCCAAGGCCGACGGCAACCCCGTCAACGCGGCCTCCATGCTGGCCGTCCTCGGCCTGGGCGCCCAGGGCGGCGAGGAGATCGTCCTCGCCTCCGACGCCGAGGGCGCGGACGTCGCACTCGACCGACTGGCGAAGCTGGTCGCCGAGGGCCTCGAGGAACTCCCCGAGACCGTCTGAGCGCGTCACCCTTAATACTGAAGGGCTCGCCCGAATTATCGGGCGAGCCCTTCGCATTTCCCGTCGACGGGCAGCAGAAATAATCCCCCGCGAATTATCCCCTTCTTTGTATACGGCCCTCTTGTTAATGCCGGAGACCCGTCATGTTTACGGGAGGTTGCGAAGTCCTCACGCGGTCGACGCGCTCCCCGCCACCGGAAAAACGCAGTCGGTGCGCCGCCGTCGCGCGCTCGGTGTGCAGCGCCGTGATCGCACGGGCCCGCTCCCCGTCGCCGCGCGTCACCGCGTCCACGATCGCGCCGTGCTCCGCCCAGGACTCCGCGGGGTCGGCGGGGGCGTCCACCGTGTACATCCAGGCGATCTTGTGGCGCAGCTGGGTGAGCATCGACGTCAGGGCATGGCTACCGGAGGCCTGGGCGAGCGTCTCGTGGAACCACCCGCCCAGGGAGCGCAGATCGTCGCTGTTGCCCCTCCTGGCCCGCTCCTGGCCCAGCCGGACGAGGCCGCGCAGCACCTTCAGATGGGCCTCGGTGCGCCGCTGGGCGGCCCGGGAGGCGCCGAGGGGCTCCAGCAGCATGCGCATCTCCAGCAGGTCCGCCGCCTCCTGCTCGGTCGGTTCCGCGACGCACGCGCCCGCGTGCCGCCGCGTCACGACGAAGCCCTCCGCCTCCAGCGTGCGCAGCGCCTCGCGGACGGGGACACGAGAAACGCCGTAGCGGCGGGCGAGGAGTTCCTCGGTGAGGCGGCTGCCGCGCTCGTAGACACCCGCGACGATGTCGTCCCGGACGGCCGTGCACACCGAGTGCGCCGGAATACGCATGACGGACCTCCGCCTTAATCCCCGTGAAACGTCGACGATTGACGTGTGTTCAGTGACTCTATTGCAATGAACGGGAATTTCCGATGGCGGACCGGAATCCGGGGATATTTTTTGGACAACACGCCCGGGGAAACGGCAAAGCCCCGGCCGAGAGGGCCGGGGCCAGACGATCTGTCGCCGTGTGTCGTCAGACGTTCACGCCGTGCTGGCGGAGGTAGGCGACCGGGTCGATGTCCGAGCCGTACTCCGGGGACGTGCGGGCCTCGAAGTGCAGATGCGGGCCGGTCACGTTGCCGGTGGCGCCCGACAGGGCGATCCGCTGGCCCGGGGTGACCTGCTGGCCGACCGACACCTCGATGGACGACAGGTGACCGTACTGGGTGTACGTGCCGTCGTTCATCTTGATGACGACCTGGTTGCCGTAGGCCCCGCCCCAGCCGGCCTCCACGACGGTGCCCAGACCGACCGCGTGCACGGTGGTTCCGCTGGCGGCGTGGAAGTCGATGCCGGTGTGGCTGCCGGAGGACCACAGGGAGCTGCTGGCCTGGTAGCCGGTGGAGACGTAGGAGCCGGTGATCGGCATCACGAAGGTGTTCAAGCGCTTGCGCTCGGCCTCACGAGCGGCACGCACGCGTGCCTCACGCTCTTCCACCGCCTTCTTCGCGGCGGCCTGGCGGGCGGCCTCCTCGAAGGCGGCGTGCTTCTGTGCGGCGACCTGGTCGTCGAGCTGCTCGGCGACGGACTCGCCGGCGGTGACGACGGGGATCAGACCGGTCTGCTCGGGCGCGGGCTCCGTGGCGGCGAACGCCGGAGTGGAGGCGACGGTGGCCATGACACCGGTGGTGGCGAGCGCCGCGACGCCCGCCGCGCGGGCGGTGGTGCGCTGCATCCGGCTGGGCCGACGGTGCTTCCCGGTGGCGCAGGTGAACGCCATGAAGTCAGGGGTGTCCTTTCCTTCCCTCTCGCCTACCGGGTTAGCTGACGGGTTCGGAGCAGGAAGGTCTCCTACGGACACCCTCGCGTTCGCGCGGGCGTCCGATTCACCCCAGGGACTGCACAAGTGGGTCCCCGGCTCCCCTGGCTCGCGCCGTACGGGGACTCGGCGATGACTGTCCGGTGCCGCGGCTGCGGCGCACTGCCTGACGAACAGCCCGGATGACGCTAAACGGCGCGGGTTTCAATCCTCAAACGAATCCAGGGTTTTGTAGCGCATCCCACAGGGCAGACGGGCCGCCTCCGCCCCAATTCGGACATTCAGAAGCCCTGGTGACGTGTCCGTCGACCAGGGCCCCTGCGCGCGCGTGCCGTTGCGGGCTACTCCGCGGAGACGACCTTCACCTCGCCGATGCCGAGGGCCTCGACCGGCTCCTTGATCCGGGCCGCGTCACCCACCAGGACGGTCACCAGCCGGTCCACCGGGAAGGCGTTCACGGCCGCCGCGGTGGCCTCCACCGTGCCGGTGGCGGCGAGCTGCCGGTACAGCGTCGCCTGGTAGTCGTCGGGCAGGTGCTGCTCGACCTGGTCGGCCAGCGTGCCCGCGACGGCCGCGGCGGTCTCGAACTTCAGCGGCGCGACCCCGACCAGGTTCTGCACGGCGACGTCCCGCTCGGCGTCGGTCAGGCCCTCGGCGGCGAGGGTGCGCAGCACCTTCCACAGGTCGTCCAGCGCGGGGCCGGTGTTGGGGGTGTCCACGGAGCCGCTGATGGCGAGCATCGCGGCGCCCGAGCCGTCGGGGGCGGACAGCAGGACCTGGCCGAAGGCGCGGACGCCGTAGGTGTAGCCCTTCTCCTCGCGCAGGACGCGGTCCAGGCGGGAGGTGAGGGTGCCGCCGAGGCAGTACGTGCCGAGCACCTGCGCGGGCCACACGCGGTCGTGCCGGTCGGCGCCGATGCGGCCGATCAGCAGCTGCGTCTGGACGGCGCCGGGGCGGTCCACGATGAGGACACGGCCGGTGTCGTCCGCGGTCACCGGCGGCACGGGCCGCGGCTGCGCGGAGGAGCCCGTCCAGGCGCCCAGGGTGTCGCCCAGGAGCGCCTCCAGGTCGATCCCCGTGAGGTCGCCGACGACCACGGCGGTGGCCGTGGCGGGGCGGACGTGCTTCTCGTGGAAGGCGCGGACGGCGGCCGAGTCGATCTTCTCGACGGTGTCCGCGGTGCCCTGACGCGGACGCGACATGCGCGCGGTGTCCGGGAACAGCTCCTTGAAGAACTCCTTGGCGGCGCGCCGGGCGGGGTTGGCCAGCTCGTGCGGGATCTCGTCCAGGCGGTTGCGGACGAGGCGCTCGACCTCGCTGTCGGCGAACGCGGGCGCCCGGAGGGCGTCGGCGAGCAGACCGAGGCCCTTGGCCAGCCGTGAGGCCGGCACTTCGAGGCTCAGGCGGACGCCGGGGTGGTCGGCGTGCGCGTCCAAGGTGGCGCCGCAGCGCTCGAGTTCGGCGGCGAACTCCTCGGCGGAGTGCTTGTCGGTGCCCTCGGAGAAGGCGCGGGCCATGATCGTGGCGACGCCGTCGAGGCCGGCGGGTTCGGCGTCCAGCGGCGCGTCGAGGAGGATCTCGACGGCGACGACCTGCTGGCCGGGCCGGTGGCAGTGCAGCACGGTCAGACCGTTGGACAGGGCCGTCCGCGCGGGCGCCGGGAATGCCCACGGTTTGGCCTCGCCCGCCCGGGGCTGGGGGTGGAAGTCCATCGTGGCGAGCTCGGTCACCGGGCCGCCTCCTCGTTCTCGTCCTGGTCGGCGGGGGCTTCGGCGGCGGTCGGCTCGTAGACGAGCACCGCGCGGTTGTCGGGGCGCAGACGGGCCTTGGCGACCTCCTGCACCTCCTCGGGCGTCACGTCCAGGACGCGCTGGACGGCGGTGAGGGCGAGCTGCGGGTCGCCGAACAGGACGGCGAAGCGGCACAGTTCGTCCGCGCGGCCGGCGACCGTGCCGAGCCGGTCCAGCCACTCGCGCTCCAACTGGGCCTGGGCGCGCTCCATTTCCTCGGCCGTGGGGCCCTCCTCGGCGAACCGGGCGAGCTCCTCGTCGATGGCGGACTCGATGACGGGCACCTCGACGTCGCCGGACGTCTTCACGTCCAGCCAGCCCAGCGAGGGCGCCCCGGCGAGCCGCAGCAGGCCGAAGCCGGCGGCCACGGCCGTGCGGTCGCGGCGCACGAGCCGGTTGTAGAGGCGGGAGGACTCGCCGCCGCCGAGGACGGTGAGCGCCAGGTCGGCGGCGTCGCACGCGCGCGTGCCGTCCTCGGGCAGCCGGTAGGCGGCCATCAGGGCGCGGGCCGGCACCTCCTCCTCGACGATCTCGCGCAGCTGCTCGCCGATGACGTCGGGCAGGGAGCCGTCGCGCGGGTCGGGCTTGCCGTCGTGGCCGGGGATGGAGCCGAAGTACTTCTCCACCCAGGCGAGGGTCTGCTCAGGGTCGATGTCGCCGACGACCGACAGCACCGCGTTGTTCGGCGCGTAGTAGGTGCGGAAGAACGCGCGCGCGTCCTCCAGCGTCGCCGCGTCCAGGTCGGCCATCGAGCCGATCGGCGTGTGGTGGTAGGGGTGGCCGTCCGGGTAGGCGAGAGCGGTCAGCTTCTCGAAGGCCGTGCCGTAGGGGACGTTGTCGTAACGCTGACGGCGCTCGTTCTTGACGACGTCGCGCTGGTTCTCCATCGACTCGTCGTCGAGCGCCGTGAGCAGGGAGCCCATGCGGTCGGCCTCCAGCCAGAGCGCGAGCTCCAGCTGGTGGGCGGGCATGGTCTCGAAGTAGTTGGTGCGCTCGAAGCTGGTGGTGCCGTTGAGCGACCCGCCCGCGCCCTGGACCAGCTCGAAGTGGCCGTTGCCCTTGACCTGGCCGGAGCCCTGGAACATCAGGTGCTCGAATAGGTGAGCAAGGCCGGTGCGGCCCTTGACTTCATGGCGCGAGCCGACGTCGTACCAGAGGCACACCGCCGCGACGGGGGTCAGGTGGTCCTCCGAGAGCACCACGCGCAGACCGTTGGCCAGGCGGTGCTCGGTCGCTGTCAGGCCCCCGGAGCCTGCCTGGGCTGTGGCGGTGTGACCCATGGGCATGTACGTCCCTTCCGATCGCGGACGCGGTCGTCGAAACCGCGGTTTTCCTGCCGGTCCTGCCACTGTATGCAAGCGTGCGCACGGTCGGCGAAGTTCCCGGACGACGTACGCCGAGAGCGAGATCGCGTAGCCTGCGGGCAGCCGTGGCGGAGGTGCCTGCGCGTGCGGGCCCGGACGGCCGACGCCGGGCCCTCGCCCGCACTGTCAGTGCCACGGTCCACAATGGTCCGCATCAGTTCCCGTCACACGCCCCAGCAAGGAGCCGGCAGCGATGGCCCGCCGCAGCACGAAGACCCCGCCGCCCGACGACTCGTACGAGGAGCGCATCCTCGACATCGACGTCGTCGACGAGATGCAGGGCTCCTTTCTCGAGTACGCGTACTCGGTCATCTACTCCCGCGCCCTGCCGGACGCCCGTGACGGTCTCAAGCCGGTGCACCGCCGGATCGTCTACCAGATGAACGAGATGGGCCTGCGCCCCGAGCGCGGGTATGTGAAGTGCGCCCGTGTCGTCGGCGAGGTCATGGGCAAGCTGCACCCCCACGGCGACGCGTCGATCTACGACGCCCTGGTGCGCATGGCCCAGCCCTTCTCCATGCGCCTGCCGCTGGTCGACGGCCACGGCAACTTCGGTTCGCTGGGCAACGACGACCCGCCGGCCGCGATGCGGTACACCGAGTGCCGGCAGGCCGCGGCGACCAGTCTGATGACGGAGTCGATCGACGAGGACACGGTCGATTTCGCGCCGAACTACGACGGCCAGGAGCAGGAACCGGTCGCGCTGCCCGCCGCGTTCCCGAACCTCCTGGTCAACGGCGCGTCCGGGATCGCGGTCGGCATGGCCACGAACATGCCGCCGCACAACCTGGGCGAGGTCGTCGCCGCCGCCCGCCACCTGATCCGCCACCCCGGCGCGGATCTGGACGCCCTGATGAAGTTCGTGCCGGGCCCCGACCTGCCCACCGGCGGCCGGATCGTCGGCCTCTCCGGCATCCGGGACGCCTACGAGAACGGCCGCGGCACGTTCAAGATCCGCGCCACCGTCGCGGTGGAGACCGTGACCGCGCGCCGCAAGGGTCTGGTCATCACCGAGCTGCCCTTCACCGTGGGTCCCGAGAAGGTCATCGCCAAGATCAAGGATCTGGTGGGCTCGAAGAAGATCCAGGGCATCGCCGACGTCAAGGACCTCACCGACCGCGCGCACGGCCTGCGCCTGGTCATCGAGATCAAGAACGGCTTCGTGCCGGAGGCGGTCCTGGAGCAGCTCTACAAGCTGACGCCGATGGAGGAGTCCTTCGGCATCAACAACGTGGCACTGGTCGACGGCCAGCCGCTCACGCTGGGCCTCAAGGAGCTCCTGGAGGTCTACCTCGACCACCGGTTCAACGTCGTGCGCCGCCGCAGCGAGTTCCGCCGCGGCAAGCGCCGCGACCGGCTGCACCTGGTGGAGGGACTGCTGACGGCGCTCGTCGACATCGACGAGGTCATCCGGCTGATCCGCTCCAGCGAGAACAGCGCGCAGGCGAAGGAGCGCCTGATGGAGCGCTTCTCGCTGTCGGAGATCCAGACCCAGTACATCCTGGACACCCCACTGCGCCGGCTCACCAAGTTCGACCGCATCGAGCTGGAGGCGGAGAAGGAGCGGCTCAACGAGGAGATCGCCGAGCTGACCCGGATCCTGGACTCGGACGCGGAGCTGCGCAAGCTGGTCTCGGCCGAACTGGCCGTGGTGGCGAAGAAGTTCGGCACCGAGCGTCGTACGGTGCTGCTGGAGTCGTCGGGAGCCACGACGGCGGCCGTGCCCCTGCAGGTCGCGGACGACCCCTGCCGGGTGCTGCTGTCGTCCACGGGTCTGCTGGCCCGCACGGCGAACGGCGAGCCCTTCGCGGAATCCGAGGACGGGGACGGCAGGCGCACCAAGCACGACGTGATCGTCTCCGCCGTCGCGGCCACCGCGCGCGGGGAGATCGGCGCGGTCACCTCCGCGGGCCGCCTGCTGCGGATCAACGTCGTGGATCTGCCGCAGCTCCCGGACACCGCGTCGGTGCCGAACCTCTCGGGCGGCGCCCCGCTGGCGGAGTTCGTCTCCCTCGAGGGCGACGAGAGCGTCGTCTGTCTGACCACGCTCGACGAGTCGTCGCCGGGTCTGGCGATCGGCACGGAACAGGGTGTGGTCAAGCGCGTCGTGCCCGACTATCCGACCAACAAGGGCGAGCTGGAGGTCATCGGCCTGAGGGACGGCGACCGGATCGTCGGGGCGGTCGAGCTGCGGACCGGCGAGGAGGACCTGGTCTTCATCACCGACGACGCGCAACTGCTGCGCTTCCAGGCCGCCCAGGTGCGCCCGCAGGGCCGTCCGGCGGGCGGGATGGCGGGCATCAAGCTCACCGAGGGCGCGAAGGTGATCTCGTTCACGGCCGTCGACCCCGCCGTGGACGCGGTGGTCTTCACCATCGCGGGCTCGCGCGGAACGCTGGACGACTCCGTGCAGACGACCGCCAAGCTCACCCCCTTCGACCAGTATCCGCGCAAGGGCCGCGCCACCGGCGGTGTGCGCTGCCAGCGGTTCCTGAAGGGCGAGGACTGTCTGTCGCTGGCCTGGGCGGGCCCCGTCCCGGCCAAGGCGGCACAGAAGAACGGCCTGCCGGCCGACCTCCCGGAGATCGACCCGCGCCGTGACGGCTCGGGAGTGTCGCTGCCGAAGACGGTGTCGGTGGTGGCGGGGCCGGTCTAGGCCGGGGCCTCCTGGAAGGCCTCCTCCTCGGGGTCCGGCACGTAGCGCAGGACGCCCCACAGGTCGTGTTCGCCGGCGGGTGGGGCGTCGCTCACGCACGCCTGGAGTTCCCTGCCGAGCGCTGCGGCGTCGATGCCCGACCCGATGAGGACGAGCTGGGTGGCGCGGGTCTCGGCGTTCGGCCAGGGTTCGGGGTAGAAGCGCAGGAAACGACCCACGGCGTGCACGGCGTACCGGTTGACCGGGTCGTGCGGACCGAAGTCGACATACCCCTTGATCCGGTACAGCCCTTCCGGCCGGCTGTCGAGGAACTCCAGCAACGGCCTTGGGGCGAGGGGGACTTCGGAGGTGAAGGAGACGCTGTCGTAGCCGGTGTGGAGATGGCCGGCGTGCTCGTCCGCGTCGTGGTCGTGCAGGTCGTCGAAGGACAGCTGCCCCACGCGCTCCTCGCTCGGCCGGCAGTCGAAGAGGAACTCGGGGTCGATGCGGCCGTGGGCGGCGGGGACGACGGCGGCGCGGTCGGCGAGGGAGCGGACCAGCCCGAGGATCCCGTCGGCGTCGGGCGCCCGGTCCACCTTGTTCACCACGACCAGGTCCGCCAGGGCGAGGTGGCGGTCGATCTCGGGGTGCTTCGCCCGGGTGCCGTCGAACTCGGCCGCGTCGACGACCTCGACGAGTCCGCCGTACACGATCCGCGGGTGGTCGCTGGCCAGCACCATCCGCACGAGTTCCTGGGGCTCGGCGAGGCCGCTGGCCTCGATCACGATGACGTCGATGCCGGCGGCCGGGCGGGCGAGGCGTTCGAGGTAGACGTCGAGCTCACTGGCGTCGACCGCGCAGCACAGGCAGCCGTTGCCGAGGGAGACGGTGGAGTCGCCGAGCGCTCCGGCCACGGCCATGGCGTCGATCTCGATGGCGCCGAAGTCGTTGACGATCGCACCGATCCGGCTGCCTCCACTGCGGTGCAGCAGGTGGTTGAGCAGGGTCGTCTTGCCGGAGCCGAGGAATCCGGCGAGGACGACCACCGGGATCTGCTGCGGACCGGGACTGTGTGACACCGTGCGACCTCTCTGACACCTGCGCGCACCGGCTCACGGCTGAGGCGCGCGTACGCGGACTGAATGCGGGCCCAGGATACGAGCCGGGGGAAAGCCCGCGAACCGAACGATTGTCGGCAGCACGCGCGGGGCAGACGTCAGGCAAGGCGCTCTGGCGTGCGACCCTCGCTTCCCTCCGTGCGCCTCCCCTCCGCCTCCCCCGCCGGTCAGAGCCGCTCGGCACCCTGGGAGACGGCAAGCGCCGCCCACCGCTCGCCGGTCCCAGTCATGCCACCCGCACCCCGACGACCGGCGCACGGCCGCCTGATCCGGGGGTTGACATGGCCACACAGAAGTCACGGGCACGGGGGCTGGCTTCCCTCGCCGCGGCGGGCCTCGGCCTGGCCGCGGGTGCCCTCGCCGCACTGGCCGCCCAGCGGCATACGCTCGACGCACTGCGGATGCGGCTCGAGCACCTCGAGGCGGCGGCCCGGGACCAGCGCCACACGAACCTCGCCCATCAACAGCGGCTGCACTGGGAGCTTCTGAGCAAGGCCATCGACAGTCCGGAGCTGGCGGAGGTGCTGGACATCTTCGAGGCGCCGGCGTCTCCCCAGCAGCGACGGCAGTACCTCTTCGCGAACGCCCTGTACACCAACCTCCTGTTCTACTACCGCATCGGCAATCTCACCCGGGAGGAGTTCCACGGCCGTATGCGGGGGCTTCTCCAGAACCCCGTGGTGCGGGGGTACTGGTACGCGACGCAGGGCCAGCGGGCCACCCTCCCGGACGATTCGGACGAGGCCGCTCTGGGACGCATGGTCGACGAACTCCTGCGCCTGCTGGAGGAAGCGGACATCGACGAGTGGTGGGTGGTGGGCGAACCGCCCGTCGACTGACGGCGCGCGCCCGCAGCTTCACGCCGACGGGCGATAACAAACGGATGAAGTACGGCGTTGTCCCAGGCACGGCTGGGGTTGACTCACACGTGATCGCGTAGGGCGACCCCATAAGACCGTCGTCCACGCCGCCGGATGACGAACGCGCCCCACAGGGCTGCCTTCGCGCCCCGCAGTCGCCGTGTGCGCACTCTCTTCAGCGAAGTTCACCCGTGAAAGCCAGAGGAACAACAGTGAGTCAGATCATCCGTCGGATCGGTGTGCCCCCCTGCGAGCGGGGGAGCACGGGAGGCGGCAACTGCCCCGACATCTTCGAGTTGGCCGACGGGAACTTCGCCGTGATCGGCAGGGACCAGACCGAGAAGCTCGACGGAGAGCTGCCGCCCGACGCGTCCCGCGCCGACTACGAGCGCATCGTCGTCATCACGCGTGAGACGCTGCTGCGCGCCAAGTCCGACATCCCGGACGCATGAACGCGGCAGCGCCGACCCGGGTCGTCGCGACGGTCGTCAGCGCGATCACCGGTTCATAGGCGCGTCCCTGGCCGTCGAAATGTTCTTCGCCAACCGGCGTACGGTGCCGCCGCTCTTCCGGTTCCAAGCGCCGACGCCTCGGATCCAGGCGAGCAGTCCCACGCCGAGCAGTCCCACGCCGAGCGTCCGCGTCCCGGGCAGGCCGCCCGGGAGTCCGACGCGGGCAGTCGGAACGGCGAGTCCGGGTGACGAGCGCCCAGCGGTCCGGCACCCCCGCGGTGCCGGACCTTCCGTGTGTCCGGGGCCGTCGGGGCGCGCCGCCGGACGACGGCCCCACCGAGCCGACCACCTCCGGCGCCGACCGCACCCCTTCAATGTTGAGTCAGTCAATACACGCAGATGTGGATACGGTGCCCTCCATGCGCGATCAAGAACCCGGCCCCGGTCACCCCGAGCGGCGGCTGAGCACCAAGGAGGCCGCCGAGCTGCTCGGCGTGAAACCGGAGACCGTGTACGCGTACGTCAGCCGCGGTCTGCTCGGCAGCAGGCGCACGCCCGGCGGCCGGGGCAGCACCTTCGACGCCGAGGAGGTCGGGGCTCTCGCCCGGCGCAACAGGCGGGAGAGCAGCGGGGGTCCGGGGACCGGAGCGATGCCGGCCGTACGCACGCACCTCACGTGCATCGAGGAGGACCGCTACTACTTCCGAGGCGTCGACGCGGTCGACCTGACCGCCCGGCACTCCTACGAAGAGGTCGCGGAGTGGCTGTGGACGGGCCGGCTGCGCCCCGGCGTGGCCTTCACCGCCCCCGAGGCGTCCGTCGAGGCCGCCCGCCGTGTCGTCGAGGCACTGCCCGACCACGCCGGTCCCACCGACCGGTTGCGGGTGGCCGCCGTCGCCGCGGCGGCCGCGGACCCGCTGCGCTTCGACCTGTCCGAGGAAGCGGTGCTCGGCACCGCGCGCATCCTGATTCCCACCCTGGTCGCCGCCCTGCCGCCGAAGCGACCCGCCCACCGCGACGAGGGCTCCCTCGCCGGGCGCCTGTGGGGGCGGCTCAGCGGGCGGCCCGCCGGACAGGCGCAGCTGCACGTCCTCGACACGGCTCTCGGCCTGCTCGTCGACCACGATCTGGCCGCTTCGACGCTCGCGGTGCGCGTCGCCGCCTCGGCCCGCGCGCACGCCTACGCGGCCGTCTCCGCCGGGCTCGGCGTGATCGAGGGACCGCTGCACGGTGCGGCCGGCGGGCTCGCCCACCGGATGCTGCTCGACGTGCTCGACCGGGGCAGCGCCGGGCCCGTGATCGCGCAGGAGCTGCGGGCGGGCCGCCGCATCCCCGGCCTCGGCCACCGCCTCTACTCCGGCGAGGACCCACGCGCGCGTGCCCTGTTCGCGCTCCTGGAGGGCATCCCCGAAGCCGCGCCCGCCCTCGCCGCGGCCCGGGACGTCGTGGCCACGACCGCCCGCCACGCGCCCCTGCACGCCAACGTGGACCTGGCGCTCGCCGTCCTCACCGCATCCAGCGGCATGGACTCCTCGGCCGCCGAGACGATCTTCGCCATCGCCCGTACGGGGGGCTGGATCGCGCACGCCTTGGAGGAGTACGGCGAGCGCCCCCTGCGGATGCGGCCGAGCGGACACTATGCGGGCCCGAAGCCCCCGCAGCCACTGCCGGAGCCGGAGCCTGGCCCGCGGTGAGGGTGCCAGGAACAGGGCAGGACACGATCACCGCGTTCGACGAAGAACGCCCGACCAGGGCAGACGCGCCGCGACGCCGGGACCTCGGCTGCGCCGCGGCACGCGCACGCGTGCCGCGAGGGACGGCCGTCGGACCCGGCCGGAAGTCACCCCGCGCCAAGTCAGGTTAGGCTCACCTCTGTGAGTACGTGCGCGACCGTCTCGCGGGACCTCGGCGAGCCCATCTCCGGTACCGCGGCGACGGCAACCACCTGGCTGCTCCTGGAACAGCCCGGCCCCTGGGGTGCGAAGGCGCTGGTCTCGAGCCACCTGGACCCCGCCCTGGGGCGCGCCCTGGAGGCCGCCGCACAGGGCACGGGGGTGCGCGTCGCGCTCATCCGACGACCGGGCCGCCATGCGGACTCCGGCGATGCGACGCTCCGCCAGGTGTACGCCGCCCACACCGTCCCCGGGCGGGTGTGGCTGCACAGCGCCACGACCCACGACCCTCGCCGCCTGCTGGACCTCGACTTCGCCGCGCTGGGCCGGGGCGACCACCGCACCTTCGACACCGCGCTGCGGGGCAGGGCCCACACCGGCGATCCGCTCGCCCTCGTCTGCACCAACGGCAAGCGCGACCGCTGCTGCGCGCTCCTCGGCCGTCCGCTGGCCGCGGAACTGGCCGCCTCGGGGGTGCGGGGCGCCTGGGAGGTCACCCATCTGGGGGGTCATCGTTTCTCCCCCACCCTGCTCGTCCTGCCGCACGGGTACGCGTACGGCCGCGCCGAGGCCGGTGCCGTCAAGAAGGTCCTGCACGGGGTGCAGGAGGGTCGGATCGTCGTCGAGGGGTGCCGCGGGAGCTCCGCCTGGGAGCGGCCCGGGCAGGCGGCGGAACTGGCGGTGCGGGCGGCGACCGGCGAGGACGCGGCGGAGGTGCTGAGCGTCGTCCGGACCGCCGGGCGCGCACCGCGCTGGGAGGTGACCGTCACGCACACGGACGGACGCCACTGGGAGGTCGTGGTGGTCCAGGGCGCCTCGTCGCCGCCCCGGCCGGAGAGCTGCGGAACGTCGGTCCTCGGCTCGCCCGCGCGGATGGACGTGGTGGCGGTGCGCGAGCTGACGGGCGCGCTGCCGACGGGCTGAGAACCCCCGAGCAGGGCCTCTGCGGCATCCCGCGCGGACGCGAGCGGACCGCTCTCCACCCGAGCCGGTCACGAGATCCGCGCCACCCGCCCCTACGGCTGCGCCGTCCCGCCCACGTACCGTCTTGGTATGAGCCCCACTCCCCCCGCACGTCGCCTGCGCCTCGGAATGCCGCGGCGCATGTTCTCGCAGCTTCTGCTCATGCAGCTGGCGATCGCCGCGGGAGTCGTCGTGCTCGCGACCGGGCTGTTCCTCGCCCCGCTCAGCGATCAGCTGGACGACCAGGCGATGCGCCGTGCGCTCGCCATCGCGCAGACCACCGCGGCGGTGCCGCAGATCGCCGAGGACCTGCAGAACACGCGGCCGTCCGTCGACGGGCCGGTGCAGCGGGAGGCCGAACGGATCCGCAGGGCCAGCGGCGCCGAGTACGTCGTGGTGATGGACCTGAACGGCACCCGCTGGTCGCACACCGACCCGGCCCAGGTCGGCGGCCACGTCTCGACGGACCCGAGTCAGGCTCTGGCCGGGCGGGCGGTCATGGAGATAGACAGCGGCACCCTGGGCCGCTCGGCCCGCGGAAAGGTGCCGCTGCGCGACAGCGACGACAAGATCATCGGCGCGGTCTCCGTCGGCATCGAGTACGACAGCGTGCGCGCCCGCCTCATCCACGCGATCCCCGGACTGTTCGCCTACGCCGGAGGCGCGCTCGCCGTGGGCGCGCTGGCGGCCTGGCTGATCTCCCGCCGGGTCCAGCGGCAGACCCGCGACCTGGCCTTCTCGGACATCTCCGCGCTGCTCGCCGAACGGGAGGCGATGCTGCACGGCATCCGGGAGGGTGTCGTCGCCCTGGACCGGGCCGGCCGCGTCCGCCTGCTCAACGACGAGGCCCAGCGCCTGCTGGGCCTCGGGGACGAGGCGGTGGGCACGTTGCCCGACGAGGCGCTCGGCGAGGGACGCACGGCCGACGTCCTGGCCGGCCGGGTGACCGGCACCGACCTGATCGCCGTCCGGGGACAGCGCGTCCTGGTCGTCAACCGCATGCCCACCGACGACGGCGGCGCCGTGGCCACCCTGCGCGACCGCACCGAGCTGGAACAGCTCGGCCGGGAGCTCGACTCGACGCACGGGCTCATCGACGCGCTGCGCGCCCAGGACCACGAGCACGCCAACCGCATGCACACGCTGCTGGGGCTGCTCGAACTCGAGATGTACGACGACGCCGTGGAGTTCGTCGGAGAGGTGGTCGGCGATCACCGGGCCACCGCGGAGCAGGTGACCGAGAAGATCGAGGACCCTCTGCTGGCCGCCCTGCTGGTCGGCAAGGCGACCGTCGCGGCCGAGCGGGGCGTGGCCCTGTGGGTCTCCGACCGGACCCGGCTGCCCGATCGGCTGATCGACCCGCGCGGGCTGGTCACGGTCGTCGGCAATCTCGTGGACAACGCCCTCGACGCCGTCGCGGGCAAGCCGCACGCGCGCGTGGAGGTCGAGCTGCGCGCGGACGGCCGTACCGCGGTCCTGCGGGTACGGGACACCGGTCCCGGCATCCCGGCCGGGCAACACGAGTTGATCTTCACCGAGGGCTGGTCCACGAAGAAGCCGCCGGCGCACGGCAAGCGGGGCATCGGGCTCTCCCTGGTACGCAGGCTCGCCGAGCGGCAGGGCGGCAGCGCGACGGTCGGCGAGGCGACGGGCGGGGGCGCCGAGTTCACCGTCGTCCTGCCCGAGGCGCTGACCGAGCCCGGGCCGGAACCGGGCCGGGAGTCCGGTCTGCAACCCGCCTTGATCGCACCGTCGAAGGGCGCCGTCGAGGAGGAGTCACGATGATCGAGGTCCTGATCGTGGACGACGACACCAGGGTCGCCCGGGTCAACGCCGCCTACGTCGAGAAGGTGCCCGGCTTCCACGTCGCCGGCGAGGCCCACAGCGCGGCCGAGGCGCTGCGCCAGCTGGAGCTGCTGCCCCGGCTGGACCTCGTCCTGCTGGACCACTACCTGCCCGACGAGACGGGGCTGGAGGTCGTCCAGGAGATGCGCCGGCGCGGCCACCAGACCGACGTGATCATGGTGACCGCGGCGCGGGACGTCTCCACGGTGCAGGCGGCGATGCGCCAGGGCGCCCTGCAGTACCTGGTGAAACCGTTCGCCTTCGCCGGGCTGCGCGCCAAGCTGGAGGCGTACGCCGAGCTGCGCCGCACCCTGGACGGCGGCGGCGAGGCCGAACAGGCCGACGTCGACCGCATCTTCGGCGCGTTGTCCGCCCCCTCGGAGCCCGGTCTGCCCAAAGGACACTCCCCCACCACCGCCGAACTCGTACGCCAGTCCCTGATGAACGCCGAGGGACCCTTGTCGGCGCAGGAGATCGCCGACCGGACGGGGGTGAGCCGGCAGACCGCCCAGCGCTATCTGAAGCTCCTGGAGCGCACGGGGCGGGCCCGTCTCACCCTGAAGTACGGCGACGCGGGCCGCCCGGAACACCGTTACGTGTGGGCGACCCGCGCCTGAGGCACGGCCCTTGGGGCGGGGGAAGGAACCGTGCCCTCCTGGGATACGGTTCCGGCCCGCCGGCTGTTCGGCCGTGCGCCCGCCGACTGCCCGCCCGTCAGCCCGCCGACGTCCCGACCGTCAGCCCGCCGCCTTCTCGACGAACTCGGTCGTGAAGGTCTTGCTCAGGTCGACCTTGGCGTTCTGGATGTTCGGGTTGAACGCCTTGAGGACCTTCTCGACCGTCTCGGGACCGTTCTCGGGCATCACACCGTCCTTGGTGAACATGGGCAGTGTGTTCTTGATGGCCACCGAGTACAGCATCTTGTTCCCCTGCGAGTAGTCGGCCGGCATCTTCTCGGCGATCTGGCTCGCGCTGTGTGTGGACATCCACTTGAGCGTCTTGACGAATGCATTGGCCAACTTCTGGACGGTGTCCTTGTGACCGTTGACCCAGTCCGTCTGCATGTACAGACTCGACGAGGGATACGGCCCGCCGAGGGCCTCCTCGGAGCCCTGCGGGGTCCGCATGTCGAGCAGGACCTTGCCGGCCTTCTTGTCCAGGATCGTCGCCACGGTGGGGTCGGTCGTCATGCCCCCGTCGATGGCGCCCTGCTGGAGCGCCGAGATGAAGGTCGGCCCCGCGCCCACGGCGACCGGGGTGAACTCGCTGACCTTCACGCCGTTCTTGACGGCGAGGTACTTGGTGAGGAAATCGGTCGACGAGCCGAGGCCCGTGACGCCGAGCTTCTTGCCCTTGAAGTCCTTGGGCGAGGTGATGTCGCCCTCCGCCTTGGCCGAGACGATCTCCACCTCACCGGGCGCGTGCGAGAACTGGACGACGGACTCCACCTCCTTGCCCTTCACCTGGAGGTCGAGCGTGTGGTCGTAGAAGCCGACGGCGCCCTGCACCTGGCCGGAGACCAGCGCGGTCTCGGCCTGCACACCGGCCGGCTCGCTCAGCAGTTCGACGTCGAGCCCCTCGGCGTCGAAGTAGCCCAGGCGCTGGGTGAGCATGGCGGGCAGGTAGATGACCTTGTCCAGGCCACCGACCATGATCTTGACCTTGGTGCCCTTGCCGTCCCCCTTGCTGCCGGAGCCGCTGGACGCGGTACTGGCGGCGTCGTTGGCACAGGCGGTGAGCGAGGTGAGGGCGAGCAGGCCGGCGGCGGCCAGGGCCGTGTATCTGGCGGTTGTACGCATGGCGGGTTCACGTCCTTGTGAGAGGGCGATGCGGGGTGGGAGGAGGCGCTGGGGGGAGCGTGCGAGGGCGACGTCCGCCTGGGAGCGACCTCCGGGGACGACGTCCCGAGGTCGTTCAACGAGGGTCGGCTGGTCGTCCGACGTGGGGATCAGCTGGTCGCCCGACGAAGGGGGTCAGCTGTCGGAGCCCGAGGGCTTCCAGCGGAAGATGCGACTCTCCGCGAAGGTCAGCAGCCCCTCGGCGACCAGGGCGACGACGGCGAGGATGACCATGGCCGCGTACACGCCGGCCGCGTTGAATGTGCCCTGGGACTGCGCGACGAGCAGCCCGATGCCCTTGGTCGCCCCGATGTACTCGCCGACGATCGCGCCGATCAGGGCGAAGCCGAAGCTGACGTGCAGGCTGGTGAAGATCCAGGACGTGGCCGACGGGATGACCACCTGGAGCGTCACCCTGCGGTCGCTCGCGCCGAGGATGCGGGCGTTGGCGACGAGGTTGCGGTCGACCTCGCGGGCGCCCTGGAAGGCGTTGAAGAAGACCGGGAAGAACACCAGGACGACGGCCGAGGCGACCTTGGAGGCGGGGCCGAGCCCGAACCAGATCACGAAGATCGGGGCCAGCACGATCCTGGGTATGGAGTTGAGAACCTTGATGTATGGACCAAGGATGTCGGCGAGAAAGGTGATCCGTCCGAGCGCGATGCCGCACACGACACCGGCGACCACACCGATGATCCAGCCGAGCAACGCCTCGTAGAGCGTGTACCAGATCTGCTCGCCCAGCGAACCGAGCGCGGTCCCGTGCGTCACCCAGGTGTAGATCTGGTCCCAGATCTTCGTGGGCATCGAGAAGTTGAACGGATCGATGACCTTGGCCCGGGACAGCGCCTCCCACAGGCCGAGCACCGCCACCAGGAGCAGCACACGGGACGTCGTCACGACGATCTTGCGTCTGCGGGCGGCACGCGCGCGTGAGTGGGCGCGGTCCGGGGTCTTGGCCGTGCCGACCACCGGTGTGCTCAGAACGTCAGGCGACATGGGCGGCACCTCTCTCGCGGGTGATGCGGACCTCTTCGCCGAGGGACTCCCAGATCTCGCGGTAGATCTCGATGAACCGCGGTTCCAGGCGCACCGACTCGACCTTGCGCGGCCGGGGCAGGTCGATGTCGAACACCTGCTTCACGGTCGCGGGACCGGCGGTCATCACGACGACCTTGTCGGCCAGCGCGATGGACTCCTCCAGGTCGTGGGTGACGAACACGACGGACGCGCCCGTGCCCTCCCACAGTTCGAGGAGCTCGTCCGACATCAGGGCCCTGGTCTGCACGTCGAGCGCCGAGAACGGCTCGTCCATGAGCAGGATCTCGGGGTCGTTGACGAAGGTCGCGGCGAGGGCGACGCGTTTGCGCTGACCGCCGGAGAGCTGGTGCGGGTAGCGGTCCTCGAAGGCGGCGAGCCCGACCCGGTCCAGCCACTCGCGTGCCTTCCGCTTCGCGTCCGCCTTGGGCACACCGCGGAAGCGGGGGCCGGCCATGACGTTGGACAGGACGGTGCGCCACGGGAAGGTCGCGTCCTGCTGGAAGACGAAGCCGACCTTGTCGCCGACGCCCCGCACGGGCTGCCCGGCGACCAGCACCTCGCCCTGGGTGGGCTCTTCCAGGCCGCTGACCAGGGTCAACGTAGTCGACTTGCCGCAACCGGTCGGTCCGACGACGGCCACGAACTCGCCGTGACCGACGGTGAGGTCGAGTTCCCGCACGGCGGTGTGCGGGGCCCCCGACGGGGTCCTGAAGACCTTGCTCGCACCCCGCAGCTCGATGGCGGGGCTGGTGTGTGCGCTCATGGCCGGGGACGGTAGGGGCGACCCCCGGGGCAGCATCAGCCTTCTGAGCGCATGCGCTTCTTTTGCTTGCAAAGGCCTGTTGTGCTCGTTTTGCTCGCGCTACAACAGCGAAGCCGAAACACGGGCCCGCAGCCCGCCTGGCCCTCAGGAGAGAGGCCCGATGATTGACGTCCTGGTGGTGGACGACGACTTCCGTGTCGCCGAGATCAACGCCAAATACGTGGGAAAGGTTCCCGGATTCCGGGTGGCCGCCCGCGCACACAGTGCCGCCCAGGCGCTCGCCTCCGTGCAGCGCGGGAACATCGACCTGGTCCTGCTCGACCACTATCTGCCCGACGAGACCGGACTCGAACTCGTCCACCGCATGCGGGAGCAGGGCCACGGCACCGACGTCATCATGATCACGGCGGCCGGGGACGTCACGACCGTGCAGACCGCGATGCGCCTGGGGGCGCTGCACTACCTGGTCAAACCGTTCACGTTCGCGGCGCTGCGCACCCGCCTGGACTCCTACGCCGCTCTGCGTCGGACGGTCGACCGGGTCGGCGGCCACGGCGTCGCCGGGCAGGAGCAGGTCGACCGCATCTTCGGCGCGCTGCGCACCGGGCCGGCGCCGTCCTCACCGGGCCTGCCGAGCGGCCACTCCGAACCGACCACGGACCTGATCTGCGCCGTCCTGCACCGCGCGAACCACCCTCTGTCGGCCCACGAGGTCGCCGCCGAGACGGGCCTCAGCCGTTCCACCGCCCAGCGCTACCTGCGGCACCTGGAACAGGCCGGCCGGCTGCGTCTGTCCCTCAAGTACGGAGACACGGGCCGCCCGGAACACCGCTACGCGTGGGTGGCGCCGTAGCGGTCCCGGAGCATTCGGCCGCCGGGTCGTGCGGGCTCTGAGGACAGCATGGCGACGATGCGTGGGCCGTCCGTCGTCCGTCACACGGCCCCCGCCCCCGTCAGCGAGCGCACCTCGGTTTCCGCGTGCTTCGCCTCATCCGCGACCTCGGCGGAGGTCACCGTGCCGAGCCAGCCCGCCACGAAGCCCAGCGGGATCGAGACCAGGCCGGGATTCTGCAGGGGGAAGTACTGGAAGTCCATGTACGGGAAGAGCGACTCGGGGCTGCCCGACACCACCGGCGACAGCACGACGAGCGCCAGGGCCGGGATCAGGCCGCCGTACACCGCCCAGACGGCGCCCCGCGTGGTGAAGCCCCGCCAGAACAGCGAGTACAGCAGGACCGGCAGGTTCGCGGACGCGGCGACGGCGAAGGCCAGCCCGACCAGGAAGGCGACGTTGAGATCGCGGGCCAGCAGGCCGAGCCCGATCGCGGCCACGCCGACGCCCACGGCGGCGAGCCGTGCGACAGCGACCTCGCTGCGCGGCTTGGCGTCGCGTCGGCGCAGGGAGGCGTAGAGGTCGTGCGCCACCGACGCCGAGGAGGCGAGCGTGATGCCGGCGACGACGGCGAGGATCGTGGCGAAGGCGATGGCGGCCACGACCGCGAACAGCACCGTCCCTCCCGTGGAGTCGGCGCCGCCGCCCATGTCGAGTGCCAGGAGCGGCACCGCCGTGTTGCCCGACGCGTTCGAGCCGCGCACGGCCTGTGGACCGACGATCGCAGCCGCACCGAACCCCAGCACGATCGTCATCAGGTAGAAGCCGCCGATCAGCCCGATCGCCCAGACCGCCGAGCGCCGGGCCGCCTGCGCGGTCGGCACGGTGTAGAAGCGGGACAGGATGTGCGGAAGCCCCGCCGTGCCCAGCACCAGCGCGAGGCCCAGGCTCATGAAGTCGAAGCGTGCGGTCCAGTCACCGCCGTACTTCAGCCCGGGCGCCAGGAACGCGGCCCCGTGCCCGCTGCGGTCGGCCGCCGTGCGCAGCAACTGGTCGAAGTCACCGTGGAAGCGCACCAGGACCAGCACGGTGAGGACCACGGTGCCGCCCAGCAGCAGGACCGCCTTCACGATCTGAATCCAGGTGGTGGCCCGCATCCCTCCCAACGACACATAGATCACCATGAGCGCGCCGACCCCGATGACGGCCCAGGACCTGGCCGCCGCCCCCGTGTTCCCGAGGAGCAGCGCGACCAGGCTGCCCGCACCCACCATCTGCGCCACCAGGTAGAGAACGGACACGGTGACCGAGGAGGTTCCCGCCGCGATCCGTACCGGCCGCTCGCTCATACGCGCGGCGACCACGTCGGCGAGCGTGAACCTTCCGCAGTTGCGAACCAGTTCGGCCACGAGGAACAGCACCACCAGCCAGGCCACGAGGAAGCCCACCACATACAGCAACCCGTCGTACCCGAACAGCGCGATGAGCCCGGTGACGCCCAGGAACGAGGCGGCCGACATGTAGTCGCCCGCGATGGCAAAACCATTCTCCATGGGGGAGAACAGCCGCCCGCCGGCATAGAACTCCTCCGCCGAACCGTGCCGCTTGCGGCTCACCCAGGTGGTGATCCCCAACGTCACCGCGACGAAGACGCTGAACAGCAGCAACGCCGGCGCCTGATGGTTGCCGGTCATGACGCCCCGCCTCTCACTCCGCGCGTCAACTCCTGTGTTTCCCAGCGCAGTTCGAGTGCGGCACGGTCCCGCCGCAGCCGCGCGTGCCGGGCGTAGGCCCAGGTGAGCAGAAACGTGCTGAGGAACTGTCCGAGCCCCGCGAGCAGAGCCATGTTCACCGCCCCCGCCACGGGCCGCGCCATGAACTCGGGCGCGGTCGTCGCGGCCACGACGTACGCCACGTACCAGACGAGGAACGCGGCGACGGCAGGCACCACGAACCGCCGGTACCGGCGGCGCACTTCCTGGAATGCCGCGCTGCGCTGCACCTCGAGGTAGATCTGGGCCGCCGCCGCGGCGCCGGTCTCCCGTTCCCGCCGGGCCGCCGGAAACTCGCTCACGGGCGTGTTCACGGCGGCCGACTCGCCCCAGCCCGAGGCGAGAGCGTCGTACCACGGGTCCTCGTAGCGCAGGTCCCCTGTCGGTTCGAAGAATGCCCGATCTGGATCGTGGTGGTGTTCACGCGCGTGCGACAGGGGGCCGCCGATCTCGGGACCGCCCCCGTCAGCACGGACACGGCCGTTGCTTGACTGCATGCCCAAGGATGGACAGAACGGGAAGATCCCCGACTCTTCTTCCCCGAACACTTCACCCCATCAGGTGACCATTGGGCCATTCACCCTGTGGGTGGCCGTACCAACCTCTTTCGATACGCGTAACGCACCGCCTGGGCACGGCCCTTGAGCCCTGTCTTGGTGAACATGTTGTTGATGTGGGTCTTCACCGTCGCGGTGGACACGCCCAGCCGGCGCGCGATCTCCTGGTTGCTGAGCCCCTCGGCGATCAGCACCAGCACCTCCGCCTCCCGCGTGGTCAGTCCGTCCGGCGCGGCCACCGGCTCCGGCGGCTCCGCCGGGTCCGGTTCGGGCGCCGACAGGCGTTCCAGCAGCCTCCGCTGGACACTGGGCGACAGCCCCGCGTCCCCGGACAGCACACTGTGCACGGCCCGTACGATCTCGTCCCCGCCCGCGTCCTTGGTGAGGTAGCCGCGCGCTCCCGCTTTCAGCGCCGGGAACAGGGACTCGTCGTCCGCGTAGGTCGTGAGCACCACCACCTGCGTTCCCGGGTGCTCCGCGCGGATGCGCCGGGTCGCCTCCACTCCGTCGCAGCGGGGCATCCGCAGGTCCATCAGCACCACGTCGGGGGCGAGTTCGGCGACGAGCCGCACCGCCTCGTCCCCGTCCCCCGCAGCGCCCACGACCTCGACTCCCGGCAACAGGCCGAGCAGCATCACGATGCCTTCCCGGACCACCGTCTGGTCGTCCGCGACCACCACCCTGGCGGGCTTCTTCTCCGGCTCGCCGGTCATACCGGCACCTTCAGCGTCACCACGAAGCCCTCCTCGCCCGGTCCGGCGGCGAGCGACCCGCCCAGCAGTTCGGCGCGCTCCCGCATGCCCAGCAGACCGTACCCGCCTCCGACCTCGGCGAGTTCGCCCGGCGAACCCCCGGTGTCCCGTACGTCCAGGGTGACTTCGCGCGGCCCGTACTCCAGCCGCACCCGAACCTTCGCACCCGGCGCGTGCTTTCGGGCGTTCGTCAGGGCCTCCTGGGCGACCCGGCGCACGGCCTGCGAGGCCTCGGCCGTAAGTGGCCGGCGTTCACCCCCCACGGTGACCTCGGCGCCGTCGGACGTGCGGACGAGGCCGGTCAGGAAGTCCTCCAGCGGCGTCAGTTCGCCGCGCAGCGCGGAGAGCGACTGTCTCGTCTCCTCGAGGCCGTCGCGGGCCATTCCCCGTGCCGCCACCACGCGTTCGAGGATCCGCTCGCGGTCCGCACCCCGCTCGATCAGCAGCCGGGCCGCCTCCAGGTGCACGAGCTGCGCCGAGAGGCTGTGCGCCAGGACGTCGTGGATCTCCCGGGCTATGCGCGCCCGCTCCGCGAGCGCGGCCGACTCGGCCTCCGCCACGCGCGCGGCCCGCTCCTGGGCGAGCAACCGCTGTGCGTTGCCTCTGGCTTCGGCGTCCAGTCGCAGGGCGTATCCGGCCAGGGCCATCCCCCCGACGACGGAGGCCGAGGTGAGCCCGGCGTCGTCGTTGACCGTGGCGAAGGCGCCGAAACCGGCCGCGGCCACCGGCAGGGCGGCGACCAGGGGAAGCCGCTCCAGGGCGGTGATGGCGCATCCACAGCACAGGACCACGGCCGGGGTGCGGAATCCGGCGGCCTCGGAAGCGACCGCCAGCCCCAGCAGCATGAGGACCAGCGCCAGGGACGGCCACATCCGGTGTTCGAAGGTGGTCCGGAACAAGGCCCACGCCAGCGCGCCCGCCACGAGGGCTCCGCCGGCCCCGGCCACCGCGACCCACCCGTGGACGCGGCTGTCGTGGACGGCGCTCCACAGCAGCGCGCTCAGCACCAGCAGTCGCACGGCCCAGGCGAGCAGCCGCCTTGGGCGCGAGACCTCCCTGGGACTCAACGCCTCCCGCGAGGGCCAGCGGGTCCAGCCGTTCTCCGTCACACGCGCTCCTTCCACGCGGACCGGGGCGCGCGGTCACCGTACGCCGGGACGTGAGCGGCGGCCGGGCGCACGGACTGCGCACGCCGCATCAGGATGCCCGACCGGACCAGCAGCGTGGCCGCGAGCGCCGGCATCAGGGCCGAGCTGCCCTGGTGGACGCCCAGCAGCACGCCGACCCCGAAGAGCCCCAGCCGCAGACCGATGCCGACGATCCAGACGAGGACGCTCGCTCTGGTGCTCTTGCTCCAGACCGCGCCGTCGGGCTCCACCCAGACGCGCGTGGTCCGGGCCCAGGCCGCTCCCGTGGCCAGCCCGACGAGCACTTCGGCGCCGAGCACGAGGGCTGCCGCCGTTTGATGACGCGCGTCGAGCAGCTCCGGTTCGCGCAGCGCCACGAGGATCAGGATCACCGGGAGGAGCCACCATCGCCGGTCCGTGTCGAGGCGGCTCGCGCGGAACTGACGCACGATCACCAGTGCCACCACGCCCGCGATCAGCAGTACGTTGACGAGCCCGGACATCGCAGCCTCCGTGAGCGGGAAGAGGATGCCGGCAGCGAGCGCCGCCGACGCCTTCGACGCTACGGAAACGTGCCGCTGCGCAGATCGGCGCCGGGGTGGATCATGGGTGGATCTTCGACAGCCGTGGTCTCCACCCGTGGGTGGAGACCACGACCGGACACCCTTGACCAGCGCTGGTCGCGGGCGTGGTGCCCGGCGGGCGCTCCGGTTTTCCGGTCGCGCCTGCCGGGCCCCGGCCCCAGCCGACCTCGCGACTACGCGTCGATGCGTGACCGGTCCAGCGTCGCCGCCGAGCTGGAGATGAACTCCTTGCGCGGTGCCACGTCGTTGCCCATGAGCAGGTCGAACACCTGCTCCGCCGCTTCCAGGTCGGAGAGGTTGATGCGGCGCAGGGTGCGGTGACGCGGGTCCATGGTGGTCTCGGCGAGCTGATCGGCGTCCATCTCACCGAGGCCCTTGTAGCGCTGGATGGAGTCCTTGTACCGGACGCCCTTGCTCTGGAACTCCATGAGCGTGTCGCGCAGTTCGCGGTCGGAGTACGTGTACACGTACTTGTCCTGGCCCTTCTTGGGCTGGGTCAGCTCGATGCGGTGCAGCGGCGGCACCGCGGCGAACACCCGGCCGGACTCGACCATGGGCCGCATGTAGCGGTGGAACAGCGTCAGGAGCAGCGTCCGGATGTGGGAGCCGTCCACATCGGCGTCGGTCATCATGATGATCTTGCCGTAGCGGGCCGCGTCGATGTCGAAGGTCCGCCCGGAGCCGGCTCCTATGACCTGGATGATCGCGCCGCACTCGGCGTTCTTCAGCATGTCGGTCACGGACGACTTCTGGACGTTGAGGATCTTGCCCCGGATCGGCAGCAGCGCCTGGAACTCGGAGTTGCGGGCCAGCTTCGCCGTGCCGAGCGCGGAGTCTCCCTCGACGATGAACAGTTCGCTGCGCTCGACGTCGTCGCTGCGGCAGTCGGCCAGCTTCGCGGGCAGGGACGAGGACTCCAGTGCCGTCTTGCGGCGCTGCGCGTCCTTGTGCTGCCGGGCCGCGATACGCGTCCGGGCGGCGGCGACCGCCTTCTCCATCACGACCCGCGCCTGAGCTGCCGCGTCGCGCTTGGTGGAGGTCAGGAACGCCTTGAGCTCCCTGGAGATCACGGTGTTCACGATGCGCCGGGCCGCGGAGGTGCCGAGGACCTCCTTGGTCTGGCCCTCGAACTGGGGTTCGGCCAGCCGTACGGTGACGACGGCGGTCAGACCCTCCAGGGCGTCGTCCTTGACGATGTCGTCCTCGGCGACGCGCAGCATCTTCTTGGCGCGCAGCACCTCGTTCATCGTCTTGGCGACGGCCTGTTCGAAGCCGGCGACGTGGGTGCCGCCCTTGGGCGTGGCGATGATGTTGACGAACGACCGCAGGGTCGTGTCGTAGCCGGTGCCCCAGCGCAGCGCCACGTCGACGCCGAGCTCGCGGGTGACCTCGGTCGGCGTCATCTGCCCGTGGTCGTCCAGGACCGGGACCGTCTCCTTGAAGGTGCCCTGACCGGTGAAGCGGAGGACGTCGCAGACGGGCTTGTCGGTGGCCAGGTACTCGCAGAACTCACTGATGCCGCCGTCGAAGCGGAACGACTCCTCGCCCTTGCTGCCGCCCTCGCCGAGACCGTACTCGTCACGCACGACGATGGTCAGGCCGGGCACCAGGAAGGCGGTCTGGCGGGCGCGCTGGTGGAGGTTCTCCAGGGAGAGCTTGGCGTCCTTGAGGAAGATCTGGCGGTCGGCCCAGTAGCGCACGCGCGTGCCGGAGCGGTTCTTGGCGACCCGCTTGATCTTGCGCAGACCGCCCGTCTCGAACTTGGCGTCCGGACCGTCCGCCGCGAAGGCGCCCGGCACTCCTCGCCGGAAGCTGATCGCGTGCGTGTGGCCGCCCCGGTCCACCTCGACGTCGAGGCGGGCGGACAGGGCGTTGACCACGGAGGCGCCGACGCCGTGCAGGCCGCCGGAGGCGGCGTAGGAGCCGCCGCCGAACTTGCCGCCGGCGTGCAGCTTGGTCATGACGACCTCGACGCCGGACAGACCGGTCTTGGGCTCGACGTCGACGGGGATGCCACGACCGTTGTCGCGGACCTCCACCGAGGCGTCGTCGTGGAGGATCACCTCGATGTGGTCACAGTATCCGCCCAGGGCTTCGTCGACGGAGTTGTCGATGATCTCCCACAGGCAGTGCATCAGGCCACGGCTGTCGGTCGAGCCGATGTACATTCCCGGGCGCTTCCGCACGGCCTCGAGGCCTTCGAGGACGAGCAGGTGCCGCGCGGTGTAGTTGGAACCGTCCCGGTCTGCTCCTGCCAGCAGCGCTGTGGACGGCACGGACATTTCGGCGGTCACGCGGTTCGCTCCTCGCTGAATTTCAGTTGGGGCCCTTCTGGGTAAGGGCGCGACTTGAGTTGCCGCCACGAGGGTACCGAGGCCTGGTAGAGCCGTTGTAACGCCACCCTCACGTCTGAACTCACACTAGTCCAGCGTCGTATGCGTGTTCGATCCCTCGATGGAGTGAAGTACATATCACGTTCCCTTCGGGGCATGAACCATTTAGGCTCCGGGCACGTCCTCATGAACAAACCGGCAACCCAGCCGGGAGGATCGGACCATGACCGACAGCGCGAAACCGTAAGCACCACAGACCACGCAATACGGCACATTCGCCGCCAAACCGGCAGCAGACGGCCACCTCGGAAAGATTTTTCGAGGAAAAGCCACGAGCGGGAACGTTTTGGGGCTGGTTGGATGTTGACCCTGGTACGACAGCTCGTCGAGCTAGAGAAGAGGCGACGTGACTACTGTTCTGACCCCCGCGAGCCCGCTGACGGCCGCTGACCGCTGCGACCGCTGCGGCGCCCAGGCGTACGTGCGCGTCGTCCTGCTCAGCGGCGGAGAACTGCTCTTCTGCGCCCACCACGGCCGCAAGTTCGAGCCGGAACTCAAGAAGATCGCCGCTGAGATACAGGATGAGACGGAGCGGCTGACTACCGTTCCCGAGTCCGCCTCCGAAGAAGAGCGCTGATCCGACGCGTCACCGACGAGCCAGACCGGCACAGGCCGGCGTACGGGCGGCCGTCCCTGCCACAGGGGCGGCCGCCCGCTCATATGGCTCACGCGCCGCAGAGGACCCGCTCAGGCGCCGCGAGGGGCCTCGTGAGGGCTCCGAGTGCCGGCGTCCCAGCGCAGCGTCCGCAGGGCGTCTGACACCCGTGCGTAGACGCCCGGGCTCCCCGCCCGCCCACAACCGCTGCCCCAGGAGACGAGGCCGATGAGTCGGCCTTGCGCGACCAGCGGCCCGCCGCTGTCGCCCTGACAGGCGTCGGGGCCGCCCCGCGCCTCCCCCGCGCACACCATGCTGCGCGCCTCGTACCTGCCGTCGGAGGAGCCGGGATACGCCCGCTCGCAGAGTGCGTCGGCCAGCACATGGACGCGGGCCGCCCGCAGACTGTGGGCGTAGGCGCCCAGCCCCGTGGTGTCGCCCCAGCCGTAGACGACGGCCTCCTCGCCGGGCGTGTACGCCTTGTCGCCCGCGGCGGCCATGGCTATGGCGGATCCCGCCGGCAGGGGTTCGGCAAGGCTGAGCACGGCGAAGTCGCCGGCATTGCTGGAAGTGTTGTAGTCCGGGTTCACCCAGACGCTGCGTACGGCCACCTCCTGCCCCGTGGCCGAGTGCAGGTCCGTACGGCCCGCGACGACCTTCAGGTCGGCCAACCGCCCCGGCGGCGTCCCCAGGACGTCCTCGCCCATGCAGTGGGCCGCCGTGAGCACGGTGGACCGGCCGACCGCCACGCCTCCGCAGAACTGTCCCGAGCGCATACCTCCGAACCGGTCACGGCTGGACAGCGCGACCACCCACGGGGTCTGGGAGACGTCGACAGGGACACCGCCCAGGACGACGCCGTCGGAGGCCGCCGGGGCGGCGGAGGCCAACGGTATGGCCATCGCCGCGGCCGCCAGGATCAACGGCCGGGACAGGGCCCGGACCAGGGAACGACGCATGCGTGCTCCTCACTCTGAAGTGATCAATGAACACCCAGAGTGATTCAGAGCGTGCCGCCGCGCACCCGCGCACCGACGCCGAGGGCCCGGCTCCCCAGGGGGAGCCGGGCCCTCGGCGTCGTACGGCTACGGCCTAGTCGAGGTAGTCGCGCAGCACCTGCGAACGGGACGGGTGGCGCAGCTTCGACATGGTCTTGGACTCGATCTGGCGGATGCGCTCGCGCGTGACGCCGTACACCTTGCCGATCTCGTCGAGGGTCTTCGGCTGACCGTCGGTGAGACCGAACCGCATGGAGACGACGCCCGCCTCGCGCTCGGACAGGGTGTCGAGCACCGAGTGCAGCTGCTCCTGGAGCAGCGTGAAGCTGACCGCGTCGGCCGGGACCACGGCCTCGGAGTCCTCGATGAGGTCACCGAACTCGCTGTCGCCGTCCTCGCCCAGCGGGGTGTGCAGCGAGATGGGCTCGCGACCGTACTTCTGGACCTCGATGACCTTCTCGGGGGTCATGTCGAGCTCCTTGGCCAGCTCCTCCGGGGTGGGCTCGCGGCCCAGGTCCTGGAGCATCTGGCGCTGCACGCGCGCGAGCTTGTTGATGACCTCGACCATGTGCACCGGGATACGGATGGTGCGGGCCTGGTCGGCCATCGCGCGGGTGATCGCCTGACGGATCCACCAGGTGGCGTACGTGGAGAACTTGTAGCCCTTGGTGTAGTCGAACTTCTCGACCGCGCGGATCAGACCGAGGTTGCCCTCCTGGATGAGGTCCAGGAAGAGCATGCCGCGGCCGGTGTAGCGCTTGGCCAGGGAGACCACCAGACGGAGGTTGGCCTCCAGGAGGTGGTTCTTGGCGCGACGGCCGTCCTCGGCGATGATCTCCAGCTCGCGCTTGAGCTTCGGCGCGAGCTTGTCGGCGTTGGCCAGCTTGTCCTCGGCGAACAGGCCGGCCTCAATGCGCTTGGCGAGCTCGACCTCCTGCTCGGCGTTGAGCAGGGGGACCTTGCCGATCTGCTTGAGGTAGTCCTTGACCGGGTCGGCGGTGGCGCCGGCGGCCGCGACCTGCTGCGCGGGCGCGTCGTCCTCGTCGTCGTCGGACAGCACGAAACCGGCGCTCTCGGTGCCCTCGGGCTCGTCGCCGCCCTTGGGAGCGTCCTCGAGGACCTCTTCCTCGATCAGCTCGGCGTCGTCCTTCTTGCCGGTGGTCTTCTTGGCCGCCGTCTTCTTCGTGGCGACCGTCTTCTTGGCGGCCGCCTTCTTGGCGGTCGTCGTCTTCTTGGCAGCCGCCTTCTTGGCGGGGGCGGCTTCCTCTGCGGGGTCGTCCACAGCTGGTGCGGCCGGGGCTGTCGCGGTGGTGGCGGTGGCCTTGCGCGTGGTCACCGTCTTCGCCGCGACCGTCTTGGTGGCGGTGCGCTTGGCCGGACTCTTCGCTGCGACGCTCTTTCGGGTGCGCTTAGGCTCCGCGGCACTGACCATCAGCGTCACACCCTCTTCCTCGAGGATCTGGTTGAGGCTGCGCAGTACGTTCTTCCACTGAGTGGCCGGAATCTGGTCAGCTTCGAAGGCCCGACGCACATCGTCGCCGGCGATCTGCCCCTCAGCCTTTCCCCGCTCAATGAGCGCCATGACAGAGACGGACTCGGCGATCTCCGGCGGGAGCGTACGGGATGTGCTGGCCGACACGAACAACCTCTCGGAACGTTGGAAAACGGCTTCCGGCCCCGTCCGAACGGACAGGAGCCGACCACCGGCCTGGGGGTGGGCCGACGGCGCGGGCGGGGGCCGGGAGGATGCACAGCGCCTTGAACGGCGTCCGTATTCCCTCCGCGGCAGTCACCTCTTAGGTCATCGCGTTGTTTCCACAAGCGTTACGCCCAATCTTCGTGGCCCGAGTCACACCGCGTAAGCATGGAAAAACGGTCAGACACGGGCAGAGCCGGTCACCCGTGGTGTCTACCCGAGCTTGCGCGACCGAATCCCCCCTGTCGACCGTCGGACCCCGCAGGCCCCGTGACGGGTTCTGCGGGGTCCGACGGGAGTGCGGGCGAATCGGCCGAGGATGACGCAGGAGGGGGAAGGCATCCCCGGACCGTTCCACCCGCGGGTGCGGTCAGTGTTCGCGCGGCGCCGGCACGACGCGCTCCACCTCGGGGTGCACGGTGAGCAGCTGTCGCATGGCCGTCTCCGCCGCCGTGCCGTCGCCCGCGGCGAGGGCGTCGACGATCCTGCCGTGGTGGGACAGCGACGCGTCGGTCGGCCGGTCGCAGGCCGTGACGGGGCCGCCGGAGACCTGGAGGGCGGAGGAAACGATCCCGGAAAGGTGTTCCAGCATGCGGTTGCTCGCGACCTGGATGAGCAGCGAGTGGAACTCGGTGTCGGCCCGGGAGTACGTGAGCGCGTCGCCCTGCCCCATGGCGTGGGCCATGATCTCGACCATGTCGCCCAGTCGCTGCTGGACGTCGGCGCGCCCGTGCCCGGCCGCGAGGCGGGCTGCGAGCGGCTCGATCGTCCAGCGCAGCTCGCTCAGCTCGCGCCGCTGATCGTCGCGCTGGGGGCCGAAGGCCCGCCACTCGATGATGTCCGGGTCGAGGAGATTCCAGTCGCTCACGGGACGCACACGCGTGCCGACGTTCGGCCGGGCGCTGACGAGGCCCTTGGCTTCGAGGACGCGCAGCGACTCGCGGACGACGGTGCGGGACACCTCGAACCGCTGGCCGATCTCCTCGGGCACCAGCGGGCGGTCGGCGCCCAGATCACCCGAGACGATCATCTGGCCCAGCTGCTGGACGAGTTGGCCGTGCAGTCCGCGTCCGCGGCTGCCCGCGGCACGGCGGCCCACGCGGCCCAGCTCGGGATCCGCGCCCTCCCAGACGGAAGCCCCGACGCGGTCGGCGGCAGGGGCCTCGGCGTAGGGATAGCGGTCGAGTCCGCCCGGGCCGGCCAGACCGGAGTCGGTGGAGCGGGCGGCGGTCATCATGGTGTGCGCAAGGGTACTCACGGATCCTTTGTCGGCGCTGCCTCCAACTCCCTTGAGGTCTTTGGTGAAAAGCACACGAAAGGGTGATCGCTCACCCCGTCGCAATTGACGCCTTATCGGAAAGAAATGGGCTTTCTGTGGGGAGTTGCGCACATGCCAGGACGGGATCGGCCGGGGACAGTCGTCATCGGACCCTGCTACGCAGGGCTGTGAGCAGATACGCGCACAGCAGGGCGGTCAGGGACAACGTCATTGCCCCACCGACAGGTTGGGTGATCACCCGTGCCAGACCCGTCAGATAGCGCTCTCCCCCGAAGGGCCACTGCACCAGGAGCGTCTCGCGCAACCGCATCGAGAACCCCGCCGCCATCCGCACGGACGTGCTCTCCACGGCCTCCTGTACGACGGGTACGACGACCACGGGCACGGCGAGCACCGCCGCCAGTCCGGCCGTGGTGGACCGGAAGACCCCGGCGGCCAGCACTCCGGCCCAGGCGCAGCCGACCACGAGCCCGACCCAACTCGCGCTCAGGCCGATCCAGTCCGCGGGAACTCGCGCGAGCTCCCGTCCGTAGACGAGATAGAGCGCTTCGGCGTCGCAGCCCACCGTGACGAAGGCGAGCATCAGCGCGGTCAGGGCGGCCACGAGGAGCTTGGCGGTGAGCACCCCGAGCCTGCGCGGCACGGTGCCGCGGTCCGCGGCCAGGGCGGGGTGGCGGAACTCGTCGCCGAAGGCCAGCGCGCCGAGCAGCCCGGCGCCGAGCGCGGCGGGGGGCAGCGGCAGTTCCACCGGCCACGCGGCCAGCAGTCGCGCCTGCTGGGTGTGGCCCGCGCGGGCCAGGAGCAGGGCGGTGAGGACGGAGGCGAGCAGCACGGCGGCACCGGTGACGAACCCGGTGCCGATCCCGGTGGCGCGGCGGATTTCGTAGCGGAGGGGGCGCAGGGGACTGGGAGCGGAGCGGACGGAGATGGGAGGCGGCAGGGCCGGCAGGACGTCGGGGGTCCGGGACACGGACACTCGGGCGGTGCGCCGGGCGTAGGGCACTACGGGCGGTTCGGCGCCGGGTCGACGGTGCTCCACGGTGAGAGCCGTGGTCGCGGCCGGTGCGTCCGGTGCGTCCGAGGGACCGCTGTCGGCGGCGCCCGGCGCGGCCGCGGCGGGCCGGGCGGCGGCTTCGGAAACCGCGGCGCCGTTCGTCGAGGGCTCATCGATCGGCCGGTACGTCGCGAGGGGCGGTGCCAGTTCGGCGTCGGACGGATGCGGCGCGACAGCGGCGACCGTCTCCCGGGCGCCGTCCTGCGCACCGGAGCGCTCGGACGACTCCAGGCCGTCCGCGCCCACCCCGGAGACGACGACGGCACGCCTCCCGGCCGACGTGTCCGGCCCCGCGGCTCCCGACCGACACGACCCCGCTCCGGCCCACGCCCCACGCAGCGACTCCGTCCCTGCACCCGCACCTGCTTCTGGCCCCATGTCCCCCGTCTCGTCGGCGAGTTGGTGGACGAGGATGCCGTTGCGGAACGCCGTTTCGCCGACGTCGGCGCACGTGCTGCCGTACACGGAGAGCCGGTTGCCGTCCTCCTGCACGACCTCCACGGAACGTCGCGCGGCTCGGGCCTCCGTGGCGAGCAGGGCGGCCAGCCGCATGGCGTGCGGGCTGCGCACGGCCACGCGGGGGCGCAGCCGGGTGCGGGCGAACTCGGCGACCTCCTGATCGGCGACGACCCTGCCCTGGTCCAGGGTGACGACGCGGTCGGCGGTGCGGGCGGCCTCCTTGGAATCGGCCGTGGTCGTCAGAACCGTGCCGCCCTGGTCCGCGTGAGCACGCAGCATGCCGAAGAGCCAACGGCTCTCGCGCCCGGAGAGCCCGTCTGCGGGCTCGTCGAGGACGAGGGTGTGCGGGTCGGCGAGAAGGGCGCAGGCCAGTCCGAGTCTCCGGTCGACGCCGCGGGAGAGGGCACCGAGGCGCTCGTCGCGCAGGCTGACCAGCCCGACCACTTCGAGCACCTCGTCGGCCCGCCGGACCGGCACGCCGGCGGCCGCGCACAGCATGCGCAGATGGCCGCGCACCGTGCGGGCGGGGTGCCCCGGCACGTCGCCCAGAAGGACGCCGACCTCGCGCGAGGGGTGGGCGATGCGGTGCAGGGGGCGGCCTCTGAAATGGGCGAGACCGCGGCCCTCTTCGAGTTCGAGCATCAGTCTCAGCACGGTGGTCTTACCGGCGCCCGGAGCTCCGAGCAGCACGGTGACGCGGCCCGCGTGCGCCTCGAAAGAGACGTCGTCGACGGCGGGCGGAAGCGCTTTGCTGGAGTTGCTGGTCAATCCGAAGGCCTGGATCACCCGTAGCAAGATAGCGCGCTATGTCCGTTTTTTCCGTTCACCGCACGGTCGAGTGCGCAAGCCGGCTTGCTCCGTTCGGAATCCGTTCCCGTGCGTCAGCCGCCAGGGCGGACCGACGTCGGGCCTCGGGGCCGCCACCGTCCGGGCATGCCAGACTTCGGGGCCGCCGGACGCCTGGGCTCATCAGACCTCGGGCACCTCAGGCTTTGGGCACGTCAGACTTCGGTCCTGCCGGACGTCTAGGCACGTCAGCCGTCCGGGCATGTCAAAGCTCGGGCGCGTCAGACCTCGGGCCGCAGCATCGGCGGGTTGAGCAATGTGGCACCGCCCGCCCGGAACAGTTGGGCCGGGCGGCCGCCCTGTCGGGTCGTGGTGCCGCCGGTGGGCACCAGGAAGCCGGGGGTGCCGGTCACCTTGCGATGGAAGTTGCGCGGGTCGAGCGCCACACCCCATACCGCCTCGTAGACGCGGCGCAGTTCGCCGACCGTGAATTCGGTGGGGCAGAACGCGGTCGCGAGGGAGGAGTACTCGATCTTGGAACGGGCTCGCTCCACCCCGTCCGCGAGGATCTGGGCGTGGTCGAAGGCGAGCGGCGCGACCGGTTCGCCGTCCCGGCCGTAGCCCCCGTGGTGCAGCAGTTCCTCGACTGGCGCCCAACGCGCGTTGCTGGCGTCGCCGCCCGCTCGCGGAGCCGGCAGATCCGGGGCGAGTGCCAGATGGGCGACGCTGACGACGCGCATCCGGGGGTCGCGCTTGGGATCGCCGTATGTGGCGAGCTGTTCCAGGTGAGCGCCGTTGTCCTGAGCCGGAACCGAGGGGTCGTGGGCATGCAGACCGGTCTCCTCGGCCAGTTCACGCGCCGCCGCCTGGGTCAGGTCCTCGTCGGCCCGTACGAAGCCGCCGGGCAGCGCCCACCGTCCCTGGAACGGCGCCTCGCCCCTGCGTACCGCCAGCGCGCACAGGGCATGGCGACGCACGGTCAGCACGACCAGGTCCACGGTGACGGCGAAGGGCGGAAAGGCTGACGGGTCGTAGGGCATGCGGCGATCATAGTCGTCTTCCTGACGATAAACACTCCCTTCCGCGGTCTCGTCGACCGCTGATCCACTTCGGTTCGGCACGGGTGTCACCGTGCGCCCCGGCGCCTGAGCTGCTTCGTGTCCCCCGAGGTCACATGGGGTCACACCCCCAGTTGGAGGCCGTCGGCGGCCTCCTCCACCATGGCGAGTCCGAGCCGGCTGACCCGTACGGAGAAGGGGGCGCCCGCCACCCGCAGGCCGGTGAGGCCGACCTCGCCCAGAGGCGCGCTCGGCAGGGGGCGCAGCGTGACGGTTCCGGCCGGCGCGTCCGGCCGGATGCCTGCGAGGGTGGTCAGCAGCAGGACTCCGGCCGCCGCCGCGGTGGCTGCGGGCCGGCAGGCGGCCGGGTGGGGCAGGGGCGCGCTTCCGTCGCCGCGCTGCTCGCCGGCGTACATCTCCGGGAGGCGGTGGTTGAAAGCCTCGGCTGCCGCCAGTACGCCTCGCAGCAGCGCCGTGCTCTCCCTCTCGTAGCCGGTGGCGGCCAGTCCCGCGACGGCGATCGCCGTCTCGTGCACCCGTACGGCGCCGCTGCGATGGCCGAAGGGGTTATGGCCGACCTCCTTCGCGCCGAGGCCGCGAAGCCCCCAGCCCGAGTCCATGGCGGGACTGCCGAGCAGCCGGGCGAGTTGCTCGGTCTGCACCTTGTCCAGGAGCCCGGGTGCGTGGGCGCCGCCGCCGAGCAGACCGGTGTCGAGGATGTGGACGGTGGTCGCACAGAGGTGGGGCAGCGGCCGCCCGTCCGGTCCGAGGGCGGCAGCGGGCCGACCGCCTCCCGGGTCGTCGATCCAGAAGTCCCGCCGGAACACCGCCCGCGCCGTCCGGGCCCACTCACGTAGCGCGCCGCCGCCCGGTCTTCCGCAGGCGTCGAGCAGGTCGGAGCCGAGCAGTGCCGCACGGTGGGCGTGCGCCTGGGTCTCGCAGCGGACCGGTCCGTTGGGCTGGGGATCCCTCAGGTAGGGCCCGTCACCGACCGAGGCGCGCAGCCAGGTCAGGCAACGTTCGGCCGCCGGCAGCAGTTCCTCCGTCTCACTGTCGGGCAGACCCCAGCGGCGGGCTTCGGCGAGGAGCACCGGGAAGAGCAGCGTGGCTTCCGTTCCCGTGCAGGCCGGTGGCAGGTGCACGCCCGCGTCCCGTCGCGGACCGGGGATCATGCCGTGGCGGGGTCCCGGGGCCGTGACCTGGGTACGGGCGAGCGTACGCAGCGTGCCCGCGGCGAGACGGGTGCCGAGAGGCAGCGTCATACGGGCCGCGGCGAGGGCTTCGGCCGGGGCCAGGCCGCAGCGCCACGGTGCCCCCGCCGCGAGGTGGGTGTCCGCGGGGTACTCGGGGTCGCGCACCAGCAGAGCCTGCAGATCCTCGACGCTCGTCGCGAGGAGGGCGCGGACGCGCGGGTCGTCGCCCGTGGCTTGTGCAGACGCGAGCGGGTTCGTCGCCGCACGGCCCACGGCACGGACCGGGCCCGTGCCGTCCAGCCGGACTCGCAGTTCCACGCAGACGCTGCCGCCGGGCGGCACGTCGAAATTCCAGCGCAGCAGTCCTGCGGAGGCGATGGCGTCGGAGGGTGGGGGGTCGGCGGTGACGCTCGAGGTCCCGGCCGCGCAGGACCAGCGCAGCCCGCAGTCGTGGACGCTGGCGGGCAGTTCGGGGCCCACGGTGCCGGCGGCGATCGCCCCCAGGTCCGCCAGGTCGGTGCCGAGGGCCACCTCGACGGGGAGGCGAAGCGGCCGTGCGGCGGCGCTGCGCAGGGTGATCCGCTCCGTTCCGTCCGCGGACCGGGTCCGCTCGACGACGACGTCCGGGTCGGGGCCGCCGTGCGGAGTGACGCGCAGGGTTCCGACGAACCGCGCACTGTCGGCCAGTGTCATACGGGCCTGGACGACCAGCGGTTCGCGTCCCGCCACCCGAACCTGGCAACGGGACAGGATGCGCCGCCCCGCCCGGTAGAAGCCTTCCAGGCCCCGCCCGTTCAGCTGCCCCTGTTCCGTCGAGATGGCGAGGCCCGGCAGGGCGACGCAGATCATCGCCGTGTGAGCGGGGGGCAGACCGGCGGTGCGTGGCGGCGCCGGCGACCGGGCAGGTGGCGTGGCGCCCCTGCCCGAGGTCGCCGACGGACGACCGGCCACGGCGGACGTCGGAAGGCGGGACAGGGCGCGGCCGTCCTGTCCGGTGTACGGGCCAGGGCCCCCGTCCGACCCGTCATGGGGCCAGGGGCGCCGGGCGTCTCCGGGGAACAGGGCCCTTCGCGGATCCGGCGGCCCGTCCGAAAGCGGTCGGTCGACACCCTCGCCGCGGGGCGGCACGGGGTTCTCGTGGCTGGAGCGTTCGTCGGCGGCGGAGGGCGGAGTCGGCTGATGCATGCGGTGACTTCTTCTGCTCTCTGTGCGCCTCGGGCGGGGTCGAGGCCTGGTGGAAGGCTCCGGCAGGGCGGGTGAGCTGCGGCGGTACGCCCTGTACGGGGCAATCCGCCACTCAGGTGAACGGGACGGGGCTTCACCAAGTCACGCATCTGGGCTCGCGCCCCACCGAATGGCGGCCTGGCTGGACGCACCGGTCAGGATCCGGGCGCGCTACAGACGGGCCACGGGGCCCATACGGGCGGGAGACCGGGCCCGGTACGGACGGGGATACCGGGCCCGATTCGGACGGGAAACGGGCCGACGGACAGGGGTCGGTCACCAAGGTTTGCCCGAGGCATCGCTCAAGCCTTGTCACGAGTGTCGCCGCCGTCGGACCGCATGCCTTCCAAGCCCTCGCCGTGACGTCGCGTAGGGGGCTTGCGTACCGGACGCGTGCGGGATCCTCCTAGGCCCGGGGCAGTGGGACGTGCGGCGTGCGTCTTCGTCAGCGGAGAGCGAAGGCCGCCCTTCCTCGCCGCTGCGCAGCGGTCCGGGGCCCGTCCCGGTTCCGTGCTTCCTGGCGTTGCTGCTCGTTCTGTCCCCCCGGCTCGTTCTGTCCCTCCTGCGCCTCCGGCCTCTGGTGCTGCTTCGGCCCCTCCTGCGCCTCCGGTCCCTTCGGCTCCCCCTGGTTGTTCGGCTCGCTTTGATCCCACTTCCTTCGTCCCGCCCTCTGCTGCCGGCGCCGGGCCGCTCCCGGCGGGGGCAGGACGAAGGCGGCGGCGCCTGCGGGCAGTAGTGCGGGCGGATGTGCTCGCAGGCCCTGACGCGTCTGCCTCCGAGCCGCGCGGGCTCGAGTCCGCGGCGCCCTTCCCGACACCGGGGCGGGCCATGTCGTCGGCTTGGCCGAGGTCGTCGGCTTGGCCGGGGCCGTCGACTGGGCCGAGGTCGTCCACGACGTTCCGTGTGCCGGTTCCGCCCACGGCCTCCTCGGCAGGCGCGCCTTCCCCTCCCCCGGCCGTCGCGTCCCAGCCCGGCCTTTGCACTGCCGGGCGCTGCCCGCGTCCCCCGCGCTCGGCGCGCAGGCAACGCCGTACCGACTCGGGGTCGAGGCCCTCGTTGCAGGCCTGGTGCAGGAGACGGGCGAAGAGATATTCCGGGTCCGCGCCCAGAGCCATCGCGAGGGCCTCCCTCGCCTCGAGTTCGTCGCCGCTGGACCACGCGACCCAGCCGGCGAGGGTGAGCGGCGCCGCCGCATGTTCGCCGTAGGGTCCGACGCAGCGGCGCGCCAGTGCTCGCCACAGGCGCAGCGCGGGGGCAGCCTCCTCGCCCTCCATCCACTCCGCCGCGCGGTCGCGCGTCACGCGGTCCTGAAGGCCGAGAATCAGGGCCGCGGCCTCGTCGAATCCGAGCAGTTCGTCGTCTCGGTGATCCGCGAGGAGAGCGCCCGGCACGACGGGCCCTTCGGCGAAGCGACGCATGACCTGTCCGGCCAGTTCGAGCGTCTCGGCCGAGACGGCCGCGCGATTCGCGTCGTCGAGGATCCTCGGTACGAGCGCCATGCCTGCGGTGTCCAGGGCGACTTCCTGCTGCAGCGCGGCGCCGGTCTCCAGGGGCTGCAGCCGCGCCCGTAGCTCACGCAACGTGCCTCGGACCTGGATGCCCGCGTACGTCGCGGCCGCGGCCAGCACAGAGGTACCGGGCAGGCCCATCGGAACGCCCTCGACCGGGCAGCATCCTGCGCCTGCGCAGCAGTACGACCAGAATCGGCCGTCGGCGATGCAGAGCGCTTCGATCACCGGGATGTCGAGGCCGCCGCATTCGAGACGGAGCTGTTGGGCCAGTGGCTGCAGGCGTTCCATGACCGCACGGCCCGTCTCCCCCGTCCCCGGCTCCTGACAGAGGTAGGCGACCATCTGCGCGGGACGATCGCCCCGGCGCTCACTGCCCTTGACGAGGCCTTGCGCCAACTGCTGGGCCACTGCGGGCCAGTCGTCCGGGTTCGCCGGGATGCCGAGCCGGGCGCGGCCACCGAACCGGCCTCGTCCGCCGCGATCGTGTAACGCGACCAGGACGATGCTGTCCTCCGGCCGGTATCCGAGCAGGTAGGGCAGGGCATCGGCCAGTTCGCCCGGGGAGCGCAGAGTGACCTGGTGGGCGGCCTGACTCACGCCGTACTCGGTGCCGGCGTCGCCTTCGCACATCGTGTGACTGACGTACGTCGTGTGGCCACCCGTCTCCGGCGGGGCCTCCCGAGCTGCCCGGCTCTCGTTGAGGCCCCGGTCGTCGACGCGGTCTTCGCCGTCTCCGCCCTCTCCCTCGTCGCCGGGCACTCCCGTTCCTCCCCGCTCCCCGTGTCCCGCGGCTCCTCCCTCCGGCTCGTCCTCTAGATCCCGCCGACCGCTTCCCCTGCTTCCCTCGCTCGAGCCGAGGGCGTTTCGGGTGTCATGGGCGTCACGCCCGCCCCGTGCCCCTCGTGCGTCACATCCGCCGTGTCGGATGATGTCGTCGTTTCCGGCGGATCCAGTGGTTTCGCTGTGATTCGTCATGCGCAGACGATCTCGCGGATCCCGAAATCCCGCTGACCCTGTGGATAACTCCGATCAAGGACATGCCAGACCTGGGTGCCAGGCCTAGACATGCCAGACCTGCCCGGAATCGCGGATCCGACCAGCCGCGAGCCCTGCTCCCCCAACGGCCGTGACCGGATTGTCAGCGCCGTCCTGTTGTATGGAGGCATGGAGCACACGAGCAACACGGATCTCCGGGCCGACGCCGACGCCGTCCTCGCCCGCCTCGTCGGCGACGCCTCGGGCGTGGCCAGACTGCGCGAGGACCAGTGGCGGGCGATCGAGGCGCTCGTCGCCGAGCGGCGCCGGGCCCTGGTGGTCCAGCGGACGGGATGGGGGAAGTCCGCGGTCTATTTCGTGGCGACCTCGCTGCTCCGCGCCCGTGGTTCCGGTCCCACCGTGATCGTCTCCCCGCTGCTCGCCCTGATGCGCAACCAGGTCGAGGCCGCGGCCCGGGCCGGCATCCATGCACGCACCATCAACTCCTCGAACACGGAGGAATGGGAGACGGTGCGGGGCGAGATCGCCGCGGGCTCGGTCGACGTCCTGCTGGTCAGTCCCGAGCGGCTCAACAATCCGGACTTCCGTGACCAGGTGCTGCCCGAACTGGCCGCCGCGACCGGGCTGCTCGTGGTCGACGAGGCCCACTGCATCTCCGACTGGGGCCACGACTTCCGGCCGGACTACCGTCGCCTGCGGACCATGCTCGCCGACCTGCCGCCGGGCGTCCCGGTGCTCGCGACGACCGCGACCGCCAACGCGCGCGTCACCGCCGACGTCGCCGAACAACTCGGCACCGGGGGTTCGTCGGACGCCCTGGTGCTTCGCGGCCCGCTGGATCGCGAGAGCCTCAGCCTGAACGTGCTGCGGCTGCCTGACGCCGCGCACCGCATGGCCTGGCTCTCCGACCATCTCGACGAACTGCCCGGCTCCGGAATCATCTACACGCTCACCGTGGCCGCCGCGGAGGAGGTCACGGCCTTCCTCAGGCAGCGCGGCCACGTCGTCGCCTCGTACACGGGCCGCACCGAGAACGCCGACCGGCAGCAGGCCGAGGAGGACCTGCTGGCCAACAAGGTGAAGGCGCTGGTGGCGACCTCCGCCCTCGGGATGGGCTTCGACAAGCCCGACCTCGGCTTCGTCGTCCACCTCGGCTCGCCCTCCTCCCCCATCGCCTACTACCAGCAGGTGGGCCGCGCCGGGCGCGGTGTCGAGCACGCGGAGGTGCTGTTGCTGCCGGGGAAGGAGGACGAAGCGATCTGGGAGTACTTCGCCTCGCTCGCCTTCCCGTCGGAGGACCTGGTGCGTCGCACTCTGGACGTTCTCGCGCGCGCGGAGCGGCCCGTGTCGTTGCCCGCTCTGGAGCCCATGGTGGAACTGCGCCGCTCTCGCCTGGAGACCATGCTCAAGGTCCTCGACGTGGACGGGGCGGTCAAGCGGGTCAAGGGCGGGTGGCTCTCGACCGGGCAGCCGTGGCAGTACGAGACCGAGCGCTACGCGTGGGTCGCGCGGCAGCGCAGGGCCGAGCAGGAGGCGATGCGGCAGTACGCGTCGACGACGGAATGCCGGATGGAGTTCCTCCAGCGCCAGTTGGACGACGACGGGGCCAAGCCGTGCGGACGATGCGACAACTGCGCGGGCGCGCGCTACGCCGCCGAGACGTCCACGGCCGCGCTGGACGCCGCCCGGGTGGACCTGGGCCGCGCGGGGGTCGAGGTGGAGCCCCGCCGGATGTGGCCGACCGGCCTGGCGGCGATCGGAATGGACCTCAAGGGACGCATTCCGGCGGGCGAACAGGCGGCGACCGGTCGGGCCCTGGGACGACTTTCGGACATCGGCTGGGGCAATCGGCTGCGCCCGATGCTCACCCCGCAGGCTACGGACGGGCCGGTTCCGGACGACGTGGCGAGGGCGGTGGTGGACGTGTTGGCCGACTGGGCCAAGGGGCCCGGCGGTTGGGCTTCCGGAGCGGCCGACGCCGCACCCCGCCCGGTCGGTGTGGTCACTGTCGCCTCCCGCACGCGCCCGCGGCTGGTCCACTCCCTGGGCGCACGGATCGCGGAGGTGGGCCGGCTGCCGCTTCTGGGATCGGTGGAATACACCGCCGACGGCTCACCGATCTCCCGGAGCAACAGCGCCCAACGTCTCAAGGCTCTTGACGGCATGTTGGAGGTGCCGCCCGGGCTCGCGGCCGCGCTCGCCGCAACGCCCGGGCCGGTTCTGCTGGTGGACGACTACACCGAGACGGGCTGGACCCTTGCGGTGGCGGCCCGCATGCTCCGACGGGCGGGCGCGCAGGGGGTGTTGCCTCTGGTGCTGGCCGTGCAGGGCTGACCATGCAGGGCTGACCGCCCGACGGAGTGAACCACGACGAGGCCGCCCAAGGCGCTGCGAGACCGGCGGGACCTGGCGAGACCCAGCGGGACCTGGCGGAGGCAGGCGGGACTCTGCAGTGACTGGCGAACCCGACAAGACCCGGCGAGATACGGCGAGATACGGCGAGCGCCGCCGGCATCCGGCGGGGCTCGACGGAGAGACCCGACGAACCCCGGCCCGCACACCCTCTGTGCCCCCACGACTGTGCCCTGCGTCGGTGGTCCGGCGTCGGTGGTCCGGCGTCGGTGGTCCGGCGTCGAACCCCCTGCCTCACGGGCACCTACAAGGCTTGAACTGTGGGCTCACGCATCCATCCGCGCATCACAGGGTAGGGATATATGCCACCCACCGCCATATAACGGTCGGTGGCCCCAATTGCTCGTTGCCGCATCCAAGTTCGACAGGAAGAATTGAAGTCCGCTCCCCGCACGGCTCGGTCCGTCAGTCCGGTTGGGCTCTGCTGCGGCGTGCGCTCCCCCGAATCCGACCCGCCCGCAGTGTGGGCCGTAGCCGAAGGGAGGATCGTGACCTTCGGATTCGCTCCGTCCTCGGCGGCATCGTTGTCGACGTCCACGTCCGCCACCTCCGCCAACCGCTTGCTCGAGCCTGCCGAATGGGCCGCGGCCGGCATTCCGCTGCTGCGCAACCCACGGGAAGTCGTCAGCGGGCTGCACTCGCGGCACCGGCCACGGCCGGCCACGGCGATCGTGGCCGTGCTCGACCCGGACGAGCGGGTGCGGGCCAGCGCCTCGTTCACCCGCCGTCAGGCGTCGAGTGACGGCTGGGTGTTCCGCAACGCCCTGCTTGCCCAGCTCCGCCGGGTCATACCCCATGACCTACGGCTTCGTACCCCTGTGCGTACCGCCGTGCTGCTCTACTGCCGTGAGGGCGAGGCGCGCTGGACGGAGGAGGACGGGGCGTGGATGTGGGGCCTGCGTGACGCCTGCACACTGCACGGCTTGCGTTGCGGTGCGTACATCACTTTGACCCAGGACGGCTGGCAGGTCCTCGGCGAGGGGCGCGGGGGCCGACGGCCGAACACCGACTCGGCTCCGGAGCCGTTCGCCCTGTCGGAGGCCCCGCCGCCGCTGCCCCGGACCGGCGGTGCCGCGTCCGAAGTGATGCGTCGCGCGGCCGCTCGCTGAAAAGAGGCGGCCGGTTGCCGTGAGGCCCGGCCGCCCGAGACTCCCGTCCGCCCGACCGGCCGACCGACCGACTGGCCAGCTGAACGACTGGCCGGCCAGCTGCCTGAATTACTGGCCGGCCGAGGTGGAAGAAACCGGCCCAGGGCACACCGCAGAGGCGCCGCAGCAGCGACGCCTCCCGGGGCGCGGCGCCTCCCGGCCTACCGGAACGGACTCAGACGCCCGCGCCCAGCACCGCGTTGATCTGCTGCGGGTCGCCGCAGACGATCAGCAGGGCCGAGGCTCGCGCGAGGGCCAGCGGCAGAACGGTGGCGGCCACGGTGTCGGGCCCGCCGTTGACGGCGACCACGACGACCGGACGCACGCCTGCTCGGGCCGCCGCGGTGGCATCGGCGTAGAACACGTCGTCCCCCGCGTCGTGCTGCGCCCAGTAGGGCGCCTCGCCGAAGGAGAGCTCGTGGGCGGCCCAGGGGTGTTGTTCGCCGGTGGTGATCACCAGCACGTCCCCCGGGGCGCGACCGGATTCCAGGAGGAGGTCCACGGCCTCCTCGGCGGCGTCCAGCGCACCCTCGGCCGAGGCCGGGATCAACTGGACCTGGGCCGTCGCCGCAGCGCGGGCGGCGACAGGAGCGGCCGGGGCCGAGGGCCCGGGCTTGGCGGCCACGTCACGCGGCGCGCGTTGCGCCGGCGGCGTGGGCCGGAGCGGTCCGGGACGACCGGGACGCGACGGAGCCGCGGGACGGGGTCCGGGTACAGGTCGAGGGGTCGGCGCGGTGCGGCCGCTGGCCGGAGTGGCGCGGGGACCCTGGGCACTCTCGTGAATCTGAGGCTCCTCGGGAATGAGAGGCATGAGCTGTTTTTTATCAAACGTTGGTGCGGCACGCGCCAGCGGGTGGCACATCAGTGCGAGCGAAACCGTCAGAAGTCGAAGCCGAGTTGGCCTTCGACCGCCGGAACGCTTTCGCTCGCCCAGCTGCGGGCCTTCTTGAGGTGCCGCCACTGGGGCAGCGCATCAAGATACGCCCACGACAACCGGTGGTACGGGGTGGGTCCCCGCTCCTCCAGTGCGGCCTTGTGCACGGGCGACGGATACCCGGCATTGTCCGCAAAACCGAAGTCTGCATGGTCGATGCCCAGTTCGGCCATCATTTTGTCGCGCTGGACCTTGGCGATCACCGAGGCCGCCGCGACCGCCACGCACGACTGGTCGCCCTTGATCACCGTGCGGACGCGCCAAGGGGAACCGAGGTAGTCGTGCTTCCCGTCGAGGATCACCGCGTCCGGGCGGACCGGAAGCGCCTCCAGGGCGCGTCCGGCGGCGAGCCTTAGCGCGGCGGTCATCCCGAGGTCGTCGATCTCCTGGGGCGATGCGTGCCCGAGGGCGTACGACGTCACCCACTTCAGCAGCTCCTCGGAGAGCGCGTTGCGACGCTTGATGGTGAGCAGCTTCGAATCGGTGAGACCTGCGGGGGGCCGACGCAGTCCGGTGACCGCCGCGCAGACGGTGACAGGTCCGGCCCACGCGCCCCGGCCCACCTCGTCGACACCGGCGATGACCTTGGCTCCGGTCGTGGCGCGAAGGGAGCGCTCGACGGTGTGTGTGGGTGGTTCGTACGGCATGGCGCCCTTAGATTACGCCGCCGGGATCCCGTCGCGACACCCCGGTCGGGATCGAGCTCGCGCCGGTCGGTCACATCCACGCCCCAGGCCCACTCAGGGGGCGTCCGGCCGGAGCAGCGGCAGCATGAGCCGGTCGATCATCTCCTCGAGTTCGCGATCATTCCATTCGCAACCGCACATCTTCGATCGGTACATCATCATGGCGGGAATGGCGTCGAAGACGTAGCTGTCAGCCGCATCGGACCGCACCTCGCCTCGCTCGATTCCCCTGCTGATGACTTCATGGAGCAGCTTGAGCGCAGGCTCCACCACACCCTCGAAGATCAGCGTCTGGAAGCGCTCGGACTGGGAGGGGTCGCACTCGTGAATGATGGAGCGCAGCGCCAGACCCGGACGGGAGAACATCGCGTCACGCGTGACGCGGCACAGCGCCGTCAGGTCCTCGCGCACGCTCCCGCGATCAGGTGCGCCGTCGAGCCGGGGCAGCCCCGCCCGCAGGGCGTCCGCGACCAGGTCCTCCTTGGACGGCCAGCGGCGATAGACGGCGGCCTTGCCCGTCTGGGCACTCGCCGCGACGCCTTCCATCGTGAGGCCGTTCCAGCCGACGGTGCCCAGCTGCTCCAGCGCGGCATCGAGAATCGCACGTTCGAGCACGGCGCCGCGTCGGCGGGGGGAGGCCGTCGGCGCGGGGGCGGCGGCCCAGCGCGAAGTAACCATCTGAGTGTCTCCAGCGAGCGGAAAGGACGGGGAGGGGAGGGCGAGCGGGAGGGGCAGCGGCTCTGCGCGACAGCGGCGGGGGACACGCCGAGGGGCGACGCCACAAGTGAACGCTTGCGTTCACTACGAAGAACTCACTACCGTTGACGGGCCAGTGAACGCCACCGTTCACTAACGCTCTTGTGGGGGACTCACAGTGACAACCTCTCAGTTGATTCAGGATCAGAAACCGGGCGCGGCCCGCCGTGAAGGACATCCCGGCATCGCCCTCACCGTCATCGCGGCCTGCCAGCTCATGGTGGTACTCGACGCGACGATTGTGAACATCGCACTCCCGCACATTCAAGGCGCGCTCGAGTTCAGCACCACTGACCTCACATGGGTGGTCAGCGCCTACACGCTCACCTTCGGCGGCCTGCTGCTGCTCGGCGCCCGAGCCGGCGACATCCTCGGCCGGCGCCGGGTGTTCATGACGGGCATCCTGCTCTTCACGTTCGCCTCGCTGCTCGGCGGGCTCGCCCAGGAACCCTGGCAGTTGCTCGCCGCACGCGCCCTGCAGGGCATGGGAGGCGCCATCGCGTCGCCCACCTCGCTGGCGCTCATCACCACCACGTTTCCCGAGGGCCCCGAGCGCAACCGGGCCTTCGGCGTCTTCGCCGCGGTCTCCGCGGGCGGCGGTGCCCTCGGGCTGCTGGCCGGCGGCATGCTGACGGAATGGCTCGACTGGCGCTGGGTGCTGTTCGTCAACGTGCCCATCGGCATACTCATCGCCGCGCTCGCGCCGCTCTACATCAGCGAGTCGGAACGGCACCCCGGGCGCTTCGACATCGCGGGCGCGCTGACCTCGACGACCGGTATGGCCTCCCTGGTCTACGGCTTCATCCGGGCGGCGGAGGAAGGCTGGCGGGACGGTCTGACGCTCGGCGCCTTCGGAGCGGCGCTGATCCTGCTGATCGCCTTCGTGTTCACGGAGATACGGGCCAGGGAGCCGATCACCCCGCTCCGGATGTTCGGCGACCGCAACCGCTCCGGCACATACGTGATCATGCTGAGCCTCGCTGCAGCGATGTTCGGCATGTTCTTCTACATCGTGCTCTTCGTGCAGAACGTGCTGGGCTACAGCCCGATCAAGGCAGGCCTCGCCTTCCTCCCCGTCACGGTCGCCATCGCGACGGGCGCGGGTCTGTCGCAGCGGTTCCTGCCGGTGCTCGGCCCGAAGCCGTTCATGCTCGCCGGATCCGCGCTGGTGGTGGTCGGCCTCACCTGGCAGGCCTTCATCAGTCCCGACAGCTCCTACGTCGGCGGTGTGCTCGGACCGATGCTGATCTTCGGCTTCGGCATGGGCCTGAACTTCGTGACGGCGACCGTCACCGCCGTCTCGGGCGTCGCCCCGCACGAGGCCGGCGCCGCTTCCGGACTGCTCAACGTCATGCAGCAGGTCGGAGGTTCGCTCGGCCTCTCGATCCTGACGACCGTCTTCGGCTCCGCCGCCAAGGACGAGGCGGAGAAGCAGCTGCCGAAGTTCCTCGCCGACGGCTCCGCGGAGCAGAAGGCCGAGTTCGCCCGGACGCACCAACTGCCCGCACCCTGGGGCCACGAGGTACTGGCGCAGGGGATCTCGACGGCTTTCATCCCTGCCGCCGCCATGGCCGTCCTCGCCCTGGTGACCGCCGGGCTCGTGATCCGGGTCCGCAAGAGCGACCTCGAGGCGCTGGCCGGTACGGCGGGTCCCGCGGTGGGCTGACGGGACGGTTCCACGGGCCGACCCGGGAGTGTCGTCACCCGGCACGGTGGAGGCGCGTCCCCCGCTCCCCGGTCGGCCCGCCCAGACGTTCGACATCCACAGCGCGATCATGAACGGCGCCCACCGCATACCCCACCCCCTACGTCGCTCTCCCGGCCCCCGTGCCCTCCGTGCACACACGCACACGTCGCACCGCGGTTGTCCGGACAACGCGGGACCGTCACGCAGAGTTCCCGGCGAACACCGAGAGTTTCCATCGGTCGAGCCGGACACCTGCCCACGTGAGCGGTCCCGCACGCCGGGGCAGCCGCACACCACGCGCTTCGGGAACTGCCACCACCCGCGTCCTGGCGGGCGAGCGTCCCCCGCTCACGTCACACGGACGCCGACAGCCACTCCGGCAGCGCCTCCACCTGCTGCGCCCACGCCGCGGGAGGCGATCCGGCCTTGGCGGCGGCGAGCACCCCGCCCACGATGGCGCAGGTCGTGTCCACGTCCCCGCCCGCCTGCGCGGTGGTCCAGAACGCCGCCTCGTAGTCACCGAGGGCGCGAGCGGCCGACCACAGCGCGAAGGGCACGGTGTCGTGGGCCGACGTCCGTCGGCCGCAGCCCAGCACGGCCGCGACGGTGGCCGCGTCCGCGTAGTCGAGCATGTCCCTGGCACGCCGCAGGCCCGCGCCGACGGCGCTCTTCGGAACGAGGGCGACGACCCCGTCCAGCAGCGCCTCGGCGTTGGGCGGCCCTCCCGGGGCGCCCGCCAGCGCGGCGGCGGCGGCCACGGCCATCGCCCCGACCACGGCCTCCCGGTGCTGATGCGTGGGGTAGGAGGAGATCTCGGCCTGGTGGGTCGCCTGCTCGGGGTCGTCCGCGTACCAGGCGCCGAGGGGCGCGATCCGCATGGCGGCGCCGTTGCCCCAGGACCCCTGGCCGTTGAACAGGGCGGAGGAGAGTTCGCGCCAGTCGGCGCCTTCCCTGACCAGCCGCAGCAGCCGGTTGACCGCGGGGCCGTACCCCCGGTCGAAGTCGTGGTGCTCGGCGAAGGAGCGGGCCAGGGCGTCCTGGTCGATGCGGTGATGGGTGGTCAGGACGGCCACCACCGAGCACGCCATCTCGGTGTCGTCGGTCCACTGCCAGGGACCGGGGGGCAGCTCGCGGCGCTGCAGCAGCGGATAGTTGGCCGGCACGAAGAACTGGGAGCCCAGTGCGTCGCCCACGGCGAGGCCACGCAGGCTGGCCAGGGCGCGCTCCAGGCGCCCGGCGGGAGAGGAGTCAGTGGTCATCTCTCAGCCACTCTATCCCCGGTGATCCCGTAGGGCTCCGGTTCCCGCCAGCGGTTGAAGGGCCGGTCGAGGGTGTACTTGTCGTCGTCCCCCAGAACGAGCATCCGCATCTCGGCGTTCCCCGGGTTCGCGAGGGACTCGAATTCGGCGACCGTCCAGTGGAACCAGCGCATGCAGAACAGGCGCATCGCCAGGCCGTGGGTCACCAGGAGGACGTTCGGCGGGTGGTCGGGGGCCTCGAAGCTGCGGAACAGGCTCTCCAGGAAGCCGCCGACCCGGTCGTAGACGTCGGCTCCGCTCTCGCCCTGCGCGAAGCGGTAGAAGAAGTGTCCGTAGGCGTCCCGATAGGTCTTCTGCAGCTGTACGTCGTCGCGGTCCTGCCAGTTGCCCCAGTCCTGCTCGCGCAGCCGGGGCTCCTCGCGTACCCGTATCAGCTCGGGATCGAGGTGGAAGGCCTGCAGGGTCTCGTGGGTACGCCGGTAGGGGGAGACGTACACGCTGACCCGCTCGCGGCCGAACACCTCCCGCAGGTGCTTTCCCGTCTCCTCGGCCTGCCTCCGGCCCCGCTCGGTCAGGGCCAGTGCGTGGTCGGGTTCTCTCTCGTAGACGGTGTCATCAACATTGCCCGTTGACTCCCCGTGCCGGACAAGGACGATGCGCCGTGGTCGTGCCATGCCAAAACCCTAGATCGGTTGGCGGCCAATGGAGCACTCGTAGGGCCTCCATACGGCGTAGGTCACACAAATCACGCGGCGGAGGGCCGCCGCCGGCGTACGTCGCCCGGCCTGCGCCGTCACACCGTCCAGGTCGGTTCGAGCTCGACGATGTCGCCGGTGAGGGAGGAGATGTCCGCCTCCGTCTGCGCGCGCAGGGCGAGCCGCTCCACGCGTTCGGTCCGGTACTTTCCGTGCTCGGCCTGCGAGCGCCACATCGACAGCACCAGGAACTCGCTGCCCGGCGCCTCGGCGAACAGCCCGCGGATCATGCCGGGTGAGCCGGCCATCGCGGGGTTCCACACCTTCTCCTGCATCAGGGTGAAGTGTTCGGCGCGTTCCTCGTGGACCCGGCAGAGGGCGACCCGCAGCAGGTCGGAGTCGGTGAAGCGGGGCTCGAAGCCGGTCTTCACGTCGAAGCGGTAGTCGAACAGCCGCACCTGCGCGTCCTTGAAAGTGCCCGACTGGGTCGTGGCCAGCCGGTCGTGGGAGCGCGCCATGAAGGAGTCGTAGAAGGCGCGGCTCTCCCAGAAGGCGAAGACATGCGCGACGGAGGGCCGTGCCCTGCTCCAGCCCCCGCCCTGTCCCCGAAATCCCGGCTCCCCCAGAAGCCCCGCCCACTTTCGCTGTCCCCGTTCGAAACCGCGGCGGTCCACCACGGTGCAGCGAATCCACTTGACCAGCACCGCGCCATGGTAAGGCCAGCAGGCGTGGCGTTGGTCACCCTCGGACGCAGAGCTGCACTGCGACAGGGCACGCGCGCGTGGCAGGATGGGCAACCGGCCCTGACGGTATGGCCGTTCGGAATGACAGCAGGCGGGGAAACGGGGAGGGAAGTCCGGTGAGCGGCCTCAACAAGGGAATCCGCAAGATCGAGATGGCGCTGAAGTGGGACCCGAGTCCTGCGGGGCAGCCGCCCACCGACCTGGACATCGTGGCGGCGACCTACCTGGCGAGCGATCCGCACGGCGCCCCTGACTACGTGGTGCACTTCGACAGTCGCTCACCCGACGGCACGATCTATCTGAATCGGGACAGCAAGGACGGCAAGGGCTTCGGCTGGGACGAGGTCATGACGCTGGAACTCGACCGCCTGGACGCGCGGTACGCGCGCGTGGTCCTCGGCGTCGTCATCCAGCAGAACCCGGAGCACCGCACCTTCGTCAGCGTGCTCAACCCCGCCTTCCGGATAAGGGAGGGATACACCGTCCTCGACGAGGACGACTTCGGGGCCGTGCTCGGCGCGAGCGCGGCGACGGTCGCGGAGTTCGTCCGCGAGTCGTCCGAGGGCTGGTCGTTCCACTCCGGCGTGCAGGGCTTCGAGGACGACCCGACGACGTTCACGAGGCTCATGGGCCAGGCGCGCCGGTCCTGAGCCCGCAAGGGCGCGAACGCCAAGGGCGGTGGAGCCGGAGAACCGGCGCCACCGCCCTTTCCGGATCACACGGATCCGGTCGGCACGGCCAGGTCAGCTGCAGCCGCTGGTCGAGCCGCAGCCCTCGCAGATGTAGCAGGAACCGGCCCGCTGCATCTTCGTGCCGCAGGAGAAGCACAGCGGGGCGTCGGCCTGGATGCCCAGCTGCATCTCCACCAGCTCGGCGCTGGTGTGGGCCTGCTTCGGGGCCGGCACGGCAGCCTCGATCTCGGCCTTCGGGGTGGCCACGGCCTTCAGGTCCGTCGGGCGCGGAGCGGACTGGGCCATGCCCTCGACGTCCACGTCCTCCTCCTCGAGAGTCGGCTCGTAGGAGCCGGTCTCCAGGTGGCGCTGACGCTCCTCGGCGGAGTGGATGCCGAGCGCGGAGCGCGTCTCGAAGGGCAGGAAGTCCAGCGCCAGGCGGCGGAAGATGTAGTCGACGATCGACTGCGCCATCCGCACGTCCGGGTCGTCGGTCATGCCGGCCGGCTCGAAGCGCATGTTGGTGAACTTCGAGACGTACGTCTCCAGCGGCACGCCGTACTGGAGGCCGACGGAGACCGCGATGGAGAAGGCGTCCATCATGCCGGCGAGGGTCGAACCCTGCTTCGACATCTTCAGGAAGACCTCGCCGAGACCGTCGTCCGGGTACGAGTTGGCGGTCATGTAGCCCTCGGCGCCGCCGACCGTGAACGAGGTCGTGATGCCGGGACGGCCCTTGGGCAGACGCTTGCGGACCGGGCGGTACTCGATGACCTTCTCGACCGCGGTGCGGATCGTGTCCTCGGCCTTCTCGGTGACCTCCGCCTTCTCCTTCTCCTTGGTCTTGGCGGAGAGGGGCTGGCCGACCTTGCAGTTGTCGCGGTAGATCGCGAGCGCCTTGACGCCGAGCTTCCAGGCCTCGAAGTAGATCTCCTCGACCTCCTCGACGGTCGCCGTCTCCGGCATGTTGACCGTCTTGGAGATGGCGCCGGAGATCCAGGGCTGGATGGCGGCCATCATGCGGACGTGGCCCATCGGGGAGATGGCGCGCTCGCCCATGGCGCAGTCGAACACCTCGTAGTGCTCGGGCCTGAGACCGGGGGCGTCGATCACGTTGCCGTTCTCGGCGATGTGGGCGACGATCGCCTCGATCTGCTCCTCCTGGTAACCCAGGCGGCGCAGGGCCTGCGGGACCGTGCCGTTGACGATCTGCATCGAGCCGCCGCCGACCAGCTTCTTGAACTTGACCAGGGCGAGGTCGGGCTCGACGCCGGTGGTGTCGCAGGACATCGCCAGGCCGATGGTGCCGGTCGGGGCGAGCACGGACGCCTGGGAGTTACGGAAACCGTTCTTCTCGCCGAGGCGCAGCACGTCCTGCCATGCCTCCGTGGCGGCGGCCCACACCGGGGTGTCCAGGTCGTCCATGCGGACGGCCGTCCCGTTGGCGTCGGAGTGCTGCTTCATGACGCGGTTGTGGGCGTCGGCGTTGCGGGCGTAGCCGTCGTACGGGCCGACGACGGCGGCCAGTTCGGCGGAGCGGCGGTAGGCGGTGCCCGTCATCAGGGAGGTGATGGCGCCGGCCAGGGAGCGGCCGCCGTCGGAGTCGTAGGCGTGGCCGGTGGCCATCAGCAGGGCGCCGAGGTTGGCGTAGCCGATGCCGAGCTGGCGGAACGCGCGCGTGTTCTCGCCGATCTTCTGGGTCGGGAAGTCGGCGAAGCAGATGGAGATGTCCATCGCGGTGATGACGAGCTCGACGACCTTCTGGAAGCGGTCGGCCTGGAAGGACTGGCTGCCCTTGCCGTCGTCCTTGAGGAACTTCATCAGGTTCAGCGAGGCGAGGTTGCAGGACGTGTTGTCCAGGTGCATGTACTCGCTGCACGGGTTCGACGCGGTGATCCGGCCGGACTCCGGGCAGGTGTGCCAGTTGTTGATCACACCGTCGTACTGGATGCCCGGGTCGGCGCACGCCCACGCGGCCTCGGCGAGCTTGCGGAACAGCGCCTTGGCGTCGACCTTCTCGATGATCTCGCCGGTCATGCGGGCACGCAGACCGAACTCGCCGCCGTTCTCGACGGCCGTCATGAACTCGTCGTTCACGCGGACGCTGTTGTTGGCGTTCTGGTACTGGACGGACGTGATGTCGTCGCCGCCCAGGTCCATGTCGAAGCCCGCGTCGCGCAGGGCGCGGATCTTCTCCTCCTCCTTCACCTTGGTGGCGATGAAGTCCTCGATGTCCGGGTGGTCCACGTCGAGGACGACCATCTTGGCGGCCCGACGGGTGGCGCCACCGGACTTGATGGTGCCGGCGGAGGCGTCGGCGCCCCGCATGAAGGAGACCGGACCGGAGGCGTTGCCGCCGGAGGAGAGGAGTTCCTTGGAGGAGCGGATCCGGGAGAGGTTCAGACCGGCGCCCGAACCGCCCTTGAAGATCATGCCCTCTTCCTTGTACCAGTCGAGGATCGACTCCATGGAGTCGTCGACGGCCAGGATGAAGCAGGCGGAGACCTGCTGGGGCTGCGGGGTGCCGACGTTGAACCAGACGGGGCTGTTGAAGCTGAAGATCTGGTGCAGGAGGGCGTAGGCCAGCTCGTGCTCGAAGATCTCCGCGTCGGCGGGCGAGGCGAAGTACCTGTGGTCCTCGCCGGCCTTCCGGTACGTCTTCACGATGCGGTCGATCAGCTGCTTGAGGCCGGTCTCGCGCTGGGGGGTGCCCACAGCACCGCGGAAGTACTTGCTGGTGACGATGTTGACCGCGTTCACCGACCAGAAGTCGGGGAACTCGACGCCACGCTGCTCGAAGTTGACCGAGCCGTCGCGCCAGTTGGTCATGACGACGTCACGGCGCTCCCAGACCACCTCGTCGTACGGGTGCACGCCAGGGGTGGTGTGGATGCGCTCGATGCGCAGGCCCTTGGTGGTCTTGGCCCCCTTGGCTCGGGAACCTCGTGCCGGACCGCTCGCCGTCTCTGTCATGCCGCCTCCCTCTACGGGCGAAAACGCCCTGAAATGCCACGCTGTTCCCGTGACACGTTGTTCTGTCTTGTGTTGTGGGCACCCACGCGCTGCCGCCCACAACAGGTCTTGGTCACGCCGCCGTCCGCCGGCCCGGAGTCCGAGTCCCGGTCCGGCCGTCGATCAGTCGGCGGCGTTGGCGGGCTCGGGGACCTGCACGGTCCCTCCGCGCCCGCCGTCGTCCTCCCGGCTCCCCACGACATCCCCTGCGTCGCCCGCGCGGTCGTCGTCGTCCGCGGCGGGGGGTCCCGTCTGGTCCCTGAGTTCCGCGATGGCCGCCTCGAAGTCCTCGAGCGAGTCGAACGCCCGGTAGACGGAGGCGAAACGCAGATAGGCGACGAGGTCGAGCTCCTGCAACGGGCCGAGTATGGCCAGCCCCACGTCATGGGTGGTCAACTCGGCGCTTCCGGTGGCCCGCACCGCCTCCTCGACCCGCTGGCCGAGCTGGGCGAGGGCGTCCTCGGTGACGGGCCGTCCCTGACATGCCTTGCGCACGCCGTTGATGACCTTGGTGCGGCTGAACGGTTCGGTGACCCCGGACCGCTTGACCACCATGAGCGAACACGTCTCCACGGTCGTGAAACGACGGGAGCAGTCGGGGCACTGGCGGCGCCTGCGGATCGACGTGCCGTCGTCCGTCGTACGGCTGTCGACCACACGGCTGTCGGGGTGCCTGCAGAAGGGACAGTGCATGAACTCCAACCCTCCTCACAGCAGACTCAATGGCCTCGCCAGGCCTCACAGGCCCCTCGAAGCAGCCCCAAGCATAGGGGATCCATCCGCGCCCGAAGACACGGGGGACCACAACTTCTGGGCCGCTGCCGCAATCCAACCACTAGATATGGGGCTTGGCCCATACATCCAGGCTGTATCGCGTGTCGCGTCCACCGCGCTCGGCGCATCGCTCACCGCACGCGATCCGGCCGTCACACCGAGCACGCGGAATGCACCCCTGCACGCGCGCGTGCGGCCGTATCGCGGTGGCGCTTACGGCGATACCGTGAGCGCCACAAGGAGGAGCGGTGCGACTCTCGCGCAGAGCGGGGCCGGTCCCGGGGCGAAGGGGGGCCGGATGGCAGACTGGGGCCACCCCACAAGGTCATCGGCTCCGGCGGTGAAGGCTACAACAACGAGTCCTTTCGCCTGCCGGGGACCGCGTTAGCCATACACCCATACACATGATCAAGTCAGGCTATCCGCGCTTTTTCACTCGAACGTGTGTTTGGCGCAACCTTTCGAAAGCAACTACCGTTGTCCAGCAGGGAGACAACCGAGAGGGGCCGACGTGACCACCACCGCAGACAGTGCCACCATCACTGCCCAGGACCGCTCCCAGGGCCGACTCGAGCCGGTGCATGCGATGAACGAAGCCATGAATCCCGAGGGACACAAGCGCTCTCTGCCTGGTCGACCTCCAGGCATCCGCGCGGACAGCTCGGGGCTCACCGACCGGCAGCGCCGAGTGATCGAGGTCATCAGGGACTCCGTACAGCGGCGCGGCTACCCGCCGTCGATGCGGGAGATCGGTCAGGCGGTCGGCCTGTCCAGCACGTCCTCGGTCGCCCACCAGCTGATGGCACTGGAGCGCAAGGGCTTCCTGCGCCGCGATCCGCACCGCCCGCGCGCGTACGAGGTGCGCGGCTCCGACCAGGCCGCCTCCGTGCAGCCCACCGACACCGCCGGCAAGCCGGCCGCGTCCTACGTGCCGCTGGTCGGCCGGATCGCCGCCGGTGGCCCGATCCTGGCCGAGGAGTCGGTGGAGGACGTCTTCCCGCTGCCGAGGCAGCTGGTCGGCGACGGCGAGCTGTTCGTCCTGAAGGTCGTCGGCGACTCCATGATCGAGGCCGCGATCTGCGACGGCGACTGGGTCACCGTCCGCCGTCAGCCCGTCGCAGAGAACGGCGACATCGTGGCCGCGATGCTCGACGGCGAAGCCACCGTCAAGCGCTTCAAGCGGGAGGACGGCCATGTGTGGCTCCTGCCGCACAACGCCGCCTACGAGCCGATCCCCGGCGACGACGCGACCATCCTCGGCAAGGTGGTGGCCGTACTCCGCCGCGTCTGAGAGCGGCGACGGGCGGGGGTCTCCCCCGCCCTGCCCCTGACTGGGCCCCGGGATCCCTGCGCCGGTTCCGGGGCCCTGTGCTGTGCCGGTGGTGCTGTCCGGCCTACGCCTCTGCGTCCGCCGCCACCGTCTCCACCTCTGCCTGGTCGGCTTCCGCCTCTGCCTCTGCCTGTTTGGCCTTCGCGTCGATCGCGGCGAGGGACTTGCGGACCTGATTGCGGTCCGTGGTGTACCAGAAGTCGGGCAGGGACGCCTTCAGATAGCTCCCGTAGCGGGCCGTCGCCAGCCGCTGGTCCAGTACGGCGACCACGCCGCGGTCCCCCGACGCGCGCACCAGGCGGCCCGCGCCCTGCGCCATGAGCAGCGCCGCGTGGGTGGCGGCGACAGCCATGAAGCCGTTGCCCCCGGCGTCCTCCACCGCCTTCTGGCGGGCGCTCATCAGGGGGTCGTCCGGGCGCGGGAACGGGATCTTGTCCATGACGACCAGCTGGCAGCTGGGGCCGGGGACGTCGACGCCCTGCCAGAGCGACAGCGTGCCGAACAGGCACGTCTTCGGGTCCGCCGAGAAGTTCTTGATCAGCTCGCCGAGGGTCTCCTCGCCCTGGAGGAGGATCGGGAACTCGGGGATGCGGGTGCGCAGTTCCTCGGCGGCGAGCTGTGCGGCGCGCATGGAGGAGAAGAGGCCGAGCGTGCGTCCGCCGGCCGCCTGGATCAGTTCGGTCAGTTCGTCCAGCATGTCGGCGCGGTCGCCGTCGCGCGCGGGGCGCGCCAGGTGCTTGGCGACATACAGGATGCCCTGTTTGCGGTAGTCGAAGGGCGAACCGACGTCGATGCCCTTCCACTGCGGGACGTCCTCGCCCTCCGTGCCCTCCGGGGCGAGACCCATCGAGGCGCCCACTCCGTTGAAGTCGCCGCCCAGCTTCAGGGTCGCCGAGGCCAGGGTGACGGACCGGTCCGTGAAGAGCTTCTCCCGCAACAGGCCCGACACGGACATGGGAGCCACGCGCAGCGAAGCGCCGAAGCGGTCGTGCCTCTCGTACCAGACGACGTCCCATTCGGAGCCGTTGCAGATCCGCTCCGCCACGTCGTGCACGGACTCCACCGAGGCCAGCGCCTGCTTGCGGACGGCATCCTCGTCCTGGACGGACTTGTCGCGGGTGGCGCCGATGGCGGAGATGACCGTCCGTGCGGCGTCGCGCAGCGCCATGAGGGCGTAGCCGAGGTCCTCCGGGATCTCCTCCAGGCGGCCGGGCAGGGCCAGCTCCATGAGGCGCTCGAAGCCTTCGGCGGCGGTCTGCAGCTGGTCGGCCGCCTTCTCGTTGACCAGCTTCGCCGCCCGGCGCACGGCCCGGTTGACCTGGCCGGGGGTGAGCTCGCCGGTGGCGACGCCGGTGACCCGCGAGACCAGCTCGTGGGCCTCGTCGACGATCAGCACCTCGTGCTGCGGCAGGACCGGGGCGCCCTCGATGGCGTCGATGGCGAGCAGCGCGTGGTTGGTGACGACGACCTCGGCCAGCTTGGCGCGCTCACGGGCCGTCTCGGCGAAGCACTCGGCGCCGTAGGCGCACTTCGTCGCGCCGAGGCACTCCCGGGAGGACACCGACACCTGGGCCCAGGCCCGGTCGGACACGCCGGGGGTGAGATCGTCGCGGTCGCCCGACTCGGTCTCGTCCGCCCAGTCCCGCAGCCGCAGCAGGTCCTGGCCCAGCTTGCTGGTGGGCGCGGCCGCCTCGAACTGGTCGAAGAGGCCCTCCTCCTCGTCCTGCGGGACCCCTTCGCGCAGCCGGTGCAGGCACAGGTAGTTCGACCGGCCCTTGAGCATCGCGAACTCCGGGCGCCGGCGCAGCAGGGGCTGCAGGGCGTCGACCGTGCGCGGCAGGTCCCGCTCGACGAGCTGGCGCTGCAGGGCCAGCGTGGCGGTCGCCACCACGACGCGCTCCCCGTGGGCGAGCGCGGGCACGAGGTAGCCGAGTGACTTGCCGGTGCCGGTGCCGGCCTGGACCAGCAGGTGGGAGCCGCCGTCGATCGCTTCGGCGACGGCTTCGGCCATGGTCACCTGGCCGGGGCGCTCCGTGCCGCCGACGGCGTCGACAGCGGCATGCAGGAGTTCGGGGAGTGAGGGCTTCGTCATAGCGCGACCACCCTACGGCGCGGCACTGACAATCGGGGGGTCGAGGCGGACGGGAGGGAAGGGATCAAGACCGTGGGTTTCTCGGAGGGGGCGGTGGACCGGGGTCGGCCGTGGCCGGGGGTGACCGTCGGGCGACCGGAAGTGGCCGAATGCGGCCGGTTCGCGAGCGTCGGGTGTCGCAGGCAGGGGTGACGCGGACAGGGCGGGGTGACCCGGATGTCGTCAGGTGGCTTCACAGGAGATCACGGAGGTGTCGCTCCCGGACCATGAGGGCGGCCCGCTTCGTGGGCAGGTCGAGCTCCGCGACGAAGCGGAAACCGGCGCGGAGGAACGTGGCGACGGACGCGACGTTGCGAAGGTCGGGTTCGGCGACGACGCGGGTGCAGGCGGGCGCCCGGTCGAGGATGAGGTCGGCGACGGTTCTGAGCAACAGGCCGCCGAGGCCTCGCCCGCGGTCGGCCACCCCGCCGATGAGGAGGTGGACGCCGGTGTCGTGGGGCCGGGCCGGATAGTGCCCGGCCAGGGGGTCGAGGTCCGCGCGGTAGATCTCCCAGTAACTCATCGGCCGGCCGTCCAGGACGCCCAGGCACGGCACGCTGTGTCCGTCGTCGGCGAGTTGGCGGCACAGGTGCCGCTCGGTCACGGGGTGAGGCCCCGCCAGCTCCCAGAACGCCGCGACCGCCGGGTCGTTCATCCACCGGCCGACGAGGCACAGGTCCCGGTCGATGCGCACGGGGACGAGACGGAACGCACCCGCGGGGGTGGCGGTGGCTCCCCAGTCGCCGACGGCGAGGGCAGGGGGCGCACCGGTGGGGGAATCCGTCCCGACGGGCGGCACGGCGGGCTCCTCTCGAACGTTCAGGAACGCAGGGGGTTGGCGAGGGTGACGTAGACGGACTGGGTGTCCACCGGGCCGACGAGTTCGTCGAGGCCGTGCAGGCGGGTCAGGAGGTTGGCCTTGCAGCGCAGGACGGGTGAGTCGAGCAGGCGGGAGGGCAGCGAACTGCGCGGCCGGTCGGGGCCGCAGGCGGCGTCGGAGAGAAAGCGCCGGAAGGCGGCGAGCAGCAGTCGCTCGTCGGCGAGCCGCTGGGAGCCGAACGCGCCGATGAGTCCCAGCACGTTGTTGATCCCCAGGTAGTAGCAGAAACGCTCGTCGGTGACCTCGTCGGAGACGAAGGTGTCGCTGCGCTCGCCGATGCCGGGCAGCTGGGCTTCGAGTTCCGGGCGGTGGGACTCGCGGAAGTAGTAGCCCTGGTTGTCGCGATAGCGGCCGCCCCGGGGCCAACCGTCCGGGTCCAGCAGGAGGAGCGTGTTCTGCTGATGCGCTTCCAGTGCGATCCCGGCGGCGCCGTCGAGCCACAGGACGGGACGGACGACCTGTTCCAGGTAGCGCAGGAACCACTCCGTCGCGACCGCCCCCACGGGTCGGCCCGTGCGCCCGGCGAGACGCGTGACGAGGCAGGCCAGCCGGGAACGTCCGGTGGGAGCCTCGGCCGGGAGGTCCGGGTGCGCCCCGGACGTCGGGACGTCCGCGCCCGCCGCCGCCCCGCGCACCTGCGGCCGGGGCGCCACGAGTCCGGCGACGCAGGAGACGTCGTCCGCCGGAGCGAAGGGGTTGTGGCGGATCATCACGTCGAGTCCCGTCAGCGGGCGGCCGTCCGGTCCGTCGACCGCGAGCCAGGCCGGATCGCGGACGATGTCGAAGCCCGGGTGGGCCGCCTGCCACCGCTTGGCCAGCCCGGCGCGCAGCAGCCGGTGCACCTCGACGCCCCGCTGGAGTTCCTTGCGGAGGTTCTCGCGGCGGGAGTTGGTGATGCGCAGGCCCAGCGAGAGTTTGAGCATCGCCGGAGCACCGGACCGATGGACGGTGCGCACGGACGAGGTGGGGTGCCACAGTGGGCCGTGCGCGCCCAGCCCGCGGAGCAGTCCGGCGTCGAACAGCGCCTCCGCCTCGGGCCGGTGCCGCATCTCGCGCAGTTGCCAGGGGTGCACCGGCAGGGCGGCGAATCCGTCGGGCAGCGGCAGTCCGTCGCCGGCGAGCCGCGCCGTCAGCCGGGGGGCGGGGACCGGACGGCCGCCTTCGGTCCAGGCGGAGTCGGTGGCGAGCACGGAAGGAGCGACGGCGATCCAGTGCAGGGGGAACGAGCCGCGCGACTCGGGTGAATACGGGCGCGTTTCACCGTCCGAGAGCCCTTCGCGGCTCTTCGGGGTCGGGTGCAGCGGATGTCCGAGCACCAGTGCCTGCTCGGCGGTCAGGAACAGGTCGGCGCCGCCCTCGGGGCGCTCTCGCCGCTCTCCGATGAAGACGGCGGTACAGCGTACGGAGTCGGCGACGCGCGCCACGAGGTCGACGCCTTCGCCGCCGGGAAGGCCGGCGGGTGCGGGGGCAGGGGCATCGTCGGCGGCGGGGCAGTGGGCCCGGCCGGAGCCGCCGTCCCGGTCCGCAGGCTCCGTGCCCTCGTCGTCGGGCACGGCTCGAACAGACGTGACGGACGTGGCGGACGGGTCGCCGCCGTTCGGGAGCGCCTCGCGGGCCAGCAGGGCCGCGACCGTGACGGCGTCCGCGTGCGGGGACTGCGCGGGGGCGCTCGCCAGGCGCGGCAGGCCGAAGCGGTGCCAGCCCGTCGGGGACCAGTAGTGGACGGGGACGAGCAGGGTGACACCGCTCGCGGGCAACGGCACGCGCAGGACGTCGTCGCCCGGCACCGGGGCGGACAGGCCGGTCTCGCGGACCCAGCAGCGCAGCAGGTTCTCCACGGCCGCGGCCTGAGCCGCGGTGAGCGGATCGGGGTGGTCCAGAAGATCTGCGGCTGGGCGCGGCGGCGGTTCGGCGTGCGGGGCGTCTCCCAGCCGACGCGGTGACGGCACCGGGGGCGGCGCGGACGGCACGGCGGGCGCTGCGGCGGAGGGGGACGGCTCAGCGGACGCAGGACCCGCCGCGGCGGAGGCGGGCGACCGCTCGGGAGGGGCGAGAGAGGTACGAGCCGTGGTGCCGGAGTGGGAGTCGGATGCGGATGCGGATGCGGTGGGCTGCGGAGAGGTGGTCAAAGGTTGTTCCTCGTGGAGTGATGGGGGCGAGCGCGAGCCGGAAGTGGCGGGAAGCCTCGCTCGCTCTCGGCTCACCCGGCGGCCGGAGGCCCGACGCGCCCCGCCGCCGGTGTCGCCGCCCCCGGAGAAGTCCGGAGTCGCGACGTACCGGGTTGTGGTCACGTCGTACGGTCTGCCGTCGCACGGGGTCGCGTCGTGCGGCCTGCAGTGCGCTCGCGCGGGGTCGCGTCGACCGTCCTGGCTACCCCGCGCGTTCGGCGCGACCGTCCTGGCGGGGGACATGTTCGGGCGGCCGGTTGGGCCGGTTCGGCCGATTCCGGTGGGGCTCCGCACGACCGCCGCGGCCCGGGCCACGGGCGTGACCGCCGGCCACGGCGGCCATCGCGTCCGCGAGTCGGTCCAGTACTGCTGCGGCCTGCTCGTCGGTGATGGTCAGCGGCGGAAGCAGGCGTACGACGCTGGCGTGGCGTCCGCCGAGCTCGACGATCAGGCCGCGCCGCAGGCACTCTCGCCGCAGGGCTTGGGCCAGAGCGGGGGCGGCAGGCAGGGGGGCGTGCGCGGAGTCCGCGAAGACGTCGGCTCCTGCACCGGCCGCGGCTGCCTGCAGCGGGGCGTCCGCACCGTCACTTCCTGTACCCCGTGCACCTCGCGCACCTCGTGCATCTTGCGCACCTCGTGCGTCTCGTACACCGCTTTCACCTCCTTCGGTCCCGTGTTCTCCTTCGGGATCCACCATCTCGACCCCGATCATCAGCCCGCGCCCCCGCACGTCCCCCATGCACGGGAACTCCTCGGCAAGGCGCTGGAGGCGGCCCAGCATGCGGGCTCCCAGGACGGCGGCGCGGTCGGCGAGGCCGTTCTCGCGGACGTGGGCGAGGGTGGCCGTTCCGGCGGCCATCGCGAGCTGGTTGCCGCGGAACGTGCCCGCGTGCGCGCCGGGTTGCCAGACGTCGAGTTCGTCGCGGTAGACGACGACGGCGAGCGGCAGGCTGCCGCCGATGGCCTTGGACAGGACCATCACATCGGGTGTGACCCCGCTGTGCTCCACCGCCCAGAAGGCGCCGGTCCGTCCGACGCCCGTCTGGACCTCGTCGGCGATCAGCGGGATCGAGCGGTCCGCCGTGATCTTCCGCATCCTGCGCAGCCAGGCGTCCGGTGCGGGAAGCACACCGCCCTCGCCCTGAACGGGCTCGAGGATCATCCCGGCGGGCGGCCGCACCCCCGACCTGGGGTCGTCCAGGACGGACTCGGTCCAGCGGGCGGCGAGTTCGGCGCCGCGCTCGCCGCCGACGCCGAACGGGCAGCGGTAGTCCTGCGGATAGGGCAGGCGTGCCACCCTGACGTCGTGGGCGGCCCCGGAGGCTTCGAGGGATCCGGCGGTCATCCCGTGGTAGGCGCCGGTGAAGGCCAGGACGCCCGTGCGGCCGGTGGCGGCACGGACCAGTTTGAGGGCGGCCTCCACCGCGTCCGTGCCGGCCGGCCCGCAGAACTGCACGCGCGCGTGGTCGGCCAGACCGGGCGGCAGCGTCCGGAACAGCTCCGTGATGAAGGCGTCCTTGACGGGGGTCGCGAGGTCGAGCACGTGCAAGGGCGCGCCCGAGTCGAGCACCTTGCGGATCGCCTCCAGCACGACGGGGTGGTTGTGGCCCAGGGCGAGGGTGCCGGCGCCCGAGAGACAGTCGAGGTAACGGCGGCCGTCCGCGCCCTCGATGGTCAGCCCGCGGGCCCGCACCGGCACGATGGGCAGGGCGCGCGCGTAGGTGCGCGCCGCCGACTCACGCGCCGCCTGACGCCTCAGGATGCCCTCGGGCACTGGCTCGGTCACGACCACGGCTCCCCGTCCTCCCGCAGTTCGGGGAGCCGGGCGCGGACAGCGGACCCCCCACCGCTAACAACCCCGGACAGGCTTCCCGGTTACGGGTTGCCTCAAGATCCTTGCTGTGACCGAACAGTTGCCATTCCGTCGGAAGTCCCCCACAGCGACCGCATATCGTGTGGTGGCATCGCACCTGGCCGTGAGACCCGCTTGAACCCGGGATGAGATCCCCGTGAGTTCCGCTCCGGGGAACGGCCGGTGTTTCACGTTCGTTGACAGCAGGGGGAGTTCACACCATGCGATCCACACGTCCGTCGTTCACCGTTCGCCGGAGGAGGGACGCGCGCCGCAGGACCTCCCCCGTGCTGGGCGCCGTGGCGCTCGCCTCGGTGCTCGCGCTCACCGCGACCGCCTGCGACTCGGGCGACACCGAGGCCGGCGGGCAGGCCGACGCGTCGGCATCGGCCACCGGCGACGGAAAGATCACGATCCCGGACGACATCAAGGACAGGCTCAAAGAGCACGGGATCGACCTCGACAAGTGGAAGAACGGCGCCTGGAAGAACTGGGACAGGGACGACTGGCTGCGTGAGGCGCAGGACTACGTCAACCCGATCATCAAGGGTCTGTGGGACCCGGACCGGATGCGCGAGGCCGAGGACCCGGACCGGAGCGTCGATGACAGCGACCTCTCCGGCGACCAGGGCGTGACCGACCCGACGCCGCAGGCCGTGGACGCGAAGGCCGTCCCGACGAGCTACCACGCCAACGCCCCCGAGGCGGGCAAGGTGTTCTTCGACTCCCCCGAGGGCACGATGGTCTGCTCGGCGACGGTCGTGCAGGACCCGGCCCACCCGGGCAAGTCCAACCTGGTGTGGACCGCGGGCCATTGCGTGCACGCGGGCAAGGGCGGCGGCTGGTACCGCAATATCGCCTTCGTGCCCTCGTACAACGACGAGGGTCTGTCGTCCCAGCAGTTGAAGACGGCCACCAAGGAGCAGGCCGCTCCCTACGGCGTCTGGTGGGGCGACTGGACGAAGACCTCGGACCAGTGGATCGCACAGGGCGGCCAGACCGGCGGTGACGGCGCCTCCTACGACTACGCCGTGATCCATGTGACGCCGGAGGAGGGCGGTTCGGGCAAGTCCCTCGAGGAGACGGTCGGTTCGGCGCTTCCGGTGAACTTCAAGGCTCCGGCCGTCCCGAAGGTGGACAGCATCACCGCGACCGGCTACCCGGCGGCCAAGCCGTACGACGGGCAGAAGCTCTACCAGTGCCAGGACAAGCCGGGCCGGTTCTCGCTCAGTTCCTCGGACCCGACGATGTACCGCATCGGCTGCACGATGACCGGCGGTTCGTCGGGCGGCGGCTGGGTGGCGACGGGCTCGAACGGCAAGCCCGCGCTGGTCTCCAACACGTCGATCGGCCCGGTGAACTCGGGTTGGCTGGCCGGCCCGCGGCTGGGCGATGTGGCGAAGAGCGTCTACGACTCGGTGAGCGACAAGTTCGCCGGCCGCTAGCGGGATCGGCGGTGGGACGCCGGAGGCAAGCCCTCACCGTCCCGCCGCCGTCCGTCCTGGAGCCGACGGCGCCTGCGCCGTACTGCGTGTCACTTCGGAGCAGGCCAGGCCGGATGTCGTCGGCGCAGACGCTGGTCCGCGCGCTGGACGTGGACCGGGTGCTCTGACGGAGACCACGAGCAGGAAGTACGGCGGCCGGTGAAGCCGGACATGCCGAAGGCCCGCCCCCGCGGCAGAGCGGGGGCGGGCCTTCACGCGTTCAGCGGGCCACGAGGCCTCAGGCGGCCGGCGCCGGAACGTACGGCGCGAGGTCCGCCGCCAGTTCCTCGTGCACCCGCACCTTCAGCAGGGTGCCCTCCGCCGTGTGCTCCGCGGAGATCACCTCGCCCTCGGTGTGGGCACGGGCGACCAGGTTGCCGTGCGTGTACGGCACGAGCGCCTCCACCTCGACCGACGGGCGGGGAAGCTCGTCGTCGATCAGCGCGAGCAGTTCGTCGATGCCCTGGCCGCTGCGTGCCGAGACGGCGATGGAACGCTTCTCGATCCGCATCAGCCGCTGCAGCGTCAGCGGGTCGGCCGCGTCCGCCTTGTTGATCACGACGATCTCGGGCACGCCGGTGGCGCCGACGTCCCGGATCACCTCGCGCACGGCGGCCAGCTGCTCCTCCGGGTTGGGGTGCGAGCCGTCCACCACGTGCAGGATCAGGTCGGACTCGCCGACCTCCTCCATGGTGGAGCGGAACGCCTCGACCAGGTGGTGCGGCAGGTGCCGGACGAAGCCGACGGTGTCCGCCAGCGTGTACAGGCGGCCCCCGGGGGTCTCGGCCCGGCGCACGGTCGGGTCCAGGGTCGCGAACAGGGCGTTCTCGACCAGGACGCCCGCGCCGGTGAGGCGGTTGAGCAGGGACGACTTGCCGGCGTTGGTGTAGCCCGCGATGGCCACGGACGGCACCTTGTGGCGCTTGCGCTCCTGGCGCTTGATCTCGCGGCCGGTCTTCATCTCCGCGATCTCCCGGCGCATCTTCGCCATCTTCTCGCGGATCCGTCGCCGGTCCGTCTCGATCTTGGTCTCACCGGGGCCGCGGGTGGCGAGGCCGCCGCCCTTGCCGCCGCCCATCTGACGGGACAGCGACTGACCCCAGCCGCGCAGCCGCGGCAGCATGTACTGCATCTGCGCGAGCGCGACCTGTGCCTTGCCCTCCCGGGACTTGGCGTGCTGGGCGAAGATGTCGAGGATCAGGGCCGTGCGGTCGATGACCTTGACCTTGACGACGTCCTCGAGGTGGATCAGCTGGCCCGGGCTGAGCTCACCGTCGCAGATGACGGTGTCCGCGCCCGTCTCGAGGACGATGTCGCGCAGCTCGTTGGCCTTGCCGGAGCCGATGTAGGTGGCTGCGTCGGGCTTGTCACGGCGCTGGATGACGCCGTCGAGCACGAGCGCGCCGGCGGTCTCCGCGAGGGCGGCCAGCTCCGCGAGGGAGTTGTCCGCGTCCTGCGAGGTCCCCGTGGTCCAGACGCCGACGAGCACGACCCGCTCCAGGCGGAGCTGGCGGTACTCGACCTCGGTGACGTCCTCGAGCTCGGTGGAGAGGCCCGCCACGCGGCGCAGGGCCGCGCGCTCGGAGCGGTCGAACTGATCGCCGTCCCGGTCTCCGTCGATCTCGTGGCTCCAGGCGACGTCCTCTTCCATCAGGGCATCGGCCCGAAGACCTTCGGGGTAGGCGTGCGCAACGCGCTGGGTGTCCTGGGAAGGGGAAGAAGAGGAGGTCATTGGGTCCTTACGTCGTTGGGGTTGCCGATTCGGCGCCCTGCATGAGGGACAACGCACGAGTGCCCCGGGAGATTCCCGTGTCCCGTGCCACGCCGACCTCACGATGGTCGCACGGTACGGCCCGTCTCGTCACGGCCTTATTTCGCGGCCAGGGCGGCCTTCGACGCGGCCTGCGGCTCGCCCTTGGCCACCGGCGCGGCCGGCTTCCAGTCCGGGTGTCCGGGCATCGCGGGGGTCTTCTCGCCGTACAGCCAGTCCTTGAAGAACAGGGTCAGGTCGCGTCCGGAGATCGCCTCGGCGAGGCGCTCGAAGTCGGCCGTCGTGGCCGTGGAGTCGCGGTGGTTGTGCACCCAGGCCCGTTCCAGGCTCTCGAACGCGCGGGTGCCGATCTCCTGGCGCAGCGCGTACAGGACGAGGGCCGCGCCGTCGTAGACGTTGGGGCGGAAGATGCCGATCTTCTGGCCCGGCTTGGGCGCCTTGGGCAGCGCCGGGGGGCCTCCCGCGGCGCGCCAGCGGTCGGAGGCGCCGTACGCCGCCTTCATGCGCGCATCCAGGGTGTGGCCCGCGCCCGCGTTCTCCTCCGCGTAGAGCGCCTCGTACCAGGTGGCGTGCCCCTCGTTGAGCCACAGGTCGGACCAGCTGCGCGGACTGACGCTGTCGCCGAACCACTGGTGGGAGAGTTCGTGCACCATGATCGACTCGATGTACCACTTGGGGTAGCCGGGCTCGGTGAAGAGGTCCCGTTCGAAGAGGGAGAGGGTCTGCGTCTCGAGTTCGAACCCGGTGGAGGCCTCGGCCATGAGCAGGCCGTACGTCTCGAAGGGGTAGGGGCCGACCTTGCCCTCCATCCAGGAGATCTGGGCGGGAGTCTTCGCCAGCCACGGTTCGAGCAGGTCGCGGTCCTTGGTGGGCACGACGTCCCGGACGGGCAGTGCGTGCGGCCCCTCACGGTGCACCACGGTGGAGCGGCCGATGGAGACCTGGGCGAGTTCGGTGGCCATGGGGTGCTGGGTGCGGTACGTCCACGTGGTGGCCGCGCCGACCCGTTCGACACCGGCCGGCAGTCCGCCCGCGACGGCCGTGTAGTCGTTGGGGGCGGTGATCCGGATGGTGAACATCGCCTTGTCGGAGGGGTGGTCGTTGCACGGGAAGACCAGGTGGGCGGCGTCCGCCTGGTTGGCCATGGCGAGGCCGTCCGCGGTCCTGACCCAGCCGCCGTCGCGGTCGTCGGCGCTCACGGGATCGCTGGTGTGCCGCACGGTGATCCGTGTCCAGCTGCCCGGGGGCAGCGAGCTCTGCGGGGTGACGACCAGGTCGTCGCCGGCGCCTGCGAAGTCGGCGGGCCTGCCGTCGACCTCGACCGAGGCGACCTTGCCGTGGGCGAAGTCGAGGTTGATCCGGTCCAGGGCGGTCGTGGTCCAGGCGTCGATGGTGGTGACCGCCTGGAGGGGCTCGCTGTTGGTGCCGGAATAGGTCAAGGACAGGTCGTACGACGCGACGTCGTACCCGGGGTTGCCCAGGTACGGGAAGAGACGGTCGCCGACGCCGAGCGGGACCGCCGGGGCGCTCGCGGCGACGAGGCAGACGGACACGGCCGAGGCGAGCAGCGCGGACTTGAGCCGGAGGCGGGGGGTGAGCATGCACCACCGCTACCAGCGCGCACGTGTGCCGCGTCGGCGACGCGCGCCCGGCCCACCCGAACGGGTTGCTCACGCGCGTGTGGGCGGACGGCCCGGGTAAAACCGGGGCTCGCCGGCGCACGCACGCGTGGAGGCGCCTACGCGGGTTCTGCGGAGGCCTGCGCATGGTGCTGCGCGCGGCCCACGTCGTACACGCCGGGCACGTTGCGCATGGCCCGCAGGAGGGTCGGCAGGTGGGCGGCGTCGGGGAGCTGGACGGTGTAGGTGTGGCGTACCCGTTGCTGGCTCGGGGGCTCGACGGTCGCGGAGACGATCTCGGCGCCCTCCAGCGCCATGGCCTCGGTGAGGTCGGCGAGCAGATGGGGCCGGCCGAACGACTCGGCGACCAGGGTGACCCGGCAGCCGGTGGTGTCGCCCCAGCGCACGTCGACCTCTTCGCGCCCCGCGCTCGCCATGCGCGCCACGGCGGCGCATTCCGCGCGGTGCACGGTGACCACTCCCCCGCGTACGAGGAAGCCGGTGACCTCGTCGAGCGGTACGGGCGTGCAGCACCCGGCGAGCCGCACGGTGGCGTCGGGCCGGTCGACGACCGTGATGGCGGCGCCGGGCCGGGGTGCGGGCGCTTCGGCTCCGGAGGCGTCCGCGGTGGCCCGCGCCGTCGCCTCGGCGGCCCTGGCCGCTCCGGGGGACTCCGCGCGTACCTCGCCCTCGTCCTCGGCGGGCGCCGGGTGCGTCGCCAGCCACCGTTGGATGGCGATCCGGGCCGCCGGGGTGTGGGCGTGCTCCAGCCACTCCCGGGACGGCTCCGAGGCCGGATCCTGGCCCATCAGGAGCTGCACGGTGTCGCCGTCCCGCAGCACCGTGCTGAGGGTTGCCAGGCGGCCGTTCACCCGGGCGCCGATACAGGCGTGGGCGTCCTCGCCGTACTGCGCGTAGGCGGCGTCGACGCAGGTCGCGCCGTCGGGCAGGCCGAGGGTGCCGCCGTCCGGCCGGAAGACGGTGATCTCGCGGTCCTGGGCGAGGTCCTCGCGCAGGGTGGACCAGAAGGTGTCGGGGTCGGGCGCGGCCTCCTGCCAGTCCAGGAGGCGGGAGAGCCAACCGGGCCGGGTGGGGTCGACGCGCTCCTCGTCGGCCGCGCCTGTCTGCCGGGCGTGCTCCTCGGCGGGGGCCGTGTAGGGATTGCCGAGCGCGACCACGCCGGCCTCCGCGACCTTGTGCATCTGGTGCGTGCGGATGAGGACTTCGGCGACCTGGCCGTCCTCGCGGGCGACCGCGGTGTGCAGCGACTGGTACAGGTTGAACTTGGGGACGGCGATGAAGTCCTTGAACTCCGAGACCACCGGCGTCATACAGGTGTGCAGTTCGCCCAGGACGGCGTAACAGTCGGCGTCCTCGTTCACCAGCACCAGCAGGCGGCCGAAGTCGCAACCGCGCATCCGTCCGCGCTTGCGGGAGACGCGGTGCACGGAGACGAAGTGCCGCGGGCGGATGAGGACTTCGGCCTGGATGTCGGCGTCGCGCAGGACCGCGCGCATCGCCTCGGCGAAGTCCGCGAGGGGGTCGTCCGCGCGGGAGGCGTTCTCGACGATCAGCTCGCGCGTGCGCTCGTACTCCTCGGGGTGCAGGATCGCGAAGACGAGGTCTTCCAGCTCGGTCTTGAGGGCCTGGACGCCGAGGCGTTCGGCGAGCGGGATGAGGACGTCCCGGGTCACCTTGGCGATGCGCGCCTGTTTCTCGGGGCGCATCACGCCCAGGGTGCGCATGTTGTGCAGCCGGTCGGCGAGTTTGATCGACATCACGCGGACGTCGTTGCCGGTGGCGACGAGCATCTTGCGGAAGGTCTCGGGCTCGGCGGCGGCGCCGTAGTCGACCTTCTCCAACTTGGTGACGCCGTCGACGAGATAGCGCACCTCGGCGCCGAACTGCTCGCCGACCTGATCGAGCGTCACATCGGTGTCCTCGACGGTGTCGTGGAGCAGCGAGGCGGTCAAGGTCGTGGTCTCCGCGCCGAGTTCGGCGAGGATGAGGGTCACGGCGAGCGGGTGGGTGATGTAGGGCTCGCCGCTCTTGCGCATCTGGCCGCGGTGCGAGGACTCGGCGAGCAGGTAGGCGCGGCGCAGGATTTCGAGGTCGGCGTCGGGGTGGTGGGCGCGGTGGACCTCGACGACATGGCCGATCGCGTCCGGCAGCCGGCCGCGCGAGGCGGGGCCGAGCAGCGCGGCACCGACCAGGCGACGCAGGTCGATCCGGGGACGGCTGCGCCTGCGGGGCGTGGCCGGCGCTACCGGGCCTGGGGTCGCAGGGTTCGTGGCCTCCGCACTCATGGGCACCTCCGGCTGCGTGGACCGGCGGACGGGGTGTCCCAGGGCGGACACGGCTCAGGGGACTGGTAACGGTCCCCCGTCCGGGCCGGTGCTTGATGCTACCGAGCCCATCACGCCCGACCGGCCGCCTCTCGCCGAGCGTGAAACGGATCACCCATTCGAGCGATGGTCCGGGAGTTTACGTTTTCGAGCCACCCATCCTGACGCCGGTCGGGCATTCGAACCCAGGGATCGACCCTGAGGCGGCTCCGGCATGCTTCCAGGCCGTCCCGCCCTCCGATACCAAGCCGCTCCCGGATCAGCGGACGACTTTTTCCAGCCACTCGGGATCGATCTCCCCTGTGGCGACGATCACTGCGGGCCCGGTCATCTCGATCTCCCCGTCGGGCCGCTCGGTGATCACCAGACGTCCGCCGGGCACGTCCACGGTGTAGGTGGCCGGCATCCCGGTGACCGCCGGGTCCGCGCCGTCCCTGCGCGCGGCCGCCACGGCGACGGCGCACGCGCCCGTGCCGCACGAACGGGTCTCGCCCGCTCCGCGCTCGTGCACGCGCAGGGCGACGTGCCGCGGGCCGCGGTCGACCACGAACTCGACGTTGACGCCGCCCGGGTAGGCGGCGGCGGGACTGAAGGGCGGCGGGGCGAACAGGTCGCCTGCGTGCGCGAGGTCGTCGACGAAGGCGACGGCGTGCGGGTTGCCCATGTTGACGTTGCGCGCGGGCCAGCTGCGCTCGCCGACGCTCACCGTGACGTCCCCTTCGGGGAGGCGGGCCCTGCCCATGCCGACGGTGACGTCCCCCTCCTTCGCGAGGTGGACGCTCTTGACGCCCCCGCGCGTGGCGACCGCCAGGTCCCCCTCGGCCACGAGACCGGCGTGTTGCAGGTAGCGGGCGAAGACCCGGACTCCGTTGCCGCACATCTCGGCGATCGAGCCGTCGCCGTTGCGGTAGTCCATGAACCACTCCGCCTCGGCCGCCATGTCCTTCGCCTCGGGGTGGGCGGCGGACCGCACGACGTGCAGCAGCCCGTCACCGCCGATGCCCGCGCGTCGGTCGCACAGGGCGGCGACGGCGGCCGGGGGGAGGTCGAGGGCGTTGTCGGGGTCCGGAACGATCACGAAGTCGTTCTCGGTGCCGTGCCCCTTGAGGAAGGCGATCCGCGTGCTCATCCCTCGATCGTACGGGGTGGCGCCGACACCGGGCCCGGGGCCGGAAACCGAGGGCCGCACGCGCGCGTGGGGCTCAGCGGAGCCGGGCGACCCGCCAGACTGCCAGCGCCACCACCGCCGCGACCATCACGACGTAGGCGAGGACGACCCGCCAGTCGGGGCGGCGCCCGGAGCCGCGCTGGGGCAGGCCGGGCCACGTGTAACCGACGCGGCGCGCGGCCATCATGCCCCAGCCGGCGGCGCAGGAGCAGATCAGCAGCCCGAGCATGGCGATCATGGCCCCGCTGTCGCCGAAGTCGAAGGCGAGCGGGAAGGCGAACATCAGCGAGCCGCTGGCTGCCAGGGCCACGATGGGCGCGAGCTGCCAGATCCGCAGCCGGCGCTGCGGGCGCAGCTCGACCTCGACCTCGGGGCCGCTCGAGAACATCTCCTCGGGCTCGGGACCGTCGTCGGTCACACCGCCCTGGGTGTCGTCCTCGTCCGGCCCGTCGGGGCTCAGACGGGCTTCCTCGGGCTCCGGTTCACCGCTTCCGGTGATGCGGTGCTCGGTGCCTTGTGCGGTGTCGCGAGGGCCGGCCTCCATCGCCACGCGCCCTCCCAACTCGGACTCCACTTGGTCGATCGAAGCTCGATGATGGCACGGCGTCGGAGGCCCGGATGACGGGCTGGGCGTCCCGATGCCATGACGTGATCAGGCTGTGACCGGTCGCTCCACGAACGCCAGCGCGAGTTCCGGAAGTTCCGTGAGGTCGGCCGCGGCCCCACTCAACCAGTGCACCCGCGGATCGCGCCTGAACCAGGAATCCTGACGGCGCGCGAAGCGCTTGGTGGCACGCACGGTCTCGTCGCGCGCCTCGGCCTCGGTGCACTCACCGCTCAGGGCCGCCAGGACCTGCTGGTAGCCGAGCGCGCGCGAGGCCGTACGCCCCTCGCGCAGGCCCCGCGCCTCCAGCGCGCGGACCTCGTCCACGAGCCCCGCGTCCCACATCCGGTCGACGCGGCGGGCGATGCGCTCGTCGAGTTCGGGACGCGCCACGTCCACCCCGATCTGGACCGTGTCGTAGACGGAGTCATGACCGGGCAGGTTGGCCGTGAACGGCTTGCCGGTGATCTCGATCACCTCGAGGGCCCGGACGATGCGGCGGCCGTTGCCGGGCAGGATCGCCTGGGCGGCCTCGGGGTCGGCGGCGGCCAACCGGGCATGCAGCGCGCCCGAACCGCGCAGTGTGAGCTCCTCCTCGAGCCGGGCGCGGACCTCGGGGTCGGTACCGGGGAACTCCAGGTTGTCGACGGCGCCGCGGACGTACAGCCCGGAGCCGCCGACGAGGATCGGCCAGCGGCCCTGGGCGAGCAGGGCGTCGATCCTTTCGCGCGCCAGCCGCTGGTACTCGGCGACGGAGGCGGTGACCGTGACGTCCCAGACGTCCAGGAGGTGGTGCGGGACGCCGGCGCGCTCCTCGGGCGTCAGCTTGGCGGTGCCGATGTCCATCCCTCGGTAGAGCTGCATGGAGTCGGCGTTGACGACCTCGCCGCCGAGCCGCTGTGCCAGGAATACGCCCAGATCGGACTTTCCTGCTGCGGTCGGTCCGACGACGGCGATGACGCGGGGGGCGGGGGGTGCGCTTCTCACGGGACCAGTCTCGCAAACGTCGGCCCCGCCCTCGAACGAGTTACGTGACGGCGTCCGTCCGAGGTCGTTGCCCGTTGCGGGATTCCCGTCGCCCTTCGCGGGGCGGCGCCCCCCGGTGGCGCGAACGGACGCACCGGACGACGCGGGATTTCGCCCGCACGAGTACCGTATGGAGTTGATATGGGCGTTTTGGCGCGACTTTTCCGGAGGTCGAAGTCCTTGGAGGAGCCTGCGACGGAGGAGGCGGCCGTCGCCGCCGATTCCTCGGCCGACGCGCCGCACGACGGCGCCGAGGCGGAGCAGACCGCCGAGGCCCCGAAGGAGGGGGCCGAGGCCGGGGACGTCACGCACACGGTGACGGGTACGGGGCCGGCCGAGGAGCCCGCCGCCGCCGACGGCGTCGAGATCCCCCACCAGCAGTCCGCCGAGGAGACGGCCGACAGCGAGGCCGACGAGGGCGCCCGCACGTAACCCACCCGCCAGGGAAGGTGACCCATGGGTCTCATGGACAATTTGAAGGCCAGGCTGGCTCCGGCCAAGGGCAAGGTCTCGGACCTCGCGCACCAGCACGGAGACAAGGTCCATCACGGTCTCGACAAGGCCGCCCAGGCCGTCGATCACAGGACCAAGGGCAAATACAGCGACAAGATCCATACGGGCACCGACAAGGCCAAGGGGGCCATGGACCGGCTCGCACACAAGGACGAGCGCTCCACTGGCGGCGGCGACACGTTCGTCCCGCCGAACCCCCCGCCGGCTTCCTGACCGGTTGTCGGACGGCGGACGGCCGCGGAGCGGGAACGCTCGCGGCCGTCCGCCGTCCGCCGTCCGCCGTCCGCCGTCCGAGACCCTCCGGCCCCGCAGCCGTGCATCCCTGCGGCGGTGCGGCGGTTGCGGCCCTGTGACAGTGCGGCCCTGTGGTGGTGAGGCCCAGACCGCTAGGACCAGGTCGCGACCATGTATCCCACGCCGTACGGCGCGTCCTCGTACAACAGCGCGCCGGTGAGCCCGGCGTTCTCGGCGGCACCCGCGAGCACCTGCCAGGGCGCCCGGCCCGAGGCCTTGAGGTCCTGCGCCAGCGCGGAGTCGAGTGCCCTGAGGGCCGCCAGGTCCGCCGCGCCGAGCGCCCGCGCGACCTCCGCGTCGAAGGGCGCGGCGCGCTCGTCGAGATAGCCGGGCGCCTTGAGCGTCCGGCACGCGCTGGCGTCGCCCATCACCAACAGGGCGACCCGTCCGGGCGCCGCGCCGATCTGCCTTCCCGCCTCGACGCACCGTGCGGTCGCGAGCGGCTCCCCCACGCCGAGCCCCTCGACCGGGGAGGCCGACCACCCGGTCCGTTCCAGCAACCAGGCGCCGACGGCGAGGGACGGCGGAAGGTCGCGGTCGGTCGGCGCGTCCCCGTCGCCGCGGCCCAGCCGCACCGAGAGGTCCACGCCGAAGCCGCGGAACGAACCCCGCGCGCCCTGCGGATGCGGGCCGCGCCCCGCCTCATCGGCGGGGCCCACGACCACGAGCCGGTCCGGCCTGGCGGCGGCCAGCACGGCCAGCGCGTCGGAGCAGGCGCTACGGGCGGCGTCCAGCTCGGGAGCGGCGCCCGCGGCCACCTCCGGCACGAGGAGGGGCGGACAGGGGCAGACTGCGGCGGCGACAAGCATGATCGGCAGGGTAACCCCGTGGGCCGCGCCCGACCACGGGCTCCCGCCCCGTCCACCGGGCGTGGCGCCCGCCCCGGTGTACCGGGGGCATCGTCGCCTGCCCCCGTGTACCGGGGGACCGTCGGCCGGGCCCGTCCCGGCCGGGTCAGTCGCAGCCGCAGCCGCTGCCCGTGGCCACCGGAAGCGGCGCGGGCACACCGATCTTGGGCAGACCGAGCAGGACGCCGGCCGGCTTCGCCGCCTTCTCCGCGGTGCGCTTCTCCCAGGCGTCCCCCGCGCGCGTGCGGCGCACGTCGATGACGTCGCCCTCGGCCAGGAGGTGGTGCGGAGCGGCGTAGGTGATCTCGACCGTCACCACGTCACCGGGCCGCACCTCCTGCTCCGGCTTGGTGAAGTGGACCAGGCGGTTGTCGGGGGCGCGGCCGGAGAGGCGGTGGGTGGCGCCGTCCTTGCGGCCCTCGCCCTCGGCCACCATCAGCTCCAGGGTGCGGCCGACCTGCTTCTTGTTCTCCTCCCAGGAGATCTCCTCCTGCAGGGCGACGAGACGCTCGTAGCGCGCCTGCACGACCTCCTTGGGGATCTGGTCCTCCATGGTCGCGGCCGGGGTGCCGGGCCGCTTGGAGTACTGGAAGGTGAACGCCTGCGCGAAGCGGGCCTCGCGGACCGCGTGCAGGGTCTGCTCGAAGTCCTCCTCGGTCTCGCCGGGGAAGCCCACGATGATGTCGGTGGTGATCGCCGCGTGCGGGATGGCGGCGCGGACCTTCTCGATGATCCCGAGGTAGCGCTCCTGCCGGTAGGAGCGGCGCATCGCCTTCAGGACCGTGTCCGAGCCCGACTGCAGGGGCATGTGCAGCTGCGGCATCACGTTGGGCGTCTCGGCCATGGCGGCGATGACGTCGTCGGTGAAGTCGCGCGGATGCGGAGAGGTGAAGCGGACGCGCTCCAGGCCCTCGATCTGCCCGCAGGCGCGCAGCAGCTTGCTGAAAGCCTCGCGGTCGCCGATGTCGGAGCCGTAGGCGTTGACGTTCTGGCCGAGCAGGGTGATCTCGGAGACGCCCTCGGCGACCAGCGCCTCGATCTCGGCGAGGATGTCGCCGGTGCGGCGGTCCTTCTCCTTGCCGCGCAGGGCCGGGACGATGCAGAAGGTGCACGTGTTGTTGCAGCCGACGGAGATCGACACCCAGGCCGCGTAGGCGCTCTCGCGCCGCGTCGGCAGGGTGGAGGGGAAGGCCTCCAGCGACTCGGCGATCTCGACCTGCGCCTCTTCCTGCACGCGCGCGCGTTCCAGCAGGACGGGCAGCTTGCCGATGTTGTGCGTGCCGAAGACGACGTCCACCCAGGGCGCCTTCTTCACGATGGTGTCGCGGTCCTTCTGCGCGAGACAGCCGCCGACCGCGATCTGCATCCCGGGCCGGCTCGCCTTCCGCGGCGCGAGCCGGCCGAGGTTGCCGTAGAGCCGGTTGTCGGCGTTCTCGCGCACCGCGCAGGTGTTGAAGACGACGACGTCCGCGTCGCCGTCCGACCCCTCGGGGGCCCGCACGTACCCGGCCTCCTCGAGCAGCCCGGACAATCGCTCGGAGTCATGGACGTTCATCTGGCACCCGTACGTGCGGATTTCGTAGCTCTTGGGGGCTTGGACGTCCACTGCGAGGCTCCGGTCGCTGCTGCTGGTCATGGCTCAAGGGTAGGCGCTCCGCGGAGAACGCCCGCCGCCCCTCCGCTCACGGGCCCGCACCCGGCCTCAGGGGTCGATCAGGCCGGCGCGGATCGCGTAGCGGGTGAGTTCCAGACGGTCGCGCATGCCTGGCTTGTGCAGGAGGGTGGCGCGGTGCCGTGCGACCGTCTTGGCGCTGATGAAGATCAGCGCGCCGATCTCCCTTGATGTGTGGCCCTCGGCCACGAGCTTGAGTATTTCCTCCTCGCGCTCGGTGATGGGCCGTTCGGGCCGGCCGTCGACGTCGCCGCCGCGGTGCAGCCGGTCCAGGTACGAGCGGACGAGCGCCCGCTCCGCGCCCGGGTAGATGAACGGCTCGCCGCGCACGACCGCCCGGCACGCCTCGACCAGGTCCCGGTCGGCAGCGGAGTCCAGTTGCGGTACGGCCGGGTCATCTCGCGTTTCGTGTCGAGCGACGATCCGGAGAAGCTGCTCCTGGTCGTGCTGGGCCTGACGATCCTGGTCGCGGGCGTGGCGCAGCAGCTGCAGGTGTCCGCGGCGGTCGGGGCATTCCTGGTGGGCATCGCGCTGTCCGGGGAGGTCGCCGAGGGCGCGCACACCCTGCTGAGCCCGCTGCGGGACCTGTTCGCCGCCGTCTTCTTCGTCTTCTTCGGGCTGCACACCGACCCGGCGAGCATCCCGCCCGTCCTGCTGCCGGCCCTCGCGCTGGCGGTCGTCACCGCCGCGACGAAGATCGCCACCGGTTACTGGGCGGCCCGGCGGTCCGGGATCTCGGTCAAGGGGCGCTGGCGGGCCGACGGCGCGCTGGTGGCACGCGGGGAGTTCTCGATCGTCATCGCCGGACTGGCGGTCACTGCCGGAATCGAGCCGTCCCTCGGACCGCTCGCGACGGCGTACGTGCTGATCCCGGTCGTCATGGGCCCCCTCACCGCCCGCTACACGGAGCCGCTGGCGGCGTGGTGGGCACAGCGCCGGGAGCCTCGGGACGGAGCCGGGGACGGCACACCGGAGCGCCTGCCCGAGGCGCGGACCCAGACACCGGTGGACGACTGAGGCGGACGGGGGAGGCGCGATCGTGGACGGCGAAGGCCACCCGGGTGCGCGGACCGCACGGACCGCACGGACCGCACGGACCGCACGGACCGCACGGACCGCACGCAAGGCTCCCCGCCGTCGCCGGCCAACGCCGGTCCGCTCCGGTCAGAAGCTCGATGGCCCGGGCGTCCTCGCGGCCCGGGCGTCCTCGCGGCCCCGCCGACACAGCCGACGCGGCCGACGCGGCGACGCGGCCGGGTCACGCGACGCCGGGCGCCCACCCCTGTCGGCGCAGCACCGCGGACACGTCGGGCGCCTCGTAGTACTCGCCCTTGAGGACCTTGCCGTCGGCACGGCGGGCGACCTGGCCGTCGGGGCCCAGCTTGGTCATGTTGGAGCGGTGGATCTCGGCGAGAACCGCGTCGAGGTCGATCCCGTGCACCAGAGCCGTGCCGTACGCGACGTACACGACGTCGGCCAGCTCGTGCGCGAGCCGGTCCAGCGGACCGCTCACCGACACCTCGGCGACCTCCGCCGCCTCCTCGGCGAGCAGCTCCCCGCGATGGGCGGCGAGTCGGGGGGACACCTCCGTCGGCGTACTGCGGGCGTCGAGCCCGAAGGCACGGTGGAACTCACGGACGAGATCGGCGGGCGAGGAACTCATGCACCGACTGTAACGACGACCACTGACAGGGCCGTCCGCACGGGCCTGGGGGCCCCGCCCTGGTCAGCACCTCGCACGGGCTGGCAGGATCGCGGGCATGTCCAAGGTGTTCTCCGGTATCGGCAGGCGCGGCGTCCTGCGGGGCGCGGCCGTCGCCGTCGTCGCCATGGGGCTGCTGCTGTGGTGGCTGCTGCCGCTGGGCGAGGAGCCGCCGAGCGGTTCGATCACCTTCAGCACGGGCACGACGAGCGGCGTCTACTACGAGTACGGCAGCCAGCTGCGCGACGCGCTCGCCAAGGACATGCCCGAGCTCAACGTGGACCTGACGACCAGCAACGGGTCGCCGGAGAACGTCGAGCGCGTGGCGACGGGCGAGGCCGACTTCACCATCGCCGCGGCCGACGCCGTGCAGACGTACGAGGCACAGCACCCCGGCGCCTCCGCCCGGCTGCGCGGGGTGGCCCGGCTGTACGACGACTACGTCCAGCTCGTGGTGCCCCGCGACTCGGACATCCGCTCCATCGCCGACCTCCGGGGCAGGACCGTGGCGACGGGCCTGCCCCGCTCCGGTGTGCGACTGATCGCCGAGCGGGTGCTCAGGGCGGCGGGCCTGGACCCGAAGAAGGACATCAAGGCCGCGACGGAGGGCATCGACACCGGTCCCGAGAAGCTGAAGCGGGGCGAGATCGACGCCTTCTTCTGGTCCGGCGGCGTGCCGACGGCCGGGCTGGAGAAGCTCGCCGACACCTTCACCTTCCGGTTCGTGCCGATCAGCTCCGAGCTCGTCGCCCGGATGCACGACCAGGACGACTCGACCGGCTACTACCGGGCCACGAACATGCCCGAGTCGGCCTACCCCACCATCCAGAACGGCTCCACGGTGGCGACGATCGCGGTGTCCAACCTGCTGATCACCCGCACGGACATGGCTCCCCGGCTCACCGAGTGGCTGACCCGCACCGTGATCAAGAGCCGGGACGGCATCGGCGCGCACGTGCACTCGGCCCAGCTGGTCGACCTGCGCACGGCCATCTACACCGACCCGCTGAAGCTGCACGAGGGCGCCCGGCGCTACTACCGCTCGGTCAAGCCCTAGAAGCCTGCCGCTACGACGTCGGCGACCGGGGCACCGACACCGTCGCCGTAAGTCCGCTCGGCTCGTGGTGGGCGTACGACAGGGAGCCGCCGCCCGCGGCGAGCAGCGCCCGGGAGATGGACAGCCCCAGACCCGAGCCCTTGACGTTCTGGTGGCGGCCGCTGCGCCAGAAGCGGTCGCCCACGCGCGTGAGTTCCTCGTCGGTCAGGCCCGGCCCGTTGTCCGTGACGACGACGGTCGAGGTGTCGCCGTCGGCCACGACCGCGACCTCTACGCGCTCGCCCTCCGGCGTGAACTTCACGGCGTTGTCGATGACGGCGTCCAGCGCGCTGGACAGCGTCACCGGGTCGGCCCACGCCGTGGTGGGCGGGCAGTCGCCCACCAGTCGGACGCCCTTCGCCTCGGCGGTGGGCGCCCAGGCGGCGACCCGCTCGGCGGCCAGCGCGCCGATGTCGGTGACCCGCAGGTCGGCCTCGGCGTGCTCGGCGAGAGCCAGATCGAGCAGGTCGTCCAGGACCTGTGCCAGGCGCTTGCCCTCGTTCTGGACTGAGGCGATCTCCTCGTTGCCCTCCGGGAGCTCGTACCCCAGCAGTTCGATGCGCAGCAGCAGCGCGGCGAGCGGGTTGCGCAGCTGGTGCGAGGCGTCGGCGACGAAGGCACGCTGCTGCTCCAGCACGTCCTCGACGTTGTCCGCCATCTCGTTGAACGCTCCGGCCAGCCGCCGGAGTTCCGGGGGCCCGCCGGCCACCGCGACCCGGGACTTCAGCCGGCCGCTCGCGATCTCGTGGGTGGTGGCGTCCAGGACCCGCACCGGCCGCAGCACCCAGCCGGTGAGCCGCAGGGCGGCGCCGATGGCCAGCAGCATCGCGGCGACCTCGCCCGCGCCGACCGTCAGCCAGCCGTGCAGGATCCGGGACCGCATCGGCCCGGTGGGTGAGTCGGTGACGACGACGGCGACGACGTCGCCGTCCCGGATCACCGGCGAGGCCACGATCAACCGGTTGCGCTGCCACGGCCACACCTGCCGGGGGTCATGGCTGCGGCGGCTGAGCTTCGCTTCCTCGAAGGCGTCCCGCACCTCGCCCGTTTCGGGGAGGTACCAGTCCCGCGGGGCATGAGCCATGGGGGTGTCGGTGCCGTAGAAGACACCGGCGCGAATGCCGTAGACGTCGTAGTAGCTGGCGAGCTCCCGGCTGAGCGTCTCGCGCCGCTCGTCGGTCGACGCCGACGTGGAGTCGCCCGTGCCCGACGAGGAGGCGGTGACGAACTGGGCCAGGGCCGCGAAGCGCGCGGTGTCGTCGATGCGGTCGACGACCACCTTCTGCTGCTGGGCACCCGCCACGCTGATCGCCAGCGGCACCCCGAGGGCCAGCAGCACGGCCGCCATCAGGACGATGAGCAGCGGCAGAAGACGTGTACGCAATCCGGTCCCCGCTATGCGGCCGGGGTGACGAGCCGGTAGCCCACGCCCCGCACGGTCTCGATCAGCGCCGGCATGCGCAGCTTGGCGCGCAGCGAGGCCACGTGCACCTCCAGGGTGCGCCCGGTCCCCTCCCAGCTGGTGCGCCACACCTCGCTGATGATCTGTTCCCTGCGGAAGACCACACCGGGGCGCTGGGCGAGCAGCGCCAGGAGGTCGAACTCCTTGCGGGTGAGCTGGACGACCGTGCCGTCCACCGTGACCCGGCGGGTGGGCAGCTCGATGTGCACGGACCCCAGTCGCAGCCCGCTCTCCTGCTCGGCGGCCGGGTCCTCGTGGACGGTGCGGCGGCTGACGGCGTGGATGCGGGCGAGCAGCTCCCCGGTGTCGTACGGCTTCACCACGTAGTCGTCGGCGCCCAGGTTGAGGCCGTGGATGCGGGAGCGCACGTCGGAGCGGGCGGTCACCATGATCACCGGTGTGGCGGTGCGCTTGCGGATCTTGCCGCAGACCTCGTACCCGTCCTGGTCGGGCAGGCCGAGGTCGAGCAGGACGACCCCGAAGCCGGGGCCCTCCGGGACGAGCGCCTGCAGCGCTTCCTCGCCACTGCGCGCGTGGGTGACGTGGAAACCGTGCCGCTTCAGGACCGCGGACAGGGCGGCGGCGACATGGTTGTCGTCCTCGACGAGCAGCAGTCTCATCCCGGCCTCCTCCGGTTCGGTTCCTCGGGCATACGGTCTGACTCACTCCGACGGGCGGGCGGTTTCGCGACGCACGAAAAAATGCGGGCACACGCGTGTGTGCATCATGGCAGTCACGCTGATGGACGAGGACGCCGTCAAGAGGGTTCCGGTTGCACGGGCCTTTAGTTATCCGGCCGATACGCCCGCAGGTCACAAGTGCTACGACGTGTGTCCGATTGCTATCGGATCGTGATGCTCAGATTCCCCTCAGATGTAATGACGCTGGTCGGGGCGGGTCACTACTGTCCTGCGAAACCGAGGAGGACGGAGCCCCCGAGCGATGACCGAAGTATCGGTGACCAAGGAAGACGCGGTACCGAGCGGTGACCTGGTCGTCCTGAAGAGCGTCAACAAGCACTTCGGCGCGTTGCACGTTCTCCAGGACATCGACCTGACGATCACCCGCGGAGAGGTCGTCGTGGTCATCGGCCCCTCCGGGTCCGGGAAGTCGACCCTGTGCCGCACCATCAACCGGCTGGAGACGATCGACGAGGGCGCGATTACGATCGATGGCAAGCCCCTCCCGCAGGAGGGCAAGGCGCTGGCCCGGCTGCGCGCCGACGTCGGCATGGTTTTCCAGTCGTTCAACCTGTTCGCGCACAAGACGGTGCTCGAGAACGTGATGCTGGGCCAGATCAAGGTCCGCAAGATCGACAAGAAGAAGGCCGAGGAGAACGCACGCGCCCTCCTCGACCGGGTCGGCGTGGGCACCCAGGCCGACAAGTACCCGGCGCAGCTCTCCGGCGGCCAGCAGCAGCGCGTCGCCATCGCGCGGGCGCTGGCGATGGACCCGAAGGTCATGCTCTTCGACGAGCCGACCTCGGCCCTCGACCCCGAGATGATCAACGAGGTCCTGGAGGTCATGCAGCAGCTGGCCCGGGAAGGCATGACGATGATCGTCGTCACCCATGAGATGGGTTTCGCACGATCGGCTGCAAACCGCGTGGTGTTCATGGCGGACGGACGCATCGTCGAAGAGGCTGCGCCCGACCAGTTCTTCAGCAATCCGCGCAGCGACCGTGCCAAGGACTTCCTGTCGAAGATCCTTCACCACTGATCTGCCCCCTGGCTGAACCCGCAGAGCCCGCAGCGCCCGCAGTACCTCACCACTCTTCTTAAGGAAGTCACCATGAAGCTTCGCAAGGTCACCGCCGCCTCGGCCGCAGCCCTCGTCCTCGCCCTGACCGCCACCGCGTGCGGCGGCGACAACAAGGACGACGACACGAGCAGCAGCGCCAGCGCCGGCGGCGGTGGCGGCAAGATCAAGGTCGGCATCAAGTACGACCAGCCCGGTCTGGGCCTGAAGAAGCCCGACGGATCCTTCGCCGGCTTCGACGTGGACGTCGCCACGTACGTCGCCAAGCAGCTCGGCTACGAGCCGGACCAGATCGAGTTCGTCGAGACCAAGAGCGCCGACCGCGAGAACGCCCTCGCGCGCGGCGACGTCAAGTTCATCGCGGCCACCTACTCGATCAACGACGAGCGCAAGAAGAAGGTCGACTTCGCCGGCCCGTACCTGCTGGCCCACCAGGACCTGCTGGTCAAGTCGGACTCGGACATCTCCAAGGGCACGGACCTCAACGGCAAGAAGCTGTGTTCCGTGGTCGGTTCGACGTCGGCGCAGAACGTCCAGAAGTCGATCGCCCCGGACGCGAAGCTCAAGCAGGTGAGCTCCTACTCGGAGTGCATCGCCGGCCTGCAGAGCGGCGCCGTCGACGCGGTGACCACCGACGACTCGATCCTCGCCGGCTTCGCCGCCCAGGAGCAGTACAAGGGCAAGTTCAAGCTCGCGGGCCTGAAGCTGAGCAACGAGAACTACGGCGTCGGCGTCAAGAAGGGCGACACCGCCACCGTCGACAAGATCAACAAGGCGCTCGAGCAGATGGTCAGCGACGGCTCCTGGGACAAGGCCGTGAAGGCCAACTTCGGCCCGGCGAACTACAAGAACGAGCAGGCCCCGAAGATCGGCGTCGTCGTTCCGAACCCCTCGTAACCAGAGCTCAGCCATAGCGGGGTTCCTGCGGTGCGCCGCCGTCCGTCGCGATCACGGCGGCGGCGCGCCCCGCCCTCCTCATACGCCACCCACCCGGAAGCGCGGGAGATCGTGTTCGACTTTCTTGAAGGTTACGACGTCCTAGGGGCGTTCTGGATGACGGTGAAGCTCACCGTCATCTCCGCCGTGGGCTCCCTGATCTGGGGCACCCTGCTGGCCGCGATGCGAGTGAGCCCGGTCCCGCTGATGCGCGGGTTCGGCACCGTCTACGTCAACATCGTCCGGAACATCCCCCTGACGGTCATCATCCTGTTCAGCTCGCTCGGCCTCGCGGACATCTTCGGCATGACCATGGGGAGCGACGACTTCGACGTCCAGGGTTTCCGGCTGGCCGTGCTCAGCCTGGTCGGCTACACCGCGGCCTTCGTGTGCGAGGCGATCCGCTCCGGCATCAACACCGTGCCGCTCGGTCAGGCGGAGGCGGCCCGGGCCATCGGCCTGAGCTTCAGTCAGACCCTGAGGCTCATCGTGCTGCCGCAGGCCTTCCGCTCGGTCATCGGACCGCTGGCCAACGTCCTGATCGCGCTGACCAAGAACACCACGGTGGCGGCCGCCATCGGCGTCGCCGAGGCCGCCTACCTGATGAAGACGATGATCGAGAACGAGGCGCAGACGCTGCTCATCGGCGCGGTCTTCGCGTTCGGGTTCGTGGTTCTGACCCTGCCGACCGGCCTCATCCTCGGCTGGCTCAGCAAGCGACTGGCGGTGAAGCGATGACCTCGGTCCTGTACGACACTCCCGGACCTCGCGCCAAGCGGCGCAACGTCCTCTTCTCGGTGCTCTTCACCGTCCTGCTCGCCCTCCTCCTGTGGTGGGTGTGGCAGAAGATGGAGGACAAGGACCAGCTCACCTCCGCGCTGTGGAAGCCCTTCATCGAGTCCGAGGCGTGGACGACCTACCTGCTGCCCGGCCTCGCCAACACCCTGAAGGCAGCGGCGCTCGCCATGGTGATCGCCCTTCCGCTGGGCGCCGTCTTCGGCATCGCCCGCCTCTCCGACCACCGCTGGGTGCGCGGCGCGGCCGGCACGGTGGTGGAGTTCTTCCGGGCCATCCCGGTGCTGCTGCTGATGCTGTTCGCCAACGAGTTCTACTCCCGCTACACCGACGTCGGCAGCGAGGACCGCCCCTTCTACGCCGTCGTCACCGGTCTGGTGCTCTACAACGCGGCAGTCCTCGCCGAGGTCGTCCGGGCCGGCATCCTCTCCCTGCCCAAGGGCCAGACGGAGGCCGCGTACGCCATCGGTCTGCGCAAGGGGCAGACGATGAGCAGCATCCTGCTCCCTCAGGCGGTCACCGCGATGCTCCCGGCGATCGTCAGCCAGCTGGTGGTCATCGTGAAGGACACGGCGCTGGGCGGTGTGATGATCGGCTTCACCGAGCTGCTCAACTCGCGCGGCACGCTCGCGGCCAACTACGCCAACGTCGTTCCGAGCTTCATCGTGGTCGCGGTGATGTTCATCCTGTTGAACTTCATCATCACCAGCTTCGCCGGCTGGCTGGAGCGCTACCTGCGGCGCAGCAAGCGCAGCACGGGCGCGGTCCTCGGCGCCGACAAGGTCGACGAGCTGAACGCGGCAGAGGTCGGCGGCACCTACGGCACCGGCGCCGGAGGCGGCATCTGACACACGCTCAAGGAACCTGACTGGTACGGAAGGCAGTGGCGGGCGCGCCGCTGCCTTCCGTCGCTTGACGCAAACAACGACAATGGGTTGCATACGTTCTGTGATCGTGCACCCTGCTCCACCCTGTTGTTCACTCAAGCCCGCGAGGACACCGTCGAAGGCAGGGAGCGCCGCGCCGTGGACCCGGTGATCATCGTCGGAGCGGGGCCGGTGGGGCTCACGCTCGCCCTGGCGCTGGCGCGTCAGCAGGTGCCGTCCGTGGTCCTCGACGAGGGCCCCGGCAAGGACGAACCGCGGCTCGCGCGCACGGTCGTACTGCGCGAGGACACCGCGGCCCTCATGGCACGGCTGACCGGAGCCCCCCTCGACCGGGCCGGGCTGCGCTGGGCCGGATGGCGGTCGATGCGCCGCAAGCAGGTGATCCGCGAGGTCGCGTTCGACGACACCCTCGAAACCGCCGACCCCGCTCCCCTGCACATCGCCCAACACGTGCTGACCGGCGCCCTGCGCGCCGCGCTCGAGGGCGAGCGGCTGGTGAAGATCGTCGTGGACAGCCGGCTGGACGGTGTCGAACAGGAGCCCTCCGGCGTCACGGCCCACACGCGCGGCCCCAAGGGCACCTGGTGGCGTGGCAGTCACCTGGTCGGGTGCGACGGTCCGCGCTCCACCGTCCGCAAGCTCCTCGACATCCGCTTTCCCGGCCGTACCGCGGTGGAACGACACGCCGTGGCCGCCCTGCGCGCGGAACTTCCGTGGGCGGACGAGGCGTTGCTCCATCGGACGCCGCCGTGGCGGACGACCGGCCCCTCTGCCGGGGAAGTCACCGGACGTCCGCTGCCGGACGGCGTCTGGCGACTGGACTGGCTGCTGCCGCCGGGCAAGGACCTCGTCACGCCCGAACTGCTGGTCGCCCGTGTCCGCGAGACCCTGACAGGCTGGAGCGGCGGCTCCACGCCCGCCTACGAGCTGCTGGACACCGGCGTCCACACCGTGCACCACCGGCTGGCCCGCCGCTGGCGCGTGGGGCGGGTCTTCCTCGCCGGGGACGCCGCGCACCTGCTGGGCGCGTTCGGCGCGCAGGGCCTCGACGAGGGCCTGCGCGACGCCGACAACCTCGCCTGGAAACTCGCGCTGGCCTGGCACCACGGGCGGCACGAGACACTGCTCGACAGCTACCAGGAGGAGCGGCGCGCGGCCGTCTCCGCCCGGCTGCGCGCCGCCGACCAGGCGCTGCCGCTGCTGCGCGGCGGCGGTGGCATAAGGGCGTACGTGCCCGGCGCGGCCCGCGGTCACGACGTGCTGCTCACCGACGGCCACCTGGGGCGCGGCCCCCTCGGCGCGCCCGGCGGCTACGAGGGCTCCCCTCTCGCGCCCCGTCGTCTCGACGCGGAGGTGCCGGTGGGCACACCCCCCGGCGCGCAGGTCCAGGACGTTCGCGTGACGGCGGAGGACGGCACGTTCGTCCAGCTGCGGGACCGCCTCGGGCGGGGCGCGCTGCTCGTCCTGTTGATCGCGCCGGGCACCGGCGTGTGGGAGCGCCGGCACTGGGTGGGCGCCGGGATCATGCCACGGCTCGCCGCCGCGGTGACCGCCCTGCCGAGCCCGGCCGAACTGCTGGTGGCGGAGAGCTATCCGGGCGCGGCCGCCCACACCGTCCTGCTGATCCGGCCGGACGGCCATCTGGTCACCGCGCTCAACGGAGTGCGCCCGGCCGATCTGTACGCCGCGGCGGAAGCGGCCGTGGGAGGCCCGGCGAGGGCGCAGGCGACGTCCGCGGCGGGGGCGGCGGCGGGCACCGCGGCGAAGTGACGTCGGGGGGAGCGCGACCGCACCCCGCTCCCCCGGACGACCGAGCCATCGCGCAACCTCGACCTCGCCACTACGCGCCCCGGCAAACCCACAGGCCGATAGCCGCACACCCCCCACAGCCGCACAACCCCGCAGGCCCCTTAGCCGCACGCCCCCACAGCCGCACAACCCCGCAGGCCCCTTAGCCGCACGCCCCCACAGCCGTGCAACCCCGCAGGTCCGCAGGTCCGCAGGTCCGCAGGTCCGCAGCCGCAACCCCACAGCCGTACTGACTGTCACTGTGCGGTCCACATGGTGACAGTGAGTTGACCGAGGTGGACCGGCGTGGTGTACTCCGGATCGTGACCGACACCGATGTGCGCCTGTGGCGGAGGGTCCATATGGACCTCGTCCGCTATGCGGGCTGCGTGTGTCGTCCGTCCTGCTGAATTCGCATCCCCTGTCCCATCGGCGCGCGCCGCCGCTGCGCATCCGCGCTCGTGCGCCCGCCTGCGCGCCTCCCCGCGAACATTCACCGGACGGTACCCGTGTCTGTCTCCCCCTCCCTGCCCGCCGCCGTCGCCGCGCCGACGCAGGCGGACCTCCTCGACTTCGTCCGACGCACGGCCGCCGATGCCGAGCTCATCTCCTCACTGCCCCTCGACCCCGAGGGCCGCACCTGGGTCCGTCTGGAGGGCCCCGGCGGCAGCGAGGCCTGGCTGATCGGCTGGCCGCCCGGCTCGGGCACCGGCTGGCACGACCACGCCGACTCGGTGGGCGCCTTCCTGACCGCCCGGGGGGCGCTGAAGGAGTACTCGCTCAACGCGCGGCTACCCACCGACGGCTGGAAGACCCTGGAACTCGCGGACGGCATCGACCGGGAACGCTCCCTCACCGCCGGCCGTGGCCGATCCTTCGGCCGCCACCACGTCCATGAGGTCCTCAACGAGTCCACCGAGGAGCACGCGGTGTCCGTGCACGCCTACTACCCGCCGCTGCCGCGCATCCGCCGCTACAGCCGCACGGGTCACGTGTTGCGGCTGGAGCAGGTCGAACGTCCGGAGGACTGGCAGTGAGCGGCGCGAACGCATCTCAGGACCGTCGGGCGGACGGCCAACGCCCCCTGGGCATAGACGAGTTGCTCGAACGAGTACGTTCCGGGTACGCGCGCGTGGAGGCGCGGGAGGCCTACGAGGACGCTCGCGCGGGCCGGGCGCTGCTGGTCGACATCCGCTACGCGGCCCTGCGCGAGCGGGACGGTCTGATCCCCGGCGCCCTGGTCGTCGAGCGCAACGAGCTGGAGTGGCGTCTCGACCCCCAAGGCAGTCATCGTCTTCCCGAGGCCACGGGGCACGACGTGCGGGCGATCGTGATCTGCAACGAGGGCTACGCGTCGAGCCTCGCCGCGGCGTCGCTGCACCAGCTGGGGCTGCACCGGGCCACCGACCTGGTCGGCGGTTTCCAGGCGTGGAAGGCGGCCGGGCTCCCGGTGACGCCGTAGCGGGTCGCGGCGGGCGGGCCCAGTCCGTCTTCGGTCCTCGACGGGCTCAGAACGCGTCGCCCTCCAGGAACTCCGTTTCCTCGCCCTCTTCCTCCAGCGCCTGCCGGACCACGCGCAGGGCCATGCCCTCGGGGTAGCCCTTGCGCGCGAGCATGCCCGCCAGGCGACGCAGTCGCTTGTCGCGGTCGAGTCCGCGGGTCGAGCGCAGCTTGCGGGCGACGAGTTCGCGCGCCGTCTCCTCCTCCTGATCGGAGTCGAGCTGGGAGACGGCCTCGTCGATCAGCGCCGAGTCGACGCCCTTGGTCCGCAGTTCCTGGGCTAGCGCGCGCCGGGCCAGTCCCCTGCCGTGGTGACGGGACTCCACCCAGGCGTCCGCGAAGGCGCTGTCGTTGATCAGCCCGACCTCCTCGAACCGCGAGAGCACCTCCTCCGCCACATCGTCCGGGATCTCCCGTTTGCGCAGGGCGTCGGCGAGTTGCTTCCGCGTGCGCGGGGTCCCGGTGAGCAGGCGCAGGCAGATCGCCCGTGCCCGCTCAGCCGGGTCCCCTGAAGACGCCCCCTGCTCGGCCCTCGACGAGGAAGCGGCGTCTTCGTCCTCGGCGGACGGTTCTCCGAAGCCGCGCCGACGGCGCCCACGCCCGCCACGTGGACCGCCTTCGCCGCCGCGCCGTGCCCGGCCGCCTCGGGGCCGGGCGTCGCCGTCCGCCCGCTCGCTCCGGCGCCGGACGCCGTCCGACCGGTCGTCGCCGTCCTGGGCAGGGCCGTCGTCGATCCCGCTCTCCTCCTCACGGGGGACGTCGGGGTAGACGTAATCGGCCCAGTCCGTTCGTCGCGTCACGGTCAGCTCTTGGCGGTCGCGGCCTTGGTCTTGGCGGCCTTGGCGGCGGGAGCGGGAACCGCCTTGGCCGCGTCCTCCGCGAGCGTGCCCGCAGCCACCGCGGCGTCCGCGCCCGGTTCGGCGACGGGCTCCTCGGGGCGCACGCCGACGCCCAGCTTCTCCTTGATCTTCTTCTCGATCTCGTTGGCGAGATCGGGGTTGTCCTTCAGGAAGTTACGGGCGTTCTCCTTGCCCTGACCGAGTTGGTCGCCCTCGTACGTGTACCAAGCACCGGCCTTGCGGACGAAGCCGTGCTCCACGCCCATGTCGATCAGACCGCCCTCGCGGCTGATGCCCTGGCCGTAGAGGATGTCGAACTCGGCCTGCTTGAAGGGCGGCGCGACCTTGTTCTTGACGACCTTGCAGCGGGTGCGGTTGCCGACGGCCTCGGTGCCGTCCTTCAGGGTCTCGATGCGCCGGATGTCGATACGCACCGAGGCGTAGAACTTCAGGGCCCGGCCACCGGTCGTGGTCTCCGGGGAGCCGAACATGACGCCGATCTTCTCGCGGAGCTGGTTGATGAAGATCGCGGTGGTCTTGGACTGGTTGAGCGCGCTGGTGATCTTCCGCAGCGCCTGGCTCATGAGACGGGCCTGGAGACCCACGTGGCTGTCGCCCATCTCGCCCTCGATCTCCGCACGCGGGACGAGCGCGGCGACGGAGTCGATGACGATCAGGTCGAGGGCGCCGGAGCGGACCAGCATGTCCACGATCTCCAGAGCCTGCTCGCCGTTGTCGGGCTGCGAGAGGATCAGGTTGTCGATGTCGACGCCGAGCTTCTTCGCGTACTCGGGGTCGAGGGCGTGCTCCGCGTCCACGAACGCGACCTGGCCGCCGGCCTTCTGGGCGTTCGCCACCGCGTGCAGCGTCAGTGTCGTCTTACCGGAGGACTCCGGGCCGTACACCTCCACCACACGGCCGCGCGGCAGGCCGCCGACGCCGAGGGCGACGTCGAGTGCGGTCGACCCGGTGGGGATGACCTCGATGGGCTCGTTCGGCCGCTCGCCGAGGCGCATCACGGCACCCTTGCCGAACTGCCGTTCAATCTGTGCGAGTGCGGCGTCCAACGCCTTCTCGCGGTCGGTTCCTGCCATGGGTTCCACCCGATTTGCTTGAGTCGATCGCTTCACGTCAAAGACGCTAACGCCTGCCACTGACAATGCGTCCTGACGCCGGTCCGGCCTGTGGATAACTCAGGGGTTTACCCATCCAAAACGGGACGAAATGCTCGCCGAACGCTTCTCCGGAGCTTCCATCAGAATGGATGTTCGATTTCCGTGTCAAGCGCACCACGCGGCACTCCCGAGACCGTGTCCACCGAGCCGACGACACCCCGGACCGGCCCGACGCAGCCGCCGCGCCGCCGGCCGCGCCCCGGGCTCCCGGCTACTTCGCGGGGCGTACGGCAGGTGTCTTCGGCCGGACGACGACGGCGATCGACGCGGCCGGGAAGCTCGGTGCATGGACGTGGACGAGCAGAGGACCAGGCAGCCCCGAGGCGAAGCCTCACCGGGACGTACGAGCCCACCACGGCACCCTGGGTACGCGGGTTCCCTCCATCGGCTCCACGGGGCGACCGCGCTCCTTCTGATCCTCTCCGGCCTCTTCCACCTCGTGGTGTTCGCCGTGGACGGCGGCCCGTGGAACGGTCCCGTCTCCTGGCGCAAGCCGGTGACCTTCGGGCTCTCCTTCGGAGTGACGCTGCTGGCGGTCGTCTGGGTGACGTCGTATCTGCGGATGGGGCCGCGGCTGCGCACCGCCCTGCTCGGGGTGTTCGCCGCCGACTGCGTGGTGGAGGTCGGGGGGATCACCCTCCAGGCGTGGCGCGGAGTGCCCTCGCATCTGGACATGGAGACGCCCTTCGACACGGCGGTGTCCATGACGCTCGCGGTCGGCGGCGGGGTCCTGGTGGTGCTCCTCACCGCGTTCGCCGTGATCTCCTTCCGGAACCGTCCGACGGGCCCCGTCGGAATGGGGCTCGCGGTGCGCTCCGGTTTCGCGATCCTGCTGGTCGCGCTGGCCTCGGGCGCGGCGATGATCGCGCGCGGGGTCGTACTCACCCGCACCGGGCACCAGGAGGCCGCGTACCGGTCGACGGCCTCGCTGAAGCCGCTGCACGGGGTCGCTCTGCATGCGGTGCTGGTGCTGCCCGCGCTGGCCTGGCTGCTGTCCCGCACATCCTGGAGCCGGACGACGCGCCGGCGGATCGTGACGGCGGCGGTGGGCTGTTACGCGGCCGCGGTCGCCGCTGCCGGGGTGTGGGCCGTCCTCACGTACTGACGTGCTGACGCCCTGCCTTGCTGCCTTGCTGATGTCCCGGCGCACCGACGCACCGACGATCTACTAGGTACTGACCGACCGACTGACCTACCGCCCCCGGTGACGCTCGCTCCCGTTTGCCGACTCGGCCGTCGGCGCCACCCACCCCGGCCGGTCCTCCCTTCCTCGATCGGCCCCTCCGGTCCTCAGCCGGTCCCCCCTGAGCCCCCTGAGCCCTGCCCCGGCCCGCCCGTCCGGTGTCGCACACGCGTCCACAGCCCCCGCGCGCGGGTGAGCGGTCCCTCGCCCCGGTCCCGGTGGCCGTGCACGCGGGGATCGTCCGTGACGGCGTAGCGCTTCACGTACGCGCCCAGGAACGCCTGCAGCGTGGCGACCGCCGGGATGGCGATCAGCGCGCCGACGACGCCCAGGAGGGCGGTGCCGGCGACGACGGAGCCGAAGGCGACGGCGGGGTGGATGTCGACGGTCTTCGACGTCAGCTTGGGCTGCAGCATGTAGTTCTCGAACTGCTGGTAGACCACGACGAAGATCAGCACCCAGAGCGCGTACAGCGGCGAGACCGTGAAGGCGATCAGCATGGGCAGGGCGCCCGCGAGATAGGTGCCGATGGTGGGGATGAACTGCGAGACCACGCCCACCCAGACGGCGAGCACGGGCGCGTAGGGGATCCCGAGGGCCTCCAACAGCACGTAGTGCGCCACGCCGGAGATCAACGCCATCAGCCCGCGTGAGTACAGGTAGCCGCCGGTCTTGTCGACGGCGATCTCCCAGGCACGCAGCACCTCGGCCTGCCTGGCCGGGGGCAGGACCGAGCACACCGCGCGGCGAAGGCGAGGCCCGTCGGCGGCGAAGTAGAACGAGAACAGGGCGATCGTCAGCAGCTGGAAGAGACCGCCGAGGACCTGTGTGGAGACGTCCAGGACTCCTGCGGCGCTGTTCTGGGCGTACTTCCTCAGCCAGTCGGAGTGGAGCAGGCCTTCCTGGATGTCCACGCGTCGGAGTTCGGTGTGGAACGTGGTGTTGACCCAGTTGATCACCGAGTCCAGGTAGTCCGGGAAGCCCTCGATCATCTTGATGATCTGTCCGGCGAGCATCGAGCCGAGCAGCGTGAAGAAACCGGCCACGACGATCAGCAGGCTCAGGAAGACCAGGAACGTGGCGAGCCCCCTGCGCATCCCGCGGGCGGACATCCGGCTGACCGCCGGCTCCATGGCGAGGGCGAGGAAGAACGCGATGAGGATGTTGAGCAGCAGGCCGATGAGCTGGTGGAAAGCCCAGGTGCCCAGTTGGAAGGCACCGAAGAGGGCGAACGCGAGCACCATGGCGCGTGGGAGCCAGCGCGGCATGCGCGCGGCCTGCCCGGCGTCGCCCTGGACCGGGGGCGGCCCCGGGGGCGTACCGGGCGGGGATGCGTTCTGGGCGGAGTGCCCGGTCTCGTCAGTGGGTGCCACGGACCAAGTCTCGCCTACGCCACCGACAATCGGAGCGCCCCGGGCGATCTTCGCGGAGGATCAGCGCATCTCGTGCGGAACGTTCATCGCCGTGCACACCACCCGCCACACGTCCTTGGCGTCCCAGCCGTCCGCCAGCGCCTCGTGCACGGTGCGTCCGCCGAGCTCGGCCATCACGTGGTCGCGCGCGAAGGTCTCCGCGTACCCCGTGCCGAAGTGCTCGTCCATCCGCTGCCAGAAGACCGTCAACCGCATGACACCAGTATCCCGCGCGCGGGGGTGCCCCTCGCCGGGACCGCCTGCCGAGACCGCTTTCCGCCCTACGGTCTGACCATGGCCGAAACCGGAGCATCCCCACTCCCCCCGACGCCCCCGGCGCACTCCCCGCTCTTCCGCGCCGAGCACTTCGTCTGGCTCACCGCGCGCGTGCTGGAGCAGCGCCTCTTCGCACACGACTTCCTCCACGGCGCCGCCGAACCCGTCGAGACCGCCCTCGACGCCTACCGCAACGAGGACGGCGGATACGGCCACGCGCTCGAACCCGATCTGCGCGGCCCCGTCAGCCAGCCCCTGCACACCGTGCGCGCACTGCGCGTCCTGGACTCGATCGGGTGCCTCGGCGGCCGGCGTCTGGAGCGGGTGTGCCGCTACCTGACGTCCGTCTCCACCAGCGACGGCGCGCTGCCGGCGGTCCATCCCAGCCAGCGCGGGTACCCCGTTGCGCCCTTCATCCCGGTCGTGGACGACCCGCCCAGCGAGCTGCTGTCCACCGGGCCGGTGGTGGGTCTGCTGCACCGCAACGAGGTGTGGCACGCCTGGCTGTTCCGGGCCACGGACTTCTGCTGGCAGGCCGTGGACTCGCTGGAGCGGTCGCACCCGTACGAGGTCGAGGCGGCCGTGGCCTTCCTGGACTCGGTTCCCGACCGCCCGCGCGCGGAGGCGGCCGCCGATCGCCTGGGCCGTCTGGTGCGCGACCACCGGCTGGTCGTGCTCGACCCCGACCGCCTCGACGCCTATCCGGTCGCCCCCGGTTACGCACCGGGTGAGCATCACTTCCCGTACGACTTCGCGCGGACACCGCAGTCGCTCGCGCGCGCGTGGTTCACCGACGACGAGATGACCCGCTCTCTGGATCATCTGGCCGGCGAGCAGCAGAAGGACGGCGGCTGGCCCGTCCGATGGCGCTGCTGGGCGCCCGGCATCACGCTCGAGGCACGCCCCATGGTGACGATCGAGGCGCTGCGCACCCTGAGGGCCTACGGCCGCGCCATCGGCTGAGCCGGTCCGACGACCGTGAAGCGTGGCCTCTAGCCTCCGGGCCGTGGCCACGCCCTCCGCCGTCCCCCACGTCCGCCCTCCGCTCCCTCCCCCGCGCGCTGCTGTCCGTTTCCCTGCCTCGCCCTTTCCCTGTCTCTCCCGGCTCCTGGCCCGCCCTTCACCCGCCCAGGGCGCGCATCCCCGCCGTGACCGCCACGGCGGCCGCGACGACCAGCAGGAAGGGGGCCCGCAGCACGAGGGCGACCACGGCCGCGGCGAGCCCCGCGGCCCTCGCGTCCAGCACGAGCGCATGCCCGTCCGCGAAGGTCTGCTGGGCCGTGAGGGCGGCGAGCAGGGCGACGGGGAGCAGGGCCGCGAACCGTCTGACGAGAGGGCGTTCGAGGAGCCCCGCGGGGACGAGCAGCCCGGCGAGCTTGACGGCGTAACAGCCGAGAGCGGTCGCACCGACCGCGATCCAGGTGTTCACCGCTCCCCCTCCTGCCCGGTGTCGCGTCGGCCGCCCGCCCGCCGAACGGTCGCGTCCTGGCCGATCGTCTCCTTGTCGGTCGCGCGCCGGCCCTCGAGATACAGAACGACCGGTACGGCCAGCGCGGCCCCCAGGACGGGCACTCCCGCGGGCAGAACCGGCAGCAGACCGAGCCCCAGGAGCACCGCGAGCCCGGCGACGGCCCGCTCGGCGGCGCTCTTCAGCATGGGCGCGAGCAGCGCCAGGAAGACGGCGGGCCCGGCCACGTCGAGTCCCCACGCATCCGTGTCCCCGAGGGCCTCGGCGCCCAGGGCGCCGAGCAGAGTGGTGAGGTTCCACAAGACGTACAGGCTCGCGCCGGTGACGGCGAAGCCGATGCGGGCGGCCCGCCGTCGTCGCTGCGCCAGCGAGACCGCCGTCGTCTCGTCGATCACCCAGTGGGCGGCGAACGGGCGCACCGCGCGCGGGAGGTTCAGCGACTGCGACAGACGCAGGCCGTAGAACGCGTTGCGTACGCCCAGGAAGAACGCGCCGGCGGCCGCCGTCAGCGGACCACTGCCCGCCGCCAGCGCCCCGACGAGCGCGAACTGGGACGCGCCGGTGAACACCAGGAGACTGAGCGCGCAGGTCTGCCACACCGAGAGTCCGCTGCCTGACGAGGTCACCCCGAAGGCGAATCCGGAGAGCCCTACGGCGACTCCGACCCCGAGGGCGTCGCGGACGACGGCGGTGTCGGGCCTTCCCCGACTCTCGGCTCGTACGTCTGTGCGCGCTGTCTGTTCTGCCACGACCAGGACGGTAGGAGCGGCGGCTCCCCCGGGTCTTGTACGTTCTTGCGCTCCCGTTGGTAGGCCCCCGGCGGGACTCCCACGATCCGGGCGAAGTGACGGTTGAGGTGCGGCTGGTCCGTGAACCCCACGGCGACCGCTGCCTCGGCGGGCGCCGTCCCCGCGTCCAGCAGCCGCCGTGCCCGGCGTACCCGGGCATCGGTGAGCCAGGCGTGGGGCGGCAGCCCGTAGGCGTCCCGGAAGGCCCGCAGCAGGGCGAACGGGCTGGTCCCGAGATCTGCGGCCAGTTGCTCCAGCGTCGGCGGTTCGACCAGCCGTTCCTCCAGCACGGCACGCGCGCGTGCGGCGATACGCGCTCCGGCCGACCGGATCTGGCGCTGCGGCAGCGGCCCGCCGTTGAGCCGCAGCAACCGTGTCACCGCCACTCGCAGGAGGGTGTCGGCGGCCAGGGCGTTGCCCTCCTCGGCGGCTCGGAGCACCTGGTGCACCAACGCGACGGCGTAGGGATCGTCGAGCACGGGACTGACGAATCCCGGGGCGCCGCGAAGGGTCGTCGTCTCGGCAGCGATCCCGGCCACGACGTCGGGCGACGGGTACACGGCCCCGTATCGCCAGCCCTCCGGCACCCCGGCCCGCCCGGTGTGCGGGGTGTCCGGGTTGACCAGGGCGAGCGCCCCGGCCCCCGCGTACTGATCGGCTCCGCGGTGGGCGAAGACCTCCACCCCTTCGGCGATGGCGGCGATCACGAAGTGCTCGTGGGTGTGACGCACGAACGCCTTGCGGACATACCGGGCGCGCAGCAGATCGACGCCGGGCAGCTCGGCATACCGCCAGTGCCGCGCCAGCTCACTCGAACCCGCCATGCCCCCATTCTCCGCGACGACCGAATCGCCCCGGCCTCCCGTCTCCCCACTGGCCGTCTCCCTGCTTCCGGTCCCCCGGCCTCTCGCTGCCCCTCTCCCGCTTCGCTCCCGCCTCCCGCCCTCCCGTCTCCCGCGCCGTCACGCCCCGCCCCGCCACGCCGTAAATCGCGCCGTGCCGCGGGAGAGTCCGCAGGTCAGCGCCATTGTCAGTGGCTGGGTGCAGGATGGACGCATGGTCAGCTCCGCACACCGAGCCCTCGACGGCTTCTCGCCCGCGACCCGCGGCTGGTTCACGGGGGCGTTCTCCGCGCCCACCGCGGCCCAGGCGGGCGCGTGGCAGGCCATCGGCGAGGGTTCGGACGTGCTGGTGGTGGCCCCCACCGGCTCCGGCAAGACCCTGGCCGCCTTCCTCGCGGCACTGGACCAGCTCGCTTCGGCTCCGCCGCCCGCCGACCCGAAGAAGCGCTGCCGGGTCCTGTACGTCTCCCCCCTCAAGGCCCTCGCGGTCGACGTGGAGCGCAACCTGCGCAGTCCCCTGACGGGCATCCGGCAGGAGTCCGTGCGCCTGGGCCTGCCCGAGCCCGAGGTCAAGGTGGGCATCCGCTCGGGCGACACCCCGCCCGCCGAGCGCCGAGCACTGTCCACCCGCCCGCCGGACATCCTGATCACGACCCCGGAGTCCCTGTTCCTGATGCTCACGTCGGCCACCCGCGACGCGCTGACCGGCATCGACACGGTGATCCTGGACGAGGTGCACGCGGTGGCGGGCACCAAGCGCGGCGCGCACCTCGCACTGTCCCTCGAGCGGCTCGACGAACTGCTGCCGAGGCCGGCCCGGCGCATCGGCCTTTCGGCCACGGTCCGCCCGGTCGACGAGGTGGCGCGCTACCTCTCCCCGCACCGCAAGGTGGAGATCGTCCAGCCGAAGTCCGGCAAGGAGTTCGACCTCTCGGTCGTCGTCCCCGTGGAGGACCTGGGCGAGCTGGGCGGCTCGCCCGTCGCCGACGGCTCCGAAGGCGCGGAGCGCCCGTCGATCTGGCCGCACGTCGAAGAGCGGATCACCGACCTCGTCCAGGCCCATCGCTCCACGATCGTCTTCGCCAATTCCCGCAGGCTCGCCGAGCGCCTGTGCAACCGGCTCAACGAGATCGCCTACGAGCGGGCCACCGGCGAGCCCCTGGACGAGCACCACTCCCCCGCCCAGCTCATGGGCGGCTCGGGCGCGGCCCAGGGGGCCCCGTCCGTCATCGCGCGCGCCCACCACGGCTCGGTGTCGAAGGAACAGCGCGCGCTCGTGGAGGAGGACCTGAAGGCGGGCCGGCTGCCCGCCGTGGTGGCGACCTCCAGTCTCGAACTCGGCATCGACATGGGCGCGGTGGACCTCGTCGTGCAGGTCGAGTCGCCGCCCTCGGTGGCTTCCGGCCTGCAGCGCGTCGGCCGCGCGGGACACCAGGTGGGCGCGGTGTCCACCGGCGTGGTCTTCCCGAAGTACCGCGGTGACCTCGTCCAGGCGGCCGTGGTCACCGAGCGCATGCGGACGGGCTCGATCGAGTCCCTGAGGGTCCCCGCCAACCCGTTGGACGTCCTGGCCCAGCAACTCGTCGCGATGACGGCCCTGGACACCTGGCAGGTGGACGACCTGCTGGCCACGGTCCGCCGCGCCGCGCCCTTCGCGTCGCTGCCGGAATCCGCCTTCACGGCCGTCCTGGACATGCTGGCCGGCCGCTACCCGTCCGACGCGTTCGCCGAACTGCGCCCGCGCGTGGTGTGGGACCGGGTCGCCGGCACGGTCACCGGCCGTCCCGGCGCCCAGCGCCTGGCGGTCACCTCCGGGGGCACCATCCCCGACCGCGGGCTGTTCGGGGTCTTCCTCGCCGGATCCGACCCCAAGAAGGGCGGCGGCCGGGTCGGCGAGCTCGACGAGGAGATGGTCTACGAGTCCCGCGTCGGCGATGTCTTCACCCTCGGCACCAGCTCCTGGCGCATCGAGGACATCACCCGCGACCGCGTCCTCGTCTCCCCCGCCCCCGGGGTCCCGGGCCGCCTGCCCTTCTGGAAGGGCGACCAGTTGGGCCGTCCGCTGGAGCTGGGCCGCGCGGTGGGCGCGTTCCTGCGCGAGGTCGGCTCCCTGCCCAAGGAGGACGCCAGGCTGCGTCTGCTCACCGCCGGCCTGGACGCCTGGGCGGCCGACAACGTGCTCTCCTACCTGGACGAGCAGCGCCAGGCCTGCGGCCACGTCCCGGACGACCGCACGATCGTCGTGGAGCGCTTCCGCGACGAACTCGGCGACTGGCGGGTCGTCGTCCACTCCCCGTTCGGCGCGCAGGTCCACGCCCCCTGGGCCCTCGCGCTCGGCGCCAAACTCTCCGAGCGGTACGGCATGGACGCGCAGGTCATGCACGCCGACGACGGCATCGTGCTGCGCCTGCCGGACGCGGACCTGATGAGCCTGGACCTGCTCGACCAGGAACCGACGAAGATCGGCACGGAGTACGACGCCGACCAGGCCCCCGTCGGCGCGGCGGACGTCGTCTTCGACAAGGGCGAGGTCGACCAGATCGTCACCGACCAGGTCGGCGGCTCGGCGCTGTTCGCGGCCCGCTTCCGCGAGTGCGCCGCCCGCGCACTGCTGCTGCCGCGCCGCAACCCCGGCAGGCGCACGCCCCTGTGGCAGCAGCGCCAGCGGGCCGCTCAACTGCTCCAGGTGGCGAGTGAGTTCGGATCGTTCCCGATCGTCCTGGAAGCGGTCCGCGAGTGCCTTCAGGACGTCTTCGACGTCCCCGGCCTCGTGGAGCTGATGGGCGACCTGGAGTCCCGCAAGGTGCGCCTTGTCGAGGTCACCACCGCGGAGCCGTCCCCCTTCGCCCGGTCCCTGCTCTTCGGATACGTCGCCCAGTTCCTCTACGAGGGGGACTCCCCGCTCGCCGAGCGCCGCGCCGCCGCCCTCTCCCTGGACTCGCGGCTGCTGGCCGAGCTGCTCGGTCAGGCCGAGCTGCGCGAACTGCTCGACGCCGAAGTCCTCACCGAGCTGGAACAGGAGCTCCAGTGGCTCACCGAGGACCGCCGGGTGAAGGACGCGGAGGGCGTGGCGGACCTCCTGCGCCTCCTCGGCCCGCTCACCGACGCCGAACTGGCCGAGCGCGGAGCCGAACCGCACTGGGCGCAGGAGCTGGCCACCGCGCGCCGCGCCATCCGGGTCCGCGTCGCCGGCGCCGAACACTGGGCCGCGATCGAGGACGCGGGCCGGCTGCGCGACGCGCTCGGCACTGCCCTGCCGGTGGGCGTGCCGGAGGCCTTCACCGAACCGGTCAAGGATCCTCTCGGCGACCTCCTCGCACGCCATGCCCGTACCCACGGCCCCTTCACCTCCACCGCCGCGGCCACCCGCTTCGGCCTCGGCGTGGCGGTCACCGAGGGGGCCCTCCAGCGGCTCGCGGCGAGCGGGCGCGTCGTCCAGGGCGAGTTCCACCCGGCCGGCATCGGCCAGGAATGGTGTGACGCGACAGTCCTGCGCAGGCTGCGCCGCCGCTCCCTGGCCGCGCTGCGGCACGAACTGGAGCCGGTCCCGCCGCCCGCGCTGGCCCAGTTCCTGCCCCAGTGGCAACACATCGGCAAGGGCCATTCCCTACGTGGCGTCGACGGTCTGGTGCGCGCCGTCGAGCAACTCCAGGGCGCGTCGGTGCCCGCCTCGGCCCTGGAGAAGCTCGTCCTGCCGTCGCGCGTACGGGACTACGCGCCCGCGATGCTCGACGAACTCACCGCGGCCGGCGAGGTGGTCTGGGCCGGGGCCGGCGCCCTCCCCGGCAAGGACGGCTGGGTCTCGCTGTACGTGGCGGACGCCGCGCCCCTGCTGCTTCCGCCGCCCCACCCCCTGGAGCTGACGGCGTTGCACCAGTCCGTCCTGGACGCGCTCTCCGGGGGCTACGGCCTGTTCTTCCGTCAGATCGCCGACCAGGTCCGCGCCACCACCCATCCGGACGCCACCGACCCCCAGCTCGCCGACATCGTCTGGGACCTGGCCTGGTCCGGCCGGCTCACCAACGACACGCTCGCCCCCATGCGCTCCCTGCTGGGCTCGGGCCGCACGGCCGGCTCCACGGCCCACCGCGCCAAGCGCACGATCCCGCGCGGCCGGTACGGCTCGCTGACGGGCGCGGCCCGCCCGGCCTCCCGCAGCGGTCCCCCGACCGTCGCGGGCCGTTGGTCCCTGCTGCCGGCCCACGAGCCCGACGCCACCGTCCGCGCCCACGCGCTCGCCCGGACCCTTCTCGACCGGCACGGTGTGGTCACTCGGGGCGCGGTCGCGGCCGAGGGCGTCGAGGGCGGCTTCTCGGCGACGTACCGCATCCTCTCCGTCTTCGAGGAGAGCGGTCAGGCGCGTCGCGGGTACGTCGTCGAAGGCCTCGGCGCCGCGCAGTTCGCCATGGACGGCGCCGTGGACCGCCTGCGCGCGGTGGCCAACGCCCGCGACCGCGGCGAGCCCCTGCCCGCCCCCGGCCCGTCGGCGGGCGCCCCGGACGACTTCGTCTTCCCCGACGGCTCCCCGTCCGACGACGTGTGGAACGTCCCCGACCTCGACGCCCCCTTCGCCTCGCCGTTCGGCGCTCCGGGGGCACCCGCCTCGCCGGGCGAGTACGTCTCGCCACGGGACCTGGCGGCTCCGGGCGCCGGAGGACCACGGGGAAGCAGCGGCGCGCGAGGAGGGAGCGGCTTCTCCAACGGCTCGGTCCCGACCGGCCGCCCCTTCCGCGGTCACGCCCAGGGCCGCAACCGCGACGGCAACGCCTCCCGCGCCGTCGTCCTCGCCGCCGCCGACCCGGCGAACGCCTACGGCGCCGCCCTGGGCTGGCCCGAACCACCGAGCGGGGCCGGGCACAAGCCGGGTCGCAAGGCCGGCTCCCTGGTGGTGCTCGTCGACGGCGAGCTGACGCTCTACATGGAGCGCGGCGGCAAGACCCTGCTGGCCTGGCCCTCCGCCCCGAACAGCGAGGACACGCCCGCGGACGATCCGCGCCTGCACACCGCGGCGGAGGCCCTCGCGGAGGCCGCGCGCGCGGGCTCCCTCGGCACCGTCACGGTGGAACGCGTCAACGGCGCCTCCGCCCTCACCTCCCCCATCGGCAACCTCCTGGAAGGAGCGGGCTTCATCGCGACCCCGCGGGGCCTACGCCTGCGCGCATGACAGCAAGCGCCTGCAGCACCACACACACCACACCGAACCCACCCCCCGACTCGACTCCACTCCACCGACCCGGTCACGCCAAGCCCCCGCCCACCACCACCACCACCACCGAGCGGGGGACCGGACCCGCCGGCGGACCTCCCCACCGACCACAGCGCTGACCGCAGCGCACGCCCACGCCGTCCGGCGCCCTCCCGCTCACGCATGTCACCCTTGACCCATGCCCGAAGGCGACACGGTCTGGCAGGCCGCGAGACGTCTGCACGACGCCCTCGCGGGAAAGGTGCTGACCCGCTCCGATCTCCGGGTCCCCAAGTACGCCACCGCCGACCTCACCGGACGAGCCGTCCTGGACGTCACCCCGCGCGGCAAGCATCTCCTCACCCGTATCGAAGGCGGCCTCACGCTCCACTCGCACCTGCGGATGGACGGCGCCTGGAAGGTCTACCGGAACGACCAGCACTGGACCGGCGGCCCGGCACACCAGATCCGGGCGATCCTCGGGGCCCACGACCGCACCGCCGTCGGCTACCGGCTCCCCGTCCTCGACCTGATGCGCACCGCCGATGAGCAGCGAGCCGTCGGTCACCTCGGTCCCGATCTGCTCGGCCCCGACTGGGACCCCGAGCAAGCACGCGCCAACCTGTTCGCGGACCCCGACCGCCCACTCGGCGAGGTCCTCCTCGACCAGCGGAATCTGGCCGGCATCGGCAACGTCTACAAGAGCGAGCTCTGTTTCCTCCTGGGCGCCACCCCGTGGCTCCCGGTCGGCGCGCTCCCCGCCGACCGCGCCGCGAAGCTGCCCGCACTCGCGAAGAAGCTGCTGGAGGCCAACCGGGACCGCCCGGTCCGCAACACGACGGGCCGACGCGGCCCGGACCTGTTCGTCTACGGCCGCACCCCCCGCCCCTGCCTGCGCTGCGGCACACAGATCCGCGTGGCCGACCAGGGCGACGGCTCCCGCGAGCGCCCGACCTACTGGTGCCCGACCTGCCAGACGGGCCCCGCCCCGGCGCCGGGCTCCCCGCCGACACACCGTTTCCGTTCCCGCACCGCCCGCTGACGCGCTCAGTCGCCCCGACCGCCCGTCGGCGCCCCCGACCGCCGCCGCCCCCACCGCTAGTCGACCGCACCGCCTGCCGAAGGCGCCATCAGTCGACCGCACCACTCATCGACCCCACCCGCCCGTGGACCGCACCACTCATCGACCGTGCACGAGAGCCAACGACAGCCGCCGATACGCACTCTGACAATTGACGGACCGTCAGAAACCCTCGTACCGTCCCTTCATGGCCGTGAAGGCGTACGACCTCACCGGACGCACCGCATTCGTCACCGGCGCCGCGAGCGGAATCGGCCGCGCCTGCGCCGTACTGCTCGCCCGGGCGGGCGCCACCGTGCACGGCGCGGACCGCGACGCGCAGGGCCTGCGGGAGACGGCGAGGCTGATCGAGGACCTGGGCGGAACCGCCCGGACCCACCACCTCGACGTCACCGACCGCGTCCAGGTCCGCGAGGCCGTGGAGTCCTGCGAGCGGCTGGACGTCATGGCCGCGGTCGCCGGGATCATGCACAGCAGCCCGGTCCTGGAGACCCGGGACGAGGACCTGGACCGGGTCCTGGCCGTCAACTTCAAGGGCGTGCTGTACGCCTGCCAGGAGGCGGCCCGCCTGATGCTGACGCGCGACACCGGCGGCAGCATCGTCACCATGGCCTCGGGCGCCGTGGACACCGGCGGCCCCGGACTGCTCTGCTACGGCGTCGCCAAGGCGGCCGTGGTCCAGCTGACGAAGACGCTGGCGACGGAGGTCGGCCGCTACGGCATTCGCGTCAACGCGGTCGCCCCGGGCTGGATCCGCACCCCCATGACCGATCGTCACGACGCGGGCGCACAGGCGCAGACCGAGGCGCGAATGGCGCGCATGTCGCCGCTCGGCCGGGTCGGAGAGCCGGAGGACATCGCCCACGCCGTCCTCCACCTGGCCTCGGACGCCTCGGCGTTCACCACGGGCCAGATCCTCCGCCCGAACGGGGGCGTGGCAATGCCCTGGTGACCAGATTCCCCAGATACCCCCGCACCGCCCCTCAACCCACCCCCGCCCCCGCACTCCCACCACGACCCCCGACATCACCACTCTCCACACCGGCACCACCACCGCCACCCGCACCCGCACCGGCACCCCGACCAGGACCCCCGCCCTCACCACTCCCCGCACCAACACCAGCACCAGCCACGCCCCCCAAATCCCCGCCACTCCCCGGCTGCGGCCCAGCCCCCCACCCCAGCCCCCTCCCCTGCCCCCGCCAAGCGGCTCTCCACCGCCCTTCCGCGACCGCCCCCACCGCCCGCGCCTTGGCAACGCAGTGCACCGGGAGCAGGCTCAGCCCCCAGCCCCCGGCGGCCACCGTTCCCTCCAGGACGCCGGCGCCGGGCACCACGGCGAGCCTCACCACCGCCCACCACCACAGCGCGCCCAGCCCCAGACACAACGCCAGTCCCGGCCCTGACACGGCCCCACGCCTCGCTATGCGCACCGCCATGGCCGTCGCCTCCAGCCGAGTCTCGAGCGGATCACGCGCAATCCGTCCACGACATCACAACGACGGGGCCGTCACCGGGCCGCCCGCAGCGCTCTGCCGCCTCTGCCGCGTCCGCCGCCTCACGCGTTCTCCGCCTGGAACATCCAGTGGTGTTTCTCGAGATCGGCCGTGATCCCGATGAAGATGTCCTGGCTCACGGGATCCGCGTCACCGGTCGCGGCGACCCGTTGACGCATCCGGGTGATCACCGCACCCAGAGCCGCCACCAGCGCCCCGACCGCGTCGGAGTCCTTGACCCAGCCCTCCGGCACCGCGTCGATGCCGCTGCCGGCCGCCACCGTGGCCGCCCGCCCGTCCGGCGAGACGCCCAGTGCCGAGGCTCGCTCCGCCACGGTGTCGGAGTGGACGCGGGCGACGTCCACGACCTCGTCGAGTTGGAGGTGCACGGAACGGAAGCGGGGCCCGACGACGTTCCAGTGGACCTGTTTGGCGACGAGCGACAGGTCGACCAGATCGACGAGAGCGCCCTGCAGCGCCTCGGAGACGGTCGTCAGGTCGGTGTCGGAAAGGGAACTCTTCACGACGTACATCCGTACCTCCGGTGTTCGGCTCCCACCGTGCCCCTCCACGATGACCTCGGCCGCCGACACCGGCAAACGGACCCCGGACGCGGAAAACCCCGACCGCACCTTCCCCGGGTCCATCCGGAGAAGCCCCGGCCGGGGCCTCACTGCCTGTGCACGTACCTGCGGACGTGCCGGCGCGGGCTCAGGAGCCCACGCCGCGTGCCTCTCACGCGGCGACCACGTCCACCGCTTCTGCGGGTGCCTTGATGGTCACCCGCTCCGGTGGCACACCGGTCACCGACACGGAACCCAGCATCGGGCGAACCGACGTGGGCACAGGCTGGCTGGGGGTGGCCGCTGCAGACTGTGCCAGCTCGGCGAGGGCGAGCTCGTCGCTCACTTCTCGCATGAGCTCGGACATCCGTACGTCCAACGCGTCGCAGATGGCGGAGAGCAGCTCGGAGGAAGCCTCCTTCTGCCCCCGCTCCACCTCGGAGAGATAGCCGAGTGAGACTCGGGCGGACGAGGAGACTTCGCGCAGAGTACGGCCCTGGCGCTGGCGCTGCCGACGCAGCACGTCACCCAGCAGGCGACGGAGCAGAATCATCGGTGGCTCCCTCCTCGGACCGCGTAGCCGCATCCTTCACGCCCCACCGTACCGCCTCGCGCTGCGGCCGTGCGGGGAGCGATGTCGTGTTCACTCAGGGCTGCAAACATCAAAACCCCCCGTTCTGTTCCGTATCCTGTGCCCGCTCATTCCCGGTGTGTTCGCCCGCAAGCTCTGTCAGGAGCAGTGCGAGTACGCTCCGTACACTCTCTCTACGAATTTCCGCCCGGTCGCCGTTCAACCGCAGGGCCTCCACTTTTCCGCCAGCGGCAGAACCGGAATCCACCGCGGAAGGCCCGTCCAGCGCCACGTAGACCGTCCCCACGGGCTGTCCGTCCTGCGCGTCCGGCCCGGCTACGCCGGTGGTCGCGACGCCCCAGTCGGCCCCGAGCGTCTTGCGCGCTCCGGCCGCCATCTGGGCCGCGACCTGCGCGTCCACGGCCCCACGGGCTTCCAGGAGGCCGGCGTCGACGCCGAGCAGCTCGTGCTTGAGGTCGGTGGCGTACGCCGTGACCGAACCACGGAAGACCTTGGACGCTCCGGGGACCGCTGTGATCTCCGCCGCGACCAGGCCACCGGTCAGCGACTCGGCCACGGCGAGCGTCTCCCGCCTCACTGTGAGTAGTCGCACCACGTCGGCGGCCGTGGAATTCACGCTTCCGTCTCCTCCGACGCGGCCCTGCGCTCCGCGATTCCCTGCCTGCGCAGCACAATGGCCTGTCTCACATAGTCCAGCCCGGTCACCACGGTCAGGACGACCGCAGCGGCCATCACCCAGAACCTCAGGGTGGCCAGCCAGCCCGTCAGCGCCAGGACGTACATGCCGACGGCCACGCCCTGGGTGAGCGTCTTGAGCTTGCCGCCCCGGCTCGCCGGGATGACGCCGTACCGGATGACCAGGAAACGCAGCAGGGTGATGCCGAGTTCCCGGCCGAGGATCACGATCGTCACCCACCACGGCAGGTCGCCGAGCGAGGAGAGGCAGATCAGCGCCGCTCCCATGATCGCCTTGTCGGCGATGGGGTCGGCGATCTTCCCGAAGTCGGTGACGAGGTTGTACGTGCGCGCCAGGTGCCCGTCGAACAGGTCGGTGATCATGGCGATGGCGAAGGCCGCCCAGGCGAACGACCGCCATGCCGGGTCGTAGCCGCCGGCGGCCAGCATCAGCGCCACGAAGCCGGGCACCAGGAGCAGCCGAAGCATCGTCAGGAGATTGGCGATGTTCCAGACGCTCGCCTGGTTGACGGCGGCGGCCGCGATCTTCGCGCCGCGCGGCGGCTTGGCGCCCCCCTGAGGATCCGTGGTCCCGGCGGCGGCGTCCGCGACGGCGGACACGCCCGCGGGACCGGCCACGGGCCCACCGGTGGGCCCCGCCACGGCCACCTCGGCCTGTGCGGCCTGTGCGGCCTGTGCGGCCTGTGAAGCCTGCGGGCCCTTCGGGGCCTGCGCATCCGATGCGTGGGCCGCCGAGGCCTGCGAGGAGCCGCCCGGAGCCGACGCCGGAACACCCGTCATCTGGCCGCCTCCTCACTACACCCGGACGAGCCCGGCAGGGGCTCGGCCACCAGGTCGACGCCTTCCGTGCCGACCACCTTCGCCTCGACCATACGACCGACGCTCAGGCCTTCGCCCGATGTGAGCAGCACCTGGCCGTCCGTCTCGGGCGCCTGGTGCGCGCCGCGGCCGTGCACGCCCTCGTCGTCCACCGACTCCACGAGCACGTGCACGGTCTCGCCCACGCGTTCCTCGGCCCGCTGCGAGACGAGCTCCTCGGCGAGCCGGGAGACCCGGGCCAGCCGCTCCGCGACGACGTCCACGTCCAGCTTGTCGTCGTACGTCGCGGCCTCGGTGCCGTCCTCGTCCGAGTAGCCGAAGACGCCGATGGCGTCCAGCCGCGCGCCGTTCAGGAAGCGCTCGAGCTCGGCCAGATCGGCCTCGGACTCACCGGGGAAGCCCACGATGAAGTTGGAGCGCACGCCCGCCTGGGGTGCCTTGCCGCGGATGGTGTCGAGCAGTTCGAGGAAGCGGTCGGTGTCGCCGAAGCGGCGCATCGCGCGCAGCACGCCGGGCGCGGAGTGCTGGAAGGACAGGTCGAAGTAGGGCGCGATCTTCGGCGTCGAGGTGAGCACGTCGATGAGACCCGGCCGCATCTCGGCCGGCTGGAGGTAGCTGACACGCACCCGCTCCAGTCCGTCGACCTCGGCGAGCTCGGGCAGCAGCGACTCCAGCAGACGGATGTCGCCGAGGTCCTTGCCGTAGGAGGTGTTGTTCTCGGAGACCAGCATGATCTCCTTGACGCCCTGCTCTGCCAGCCAGCGCGTCTCGTTCAGCACATCGCTCGGCCGGCGCGAGATGAAGGAGCCGCGGAAGGACGGGATGGCGCAGAAGGAGCAGCGCCGGTCGCAGCCGGAGGCGAGCTTGACGGAGGCCACGGGGGCGCCGTCCAGCCGTCGCCGCAGGGGCGCGCGGGGTCCGGACTGCGGGGCCAGGCCCTCGGGCAGGTCCGTGGGAGCGCCGTGCCCGGGAAGGGCCACGTCCGCCGCCGACTGTCGCTCGGCCGGGCTGATCGGCAGCAGCTTGCGCCGGTCGCGCGGGGTGTGGGAGGCGTGGATGCCACCGTTCAGGATGGTCTGGAGGCGGTCGGAGATGTCGGCGTAGTCGTCGAAACCGAGCACGCCGTCGGCCTCGGGGAGGGCGTCGGCGAGCTCCTTGCCGTACCGCTCGGCCATGCAGCCCACGGCCACGACGGCCTGGGTTCTGCCGTGGCTCTTGAGATCGTTGGCCTCCAGCAGGGCGTCGACGGAGTCCTTCTTGGCGGCGTCGACGAAGCCGCAGGTGTTGACGACGGCGACGTCGGCTTCCTCGGCGTCCTCCACGAGCTGCCAGCCGTCCGCCTCCAAACGGCCTGCGAGCTCCTCCGAGTCCACCTCGTTACGGGCGCAGCCAAGGGTGACGAGTGCGACGGTACGGCGTTCAGGCATGGGCTCAAGACTACTTCGTCTCGCTGACAGCCCATGTCGACGGGGTTGGCGATCTTCGCCAACCCCGTACGCACCAAGGCACGCCGGGCTCAACCCGCCTGCGGGTCGCCCTTCGTGTACGTCAGACGCTCCACCGCTCCGGGCTGGAAGTCGTCGTTGAGCTTCTTTCCGTTGACGAACAGATCGATCGCTCCGGCGTCGCCGAGCACGAGGTTGATCTTCTCGCTGTCCTGGAAGGTCTTCGAGTCGCCCTGCTTGAGCAGGCCGTCGAAGAGCATCCGTCCGTTGTGGTCCCTGGCGGAGATCCAGCTGCGTCCGTCGGCGGCGCTGACCTGGACGGTCACCTTGTCCTGGGGAGCCGCGGCGATGGCGCTGTCGGTGGGCTCCGGAGTCTGGTCGGCGGGCTTTTCGGTCTTCGGCGTGGGCGAGGCGGTCTTGCCGCTCGAGGGGGTGCCGCCGTCGGCGACCTGCTCCTTCGATCCGCCGTCGTCGCCGCCCTGGAACGCGGTGAAGCCGACGAACCCGACGACGGCGACGATCGCGGCGACCATGGCGGCGGTCCAGTTCGGCCCCCGCCGCTCGGGGCGGATGCGTTCCGCCTCGAACATGGGTGCGGCCGGGGTGGGCGCGGGGCGTCCGCCGTGGGTGGCGTCGTACCGCTCGATCAGCGGGGCGGGGTCGAGGTGGACGGCTCTGGCCAGGGTCCGGATGTGCCCGCGCGCGTAGACGTCCCCGCCGCAGGGGGCGAAGTCGTCCGCTTCGATGGCGTGCACGATGGCGATGCGGACCCGGGTGGCGGTACTGACGTCGTCGACGGTCAGCCCGGCCGCGATGCGCGCCTGCTTCAGGGCGCGACCGATGGAGACGGGGGCTTCCTCGGACGGGTCTTCGAACGGACGCTCGTCTTCAGGGGAGTTGCCGATGGACACGGGGGCGCCTTTCGAGCGTGTAGCCACCTGTGCTGGAGGTTCAGTCTAGGGGGGGTGCCGAACGGAGGGGCAACCGGACGGTGGGACCTTTACGCCATCGGTATGGCCGGACACGCCGACGGCGGGCCGGTTACGGCACCGACGGGAGCCGCACCTGTCCTCTTCGCTCAACTTGACGTACGGCGAAGGGAAACGGTTGCCCGACGTTCTCTAACGGGTGAGTCACGGCCGCCTCCGCTCCCCTCGACCGACGTCTACCCCTCAGACTGCCCCCGGATCACGGCGAGGACTCCGTCCAAGTCGTCGGGCTTCACGAGAACGTCACGCGCCTTGGAGCCCTCGCTGGGCCCGACGATGTTCCGAGACTCCATCAGGTCCATCAGCCGGCCGGCCTTGGCGAAGCCCACGCGCAGTTTGCGCTGGAGCATGGACGTCGACCCGAACTGGGTGGAGACGACCAGTTCGGCCGCCTGGCACAGCAGGTCGAGGTCGTCGCCGATGTCCTCGTCGATCTCCTTCTTCTGCTTCGTGCCGACGGTGACGTCGTCCCGGAAGACGGGCGCCATCTGGTCCTTGCAGTGCTGGACGACCGCCGCGACCTCGGCCTCGGTCACGAACGCGCCCTGCATACGGGTGGGCTTGTTCGCGCCCATCGGCAGGAACAGCCCGTCGCCCTTGCCGATCAGCTTCTCGGCGCCCGGCTGGTCGAGGATGACCCTGGAGTCGGCGAGCGAGGAGGTGGCGAACGCGAGCCGTGAGGGCACGTTCGCCTTGATCAGACCGGTGACGACGTCGACCGACGGGCGCTGCGTGGCGAGCACCAGGTGGATTCCGGCCGCGCGCGCGAGCTGCGTGATGCGCACGATCGAGTCCTCGACGTCCCGCGGCGCGACCATCATCAGGTCGGCGAGCTCGTCGACGATCACCAGCAGGTACGGGTACGGCTGGAGCTCGCGCTCGCTCCCCTCGGGCGGCTTGACGGTCCCCTCGCGCACGGCGCGGTTGAAGTCGTCGATGTGCCGGTAGCCGTAGGCGGCGAGGTCGTCGTAGCGCAGGTCCATCTCGCGGACGACCCACTGGAGCGCCTCGGCGGCCCGCTTGGGGTTGGTGATGATCGGCGTGATCAGGTGCGGGATGCCCTCGTAGGCGGTCAGCTCGACGCGCTTGGGGTCGACGAGGATCATCCGGACGTCCTCGGGGGTCGCCCGGATCATGACCGAGGTGATCAGGCAGTTGATGCAGGACGACTTGCCGGATCCGGTGGCGCCGGCGACCAGTATGTGCGGCATCTTCGCCAGCGAGTGCATGACGTAGCCGCCCTCGACGTCCTTACCGAAGGCGACCAGCATCGGGTCGTCGTCCTCGGCGGACTCGGCGAGCCGCAGCACGTCGCCGAGGTTGACCATCTCGCGGTCGGTGTTGGGGATCTCGATGCCGACCGCGGACTTGCCCGGGATCGGACTGATGATCCGCACGTCGGGGCTGGCCACGGCGTACGCGATGTTCTTCGCCAGCGCGGTGATCCGCTCGACCTTGACGGCGGGCCCGAGCTCGACCTCGTAGCGCGTGACCGTCGGCCCGCGGGTGAAGCCGGTGACGGCGGCGTCGACCTTGAACTCGGTGAAGACGTTCGTCAGCGAGGCGACGACGGCGTCGTTGGCGGCGCTGCGCGCCTTGCCGGGGCCGCCGCGCTCCAGGAGGTCGAGCGAGGGCAGGGCGTAGGTGATGTCGCCGGAGAGCTGGAGCTGCTCGGCGCGCGAGGGCAGCTCGCGGATCTGCTCGGGGGCCGCCTTGGTCAGGTCGGGTACCGCACCCCCGGTCTTGAGCTTCTCCTGCTTGGGCCGGGGGGCCGGCGCCGGGACCGGCGTCGGCGTGGTCGGCTCCGCGTCGCCCGCGCTCACCCCCTGGGTGAGGTCGGCGACGATCCGCGAGGGCGGCATGCCGTGCAGGACGGCGCCGTCGAGATCGGCCGCCGCGGCCGCGGCGAAGTCCACGGCGTCCAGCTGCCGGTCCATGGCCGGCTGCGGCACCGCGGAGCGCCGGGGGCGGCCGCGCCGCCGGGTCAGCGCCTCCTGCTCGGCGCTGTCGGGGTCGTACGACTGGGGGGCGCTCGAACGCCTCCGGGGGCGCCCGGGCAGCGCCTCGCGCCACTGCTCGTCGTAGCGCGCCTCGTCGTCGCCGAACTCGGCGTACTCGTCCTCGACCGGCTCGGCCAGGATTCCGAGGCGCACGCCGAGCTGCCGCAGCCGCTGCGGGACGGCGTTGACCGGGGTGGCCGTGACGACCAGCAGACCGAAGACGGTCAGCAGCACCAGCAGCGGCACGGCGAGGACGTCGCCCATCGTGTAGGTGAGCGGGGTCGCCGCGCCCCAGCCGATGAGGCCGCCGGCGTCCCTTATGGCCTGCATGCCGGCGCTGCGGGCGGGCGCGCCGCAGGCGATGTGGACCTGTCCGAGCACGCCGATGACAAGCGCGGACAGACCGATCACGATGCGGCCGTTGGCCTCGGGCTTCTCGGGGTGGCGGATGAAGCGCACGGCGATGACGGTGAACAGGATCGGCACGAGCAGGTCGAGCCGGCCGAAGGCGCCGGTCACCAGAATCTCGACGAGATCGCCGACGGGACCGCGCAGGTCGGCCCAGGTGCCCGCCGCGACGATCAGCGCGACGGCCAGGAGCAGCAGCGCGACGCCGTCCTTGCGGTGGGCCGGATCGAGGTTCTTCGCGCCGTTCCCTATGCCCCGGAACACGGCGCCCACGGCGTGCGCCAGGCCGAGCCAGATGGCGCGTACGAGCCGGTAGACGCCGCCGGTGGGACTGGGAGCCGGTGCGGGCACGGGTTTCCTGGCCGCGGCTTTCCTGGCGGGCGCCTTCTTCGCCGGGGCCTTTTTCGCAGCGGCCTTCTTCGCCGGAGCCTTCGCGCGAGCAGCCGCCTTCCTGGCGGGCTGCTTCTTGGCTGCGGAGGGACGTGAGGCCATGGTGTGAGGTTACCGGTGGAGACCACAGGGGACACGCGTGCCCACTGCTTCACCCGTTCGTGTCGCCCCCGCCGAGGCGCGAAACTGACGCGTCCACCGGTCCGGGGGACGGAACTGACGCGCTTTCACGCCCAACTCCGCGCATCGCACGCGCCAGTTCCGTTCAGTTCGGCGACGGCACCGAGGGCGGTCCGCCGCCGGTGCCCGGCTCCAGGGCGTCCAGCGCCCGCCGCAGACCGGTGAGTTTGCGTTCCAGGTGGGCCGCCGTGGCCACCGCGGCCGCGTCCGCCGACTCGTCGTCCAGTTGCTTGGACAGGGCCTCCGCCTGCTCCTCGACGGCGGCGAGGCGCGCGGAGAGCTCGGCGAGCAGCCCCGCCGGCTCCTTGGCCTCTCCCGCGGCGGCCTTGGCGCCACCGCCCTCCAACTGCAGCCGCAGCAGCGCCGCCTGCTCGCGCAGCTGGCAGTTCTTCATGTACAGCTCGACGAACACCGAGACCTTCGCTCGGAGCACCCACGGGTCGAACGGCTTGGAGATGTAGTCCACCGCGCCGGCCGCGTACCCGCGGAAGGTGTGGTGCGGCCCGTGGTTGATCGCGGTGAGGAAGATGATCGGAATGTCCCTGGTCCGCTCTCGCCGCTTGATGTGCGCGGCCGTCTCGAATCCATCCATTCCCGGCATCTGGACGTCCAGCAGAATGACCGCGAAGTCGTCCGTCAGCAGTGCTTTGAGCGCCTCTTCCCCGGACGATGCCCGCACCAGCGTCTGATCGAGCGCAGAGAGGATCGCCTCCAGCGCCAGCAGATTCTCCGGCCGGTCATCGACCAGGAGGATCTTGGCCTTCTGCACCATGGCCCGCCCTCCTCGCCCCGGCAGTGCACCGGGCGCCGCCCCTGGGGACGACTCCTTTGCGCCGCCCTTCCTTGTGCCGGTCATGGTAGCCGCACCCCGACCGTCGCCACACCCTGTCACCGTGATGTCACTGTGCACGTAGCAGGAACGCAGCAGGAGACCAGAAGGTTCCCCGAATTCCGCCCCGCTACACGGCGACGGCCACCCTGAGTCAACAACTCCGGGCGCACGCCGCATGTTCCCGTCACCTCGCCGGTCCCCTCACGCGTCCCGCATCCACTGCTGCATCACGGTCAGCAGGTGATCGGGGTCGACCGGCTTCGTGACGTAGTCGGAGGCGCCCGACTCGATCGCCTTCTCCCGGTCGCCCTTCATCGCCTTCGCGGTCAGCGCGATGATCGGCAGCCCCGAGAACTGCGGCATCCGCCGGATCGCCGTCGTCGTCGCGTAGCCGTCCATCTCGGGCATCATGATGTCCATCAGGACGACCGCCACGTCGTCGTGCTGCTCCAGGACCTCGATGCCCTCCCGGCCGTTCTCCGCGTACAGCACCGACAGCCCGTGCTGTTCCAGGACGCTGGTCAGCGCGAACACGTTGCGGATGTCGTCGTCCACGATCAGCACCTTCTCGCCGCCGAACCGGATGCCCGCGCGCGCGGGCGTCTCCGTCTGCTGGCTGCGGGCCGGCCACTGGTCGGGCCGGCCGACCTGCTCGCCGCCGCTCACCAGGCGCCGCCGGCGCCGGAAGAGCGCCGCCGGACCGTTCTGCGCGTCCTGGTACGACCTCACCTCCGCCGGCGTCTGGATCTCCGCCGGCGACAGCTCCGACAGCTCGACCGCCCCGTTCTCCGAGGCCACCAGGTCGCCGGCCTCCAAGGCGGGCACCACCTGCTGGTACCCCTGCGGGGGCAGCTCGCTCGGGTGCAGCGGCAGGTACAGCGTGAACGTGGAGCCGCGCCCCGGCTCGCTCTGCGCGTGGATCTCACCGCCCAGCAGCTGGGCGATCTCCCGCGAGATCGACAGCCCGAGGCCCGTACCGCCGTACTTGCGGCTGGTGGTGCCGTCCGCCTGCTTGAACGCCTCGAAGATCACCCGCATCTTGCTGGCCGCGATGCCGATGCCGGTGTCGGTCACCGAGAACGCGATCAGCGGGGCGTCCGGGTCGGTCAGCGAACCGGCCTCCAGCAACTGCTCCCGGATCGGCACCGGCACCTCCGCACCGGCCGGCCGGATGACCAGCTCGACCGACCCGGAGTCGGTGAACTTCACCGCGTTCGACAGCAGGTTGCGCAGCACCTGCAACAGCCGCTGCTCGTCCGTGTGCAGCGTGGCCGGCAGCTCCGGCGAGACCCGCACGGACAGGTCGAGGCCCTTCTCCGCGGTCAGCGGACGGAAGGTGGCCTCCACGTAGTCGACCAGCTGGACGAGCGCGATGCGCGTCGGGGAGACGTCCATCTTGCCCGCCTCGACCTTCGACAGGTCCAGGATGTCGTTGATGAGCTGGAGCAGGTCCGAACCGGCCCCGTGGATCGTCTCGGCGAACTCGACCTGCTTCGGCGAGAGGTTGCCCTCCGCGTTGTCCGCGAGCAGCTTCGCCAGGATCAGCAGCGAGTTGAGCGGCGTCCGCAGCTCGTGCGACATGTTGGCGAGGAACTCGCTCTTGTAGCGCATCGACACCGCGAGCTGCTCGGCGCGCTCCTCCAGGACCTGGCGCGCCTCCTCGATCTCGGTGTTCTTCACCTCGATGTCCCGGTTCTGCTGGGCCAGCAGCTCGGCCTTCTCCTCCAGTTCGGCGTTGGACGCCTGCAGCGCCTTCTGCCGCTGCTCCAACTCCGCCGAACGCTCCCTCAGTTGCTCCGTCAGCTCCTGCGACTGCTTCAGCAGCTGCTCCGTCTTGGTGTTGACGGAGATCGTGTTGACGCTGGTCGCGATCATCTCGGCGAGCTGGTTGAGGAAGTCCTTCTGGATCTGCGTGAACGGCGTGAACGACGCCAGCTCGATCACGCCGAGCACCTGCCCCTCGAACAGCACCGGCAGCACGATCACCTGCGCGGGCGGGGCCTCACCGAGGCCCGAGGAGATCTTCAGGTAGCCGCTCGGGGCGTTCGCGACGAGGATCGTCCGCTTCTCCTCGGCGGCCGTCCCCACCAGCGCCTCGCCCGGCCGGAACGACGACGGCATCGAGCCCATCGAGTAGCCGTACGAGCCCAGCATCCTCAGTTCGTACTGGTCGGCGTCGCCGTCGGCCGGCGGCATCGCCAGGAAGAACGCGCCGTGCTGCGCGGCCACCAGGGGCGGCAGCTCGCTCATGATCAGCGAGGCCACGTCCTGGAGGTCCCGCCGGCCCTGCATCAGTGCGGACACGCGCGCGAGGTTGCCCTTGAGCCAGTCCTGCTCCTTGTTGGCGATCGTGGTGTCACGCAGGTTGGCGATCATCTTGTTGATGTAGTCCTGGAGCTCCTGGATCTCCCCGGAAGCGTCCACGTCGATCTTCAGGTTCAGATCGCCCCTGGTCACCGCCGTCGCCACCCGGGCGATCGCCCGCACCTGCCGGGTCAGGTTCCCGGCCATCTCGTTCACGGACTCGGTCAGGTCGCGCCAGGTGCCGTCGACGTCACGCACGCGTGCCTGTCCGCCCAGCTGCCCCTCGGTGCCCACCTCGCGGGCCACACGCGTGACCTCCTCGGCGAACGACGACAGCTGGTCGACCATCGTGTTGATCGTCGTCTTCAGCTCGAGGATCTCCCCGCGCGCGTCGATGTCGATCTTCTTCGTCAGGTCGCCCTTGGCGATCGCCGTCGTCACCATGGCGATGTTGCGCACCTGACCGGTCAGGTTGGACGCCATGCCGTTCACCGAGTCGGTGAGGTCCTTCCACGTGCCCGCCACACCCGGCACATGCGCCTGACCGCCCAGGATGCCGTCCGTGCCCACCTCACGGGCCACCTTGGTGACCTGCTCGGCGAACGAGCTCAGCGTCTTCACCATGGTGTTGAAGGTGTCGGCGAGCTGCTGGACCTCGCCGCGCGCCTCGATCGTCACCTGCCGCGTCAGGTCGCCGTTGGCGACGGCCGCAGCGACCTGGGAGATGTTGCGCACCTGCATGGTCAGGTTCTTGGCCATCAGGTTGACGTTGCCGCTGAGGTCCTTCCAGATGCCCGTGACGCCCGGCACGTGCGCCTGACCGCCCAGGATGCCCTCGGTGCCCACCTCGCGGGCCACCCGGGTCACCTGCTCGGCGAACGACGACAGCTGGTCGACCATCGTGTTGACGGTGGTGACGAGCTCCAGGATCTCGCCCTTGGCGTCGACGGTGATCTTCTTCGACAGGTCGCCCTTGGCGACCGCGGTGGTGACCTCGGCGATCTGACGCACCTGGATGGTCAGGTTGTTCGCCATGAAGTTCACCGACTGCGTGAGGTCCTTCCAGGTGCCGGAGACGCCCTGCACCTCGGCCTGACCGCCGAGCTGCCCCTCCGTGCCCACCTCACGCGCCACACGCGTGACCTCCTGGGCGAACGACGACAGCTGGTCCACCATCGTGTTCAGGGTGTTCTTCAGCTCCAGGATCTCCCCGCGCGCGTCCACGGTGATCTTCTGGGAGAGATCGCCCCGGGCCACCGCGGTGGCGACCTGGGCGATGTTGCGCACCTGGGCGGTGAGGTTGCCGGCCATGCCGTTCACCGAGTCCGTCAGGTCCCGCCACACACCGGCCACACCGGGCACCTGCGCCTGCCCGCCCAGCCGGCCCTCGGTGCCCACGTCCCGCGCGACCCGGGTCACCTGGTCGGCGAAGGCGGAGAGCTGGTCGACCATCGTGTTGATGGTGTTCTTCAGCTCCAGGATCTCCCCGCGCGCGTCCACGTCGATCTTCTGCGACAGGTCGCCGCGGGCCACGGCCGTCGTCACCTGGGCGATGTTGCGCACCTGCGAGGTCAGGTTCCCGGCCATCGAGTTGACGGAGTCCGTGAGCTCCTTCCAGGTCCCCGAGACGCCGTCCACCCGCGCCTGGCCGCCCAGCCGGCCCTCGGTGCCCACGTCCCGGGCCATCCGCGTCACCTGGTCGGCGAACGACGACAGCTGGTCCACCATCGTGTTCACGGTGTTCTTCAGCTGCGCCATCTCGCCGGAGACGTCCACGGTGACCTTCTGCGACAGGTCGCCGTTGGCCACCGCCGTGGTGACCTGCGCGATGTTCCTCACCTGTCCGGTGAGATTCCTGAACGCCGTGTTGACGGAGTCCGTCAGGTCCTTCCAGGTGCCGGCCGCGCCCGACACCTGCGCCTGACCGCCCAGCTCGCCCTCGACCCCGATCTCCCGCGCCACCCGCGTGACCTCGGCGCCGAAGGCCGACAGCTGGTCGACCATCCCGTTGACGGTGTTCTTCAGCTCCAGCATCTCGCCGGCCACGTCCACCGTGACCTTCTGCGACAGGTCGCCGCTGGCCACGGCCGTCGTCACGGCCGCGATGTCCCGCACCTGCGTGGTGAGGTTGCGGAACACGGTGTTGACGGAGTCCGTCAGGTCCTTCCAGGTGCCGGCCGCACCCGGCACGTTCGCCTGGCCGCCCAGCTGCCCGGCGGCGCCCACCTCGTTGGCGACGCGCGTGACCTCGTCGGCGAAGGTCCGCAGCGTCTCGGTCATCTGGTTGATCGTGTCGGCGAGCTGCGCGACCTCGCCGCGCGCCGACACCGTCACCTTCTGCGACAGATCGCCGTTGGCGACCGCCGTCGTCACCTCCGCGATCCCGCGCACCTGGGCCGTCAGGTTCCCGGCCATGGTGTTCACCGAATCGGTGAGCTCCTTCCAGACGCCGTCCACACCGGACACCTGCGCCTGACCGCCGAGGATGCCCTCGGTGCCCACCTCGCGCGCGACCCGGGTGACCTCGGAGGAGAACGCGGAGAGCTGGTCCACCATCGTGTTGACGGTGTTCTTCAGCTCGAGCATCTCGCCCTCGACGTGAACCGTCACCTTCCGGGACAGATCGCCCTTGGCCACGGCCGTCGTCACCAGCGCGATGTCGCGCACCTGCGCCGTCAGCCGGTACGCCATCGTGTTGACGGACTCCGTGAGGTCCTTCCACGAACCCGACATACCGCGCACCTGGGCCTGCCCGCCCAGCTTGCCCTCGGTGCCCACCTCGCTGGCCACGCGCGTGACCTCGTCGGTGAATGTCGAGAGCTGGTCGACCAGGTTGTTGACCGTCCGCCCGACCTTCAGGAACTCCCCGCGCAGCGGATGCCCGGCCCCCTCCGGCGTATGCGTCCGCAGCTCCATCCGCGGCGACAGATCACCCTCGGCCACCGCCGACAGCACCCGCCCGACCTCGGACACAGGCCGTACGAGGTCGTCGACCAGCGCGTTCGAGTTGTCGATGGCGGTCGCCCAGGACCCCTCGCAGGCTCCCGTCTCCAGCCGCTCGGTGAGCTTTCCCTCGCGTCCCACCATGCGCCGCACGCGCGACAGCTCGCCCGTGAGGTGCAGATTACGGTCCGCGACCTCGTTGAACACGGCCGCGATCTCCGACATCACGCCGTCCCCGGACACCGTGAGCCGCTTGCGGAAGTTCCCGTCCCGCATCGAGACCAGGGCCACCATCAGCCGGTTCAGGGCCGCCGTGTCCACGACGGTCGTCCCGCCCCGCGGCGTGCGTGGCCTGCTCAGAGACTGTCCGCCTTTCGCGCGCGCCTTAGTGCCCCGCGTCGCTGCGCCAGACTCCACTTGATCCCTCCCGCAGGGGTCGACCGTTACCGCTGTGCCTGGGTGCTGCTTCTCGCCGTGCCCGTTACCCATGGGTATTCCGCCCGATGAAACCAGGCGTGCCCGAGGGGCTGCTGCCCCCTGTACTCAGAAGACACTCAGTCCGCCCGGACCTTCACAAGACACCTGCCCAGTGTTTCACCCTTGCCGAACCAGGCCATAACAGTTCGGCAGCTTCGCACACGGTCCGCACACCCTCGGGCGGAAACACCGGCGACCGGCATCCGCACGGCCCCGGAAGGTAAGTAACCTTGCATGCGGCTGTCCAGCCACACCGGTCCGACCGGTCTGGGCGGTGGCACCAGCACGAGCGGGCATCGGAGGGGCGACCGCACACATGACCACCGGACTGATCCCGGGGGGACAGACCCCGGACCCCCGGCCCTCAGGCACGCGCCCGCCCCGGCAGCGGCGCGACCAGACCGGCCAGGGAACCCTGTCCGCAGACAACCGGCCGAGGAGTTCTGTGATCACCGCGCGCGCGGCCGCCAGCTTCGAGCCCGTCGGGCGATCGGTGGCGACCGCCCGGTCCTTCGTCCGCGACACCCTCCAGGGCTGGGGCTTCGGCGACATCATCGACGACGCCGTGGTGCTCACCAGCGAACTGGTGACCAATGCCGTCGTCCACGCGGGCACCCACGCCGACGTCCTGTGCCTGCGCAGCGACGACGGCGTACGCATCGAGGTGGCCGATCGGTATCCGGAACGCGAGATCCCCCTCCAGGGCTCCCTGGCCACCATGGGCAGCCCCGACCGCGAGGGCGGCCGCGGCCTCCAGCTGTGCGCGGCCATCGCCGCCCGCTGGGGCGTCGAGTACACGCCGACCCACAAACAGGTCTGGTTCCGACTCGATCTCCCCGACCGCCCGGTGGGCACCCGCGCGGCCGGCCCTTCTCTGCCGGCGAACCTTCTCCCGCTCGCCGACAGTCGCGTGCGCGTGGCGGTCGTGCAGATCGACCGCACGGGCGCCATCTCCGCCTGGAACGAGGACGCCGAGGAACTCTTCGGCTACCCGGCCGACCAGGTCACCGGCAAGCCCCTCACCGATCTCGCCGCCTGGCCGCACACCCCCGGCACCAGCACCGGGATCGTGGAAGCCCTCCAGCTGTCGCGCTGGGAGGGCAGCTACGGCATCCGCGGCGCCAACGGCCGCGTCACGCCCGTCTACGCCTCCCATCTGCGCGTCCGCGACACCGACGGCGAGCCGTCGACCGTCTGCCTGCTCGTCCGTGACCACGAACGGGCGGTCCTGCAGACGCCGTTGCGCGTCCCGGCCGACACGACCACCGGCTCCGACGGCCAGAGCACCGACCCCTTCGAGGTGTTCATCGGCTCCCCCGCGCCGGACGACCTCGACGGCCTCCTGCAGCGCACGGTGGAACGCGCCCGCGACATGCTGGACGCCGACTCCGCCTTCCTTCTCCTGGCCACCGACGACGAAACGGAGTTGGAGGTCCGCGCCTCCACCGGCCTGCCCTCCGCCCGCCAGCGCTTCGCGCGCGTGCCCGTCGAAGCGGGCCCGGGCCGCTACGGCTCGGCCCGGATGCCGGCCGTCCACGAGGACCTGCTGGCCGTGCCCGGCGCCGTCCCCCTGCTGAGCGGCACGGGCATGCGTTCCGTCGTCACGGTCCCGCTGAAGGTCGAGGGCCGGCTGACGGGATCGCTCGGCGTGGCGGCCGAGGGGCCGGGCCGCTACTCCAACGAGGAGGCCCTGCGCCTGCAGTTCGCCGCCGACCGCATCGCGCTGGCCGTGGAGTCCGCCCGCCTGGGCGAGCTGGAACGCCTGCGCCGGGGTTCCCTGAGCTTCCTCGTCGAGGCGTCCGATCTCCTCGCGGGCACCCTGGACCGCGACCAGACCCTGGCCCTGATGGCCCAGATGACGGTGCCGACCCTGGCCACCTGGTGCGCTGTCTACACGATCGCCGACCAGGCTTCCGACCCCTACCTGTCGTACGTCCTGCACGAGGACGAGGAACTCATCGACGGCATCAAGTCGTTGCTGTCGAAGGTCGCGCCGCCGGACCCGGTCCCCACCCCCGGCGCCCGGGTCTGGCCGGCCCCCGCGGAGGCCGCGCACGACGCGGCCCTTCGCAGCTCCATGCGCAGCCTCGGGCTGACCGGCGGCCCGACCCACCAGGTGGCCTCGGGCATCGGCCCCACGCTGGCCACGGCGTCCGCGGTCGGCGGCGAGACCGTGGTCCTTCCCCTGGTCGCCCGCAACCGCGTCATCGGCATGCTGACTCTCGGCAAGCCCACCGACGAGCACTTCCGCCAGGAAATCCTGGAACTGGCCGAGGACTTGAGCCGCAGAGCGGCCCTCGCCCTCGACAACGCCCGCCTCTACTCGGAGCGGACGGCCATCAGCCAGTCCCTGCAGCGCAGCCTGCTGCCTCCGGAGCTCCCCTCGATCGACGGCGTCGAGGTCGAGGTCATCTACCGCGCGGCCGGCGAGGGCAACGAGGTCGGCGGCGACTTCTACGACGTCTTCCCGATCAGCGACGGCGCGTACGGCTTCGCGATCGGCGATGTCTGCGGCACGGGCCCGAACGCCGCGGCGGTGACGGGCCTGGCCAGACACGCCTTGAGGCTCCTGGCCCGAGAGGGCCTCAGCGGCCCGGCCGTGCTGGAGCGCCTGAACTCGGCCATCCTCGACGAGGGCGCCCGCAGCCGCTTCCTGACCCTCCTCTACGGCGAGATGCGCCCGCAGGAGGACGGCAGCGCGGAGCTGAAGGTGGTCTGCGCCGGCCACCCGCTCCCCCTGCGCCTCCGCCAGGACGGCACGGTCGAACCGGCCGCCGAACCGCAGCCGCTGCTGGGCGTCATGGAGGATCTGCAACTGTACGAGCAGACCGTCACCCTCGACCCGGGCGATGTCCTGCTCTGCGTCACGGACGGTGTCACCGAGCGCCGCGAGGGCACCCGCATGCTGGGCGACGACGGCCTCGCCGACGTCCTCACGACCTGCACGGGCCTCACGGCCGGCGCGGTCGCCGCCCGCATCATGCGCGCCGTGGAACGCTTCGCCTCCGACGCCCCTTCCGACGACATGGCGATCCTGGCGATGCGCGTGGCGTGAGAAGGGCCCGGGGAGGGCCCGGACATGAAAAAAGCCCCCGCCCGAGAGGGCGGAGGCTTTTTTGTGGAGCCCCCTAACGGAATCGAACCGTTGACCTTCTCCTTACCATGGAGACGCTCTGCCGACTGAGCTAAGGGGGCCTGTCACTTTTCGAGGTTTCCCTCGCGGCAACGGAATAGATCATACCCCGAACAAGCCGGTGTTCCCAAACTCGTTCAGAGGGCGGGCTGAAGCAGTCCGCCCAGCGCGTTGCAGGCCGACACGATCCGCTGCATGTCCCGCTTCGTCAACGAGGCGTCCACCGGCAACGCGAGTGTCTCGTCAGCCGCCCGCTCGGTCTCCGGCAGCGAGACGCACCGCCTGAACTCGGGCAATCGGTGCGACGGGGTCCTCACCGGCACCCGGCATTCGACTCCCTTGGCGCGCAAAGCCCTTGCGAACGCGTCGCGGTCCGGCCGCCCGTTCCCCGGCACCCGCACGACGTACTGCTGATATGTGTGGCCGGGCCCGCCGTCGGGCATCCGCACCCCACGCAACCGGCCGTCCAGAAACGCGGCGCGCTCCCGACGTTGCGCGATCTCGTCGTACGAAGCCTCATGCTCCTCGTGCTCCACCACCAACAACCCGTGCCTCCGCCCGACTTCGTGCAACCGCCCGACTTCCGCGGGCCGACCGAAGCGGTGTACGACGACGACGGCGACGGTGTGCGAAGTGATGACCGCTTCGACGGCGGCCGCATCAAGGCAATAGGTCATGGGGTCGACATCCGCGAAGACCGGCAACGCACCCGTCACGGTGACCGCGTCGGCGATTTCCACGTTCCCGAAGGCCGGCACGATGACCTCGTCACCGACGCCGACGCCTGCGGCCCGGAGCATTGCAGCAGTACCCATGCCGTGGATGCTGGAGGCGGAACATGAACGTCAAGTGACCACGAACAAAAAAGGGTTGGGACCTGAACCGAAGTTCAGATCCCAACCCTTTGAATGATTGTTCGGCGGTGTCCTACTCTCCCACAGGGTCCCCCCTGCAGTACCATCGGCGCTGTAAGGCTTAGCTTCCGGGTTCGGAATGTAACCGGGCGT